>JAHCMI010000050.1 GCA_019192545.1 Rivularia sp. MS3 | reverse complement strand
GTGTCGGAGATACCTTACCTGGTGTCGGAGATACCTTACCTGGTGTCGGAGATACCTTACCTGGTGTCGGAGATACATTACCCGGTGTTGGAGATACATTACCTGGTGCTACTCCTACCGAACTAACATCTGATAATGACAGATTCCGAGGGGGAGTAACTGACGATGCTATTAGTAGCGGTGCTGGAAATGATTTTCTCAAAGGTAAAGCAGGTAATGACACATTTGATGCTGGTGCTAACAACGATAGAGTTTACGGTGGAGAAGGTAAAGATACTATTAAGGGTGGTACCGGAAACGACTACCTCAATGCTGGAGATGACAATGACTCTCTTGTTGGAGGAGAAGGTAAAGACAGACTATACGGTGGTGACGGTGACGATACTATAACAGGTGGTGCTGGAAAAGATATTCTCAAGGGTGAATCCGGTGATGATTATCTTAGCGGAGGTGCTGACAGAGATAGACTTCACGGTGGCGCTGGAACCGATACTTTAATTGGCGGTAGCGGTAACGATTATATTGAAGGTGGTGAAGGTGTAAATATAATTATTGGTATCGAGGCAAGAATAGTTACCAACGGTACAAGTATAATTATTGATGAAGTTCCTACTTTCGGTGTTGGGGAAAGGGATACACTTTCTGGTGGTACGGGTAACGATATTTTTATTTTGGGTAATGACGAAGCTGCTTTTTATGACGACGGCAAGGATAAAAATAAAGGTAGACGCGACTACGCTTTGATTCTTGATTTTGCAGATGGCGATATTGTTCAGCTTCACGGTAGCGCTGAAGATTATACCCTCGACGTTTCCGGTGGAAGTACTAGTATCTACCTTAATAATGATGGCTTGGATAGGATAACTCGCAGTGACGAATTGATTGGGAGAATCAAGGGAGTTAATTTTGAAAATATGGATTCTGGATTTAGCTTTGTCGGAGATGGTACAAATCAAATTGGAGATTTAGGATTAGGCTAATCTGTTATTCCACGTTGGAATCCCTATCCCCCCTTATAAAAGGGGGCTTTTTTTTATTTGTTATTTGTTCATTACTCCACCCACTCCTTCACCAAGGAAAAATTAATGGTTTGTTAGCGCAGCGTGTCCGGTAGGACATAGCCCCCGGATTTATCCGTGGATGTCATTTTAAGCTTTGTCGAAGCCCCTAAATTTATTTATGGGGAATTAATTACGAATTACGAATTACGAATTACGAATTATATTCACCTATTCTCTCATTGCTTAAATCATCGTTTTTTTTATTTCTACAAAATCAAAACTTAATACACATTCCCGCGTTCATACTGAAGATAGATGACGAAAACAGGTAAGAAAATAGGTATCACGGTATATTATCGCAAATTAATTTCATAAATCAATTAAAAATGGCTATTTACAGGGTTAAAGTTGAAGCCAGTGCTACAGGAAATAATGACGGTAGCTCTTGGGAAAATGCATTTACCAATTTACAATCGGCATTAGCCATAGCTGTATCGGGGGATGAAATTTGGGTAGCCCAAGGTGTTTATAAACCGGGGGCTAATCGTACAGATAGTTTTGAACTTCCGGATGGAGTTACTGTTTACGGTGGTTTTGCTGGAAACGAAACAAATTTAGAGCAAAGAGATATCAACAAAAATTTTACCTACCTAAGCGGTGACATTGGCAAAAAACGCGATAATCGCGATAACACTTACACTGTAGTTAAATTAAGCAGTGGCTCTACTGCAACTCTTGATGGTTTTACGATTCAAGACGGTAATTCCGAAGATAGCGGTAGTGGTGTGTATAACGACGGCAATTTAACTTTGAAAAATATTGTAGTTCGTTATAACCTAGCTGCTGATAGTGGTGGAGGTATTTTCAACGACGGCACAATAACTATTATTGACAGTACGGTAGCTGATAATTTTGCTGTTGGTAATAACCCCTCAAGTGGCGGTGGTGGATTAATCAATTCCGGTACATCTGCCACTATTAGCAATAGTCTGTTTGTCGGTAATGGAGCAAGTAAAGGTGGTGCAATTCGTAATGATAACGATGCAAACCTGGAATTAAACAGTACCGCAATCATTGATAATACTGCCTTTAGTAAAGATGGTGGTAGTGGTGTTGCTAATTTTGGTACCGCTGCGGTTTCTAACAGTATTATTGCGGATAATGCAAATGCTGATGACTTGCTAAACAACTTTGGAACTGTAACTGGTACAAATAATAGTGGTGGTAATAATATTATCGGTAATGGCGATGGTGTAAGTGGATTTACTGCCGGGGTTAATGGCGATAAGGTTGGTACAAAATACAATCGTATCGCTGTTGTTATTAATGAAACTTTTGATATTAATTCACAATTTAGCAAAAGTAAAAAGTTTTTTTCTGATGGAAGTAATAATTACTTTGGTATTTACAATCAGAACGCCACTAACATCAAATCATATACCGGTTTCACCAATAAATTCTTAGCTGGCCAAAATTTGAATCGGGAAGGAGTATCGCTTCCAATAACCTTTAGTTGGTCAAATTTAGATATTAAATGGTTAACTGATTTAAAATTTAGCGGTGACTTTGCTTCTTTCTTTGATGCAAATAGTGATATAGATAATAATGATTTTATCAAAGTCTCCTATAGCATTGATGGTGGTCAACAACAGAATTTAATTTGGTTTTCAGGTGCTAATTTTAGCGGCGGTTTAACTAATGGTGTATTTCTTCAAGATACTGACTTTGATGGAATTGGGAATGGACAAATATTAAGCAGTGAAGCACAAAATTTTACCGCAGCAATAGCTGGTACTGGTTCAAAACTCAATCTGAAATTAGAAATTAGCCTGAATGCAGTAAATGAAGATTTTGCTGTTGATAATTTTTTAATTACTGGTATTACCGCTCCCATTGAAGGTACTCAATCAAAAGATAGTTTTCTGGGAACCGAAGTTCACGACGAAATTAACGGTATAAAAGGTAACGATTATCTTAAAGGTAAACGAGGAGACGACATCATTAATGCAGGTGCTGGTAAAGATAGACTTTACGGTAATGCCGGTAAAGATACTTTAACAGGTGGTGCGGGAAATGATTATTTAAGCAGTGGAGAGAATCAAGATTTCTTGGAAGGGGGAGAAGGCAAAGACAGACTTTATGGTGGTATTGGAGATGATACTTTAATCGGTGGTGCGGGAAATGATTTTCTCAAAGGTGAAAACGGTGAAGATTTTCTTGATGGCGGAGAAGGTAAAGATAGACTTTATGGTGGTGACTTAAACGATAAATTGATTGGCGGGAGCGGTAACGATTTGATTTATGGCGGTAACGGTAACGATGAAATAATAGGTGTAGATTTCATAACTTTTGGTGCAGGGGAGCGCGATAGACTTAAGGGAAATGCAGGTGAAGATACCTTTATTTTAGGAGATTCGGAACGCGCTTATTATAATGATGCGGGCAGTGATTCAGGTAAGTCTGACTATGCCATCATCGAAGATTTTAATCAAAGTGAAGATTTTATCCAACTTTACAACGGGGAAGAGGATTACTATCTAGGTAACATGTCTCAAGGTACTGGTATCTACATCGATAACGATGGTGTTCAAGGATTAACTGGTAATGATGAATTAATTGGATTAATCCGAAAAGTAAAATTAGCAGAAGCTGAAATCGATGGCTCTATCCAAGGCTTTTATTTCACTCAAAATGCATAATATTTTTTGATTTTCATTATTTGTAGAGTGCGTTGCACAAAGTATTTAGTTAACAATTACTATTAAGAAATGCCGTAACGCACCATTTCCGAACTCTCAAACCTCAAACAGGCTTGATTCAGTACGAGAAAGATTTTAATAATTTCAAACTAATAATTCAGTTTATAATTTCACGTACTACAATTTTCTGAATTTATATTCGGAACGCTGCTATATTAAGCTCATTTAGAGAAGTTGCACTATAGCCTCTTTATTGATTTGACAGCAATCAAAATATAATATTTATATTAATTGCAAAAATACGTATATATACATATTTATGTATCTACATGTATCTATCTAAACAAGCATTTATACCGATGCTATCAGCAACTGAAATTGATTATATTTTTGCAAGCGATAAAAATTTAGTTTTTCAAATCAAATGAATTCTGTTATATGAATTTAGATTAATAAATTTCAATATTTATAGGACTTATGCAATCGGCACATTTTTTGTAGGGTATCGTTACACTTAAAATTAATTTTAATATGGTAATAAGGCTTATAGTGTCGCCCATCACCCGAGTATTATAAAAATTGCATCAGTCCTCATTTATATTGATATATTGCTTTGAATAATTACTAATAATAAGTTTATCTAACTAAAAGTTAACTTTATAAGTAATTAAATTATACAATGACCGTTAAAATAGAATCTTGCATTTTTATTCCATCTTTTTTTATATGGTTAGCTTGGAGTAATCAGGTAGCATCTGCAACAGTTAAAAGTTATTTATCAGACAAAAAAAATAAATCTTGCAAGGAATTTAAAAGCGAATCTAAAGAGCATGAATTAATCTGTTCAAATGCTTTTAGACAAAAACTAATACAACAATTTGAGAACTATATAGGCGATAATAAAAAAATAATAATAACAGAGTCTATCAAGCAATTTGATAGTAAGCATTATCAAACTTCCAATGAAGAAGAAGTATTGCAATCTGGGAATAAATCAGAATTAGTTGACGAATACAGTCAGCAAGACAATTTAGCTGCAAACTTAAAGACTTTACATACATCGCCAAATAATTTATCAGTAAAGTTTTCAACAAAAGATATTAAGACATCTTCGCCACTCGAACAAAAAAAAACAGAATTTACTCCACCTCAGTATTTTGCTGCAAGTACTTCAATCCAGAAAATTAAAAAGCAAAAACGAGAAGCAAATCTATTAAAAAGAATTTCTCCGACACAAGAAAAACCATCAAAAAAATCCAAAGCATCTAATTCGATTTATATTAACCCACCAAAAATTGCTGCTCCTGAAAAAATTCATCCTTTCACAACAACTTTACCTTTGAATGGTATACCTATCAGTCATTTAACTGAATGGGAATTATACGGTGGAACAACTTTTGGAGACAATACGAATACAAGTATTTCTGCTGGTGGAATTGTAAAACTTGATGGCAAAATAATAGAAAGTTTGACTAAAGACAATATCTATACAGTAGATCAACAAGGCAGTTATCTACAGCTACAGAGAATAAGAGAAACTCGAAAAGTTGCAGTAACAAGAAACGAACCGCATACAATGTTCGGTATGCAGATGCAGATGAGTTTTACTGCTTCTTGTTTGGTTGGTGAAGATATTGAAAATCAAAAATGCTCTTATACTCCAGGTTTAGTTACTGATAGAGATAGTCTCGATCCAGATTTCTTTCTACCTACTCGCATAGTTCAAACGGCTAACATGAACGAGGTTGTGACTCCCGAATCATTAGCTGTAATGCAGCTTCCAGGATTTCAAACGGGAGCCAACGGACAGCAAGTCGGATTAGATTTGTACTTTCCTAATACAGGAGCATTTCCCGGCAATACCCAAGGGAATCAAGTTTTCTACGAAAGAAAAGAAGAAATTAACAATACTCAAATAGGCTTATATTCTCAAGTTAGACAAATAGTAAAAGCCAACCATAGTAAAGCCGTAATCGGAAGAACAATTCGCGGTTTTGGATTAGTAACAGATAGCGATAATTTATTATTAAATTCTGCCGTACAGTTAGGTAATTTTGTATTACCTGATGTCAAACCTCGTTTGCAGGGAAGTAATAAAAAAGTTAATACCAACATCAATAAAAACTTATTTTTAACTGCTAATGCCGTGAGAATTCCCACAAGCAGCTATACTTTTTATCATGGTGGAATCGGTTACGCTAATAGTTTAAAACCAGGAATTAAAAAACGCAGTCAAATTCCTAGAGCAAAATTTAATAGCGTTTGGGTTGGTATTTCTCCTATTATCGAGCGCCGAATTGAAAAAATCAATCGATATAAACCCACTGGAAAGCAAAATATAATTGCTAATGGAGGTGGGGAAGGTGGAGTTGATTCCAATGTCGATTTGCTTTCTGTTGTTAACGGTGAAAATTTTTCTGCTAATGAAATAGAAGATTTCTATGGTCAAATTTATCTGACAAATTTCGCTCAAGATGTGAATTTAGTTACAGGAAACCAATTTATCGAAGATATTAAATATTATCCCCATATCAGCTTTACCGGAAACGTACAGGGTTCTGTAGATAGCTGGAAATATTATACTGGTGTGATTGGTGGTAAAACAATTAAAGCTTATGCTGGTAGCGACTATACGCGAAACTTTGGCAATTTAAATATTTCTACCGGAGCAATTGGCTATATTAATCCCGACAGAGATTATTACAGTCAAATATTCGGCAATATTTCTCAAAAAATTGGCTTTAGCAAAAAGGCAAATTTGGTTTTATTAAGTAACTTAAATTATGCCTTAGATAGAGAAAACCGTATCGGAAGAATTGAAAGTGAAGCTCCTGCTAGTTTTGTTACATTAGGAGCTAGAGTCAATTTTGGCAACGTTTCTATGGGCATAGTCAATTATTTTGACGATATTTTACCCAATTCTGTAGAGAAAACTTTACTGGCAGATTTAAAACTTAATTTTAGTAGAAACTTTCAGTTAACAGCTTATTATACTCCAATAAATGAATCTTCCAGCCGTTCTCGCTACGGAGCAACAGCAAAACTAAGATTAGGAAGTAAATACAATAGTCCAACAATATCTTTTTCTTGGACAAATAATTTTTATGATTTAGGACAAGATAGCAAAGGTATCAAACTTAATTTTACTGATAATATTTTTAAAGTTTTATTTAGAATTGGTTCTCCAGGAAGTCCATTTAATAAAGTTGATAATAAACGAGTTTTAAGAAGACGAAGAAGAAATTTGGTAGATAGACTATTAAGCGGTAAAAATAAAAATTAACCTTACCCCCTCCTATCTATATTCGTTCCGGACACCTTACTAAGGAGAGGTTCAGACTATATTGTACTCAAGTGAAAACCGCTATATTCATTAGTAAAACTACAATTGAGCCTCGCTCTTTCTCCGCTTAAAATTGTGAAATAAACAAATAGGGACACAATGGAAATTGCGTCCCGTATAAAGAGGGAGGGAGTGAGAGAGTGAGGGAGTGAGGGAGAGGTAATTGAATGGGGTTTTTACCCCAACCAATTACTAGCAACGTATAGACGATGGGGTTTTACACCCAAAGGTTTTGATAAAACTTTAATTCTGAACTATTAGAAAATTTCTACAATGCAAATGCTATTTTATTTGCAATTTATTAGGGAGCGGTTGTTGTTCCAGAATCAGGAATTGTAGCGATAACATCGCCATCCTGACTACCCAACTGAATAGTTGCGCTACCAGTCAAATCGTTAGCTTGTGCGGTGCTAAGATCGGGATCGTCAGCACCAGTCATTGCTGCTGCATCTGGATCTCCTATACCTTGCATATCTATAACACCAGCAGAACCCAAAGCAAAAGCCGAATTGAAGTTACCGTCAACATTATTAAAAGCTGCCGCTGATGCATCGTTTTTACCTACAGAAGCAGCTACAGCTACACCAGTTACGCTACCAGTATCGTCAATTGTGAACGCAGCAGCACCAGCAGCACCACCTTCACCTGCGAAAGCTCCTGAAGATAGGCTTAATATACTCGCAGTCGCAGCGAATAAAGAAATAGATAATTTTTGAATTAACTTCATGATTTATTCCTGTTCTCTTAAATTTATCTGTCAAATGATTGAAGTACAATGACTTGATTGCGATTGATATTTGATAAAATCAACACGCTTATAGATATAATTTATTTCTTTATTTATTACGCTGCTAACCGAGCAATCACTTAAATTCAATAACGGATTTACATCTTATGACAATAGGCAAAATTCCATAAATTAAAACATAGATTTTGTCTGTAAAAATATTGTTAGTCAATCAAAATTAAGATGAAGTATTAAATATTTAGAATATATTCTGCGTGTTTAAACCGATGTAAAACAAAATACCTCGCTATGGCCGCGAACAGGCGATCGCCATTATTTGTAATACACTTATTTTGTGGTGGTTAATGTATCTTCAATTTAAAACTATGTAAAAATTCCCGCAGATTTTAAGCCTAAGTAAATACAATACATTAATGCATTTTAAAATTTTTGTGGTACGAGAATCCCTGCCCGTAAGAATGTACTTTACAAAAATTAAATCTGCTGTATGTACCGTAACCTCATTAACAAGAGGGTGTAAAAGCATCGGTGAGGTTCCTTTATCTGTTGTACTCAGATGAAAACAGCTATACCTTCGCTACATCTCCACTAACATTCAACTAAAAGGAAATTTTTCGGTATTATAAAAATAATCCTAACTTCTTAACAAAATCGCCCGTACTATTTTCGAGTACGGGCGATTTCCCTGTATTGAGACTCTTAATTACGCTTCCAGCGCCAAATATTTGGCGACTCACCGCGCAACTACGAACCATTAGGCATTTTGGTCTAACTTTAACACTGCCATAAATGCTTCTTGGGGAACGTCAACGGTACCTACGGATTTCATCCGCTTTTTACCTTTGGCTTGCTTTTGTAACAGTTTCTTCTTCCGGCTAATGTCACCGCCGTAACATTTAGCTAATACATCCTTCCGCAATGCTGGAATATGTTCTGAAGCAATAATTTTACTACCAATTGCTGCTTGAATTGGTACTTTAAACTGGTGGCGGGGAATCAATTCTTTCAATTTCTCAGCCATCGAACGTCCGACACCATATGCTTTATCGCGGTGGACAATCATCGCTAAGGAATCAACTGGATCGCCATTAATCATTAAGTCTAATTTGACCAGATGATTTTCACGATAGCCAATTAACTGATATTCCATGCTCGCATAACCGCGAGAACGAGATTTCATTTGGTCGAAAAAGTCGGTGACTACTTCAGCTAAAGGTAACTCGTAGGTTAATGTAGTTCGCCCTTGAGTCAGATATTTCATATCTTTGAATATTCCCCGACGACCTTGAGATAACTCCATCAAAGTCCCTACGTAGGTTTCAGGGGTAATCATTTCGACTTTAACGTAAGGCTCCTCAATTTTCTCTCGTTCGTTGGGAGAAGGTAACATTGCCGGGTTATCAACGAAAACTACTTCACCTTTATTAGTAGTTACGCGGTAAATTACTGAAGGAGCAGTAATAATTAAATCTAGATTGTATTCGCGCTCCAAACGCTCCTGGACAATTTCCATGTGCAGCAAGCCCAAAAACCCGCAACGGAAACCAAAGCCCATAGCGCTGGAAGTTTCCGGTTCAAATTGTAAAGCTGCATCGTTAAGCTTAAGTTTATCTAAAGCTTCGCGTAAATCTTTAAACTGGTCGGAATCTATAGGAAACATGCCGCAAAATACCATTGGGTTTGCTTCTGCATAACCCGGTAAAGGTTCTGCGGCTTTAGCCTTACTTAAAGTGATGGTATCTCCTACCCGCGCATCTTCCACGGCTTTAATTGCTGCCGAAAGATAACCTACTTCCCCAGCGTGGAGTTCGTTAACCTGTACTTGATTGGGAGACAGAACGCCGATTTCATCAATTTCGTATTCTTTCCCAGAAGCCATAAGATAGACTTTATCGCCTTTTTTAAGCGTGCCGTCCATTACCCGGAAATAAACAATTACTCCCCGGTAGCTGTCGTAATAACTATCGAAAATCAAAGCCCGTAAAGGTTTGTCGATGGTATCTCGTGGCTCCGGTACTCGTTCGACAATGGCTTCTAAAATTTCGGGAACACCAATTCCTTCCTTGGCAGAAGCAAGAATCGCGCCGCTACAATCCAAACCAATCACTTCTTCAATTTCGCCAGCAACTCGATCTGGTTCGGCTCCGGGTAAATCAATTTTATTTAAAACCGGAATTATTTCTAAATCATTCTCAATCGCTAAATAAACATTAGCTAAAGTTTGAGCCTCTACACCTTGAGAAGCATCTACCACTAACAGCGCTCCTTCACAGGCTACCAAACTGCGGGATACCTCATAAGAAAAATCTACGTGACCGGGAGTGTCGATTAGATTCAGTACGTATTCTTGACCATCTTTGGCCTTGTAATTCATCCGGGCAGCTTGCAGCTTAATAGTAATGCCGCGCTCCCGTTCCAAATCCATGTTATCGAGAAACTGCTCCTTCATCTGCCGATTTTCCACTGTACCAGTAGCTTGCAGAAGACGGTCAGCCAAAGTTGATTTACCGTGGTCAATGTGAGCGATAATGCAAAAATTACGAATGCGAGAAACGGGAGCGTCAGTCATATACTTAATAAAGCTGTATTCTGCAATCTTAATCTTAATAAAAAAAGCCTTTTACTTAACGTATTGTAATGCGTATCGAACAAACACGCCGCCCGAAGTTTTATTAGAGTAGCGAGTAGCAAGTAGTGAGTAGCGAGCAGCGAGCAGTTAGGAGGTAAGAGTTACAAGTAATAAGTTAATAATTTATTTCTCCTTGTCTCCCCCTTCGGGTTGCGCCATTTGCTACAACGGAGGGAACCTCCGCAACGCAATGGCTTACCATCTCCCCATCTTATAAAAAGGTACTGGTATAGTTCTAGGGAGGCGTAAAATAAACATGAACAACAATATAGCAGCAAGCAGTGATGGTTGAGTAATTCAACATTATTTTTGTTCGACTGTAGATAAAGCTGCTTCATCTAACCTTGGGACAAATAACGCGCAGAGAATATTAGCTATGAACATGAAAGAAAAACCCGACCTCGCGGAAAATATATTATCCGATAAGGTAGAAGTTGCTATCCGCTTGGATTCTGAGTTGTTGGAAAAAATAAATCATCTGAGTAACGATCCTTCTAAAGTAATTGAAGTGGCACTGCGTCAATGGCTGCGGGGTGATATTCCTAGAGATGATGAACTGACGCGCACTCCTCACAGAATTAAAGTTCCACCTCGTGGTGAGTGGAACGACTAAAAAATATATTTTTTGTTACCAATTCGGGGGAATACAATAAAAAACCCAAGCAAGTATGCTAAAGCTGTAAAAATTTATGCCACACTTTAAGCAGCTATTAGCACAACTTCTTTGGGTCATACTGTTTTTATTTAACTCCAGTCATGAGTATTGCTGCGAATTCTGAACCACCGCATTTATTGTCCGACAAGGAATCTGTTATCGATCGCACTGAGACATTGGCTTGTCTGGGATCTGAACTTGTGTACGTTCAGGAAGGTACGGGACGTTACCTAAAGTTTTACTGGCAGCAAAGCGAACGTTTAGGGTTAAAGTCAGAACATATTGACAATACCGAGAATCAAGAAAGCTTTGCCCCGATTGACAAAGCGGATTATTTTAAACGCTTAGAGCAAGTGTTGGCAACTTTGATTCCTCAAAAGTGCCAATGTTGGTTTAGTCTGCCGCAAGGGGCTGTAGAATTTGAATTGCTGATAACTCCCATACTGCCAACTTTAGGTAGTGCTGCAACCTCGGTATTGGTTATGGGAAGATTATTACAAGTTGCAGCGAGCAAAAATCAAATCCAAATAATGCCTAAATCTGAAAATTTGGATAATGATACACGTTCGCAGCAATACCAAAAGCTGATTAATAATATTACGACTAATATTCGGCGAACGCTGGATTTAAAAATTATTTGGCAGCAAACTGTTGATAGCTTGAGTGCAACATTACAGCCGCAATTTTGTATAATTTGTCCGTATTACGGCGATTCCAAAATACGTGTTATTGCAGAATCATGCCAGCCAAACGTTAAGCCAATGTTGGGTACGGAAATCGATATAGCCTCCCAGGTTGGCTTTACTCAAGCTTTGAATACCCTCAAGCCAGTTATAGTTGAGCAAGCAGAAGATTCACTATTTAAAACTGACAAACTTTTAATAGTCGCAACTTCCCATCAAGAGCAACCTAATAGCTTAATTGCATTGAGTTTAAATGCTCAATGTTCCCATTTATCAGCTAAGGAGCTTGAATTAACAAAAGAAGCTGCCGATCAAATTGGTACGGCGATCGCCCACGCGACTTTGTATAAAGAGTTAGAATCGGCGCGGCAGCAAGCAGAAGACGCTTCCCGTCTCAAAAGCGAATTTCTTGCCAACGTTTCTCACGAAATCCGCACGCCTTTAAATGGAATGATTGGCTTTTTGAAACTGATTTTGGATGGAATGGCTGATGATGATGAAGAGAAAGCTTTGTTTTTAGGAGAAGCTCATAAGTCATCGTTACATTTATTGGAAGTTATTAACGATATTTTAGACTTTGCCAAAATTGAAGCAGGCAAAATGGAGTTAGAACTTAGTCCGGTAAAACTGGATGAGTTGTTCAACGATGTCGAAAACTTCATGCGGTTGCAAGCAGAACATAAAAATCTTAGCTTTGGGATGCAGTTACCCGAAACAAACGATGAAATTCTCGTTTACAGCGATTACCTGCGTCTCAAACAAGTAATGATAAATCTAGTCGGTAACGCAATTAAATTTACTCATGAAGGGCATATAACTGTTACTGCTGATGTAGTTCGCAAAAAAGTCGTATTTAAAGAGCAAGAATTTCCCGGTATGGTGAAAGTTCGGGTAGTGGATACAGGTATAGGTGTTTCTTTAGACCAGCAAGATAAATTGTTTCAATTATTTTCCCAAGTTGATGGTTCACGTACTCGTCAATATGGTGGTACTGGGTTGGGATTAACTATATCCCAGAAATTAGTTGAAGCGATGGGTGGCGAAGTTCATTTTTATAGCTTGGGTGAAGGGCTTGGTTCCACAGTTACCTTTACAGTACCGCTGTACCAGCAGCCGGTGATGGTTTCAACTGGGGAGAGTGAGTCAGCGAGCAGCGAGCAGTGAGCAGCGAGCAGCGAGCAGCGAGCAGTTAGCAGCGAGCAGTGAGCAGCGAGCAGCGAGCAGCGAGCAGTTAGCAGTGAGCAGTTAGCAGTTAACTGTTGCTAGTAAGGGGAGGGGGGAGAATAAATAATTATTACCAATTACCAATGCCCAATCCCCAATGCCCCATTCCTAATTAAGTTTTAAAGCTGTTCTAAAAGCTGTTTGATTTTTGGTAACTGTTGCTCTTTAAATCTATCTGGGAATTTTAGGTCGATTGTGATTTTGCCGGTTCCATCTTTTTCTAAGGTATCAACTTCGGCAATAAATCTACCTGATTGTGAGATGTCGATTTTTTTGTCTTTACTCAAAAGCAAACCTACTGCTGGTTTAACGGCTTGTATGTTGTAGAAATCATTTTGTCCAAGCACCTTAGTACTGTATTTGGCTTTGCTGCTATCGAGTTCTAAGCGTAATCCCGTTACTCCTAATTCAGTCGTGACTCCAGTGAAGCGATCGCCGTCTAAATATAATTCACCAAATGCCTGTACTTGTTTGCGTATCTGCTTGTGTTTGGTTATTTGAATATCTTGCAAGGAGCGCAACAAACTAGTAGTGATGAATCCGAGAGAAGCAACCGGTCGGTCTGCTAATTTACGCTTTTGAGAATACCATTCTTTGACATCGCAATACAAAATCAAGCTGAGGTCATCTTTTTGTGATTGAGTTAGATTTACAAAGTCAACTGCAAGATGGCTTCTTGTTTTGCTAATAGGAGATAATCTCATAATTCTTGCGGTGAGAGATACTGTTCTAGAAAAGTCTCCTTTTATGTGGATGTCTATCTCATCAGGTAAATTTAACTGGGAATTAAAAGCTATCAAAGCGCCGCTTTCGGAAATATTGATTGTTTCGCCGATAATAGTTTGCTTATTGCCGGAAATTTCAACGGGAAGACGACGTTCCAAGCGATGTTCTCTACGGATTTGCGGTTGTTCGTAAGCAACAAGTAAAGCACTTACGAGCAAAATGAGGTTTAGAACGCACCACAGGGTGTTTACCAACACAGCTTCCCAATCTTCTGGACGAAGCAATGCCCAGAAAGGAACGGCAATTAAAGCTAGGACTACAAGTACTGTAACGATTATCAAACCTAGCATTGATTTCCAATCAAAGCTTCTTTCAGTAACGTTTACACCTTTATCGGTAACGTTAAAGGAACCTAGTTTGGGATTGATTAACGCTAGTAATGTCACCCAACCGACTTGGAAAGACATGACAAATTCAAACACTTCATTCCAGAAGCTAAAGCGAGCGCGTTTGTGAATGATGTAGTTAGTACTTAGAGAAAGGGTAATATGGGGAATTGCATAAGCAAGAGTTTCTAAACCCAAACCTTCAACTGGGTTGACACCAAACAGTAAAAACAGCGTGGGAATGATTGCATATACTATGCGAGGAAAACCATACAAAAAGTGGGAAGTGGCGCTAAAGTAACAAATTCTTTGAGGAATTGTTAATTTGAGTTTGCGGTTAAACAGCGGATTTTCCAGACGTAAAATCTGTGCCATGCCTCTAGCCCAGCGTATTTGCTGACCTAAGTAAGCTGGGTAAGTTTCGGGAGCTAATCCCGCAACCATGATTTTGTCGTAGTAAATAGATTTATAACCCCGCGAATGCAGTCTTAATGCTGTATGACAATCTTCTGTTACAGTTTCTACTGCAATTCCGCCAATTTCTAAGGCATGAGATTTACGAATTACCGCCGCCGAACCGCAGAAAAATGAAGCATTCCAAAAGTCATTACCTTTTTGGATTACTTTATAAAACAATTCGTTATTAACGGGAATTTTACCTTTTGTGAGCAAATTACGCTCGAAGGGGTCGGGATTGTAAAACCAGTGAGGAGTTTGCACAAAAGAAACTTTGGAGTCGTAGAAAAAGCCGACTGTATGCAATAGAAATTGACGCGATGGAATATGGTCGCAGTCTAAAATTAATACTAAGTCGCCATCTGTTTTACTAAAAGCATGATTGATATTACCTGCTTTGGCATGATTGTTATTATCCCGAGTTAGATGAATGCAGCCGATTTCAGCACACATTTGTTTCAACTCTTCCCGTCTAGCACGAAATTTTTCTCGACGGGGGTCGTTTACTTTGTATCTTTCAGGACGACCATCATCAAGAATATAAACTTTTTTCTTACCAGGAGCGTATTCACATTTCTTAGCTGCTAAGGCAGTTTTACGAACAATACTAACATCCTCGTTATAGGTAGGAATATAAATATCAACGTTGAACCATTCGTCTACTGGTATCTGAGCTAAATTTACCGGCTGGCGTTCTTTAACTTGTAAAGTTTGGAAATATGCCAGTACTAAAGTCAAAATCGCGTACAGTTCGGCCACGAACAAAACAACACAGGCAATACTGTTAACCCAGGTATCAAAATTCAAAGTATAAGAAGTGCGGTAGAAGAGGTAACGCATAGTAGTTACCAAACTTAGCCACACCATGAACAAATGGTAATAGTGGGTAATTTCTTTAGATGGTTCGTCTTTTTCTGCTCTGACAACCAGTTGCCCGATAATAATTAGAAATAAGGCGATCGCGCCTTGTTGCCATAATTCGACAGGTGTAATAATTAAAGGTGCTGAAATTAATAGTATTAAGACTGTTAACCATTTAAAACTTTTTAGACCTAATTTATCTAAAGAACGGTCAAAAAATCTTGGTGTCAAGTCGGTTAACCACACACCTGGATTTAATAAGTTACGCTTTTTTCTCGGCTCGCTGTTTGATGAATAGGACATCTTTAATTTAGAATTTTGACTTGATGTAATTTGTAATTTGTGTAAATGTCACCAAGAAGATGAAACAAAAGCAAAAATAACAGTAATCGTATAGACAATTTAAAAGTCTTTCTCTGTTCAACAATTACAGAGAAAAGACATAAGGAAAGCTAAGAAATTTTGGAGACGTTATTAGGACTTACGCAAACGACATATCTTGTTGTAGGGTGCTGTGACACTTTAACTAATTTTCAACGTAGTAATAATGTTTTTAGTGTCACGCACCACCTGAGTGTTGTGACAATTGCGTAAGTCCTGGTTATATATAGCGAATTTCAGTTGAGTCGAATACACTATTACCTCACCCTGCCCTGCGGGCATCCCTCTCCTTATCAAGGAGAAGGAAAAGAATGAATTTGAACTGTATTGCATTGAAGTGAAAACTGCTATATAACGCCTCTACCGCCAAAATTAATCAAAACTTCCTATTAAACTTGAAGCTTTAATCTTTATCGTTGACATTCACGCGCTTCAGATATAGCTGGGCAATGCCGTAAAGTATCAGGGATAAACCGATAATACCCACGGGTAGAAACAGCCAATTTTCTTGAAACATTCGAGAAGTCTTGCTTAGTGGGTTGCTTTTATCTAGCCGACGAGTCTTAGGAGCATTATTGAAAAAGCTTAATTCAAATGCATTGTCATCATAAGCATTTGGCTCTTTTTCATCGCTGCTAATTAATACGGTGTCTTGTTTTAACTGAAAGAACCAAGGATCGCGATCTAAAACTTGTCTGACTCTATCTAAACCATTATCTGTTTGAGCAGTCAAAGCTAAAACTACGCGATCGTTATTCCAAGGAGAAATGATTTGCTTAATCATACCTTGGGAATCTTGAGGAATTTGCAGCTTTACCTGTTCTTTGTCTTTTTCGTTGCCAAATAAACGGATAAATGACTGGCTCAAATTTAACCCTTGACTCTTTTCGAGAGCTTCTGATATTGGAAAATTATTCTGGGTGCCAATTGCAACGATATGATTATTTTTCGCTGACTCGTCATTAGACAATGTATCGGGAGTATAAACATCGAGCTTCACTGAAGGAGCTTGAGAAAGACGACCTAAACGTTCGCTAAACTCCAACAAAGTCAATACATTGGTTTTAGAAGGATTGTTGGGAACAACGATTGTTGTTTCGGATAAGTCTTGAGGAGATGCAAAAGGAAAACCAAATTGCAGCAACTTTAGATTTGGTAATGTTGCAGAGGTTTCACGCTTGAGATCGAAGCTAGTTTCGTTATGCAGCGTACCTGTTAATTGTTGGTCGGGAGCGTAAATACAGCTTTCGTTATTAAAAGGTTCTCTCGCATTCATGCGGAAGAATACTTCAATTTTGGAATTGGGTTTAATTAATTTAGGAGGTAAATCAACCTTTAAAGTTTTACGAGTCTCTCCCGATTCGGAAGATAAACGTTCGCCACCAATGAAGTTGCCATCTAGTAATACTTCAACCGCAGAAGTTCTGGGGTTGAGTTGAGGACCGTAGCTGTAAACTAAATTCATAGAACTACCGCGTAAAAAACGGTCGTCTGGCAAGGCTCGAAAATCAATTTCGACTGCTGGCGCTCCCGCTCCCCGTACAGTTACATCTTTATATTTCTCTTCGTTTGCTGCCGTAATTTCGCTGAGTTGAAAAGAGTTTTTCTCGGGTAAGTAACGAGGCCATTGACGTGCCCCAGGAGTCGGTAATTCTGGAACTTTATCAACAACGACAACTTGACCGCTACCCATTTTACTGGTATCCGATTGTACTAAAAACTTAATAGCTTTCTCGACTCCGGCTTTGCCGTTACCGGTAGCTATTAGTAGGGGAGCGCCGCTTTCGGTGGTAGTCATTATCAGAACTCCCCGGTCTTCCGGTACTACGGTTTGTTCTTTATTAAGGATTTTATTTCCTTCGACTGTAATTGGTAAATCTATTTCTGCTAAAGCTGGTTGTTCTTGGGGAGTACCGATGATGACTACTTTTTCGTCGGATTTAACTTTTGTGATATCCGTTACTAAGTCTGTATCTAAAGAACGGAAATCAGCCTTTCTACCTAATGAAGCTTGCAGTCGTGATGCTGCGGTTAACCATGTTGGATCGACCTTGGTTGGCTGTAGATAATTGATTTTACTAGCTTCTAAACCTAGCTTGTCAAAAATAGGATAAGGATAACGGCTGAAATTCTCTGCAACTGGCTTTCGTTGATAATTAAAAACTAATTTTGAATCGGGAAGAATCTCCGTCCAAAGATTAGGATCGTTAGGATTCGTACAAATTTCCGAATTATTTTGCTGAGCAACTATTTTTAATTCGTTATAATCTTGAAGCAACTTTGGTGGAATATTAACCAGTAGTTCGCCAATTTGAGAATTTTTGCGGTTAAGAGGTACGCTACCGACGGCTGTATCGTTGACCAAAACAGTCAAGTTAGAGCGATTGGCGTAAAGTGCGGGTGAATGTTGGAAGCGAATCGAAGCTTTTACATTTCCTATATTCCAAGCACGGGGACGAGTAAAGCCCAAACGACCTTGAGAATAAATTCCTCGCAGGCGCATCCGGTTACCCACAATCGGAGCGCGATTAAATTCTAAATTATGAGTTATTGCCTTCCCGGTAGTCGCAGTCTTAGAAGTGGAATCTGTATCTTCTATCTCTGAAGTATCTGCTTGAGCTATCAAGCTTTCTTGTTCGACGGCTTGAGCGTTTAACGCAGAATAAGGGGACATCAAAAGCGAACAAAAAATGATAAATATTTGAGTACTAGCTTGGGAAAGATAAAGTAGTCGCTTCATTTGGTGATGGTGTAATTATTAGTTTACGAATATGTGTAAGTAAAAATACTGAAGTAGATTTGTCCTGTTGCTGAAATTTTCTATTCCTTCTGAATCAATTTTTGAGGTATATCTGAAGGATTAAATAAGCTTAACCAAGCCAAGTTTTGGGTATAGTAAGCCGAGCGGTCTCCCCAAGTTCCTTTTTGATACTTAGGTAATATTTTTTTTACTAATATTTCTTGAGCTATATTCGGTTTTAAAATCCTCATAGCCACGTGAAACATTGCGTATTGTGACGTTGCTTCATAATCTACTAATGGCTTTCCTTGTAAATCAATACTTGCAAGTAAGTAAGATTTTTGCTGCCATTCTTTTTGAAGATGTTGACTAGATTTTTGAAGATAGCTTTTTGCTTGAGATGAATTAAACCATGTAGCGTCAAGAGCGATTCGCCACCAAATTCGGTAAGCATCAAAACTGTATACAGTTTGAATATTGCTCGCAGCAGGCAAGGCGAAAAATTCTTTAGTTTCGAGATTTAATCCCACCCAGTCGCTAGGTAACCCCACAGCAGAAAGCTTTAATGATTTCTCCAGCACCTGATAACTACTGTCTACTAAGCTCAACCAATCGCGTTCTGGATCGATTTGAGCAAAAATCCGAAAAGCATAGGGAGCTAAGTAAGAAGGATTGAGATAAATAGTAGATGAATTGCGAACAAAGGCATGACTAGGGCCAGGTAATAAGTAGCGTTTTTGGCTGCTATCGGTAAAAGTAGATAGTTTCCACAAGTCCCGCAATTTTATCCGAGCTAGTTCTAGATATTGAGGATTTTGCCATCGTCTATAAGCAAAAATCAAGGCTGTTATGGCATCAATATCTGCATCGCTAGCAAAGTTACTGTCGATAGTGCCCCAACTACCATCTTTCTTTCTCCCCCATTTCCAAGCCCACAGACTATCGTTCTGTTGGCGTTGCAAATTATTCTCTGCCCAATTTAAAGTTTTGGCAAAAGTTGCAGCATCATCGATTAAAACTGCTCGCAGCATTGCATAAGCTTGACCTTCGCTGGTAGATCTATCTTTAGCTTGAAAATCAATTACTCGACCATCGCTTTGTATAAACAATCGGCGATAGCTGCTCCAACTTTTTGCTAATAATTCCCGATTTTGAGTTTGTTCTGGTAAAGCCTCAAGAAATGCGTCGTAATTATCGTCAGTTGACAATGGAGTAAATGAAGGCATCGAATTTTGCTGGTTCGAGGCCGAAAAGCTGACTGCTGAAGAATCATGATTGCAAGAGTATAAGCCGATTTGGCTAACTATCGCCGCTATTAATGGCAAATATCGCATCATAAATACAGTTGGATTGATGAGGTATTAGCGAAAGTTGGGCAAACTAAATCTTTTTGATTGAATACTAAATTTGATTATTCCTTTGATGTTGCCAATAATTAACTCTCGATTGCTACATTTCATTGACGATCGCTAAAGACAATTACTAATTACGAATCCTACGATTTGGATCTTCCCAAAAAGGTTGAAAACCGCGTCGCAGCAGAAAATCTTCCTGGAGTTTCTGCATTTTTCCTGCTACTTTTTCATCTGTTACACCTTGAGACATTTGTTGAATTTGTAATTGCTCCATCTGAGCTAGGGCAGCTAAAGGTTTATCTAAAATGGTATTCAAATCGGCGATCGCCATCCTAGCTTCTGGATCTTGGGGTTTTTGCATTAGCATCTGGGAGTAAATTTTCTCTGCTGCTTCGTAACGACGTTGTTCAAAACGAATTCCTCCTAAAGCCGCAAGAGCATCCATATTATCTGGCTGGTTTGTCAAAACCTTTTCGTAGGCTATTCCCGCTAAATTCAAATCCCCTATTGCTTTAGATAATTGTCCTTCCACTAAAGTCGAATTACTTTGACTCGCTGCTGCAAACTGTTTAACTAATGCTTTTGCTTTTGCTGGATTGCGTTGAGCTACAACCTGCAACCAACGCTCTTGGATTTGTATGTTGTTAGGTTCTAATTGCAAAAGGTATTTATACAGAGGCTCCCATTTTGCCGCAGCTGGCAGTTGTCCCACCAAGCTATATAATTCCGGGGGAGTTGAAGTCGCTTTCTGAGTTGCTAACCAGTTATTAAGTACTGTAGTTGCTTGCTGCTGATTGATTTTATTAGCTTGATAGCCTACGCTAATTTGTCCTAATTGATATGTGGGATTTTGCGGTTGACGAGCTAATAGTTGATTGTAATAACCTAAAGCTTGATCGAAACGCTTTTGTTGCGAACGCAGCCCCGCTAATGCTCGTAAAGCACCGTCGGTAATCTCATCGTTATCTGGGTTAGTGTTAAGTACGGCTTGGTAGCGTCTGGCACTAGCCTCTATATTTCCTTCTTGTAGCTCAATTTCTGCTGCTAACAACTGAGCAGCTAAACTATTTGTTCCTTCACGAGTAGCTGTATATGCGGCTAAAGCACTTCTGGCAGCAATTGTATCTTTTTGCTGCAAATACATTTGAGCAATGCGGAAATTCAGAAAAGGAGCATCTACTCCTGTTCGCAATATACTTCGGTACCCAGGAATAAATTCCGGATTGCGAGTATTAATTTGTACTAAAGCGCTGGCAAATTTTTGTAATTCGACTGCATCTTGAGGCGGGTTTTGTAATGCCTGAGTCAATCTACCCTCGAAAGAATTTTGATTAATTAAGCCCAGCTTGTTCTCTAAAGCTAGTTGGCGCAACACCAAACTTTTGTCGTTTGGTAATTTGGCTCCAGCCTGTTGGTAAAGCTGTAGGGCGATTTTCTCTCCTTTTGGTAAACCAGAAAATACATCGGCAACTTGCAGTAGTAACAAAGGTGAAGGATTGGGATTATTTGCCAATGCTTGCTGGTATAAACTGGCTACTTCTTCTGCTAAAGCGGAATCGTTTGTGCGCTTGCGTATTTCGTTTAAGGCACCAGCTAATAGTAAAACCGCATCTTGTCTACTTCGTAGAGGTTGTAATACAGCTAAAGCCTGGGCTTGTTGGTTGTTAGCAAGATAAGCCTGGGATAATTCAGCCCGAGCCGTCAGCGCCAAAGAATCAGAACTATTAGAACCACGTAATTGAGCTTCGAGTATTTCTATGGCTTGTGTGGGATTGCCAGTTTTTTGCAAAGCTCTACCGTAGGCAATGGCTGCATTTGCACTTAGATTTCTGCCAGTTGAAAGGTAGCGTTGAAACAGTTCTATTGCTTCGGTATAGTTTTGAGCATAAGTATAAGTTTCCGCAGCCCCTACAATTATCTCTGGTGTGGGATTATTGGTAAGCAAAATCTGGTAATCTGCTACTGAATCGTTGATTCTGCCTTGATAATAATAAAGTAAAGCTCTGAGACTCCGAGCTTGAAAATCATTCGGACTCAGATTTAATAAAGTATTTAGAGCCTTTATACCTCCAACTTGCCATTGGGGACGATAAGTTCCAAACAAGCCAATAGTTTTAAGAGCTAATTGGTTATTAGGATCGATAGACAATACACGCTGATAAGAATCCCAAGCAGCATTGATATTCCCAGCCCGCTTATAGGCGATCGCCAAACCTAAATTTGCCTGTAACGATTGAGGATTGCGTTTGATAGCTCGACGAAATACTTGGATTGCGTCGTCTACCCACCCTTTCTTTAAAAGTCTGTTTCCTTGTTTTACCAAGCTCAAGGAAGATTTGCGTGCTTGAGCGGGTTCGTTGTTAATAAAGATTGGTAGCGCTACCAAAGAAGTTGTTAGCAAGCAGTAAAAAGAAACAGCTAACCACTGTTTGATTTTTTTGTTTTTCGCGTTTTTGTTCTGCACCGGATAACAAGTATTTGTAATTTTATTGAATATTTCTAGTTCTTTACTCATCGAGCCTTTCTCCTATTTGGAGTAATATCAAATTCAGATTTCACTCTTATACCCAAAACGGATTCGTCAAAACTGTCTCTTCCTTGGAAAGATAAGCCCAAGCGAAGATTGGGAAGGAATTTAAAGTCGTAATAAAGTTCTACTACATCTGGCTGTTTTCCCGTGCGGAGACTGTCGTTAGAAAGAGCGCGCCCGTAAGCTAAACCTAATCTGTCATCTGGTGTTAGCAAATCCAAGAAACTCAATCCCAATGAATAAGTTTGGCCACCTTCTCCCAAATCTCGATTTTCGTAACGTCCGTAACGTCCAAATAAGCCTAATTTCATTTCCGGAATAAATACTTCAGCGTTTATTCCATATGATTCTTCTCTATCATCTTCCAAAGGACCAAATTGATTATTCCCTCTAGCAATTCCAAAGCTTTCGCCGAATGAATCGCGATTACCTCCATCCCTAGCCGTGGCATAAGTGCCGCGAATAATCGCATTACCGTGACGGATACCAATCTCACCAGCAAATCCATCCAAACTAAAATCACTAAGCGCCTGGGAAGAAGAGAATATTGCAGCTTTGGCTGCCACTTTATCGGTGACATTCCAATTAACTAACATCCCAGGGCTTGAAGCAATACCTGTAGAAGACAAAGCTGGATTTGTTTGAAAAACTGGATTAAAAAAGTGGCTGGTTCCATCTTTAGCAAAGCTATTTCGGTCAAAATAAGAAGTTAAATCCATTTGTCCGATAACGAAGCGTAAGTTAGGCAATCCTGCCAAGGAAGTTGCAAAATACAGTTCGTTGATATTAAAGCCTTGATTACGGGAATCATCAAAGCTGCTACCTTCACTAGTTACATCTAAAGTGGCACCGAATAAAGCTTGAGGAGTCAATGGATAAATTCCCGTAACTCTTGCTCTTGCTGAAGTATCATCACCTTGAGTGACATAAACTCCTTGAAGAGTTAAAGATGGCTCTCTTACTGGAGACTTGCGGATAACCGCAGTCGGCTGTTGAGGAATTGGCTTTGGCTCAATTTGCTGAGCTACTGTGGTACTTTGATTTACGGGTGATGGTAATTCTGGTAGTTGCTTTCTCGCAGCTTGATTGAAAACTGATTGAGATGTTTCGTTAACCGTGGATGGGAATCCAGGCGAATTTAGCAATGGATTGTTGCTAAATGATGGGTTTACCTTTCCCGAAGTTTGGTTCGGGGATGAATAAAGTAATTGATTAAAAGTAGGTTGAGACTCAACAGAATTATTTAGTTGTGGTTGTTTCTGAGTTCCTGGAAGTGGAGGTAAAGGAGCAATGTAAGTTCTGGCATTAACTGCATTGGCAACTTCAGGAGCCGCAAATTCCTGCACTTTGCGATTATCAGATGATTCTTCTTGCGGTGAAGGATTGAGTAGTTGATTAAAAGTTAATTGCTTTTCTCGAGTCTCATCAGCTAGTTGTGCTTGTTGACAATGCTTTTGAGCATTACAGCTATCAAAATTACTAACTAAGTCTGGTTGAATTTGAGATATATCCTGTGCTGTTAGTACCGGTAGAGCAACTCTTGGCGATATTGCCTTACTTGCTTCAACTGGAGGTGATTTTTTCTCAGGAGTTCCTCCAGGGGTTTTCATTTTTTCAATAAAACTATTCTCTAAATCTTGAATACTGTCTTCCTGCGAAGATTGAACCTGAGCGGTAGCCGAACCGCTAAACGCTATCATCCACAAAATTAAAAATGAGACTGAATAAAGCAGCGTATAAACCTTAGAGCTAGGTTTGCGATTGATATATTTGTAAGAATTCAATATGTTTCGACTCATTAATATTACAGTATAAATAAGTATTAATCACTACTCTATTATTAGAGATAAAGAATAAATACTGATGAAGTTTGAAAATACTTTACAAGCATTATCTTTATAGATCAAGTAATTTATTTTTCATTATTTGTAAAAACTTACTTGATTTTTCGAGATATTTTTTTCATAAATAAAGTGACCAGTATTTTCAAACTATAAAAGGGTATTGCTAGAATGGTTAATTTAAAATTTAAACTACCGTTTCAGACAATTAGAAATTTGCCTAATTCTGGGAAAATTGCTGTTATGATGGCAATTATCTTTAGCTACGGCTGTACTTCTAAAAATACAGAAGAAGTACAAATAAAAAATATGAACGTACAATCAATTGAAAGTAGTTCAAAATACAAAGTATCTGGTAAAACTAACTTGCCAGACAGCAGTATAATCAAGGTTGTAGCGGTTAGAGGCTTAGGAATTTCAAACGCAGAGTCAGCACCATTCATTAATAATAGTGCTAATATGACCCATTCAATTTTAGACCGCAAACAGGTAGAAGTAAAAGCTGGAGAATGGCAGACAGAACTAAATATTTCTCAGAAAAACGCCGATGGTATTTCCAGAGAAAGCTGGCAAACTGATAATTATAAACCACAGTTTAAGCCTGACGATAAAGTCTCTTTTATCGCGACATTTAATCCGGTTTCTCAATGGCAAAGGTCGGATGGTAAAGCTTTAGAAAAGCCTCCAACAAAAGTTCAAGAACCGCAAGGAAAATTAGTTCGTGTAACTAACAACGGCGAAAAATTTGTTCAAGCAACAAAAACTTTGTCTATACCCGTGACTGCGGTTAAAAATATATCATCGCTGTCAAAGTCCAAGCAGTTGAACGATGATTGGGGTAATAGATATCTGTTGAACAAACAGCCATCAAGCTTTACAGGTTCCTTACCACCAGCAACAGAAATTAAACCAGATACAAATACCGCACTAAAACCCTCTCAACAACTTCGTTAGAGACATTAAATAACATAAATATACAAGCAAGTTGCTTTTCCACCGCGACTTGCTTATTTTTGGGCAATAAATATGAAGGGTAAAGCAATGGAAGAAGGTAGGTTGGGTTGAACGGAGTGTAAGCGGAGCTTTCTCTTAGAGTAACCCAATTCGGATGTTGGGTTGCGCTTCGCTTCACCCAACCTACAGAATAACTTCCTCACCCGTCAAAATTAATGAAAAAACTACTAATGGTCTGTCCCGTTAGTATGAAAGGGTTTTTATAGGGAGGGGGTAGAGGGGCAAGATAGAGTAGCGCAACTACGAACCTATCAAGGTTTGTAGTTGAACCCGTTTTCACCTCCGTATGGCATCTGTTGACGCTGTAAGCGCAACTACGAACCCATCATATTTTATGGGACAGACCATTCTTTTAGCTCACTCTGTATTCTTGTGGTTTAATCTGCTGAACTATAATAAGCTTGAAAATTTTCAGATGCTTTTTCTGATGAGTTTTGCATCGGTACAGATTTAGTCTTTGTTTGTAGTTGCTCAATTCGACTCATCATATCTTTCATTTGCTGCTGCAATTCTTCAATTTCCGAATGCTCATTGAGATTAACTTTATTTACAACACTAGCTTCAGTGTTTATTTGCGAATTAATATCGTTTGCTAGGGAATCAGAAAAATCTTCTGCGACATCTAAGTTATTGACACTGAAGTAGCCAGTATCAACCGATTTATTTTTATTGAGTTTAGATACAGACTCCGAATCATTTACCAAAATTGGTTGAGGTGCTACCTCGTTAGAATCCTGTCCGTTTAAAAAACTGCTAAGCCCTGAAATTTGCAAACGAGAATCGGAAAACTTAAATTGTTCAATTAATTCTTCCTTATCTTGCAAATGAACCTTAAGTTTAGATAGTTCGTTCTTACAGTCCAAAGATTTTTGAGTGGATTGCTGCCATCCAATTAAAGCTGCAAGCGACATTCCCGTACCACAACTTAATACCGTTGCAAGTAGAACATAAGGTGCAGCTATATCTCGCAGTCTGCCATAGAAAAAAGATTCTTCTTCTAATTTGATTCTCACTTGCTTATCGCCAAAGACAGCAAGGGGGACAGTCATTGCTGCAAATACAGCTATGCAAGCGATTGCAGATGGTAGAACAAGCTTTCTTCGTGCAGATAGAGTCATGCTTAGAACCTGCTATATGTATGTATAAGTTTATTTTTACGACTTGACCTTTAAGGATGTCGCAACACACCTTATTAAGGTGAAGTATTTTCAATGTAGAAACAAGATTTCTAGCCTGAGCCGCTGAAGTTTGAAAGCGTAGCCTTGCCTAAAATTAAATCCTATAAGGAACACAATATAAAATAGGATTTCTAATAACTATCAACTTCGATACTTTCTTAATAAGGTGTCAATCATTACAGATAGAACCAATTTTTATGCAACACCCTTGATTCACAAATTCATAATGCGCCAGACACCAATCAATTTATCATTATCAATATTTTTTTATATGTAATTAATATCAAGAAGCTTATATTTTTATAAAGTTAAAATAAACTCTATTTAAAGTAAATACAATGCTATTTTTATCCTTTAGATATAATTGATTTTGTATTATAAATTTCATCTTATCTATCCTAAAACGTATTATTTATATATCTTTGTTATGCAGAAAACATAAAAATAATTTTTTGTAAACAGAGAACATACTCTTACCTCAAAAGACACACCTTAGTAAAGTGAAGTTATTTCTTGACATTAAAATTAATATGCTATATTATTGCCTATTTTTACACTGAAATACGGCTTCAATAATTAAATAGCAATTTTTCAATAAATAGTAATTGATTATATATGTGCAAAGAATATTCAATAGATTAAAATTTAATAAAAAATAATAGTATATTCTTTAAAATATCCTCTTAGAAAAAGCAATTACTATATATAAGAATTTGATGTTTGCAAAAAAAATGGCAATAATAATCAGGACTTACGCAATTGTCACAACACTCAGGTGGTGCGTGACACTAAAAACATTATTACTACGTTGAAAATTAGTTAAAGTGTCACAGCGCCCTACAACAAGATATGTCGTTTGCGTAAGTCCTAATAATATTTAAATATTATTTAATATAATTATTCATAGTTCAATCCATTGATTGCAAATATAGCTATCATAAAATCTAATAATAGTTTGTTTCAAAGTATTTTTTCTAAGACTAATTTAGGACTAAGGCTGCATGTTACATAGCTCGGGTGCTGCTATACACCCACCTAAGTTAGCGTAAAAGCATCCTGCAAGTAAAATATGCGGCGTTGCGGTGATTCCTATAATTATTGATTTATCGCGGTTTTCAGTTGGATGAAATACAGATTGACCTCAACCCCCTTCCTCTCTTCTTGCTAAGAGAGGGGTGTTCAGAGGACGGGGTGAGGTTTCGGGTATATTGCACTGAACCGAAAACTGCTATATATCCTCTAAGCTTCTTTCGGACAGCCCCACTTCACTTCTAGATGTTCAATTCGCTAAACTAGGGAAGGTGAAGTTCAAGTGATTTCATGAAAACTTCAAAAACAGCACAAGAATTATTTCGAGACGCTTTTGAGAGTCGTTATACTTGGGACAAAAACTTTCCCGGTTACAGCGCCGATGTGCAGCTAAAGCAGGGACAAGAGACTTACACGGGTAAAATATTTATTCACCGTGACTTAAGTGTTGAAGTAACTGGTATTAACGACAAGCAAGTGGAAGAAGGTGTATTCATTCAGCTATGGGATGTTGTTACTCACCGCAAACCTACTCCTTTTGAAGATTCTCACCCGAATCATCAGTTTATCAAAGGCTCAACAGATAATACACAACTAGTTTCAATTGTTGTGAAAGGAGATGCTCTTGATTCTAAATACAAAATTCGAGGAAAAGAAATTTGTCAAGTAACTCGGGTAAAGGGTAATACGGCTTTTACTATCGATACCCATGAAAATTTGGATACGGGAGAAGGTTATATTGCTACTCGCTACGACGCTGTTTTTTGTGATGTTGCAACAAATGAAGTTCAAAGCATTCTCAAATTTAAAGATTCCTATGAAAAGGTAGACAAATATTATTTAATGATTAATCAAGTGGTAGAAGATTGTGTTGATGGTCAAAATACTACAACCGAGTTTAGCTATTCCAATATTAGGTTGTTAAAACCAGCCATAGTTTAAATGATTGGCAAAATAGCCGAAGGGAATAGTTAGGAGTTACGAGTTAGGAATGATGATAGGTTAATTGAGTAATGGGGAGAAAATTACTTCCTCACTCCCTGACTCACCCCTCACCTCTCCTTTCCCCGACGCAATTGGTCTAGTATGTAATTACAAGCTGTGAAAACAAACTTTGTCGCTTAACAGAGGTCAAAAAGGAAAATGGAATTAACAAACGAAAATGTAGAAACAGTTCTTGATGAATTGCGCCCGTATTTAATTTCAGATGGCGGCAATGTCGAACTTGTAGAACTTGACGGCCCTGTTGTTAAATTACGTTTACAAGGAGCCTGCGGTTCTTGTCCGAGTTCTACTATGACTTTGAGAATGGGTATCGAACGCCGTCTTAGAGAAATGATTCCAGAAATTGCAGAAGTGGAACAAGTGGTGTAGAAATTAAAGTTGGGAATTAGGACGAAAGCTATATCGGTTAAAAAGCTTTTTGTATCTTTAAATGCGGTAAAAGTTGTGCAAT
Source organism: Rivularia sp. MS3 (assembly GCA_019192545.1). GTDB lineage: Bacteria > Cyanobacteriota > Cyanobacteriia > Cyanobacteriales > Nostocaceae > Rivularia. The sequence continues at coordinate 39,208 of JAHCMI010000050.1, read as the reverse complement.
ACGGACATCTTATCCGCGATAAAAGTAGCAATTAAAAGCTTGAGAGCTTCACTCCTAATTCCTAACTCCTAATTCCTTTTTAACTCCATGTCCTGGCGGACACGCTCCGCTAACACTCGCTTATGTCTCACCCCCTGCATATTGCTTTTATCTGGCATCAACATCAACCTTTATATAAGTCTCCTGAAGGAGGTAGTTCTTCGTACCTGAGTTCTGGAAGATATCGCCTACCTTGGGTAAGATTGCACGGTACTAAGGATTATTTAGATCTGGTTTTGATGTTGGAACGTTACCCAAAACTCCATCAAACCGTTAATTTGGTACCATCCCTGATATTGCAGCTAGAAGATTATATTGCCGGTACTGCTTTCGATCCTTATTTAGAAGTTAGTTTAACCCCTACAGAACAGCTAACGAGCGGACAGTTAGAATTTATTCTCGAACATTTTTTTGACGCTAATTACGATACTTTAATTCAACCCCATCCTCGCTACAACCAACTTTATCAAATTCGTCAGGAAAAGGGAGAAGCTTGGTGTTTGGCTAATTGGAGTTTACAAGATTACAGTGATTTATTGGCTTGGCATAATTTAGCTTGGATCGATCCACTGTTTTGGGATGATGAAGAAATTGCCGCTTGGTTGAAGCAAGGAAAAGATTTTAGTTTGAGCGATCGCCAACGTATTTACTCGAAGCAGCGAGAAATATTAAGCCAAATTATACCGAAACATCGTCAGATGCAGGAAACGGGACAGTTGGAAGTAATGACTACTCCTTATACGCATCCGATTTTACCTTTGCTCGCGGATACTGATGCAGGTAGAGTGGCGGTACCTAATATGAATTTACCGCGATATCGTTTTTCTTGGGCAGAAGATATTCCCCGTCATCTGAGTAAGGGGTGGGAGTTTTATCAAGATAGATTTCAACGAAAACCTCGGGGATTATGGCCGTCAGAACAATCAGTAAGTCCGGCTGTTTTACCGTATATTGTCGAACAAGGATTTGAGTGGATATGCTCGGATGAAGCAGTTTTGGGATGGAGCTTGCAGCAGTTTTTCCACCGCGATGGAGGAGGAAATATTCAACAACCAGAATTACTTTATCGTCCTTACCGCTTGCAGACAGATAAAGGGGATTTGTCAATTGTTTTTCGCGACCATGCTTTATCCGATTTAATTGGTTTTACCTATAGTGGAATGCCTCCTCAAGATGCCGCACGAGATTTAATCGGAAGATTGCAAAAAATTGCTCAAATGCAGCAACACAGCGAAAGCGAACAACCTTGGTTAGTTACTATTGCTTTGGATGGCGAAAACTGTTGGGAATTCTACGAACAAGATGGCAAACCTTTCTTAGAGGCTTTGTACGAAGGTTTTAGTAAAGAATCGCAGTTAAAATTAGTTACGGTTTCCGAATTTTTAGAACAATTCCCCGCTCAAACCACAATGAAAGCCGAGCAGTTACACAGTGGTTCTTGGGTGGATGGCAGCTTTACAACCTGGATTGGAGACCCGGTAAAAAATAGAGCTTGGGACTACTTAACTCAAGCCAGACAAACATTAGCCAATCATCCAGAAGCCACCGAAGAAAACAATCCCGCCGCCTGGGAAGCTTTATACGCTGCCGAAGGTTCCGACTGGTTCTGGTGGTTTGGAGAAGGGCATTCATCGAATCAAGATGCTATTTTTGACCAATTATTCCGCCTGCATCTGCGGGGGATTTACCGAGCATTAAACGAACCCATACCAACTTATTTAAATCAACCTTTAGAAATTCACGAAGCCCAAACCGATCGTAGAGCAACCGGATTTATTCATCCAGTAATTAATGGCAGTGGTGAGGAACAAGGTTGGGAAAAAGCGGGGCGCTTAGAAATAGGTGGTGCCCGAGGAACTATGCACAGCAGCAACCCCATACAAAGATTATGGTATGGTTTAGACCAATCTAATTTTTATTTACGGATGGATTTCAAAACTGGAATCCAACCAGGTAAAGACTTAGCTTCTGAGTTAAACCTGCTGTGGTTTTATCCCAATAAAACCATGCACAACAGTAGTTCTCCGATAGTAGATACACCAGATACAGCACCAGTTAATTATTTATTTCACCATCATTTGCAAATAAATTTTTCAACGCGCTCAATTAAATTTCAGCAAGCTGGTGAATATAGCCAATGGTATTCTCGGGAAACTCACGCTCAAGCAGCTTTAAATACTTGTTTAGAAATTGCAGTACCTTGGGAAGATTTGCAGCAACCTCCCGAATCTGCCATCAGACTTTTATTGCTACTTTCCGAAAAAGGAAGCTTTCACAGTTATCTGCCAGAAAACGGATTAATAGCTATCGAGTAATAAGCAATTGGTAATTGGTGATTGGGCATTGGGGATAGGAGTGAGGGAGGGAGAGAGGGAGAGAGTGAGGGAAAAGATAACTAGTTTTACTCATTACTGACTACTGACTACTTGCTACTTACTACTTACTACTTGCCACTTACTCCCTGCTTCCCCTAATTACTATCCGGAGTATTCAAGGAAAAGTTAGAGAAAAATTAGGTTTTTGCAAAGATACGGTAATTATACTGGCGACAAATACGGATAGTAGTTACATTGAAAAAATCGCAGAGTCGTAATGTCACAATGTAAATAATACTATTCACTATAATGAATCGTTTTTCTCGAAAAGTATCGAATTTTCATTCAGACCTTTTGATGAATACTAAATTAGGACAATTATGTGGTTCCAAAACTTTATTTCGCCAACGATATGCAATCTTACGTATTTTAGGTAGAGGAGGATTCGGAGTTACTTTTTTAGCTCGAAATGTAACTTTACCCGGACATCCTTTATGCGTTATTAAACAGCTTTGTCCTAAAGTTAGCAGTCCCAAAAGTTGGGAAAAAGCTAAAGAACGTTTTGAAAAAGAAGCTAAAACTTTAGGTCAACTTGGCAATCATTCTCAAATTCCGATGCTGTTGGACTATTTTGAAGTAGGAGGAGAATTTTTTCTGGTTCAAGAATATGTCCGTGGCTGTACTTTAACTCGGGAGGTGAGACGTAGTGGTGTTTTGAGTGAAGATGCAGTAAAGAAGTTTTTACAAGAAATTCTTCCAGTTTTACAGTATATTCACAAAAATCATGTTATTCATCGCGATATCAAGCCACATAATTTGCTTCGATGTGATGATGATGGACGTTTAGTTTTAATTGATTTTGGTGCAGTTAGAGAAGAGTTAGCAAAAGCTAGCGAGCTTGCCGATAAAACTGCTACTACAAATTTTGTCGGCACTATGGGTTTTGCTCCTCCAGAACAGTTTTCTCTGCGTCCAGTTTATAGTAGCGATATTTACGCATTAGGTGTCACCTGTCTTTATTTGCTTAGCGGCAAAGCACCTTTAGAATTTGATTACGACACAAATACAGGTGAAATCTGCTGGCAAAAACAAATAACGGTAAGCGAACATTTTGGTTCAATTCTCAACAAAATGCTGAAAGTTAGTGTGAAAGAGCGTTTTAGCTCTGCTTCTGAAGTCATGTTTGCCTTGGGTGTAGAATCCCATTTACCTCACCTAACCAATTGTTTGAGCGTTCAACCTTTAGGAGAAAAAAAGAAGCCAAAAACTAATAGCTTTGAAGATAATTACTATAGTTATGTTCCTCCATTCACGCGAACTGCGATCGCTATTCGTGAATGGAAAGCCAAGATAAATGCCAGAAAATCGCAACGTAATCATAAACGTAATTATCAACGTTATTCATCAATGGCATAATCTGTTTAAAATTTAACAGAAATAAAAAATTGAGCTTAAGTATATTCTTTGAAGTAGACTATTTATTTCCGACTGTGAAAAAACTTTTAATTAATCTACAGATAGTTGTTATTCATACAATAATCTCAGTAAACTTGATTACATTTGACGAAAAATAATTTAATTAATCGAATTTAAACATTTTTCTACAGAGATTTTTGTATAATAATGAAATAATTTTTCTATTATAAAGAAAAATTGGGGCTTTTGTTAGCATAAACTATCACGCAGTTGCCCGAATTAAATGATGATCTGCTGCCTAAATCCCGATTGCCTAAATCCCCTCAATGATAAATCGTCAACAGTGTGCGCTAGCTGCGGGGTGCGTTTAATACCATTATTACGAAATCGGTTTCGAGTTATCCGGGTGCTTTCACAAGAAGGTGGGTTTGGAAAAACTTATTTGGCTCAAGATTCAGATAAATTGAATGAACTTTGTGTTATCAAGCAATTAGCACCTAAAATTGAAGGAAATTGGGCGCTAAAGAAAGCAGTAGAATTGTTTGAAAAAGAAGCACAAAGACTGCAAGAGCTAGGAGAAAATCCTCAGATTCCCAAACTTTTGGCTTATTTTGAACAAGATAGCTGCTTGTATCTGGTACAGCAATTTATTGACGGAGAAAATTTACTTGAAGAATTAGAAAATCGCCGTGAAGGAGATATTTGGCTGCGCTGTTATAGCGAGAAAGAAGTTAGAGAATTTCTATTAAATTTATTACCAATTCTTCATTTTGTTCATGAAAGAGGAGTTGTTCATCGAGATATTAAACCCCAAAACATTATCCGTCGCACTTCTCCTCAAGAATTGGCGGGGAATTTAGTCCTAATCGATTTTGGTTCTTCTAAAGAATTAAAACCAAAACTCAATTTGAAAGTGGGAACTTCTATAGGTTCTCATGGTTACTCAGCCATAGAACAAATTAGAGATGGTTTAGCTTATCCTGCCAGCGATTTGTTTAGCGTTGGGGCTACCTGTTTTCATTTAATGACTGGTATTTCACCTTTTCAATTATGGACGGAGCATGGTTATAGCTGGATGAGTAATTGGGAACAATATCTTAATTATCCAATTAGCGATGAGCTTGCTCATATTATTGATAAATTATTGAAAAAAGATGTCGAACAGCGCTATAAATCTGCTGTAGAAGTAATTGCAGATTTGAAGGAATTACAAAAATATCCGGTGGTTTTACCACCTTTAACAGAAACGGACGAATTATTATTACCACCAACAGAAATATTCTCAGTAAATAAATATACAAAATACAAGAAAGTATTTCTGGCATTGTTAGCTATCAGCATGTTTATTGTCGGAGAAGTCTGGTATTGGAAAACTCGCGAAACCCAAATTCGTAACGATACCAACAATCAACCCACAGCTAAAACTGAGAGAATTCTTACCCAACCTTTATCAAAGAAGCAGAAACTAGCCGTAATTGCTACCTTTAATTTAGCTTATGATTCGGTGTCATCCCTTGCAATCAGCCCTGATAGCAAGACAGTTTTGGCAACCAGCGTTTTTGGAATAAAACTATGGAGTTTAGTAACGGGGCAGGAAATATCTGTTTTCGACGCTCACAATGCCAAAGTCAATGTTGTGGCGATTAATCCTGGAGGTACAAAGTTTGCCAGTGGTAGCGAAGATAAAACTATTAAAATATGGAATCTTGCTACGGGGCAAGAAATTCGCACTTTAAAAGGACATAAGCAATCGGTTCATGCTTTAGCTATTAGCCCTGATGGTAAGATACTTGCTTCTGGAGGCGATGACAATATTATTAAATTATGGAATCTTAATACTGGTGAAAATATAGTTAGTTTTAACAGTCATAAAGCTCGTATTAGTTCCCTTGCTTTTGACTCTACGGGAAAGATGCTTGCTAGCGGTAGCTTTGATGGCACTATTAAACTTTGGGATGTTAAATCTTACCAGTTTATACGTAATTTACTAATAAGCTCTAGTAATATTTACTCTGTTAATTTTGTTAACATATCTGGAATTACAGCTAATGATTCGGTAATTGGGAATCATAATAATTCTATAAGTATATGGAATCCAGTAACTGGAGATAAAATACGTAGTTTTACAGGACATTCCCAACCTGTAACCTCTACCGCCATTGGTTTTAGAAGTAGTCTTCTTGCTTCAGGTAGTAGCGACGAAACAATTAAATTATGGAATTTAAACACTGGGGAACTTTTAAATACTTTAAGAGGACATTCCGATCAAGTCGAATCTCTTACTTTTAATAAGGATGGAAATATACTTGTTAGCTCTGCCCAAGATAATACGGTTAAAATATGGCAAATATCTCTTTTTTAATTACTTAGAGAATAACAATTCCGAATAAAGTCAATATAAAATACTTGTAAAGAATATGCCTAAGTCTTGGAAATTCTTCCGGGATATTATTGAATGAATTGATAGATGAATATATTTCTATCAAAGAATAAATTTAAGTATATTTTTTTGGTTAATGAAGTTGATTCAGGGTTCAGCTTCACGCTCGATTTATAGTGACTGTGAATATGAATAATTACATATTGAAAATTTTAACCAGTTCGTCAGTGGTAATTTTAGGCTTTACCAAAATCTGGAGCTGGCAAGTTTATCCTGCTGCTAGCAATAGTAGTAATAATTTACCTGCGCGCTTGAGCGAGCCTAAGTTAAAATCATCACCACCTTGGACAAGTGCTTCTCTCAAGTCCACATTAACCGGACATTCCGATTCGGTTTGGGCGATCGCTGTAAGTCCTGAGCCAGCAGAAGCGAGCGCAGGAAGAATAATTGCTTCTGTTAGCGCAGATAAGACAATTAAATTGTGGGATTTTGAGACAAAAAAGCTGATTAGGACTCTTAAAGGACATTCTGATGCAGTTAATACTGTAGCTTTTAGTCCAGACGGAAAAATACTAGCTTCTGCTGGGGGAGATAAAGTTATTCGATTGTGGGATGTTGCAACGGGGAGGCAAATCCGAGCCATGATAGGACATTCCGCCTCTGTCGGTTCCATAGCTTTTAGTCCGGATGGCAATTTTATTGTTAGTAGTAGTTGGGATCAGAATATTAATTTATGGAATGCAGTTACGGGAACCAAAATCCGTAGCATCACAGGAGATTGTGACGTAGCAAATGTAGTTGCAATCAGTCCCGACGGTAAAACTTTTGCAACGGGGAATCATTTTGAAGGCACGATTAAGTTATGGGATTTAGCTACGGGGAATAAAATTAAATCTTTACCAGGTCATTTAGACGCAGTTAGTTCTTTAGCATTTAGTCCAGATGGTAAAACCCTTGCAAGCGGTAGTTGGGATAAGACTATTAAGTTGTGGGATCTTCGTACTGGATCGAAACTGCGCGTTTTGAGTGGACATTCTCATAGAATTTGGTCTGTAGCATTTAGCCCAGATGGTAAAACCCTTGCAAGTGGTAGCTGGGATAAGACAGTTAAGTTATGGAATCCTGAAACCGGAAGAAGAATCACTACTCTTAGAGGACATTCTCAAAGAGTTTGGTCTGTAGCATTTAGTCCGGATAGTAAAACTCTTGTTAGTAGTAGTTTTGATAAAACAATCAAAGTTTGGCAAACTTTACAGTAGTAACAGTAGGGGTATCTGTAGTAACAGTTGGTTGGGTTTCACTTTATTAAATGCAACATCCTTTTTAGTTGTTACTTAGTTAGGAATTGGGAATTTTTAATCGAGTATTGTAAGTAGTAACCCAGTAGAGGCGTTGGGTTAAGCAAAGCGCAACCCAACCGGAGCAAGCCACTGTCTAGCTGACAAGCGTGCGATTAATTCAAGTACAAAGGGCAGATTTAGATGGTAATTCAATTACAAATTCGGCACCTTCACCCAGGGTAGAGTTACAATATAATTTACCACCATGCTTTTCAATGATTTTGTAACTAATTGACAATCCCAAGCCGGTACCTTGCCCGACTGCCTTAGTAGTAAAAAATGGGTCAAATAGTTTATCTATAATTTCTGTAGGAATTCCTCTACCATCATCTTTTATAGATATTTTTACCCAATTGTTTTCTAAAAGCTGAGTTTTGATTGTGATGGTTCTAGTCTTATCGTCTTCAGAAGCAGAATTCATAGATTGTAGCTCATCAATTGCATTCGCTAGCAAATTCATAAAGACTTGATTGAGTTGCCCAGCATAACACTCAACTGAAGGCAGATCGCCATATTCTTTCACAATATTTATACAAATCTTAGAGCTATCAGTTTTAAGCCGATGCTGTAGAATCAATAAAGTACCTTCAATGCCATCATGGATATCTACAGGTTTCATTTCCGCTTCATCTAAACGTGAAAAGCTGCGTAATGATAAAACAATAGATTGAATGCGTTTAGTTCCTATGGATAAAGAAGAACAAAGTTTTGGTAAATCTTCGGCAATATATTCTATATCAGCTTCTTCAAGTAATGCTTGAACTCGATCGGAAGGTTCGGGGCAGTATTCCTGATAGCTGTTTAATACTCGCAAAATATTGTCTGTGTATTCGGAAAGATGAGCTAAATTAGCATGGATAAAATTAACAGGGTTGTTGATTTCGTGAGCAATTCCTGCTACCAACTGTCCCAAACTAGACATTTTCTCGGTTTGGATAAGTTGAGCTTGAGTTTCCTTTAAGTTAATTAAAGTTTGTTCGAGTTTTGTTGCTTGAGATTTTACCTGATTGTGTAAATCGGACTGCTGTAGAGCCACACTCATTTGTTCTGATATTTGTTGAAGAAACTGCACTTCAAAATCTTGCCATTCACGAGGAGCATCATTCTGGAAAGCTGCTAATAAACCCCATAGTTTTTCTTGCTGATAGATGGCAATAATTGCATAAGCTCGAGCGCGATAGCCTTCTAAAACCTTAATATAGCAATCATCGAAGCCAGCATCATAAATATCATTACAAACACGAAAAACTGTTCCTTTTGCAAAGGAACCACCTTTGGTGTCCATTAAATAACTATCTTGAGAAGACGGTGAAGATAAATTTTTAACGCTACATTCGCTAACATTATTTCTTAACTTATTATCTTGCCACTGCATTTTCATCAAGGAGTGATAATTTTGATTTACAGACTCTGCGATAAATTCACCACTCCAATCTGGATTAAAACGATAAATTACTGCTCTATCTGCTTTGAGTAACTCTCGTACTGCTTGTGTTGTGGTAGAAAATACAATATTTACATCTAATGAAGAGCGAATTTTGGCGACTATACTTGAAATAGCCTTTTGTGTTTCAATTCCTCGTTGCAGTTCGGTATTAGAAATTTTTAACTCTTTTGTCTGCTGACGAGTATAAGCTAACAAAGTAGAATGCTGTAAAGCTACTCCTAATTGTGCCGCTATTTGAGAGGTAAATTCAACTTCTGAAGGTTTCCAATGTCGCAATTGCTGGTGTTGGTATACTCCTAAGAGTCCCCAAAGGTCTTTGCCAACAAATATTGGTACTACAATAAAAGCCTTGATTTGGAACTGTTCGTATATATCGAGATGGCATTGAGAAAACCCTTGTTGATAAACATCATCAACTACGGAAAATTCACCTTTACGATATCTACCGCCTTGAGTTTCTTGCAGATAAGTGTCATCCCACACTGTATTAACACCTAAATTACCCACATCAAACCATTTAGGAGTAATACATTCAAAGTCAGCAACAAATTCTCCTCCCCAATCGGAATTAAACTGATAAACCGAAACTCTATCAACATCAAGAATCTGGCTTAATTCTTTGGTTGTAATGCGGAAAATTTCTTCAATATCAAGAGATTCGCGTATTTTAGCAACAATGCCCGCAAGGGCTTCTTGCCTGGAAATAAAGTTTTCTAACTCTAGATTAGAAAACTCTAGCTGCTGAGTTTTTTGTTGAAGTTGTTCTGTACGCTCTTCTACTTGCTGTTCTAGATTCGCGTTTAATGTTTGTACTTGTTGATAAAGCCTATACTGTTTTATCGCTGTAGAAAATCGTTCGCTAAGTGCTTGAGCGTATTTTAATTCTTCTTCCGTCCAAACTTGAGCTTGTGAGGCTTTCTCTTGTCTCCATACTTCAAAAGACTGTCTTGCCATCAATTGACGAGTATCGGGATTATGCCATCCTGCCCATAGAATTTCCGTATCTACTTCATCTCGGAAAATAGTTAAGCAGCCAACAATATGATTTCCATAATGTAGAGGAATAATTAACAAACTGCGAATGGGAGTAGATTGAAAGAATGGAGCTAAAGTACGGAATAAAGGTTCGCGGTACAAGTCGTCAATTGCCCATAGGTTGGGATGGTTATCAATTTCTTCTTTGTAATCGCAATTGCCTAAATTGTATACCGAACGCATCCACTGTACCGACCAAGGTTTATAACCAGTACTATCGGAACCAGATTCAATTACTGAATGCAAAAAATTCTTCCAGAGGTAATTTTCTTCAACAACTCGATTTTGTTCTTCACTGATAAAATCTGGCTGCTTCCCATAGGCGTAAATTTCCCTCGGTTGGTATTCATCCGCAAGCAAATAAAGTCTGCCACCAGAACCATTAAAAGTCGCAACTGCTTCTTCAAGTGCTGCTTGGGATTTTACTGTCGGACTTGTATAAAGCAGTTCCGTAACGCGATTAATATTTGCTTCTTGTTTTGCCTGCGATCGCACTTGATTAAGCAGCATTGACTGAGCTATAGCAACTGCAACTTGGTCAACAACAGCTTGAATAAACTGCAATTCCTCTTCGGTAACATTACGCGATTCGCTATGATGACAAGCCAGCAATCCCCAAAGTTGAGCAGAAGGATTTGAGGAAGAAGATTGTTTTTTACCAGTAGAAATTTCTTCTAAAACAATCGGTACTATTACAGAAGATTTTACCCCCATTGCAGTTAAATACTCTGCATGACAGGGGTCTAAAGGACGGTAGCGAATATCGTTTTGCTCTTGAGCCTCTCCAGTTTCTGGATGGTCTAAGGGACTAATTCCAATTTGAGCTATGCTAACATCGACTACCGAACGCTGACGCGCCCGTAAAAATAATTCGCGGGCATAAGGAGGAATATCATCAGCAGGAAAGTGCAGTCCAAATAAAGAAGGTAGCCGATTATTATGAATTGATTCAGCAATGACTACTCCACTGCTATCAGGATTGAACTGGTATACCTTAACACGGTCTGTTCCAAGGTAATCTCTGACTTCGGCCACCATCGTATTTAAAATTTCTTTTAGCTCTAAAGACTGGCGAATACGATTAGCAATACGGTGTAATAAAGTTTCTTGGGTAGCCCCCGACTGTTGCCCTGAAATATTATGCATTACTTTGCTTTATAAAAATTTAAAATTCTTATAAATATGGTTCCCATTTTGAAGGCAGTAATTTCATTGCATTTGCCAGAATCAACCGATGCGACGAAGGAGTTAAATCTGTATGATTTGGTAATGGGTAATAGGTAATGGGTAATATAATCAAAATGATTATGGTTTTGGCTTGTATGGTAGTTAATTAGCCAAACTTGGTATTAGGAGTCGAGAATTCAATATTAATGAATCTCGCCCTCCTAATTACCTAACAACTGACAACTGGTAACTGATTACTGTCTTTGACGTTCAATAGCACGTCTGGAAGGTTTAGGATTAATTAAAGTTCTCCATGCAGCTTTGACACCAACAAAAACACTGCGCGTTCCGACTTGCACGTTTTGAGCTTGCTTTTTAGCACTACTAAGGCTTTGATCTACTTGTTTTGCTACTCCTGAAGCACTTTGCACGCCCTCGCTAACATCATCAGTTAAATCGGTAATTTCTAAACCAGTTAAGCGTACAGCTTCTAAGGTAGGTGGTAACTCTCGTGAAAGTGTATCGAACAACTTTTCTGCGCTACGAGCTGCTCTCGCTACTTCCTGCAAAGCTGGAATAGCAGCTACCAACAAAGCAGTCAAACTAACAGCGACTAGTAAAATAGATAATCCTAACCAAAACAGAGGTTCACTCACGCTAATTTTTTCAATAGCTAAAAGTATTTTGCGAAAATTTGGCGGATAAGAAGGTAATATATATTCCTTCCACCAAGGTAATTTTGAACCTGCGAATAAACGAAAAATATGGATGCCGATACCAAACTTTCCGCTAACAGGTTTACCATGAAATAATTAACCACCATTTATAAGGTGGCTTTCAGATTTTAGATATCCAGGTTTACACCAGGGTTTCATAATCGAAACTAGCACCTAAAACCAAAGTTAAGATGAATTCCATGAAATAATTACTAATTATTTATATGCTGGGGTAGAGAATTGGAGTCATCTGAGGTTTTCTGTCGCTTCAATGCTTGATTTTCCCGCATAGAAGCATCTATCCCTGCAAACAGGGCTTCTCGCAATCGCTCCAAAGTATCATCCCAAGAACGTAAAGCAGTATCAGAAATACGATCTGCTTGAATTTGAGCGCTTGTTGATAAATCCTCTGCTAAATCTGGTAAAGCATCAGCAGATTTTTTCAACAGTTTACGTGTTTCGCGTCCCGTGCGCGGAGCTACAAGCAACCCGGTGATGGCACCAATGGTAGCTCCGAGCATCAAACCGCCAATAAAATTTCCACTACGGTTATTAGACATTTTATATATACATCTCCTTAAACCCATTTTAGGTGGGTTTGAGCGGCTTGCAAGAATCTAAAAGATTTTACTACTGTTTTAGTTAATGACAATATATCAATAGCAAAGGTTGCATAGAGTTATCAAAGGTTATTCATTTGCAATATTGCTTCAAATTAACATATCTGAATTGGATCGAAACTTAAATGTAGGGCCCTCACCAATACTCTATACCTTATGCCCATCAACGCTTAATTTTTAACCTATTTCTTAATCCCGGCCGAGTCCATAATATTTGCCTTCCAAACACTATTAGTGCCAAAATTTGCTTAAACTGTCGTAATTTTACTTGTAAACTTTCATTACTCTTGCGAAGATTATTTAAATTTTGTTTGCCTAAATAAATTGCCTCTGCTCTTCTATGAAGCAATGCATAAGAGTTGCGATCGCAGTTTATGAAAAACTTGTTCAGCCAAACTAACCGCCGTTTTAATTTGTACATTTGCCATGTGCAGTAAAGCAGTATCAATGAAATCAGAATATTGATACAAACTACAATAGTTACCATTGCTTGCGAATAATAAGATTTATCGTTGATTAACTTACTTGCAGCTAAGAGAAATGCGTATTCGATCTATATACGAGGCACGGTAAACCTACGATAATTTTGTTTTTTACTGCTATAGGATTTTGTCGCAGGTAGGCTTAGTTAAGATAACTTCAATTTTTACAGAATAAATAATGATAAAATAGTACAAACATACTATATTGAAGATGAAATCTGATACTGTACCTGAATTGCCGCCGCATTTGCAACCGGGATGCGTTCAAACCATGCAAGCTGTTGATGCTCCTCGGGAACGTTCTTATTATATTAATTCACCTGAGTACTGGGGACAACCGAAGCGCGATGGTAGCAGGTTAATAGTTATTGCAGCAGCAGATAAAGTTTATTATCAATCGCGTTCTACAAAAATCAAACGGCAACCTTGCGAGGAAATCAACCAAGCCCTACAGCAAGCAGCAATTAAGTTAGGAATGTTTATTTTAGATGGTGAATTATATTATCCTTCGGTGACAGGAAGCGAACATCGGACTGCTGCCCAAGCTGCGACTGTTAATGCAATGCAAGGAATAAGTACTTCACCGACACCAATATATGCAATCTTCAAAGCTTTGTGGTTTTCCGGAAATGATTTAACCATCTTCACCGAGACAGAAAGAATTGCAGCAGCAGAGAAAATTAGTCAGTGTTTAAGAAAAGATTTTTTTGAAAATCTACCTACAGCTAGAAGTCAAAAACAGAAAGAAGAATTGGTTTTAAAGCAAGAATCGGAAGCAAGAGAAGGAGAAGTTTGGATACTAAAAAACTGTGTTTATACAGGTGGAAAAGATAAGCATAGCCAAGCCATGTTGCGGACAAAATATTGTTTGGAATTAGATTTAGTAGTTACCGATTTAACTTTGGTTAAAGGTACGGGCAGACCTTTTAGCGCTGCGGTGGTTGCTCGTGAAATTGCAGAGAAACTAGTTCCTGTTGGTTCTGTGGGCACGGGATTTTCACTTCAAGACATGCGGGAAATAATCCGTCGTCATCATGCAAAACCAGGAAGCGTGAAAATTACCGTTAGATGTTTGGGATTGACTGAAAACGGTAATTTATGGCATGGAAGGTTTATTGGGTTGCGTGAATAATTGAGAATTAAAAATTAAGAATTCAGAGACGCAATAGTGCGTCTCTAAAAATTCAGCTACCCTGCATCTGGTTAAATTTAGTTCTAATTGTCTCAATCCGTTTGCGGTTAACACCCAAATCGCTTTGCCCCAATCGGGAAGCAGAACGAACGTGAATCGTATTTGTGCTGCTGTCCAAATAAAATTCTACGTCGTCTACATATCCCATCAAAGCACTTTTAAACTCTGCGTATAAATAATCTGACGATTCGTTGATTATCTTAGTTTTATTTTCAGATTGAATGACGTTTTTGAGGTCATTTAAAGCTTTTTCTGTTGTTGAAGTGTATTTCAACGGTTGAATAAAATGAGTTTCATCGGAGCTTGGACTTTGTGAAGAAACGCAGTTAGGGGATTTGGGACAAGCTGCTAGTTTACCGTTATTAACACCCAAATTATCCGGTCTTGTTCCTGAAAATATCATTGATTATTCTTTATCTAAAAGTAAAGTGGATTACTCTTTACTTTATAGGTTAAAGGTCAAAGGTTAAAGGTTACAGGTTTTAAATCTACTCCCTGTATTTAAGCAGCTAATTTAGGATAATCTATATAACCTTTGGCTTCGTGGGTGTAAAAAGTAGATGGATCTGCTTCATTCAAGGAAGCATCTTGACGATAACGTTTTGGTAAATCGGGATTAGCTATAAAAGGTACTCCGTATGAAATCAAATCGGCTTCGTTGTTATCAATAGCTGCCGTACCTGTAACAGCATCATAACCACCGTTTACCATAAATACACCGTTAAATGCTTTACGCATATGAAGTCCCACTCTCGGTTCTTCTGCTGCTGCTAACATATGTCCCGGAAGAGCTTCAAGAATATGCAAATAAGCTAAGTTAAATTGATTTAATGCTTCAGAGGCACGAGTAAAGGTTGCTACCGGGTCGCTGTCACGCATATCGTTAAAGAAATTTGTTGGTGAAAGCCTTACGCCAACTCGGTCAGAACTCCACTGGTTAACTACCGCTTCGGTAATATCTAACAGAAAACGCAGGCGATTTTCGATACTTCCACCATAAGCATCTGTGCGGTGATTGGAACAATCTCGAATAAATTGATCGATTAAATAGCCGTTGGCTGCATGGATTTCTACACCATCAAATCCTGCTGCTTGCGCTCGTTTTGTAGCGTTTACGTAATCCTGTACTACCGACGGAATTTCATCTGTTTCTAAAGCCCGAGGAGTTACATAAGGTTTTTTACCTTCTGCTGTATATGCATTTCCTTCGGCTTTAATTGCTGATGCCGATACCGGTAACTGTCCGTTAGGTTGAAAATATGGGTGGGAAGCTCTACCTGTATGCCATAGTTGCAAGTATATCAATCCACCTTGCTGATGAACAGCTTCCGTAATTTTTTGCCAGCCTTCAACTTGTTCTTGATTATGAATTCCCGGAGTTTCACTCCAACCCGCAGCCTGTTCGGAAATTTGTGTCGCTTCAGAAATAATTAATCCCGCACTGGCTCTTTGGGTATAATATTCCTGCATTAATTGATTGGGAATCCGTTCTTTCCCCGCACGCCCCCTAGTCAAAGGTGCCATCACTAAACGATTTCTTAATTTAACTGCACCTACTTGCAAAGGTTGAAATAATGAAGACACTTTCGGATTTTCGACAGAAGTCGTGGATGACATTGCTACCCTCCTCTTGATATATTTCCAAAATGTCGAATAATTGAAATATACAATAACTGATAAAAATGTGCAATGGAATACGCTTTTGCAAATTCTTAATCTTATTCAGGTAGAGGGGAAGTAAAAGGAAGCTAAATAAGTACTGATACCAATTGTATGAGGCTGCGCTAATTGCTCTGACTATGAGTAAAAATATTAAGTTCTGATGAACAAGTATACCTTTGTTTAAATTAATACGATAAATCATAAGTACTCGCTGTTGCATGAGCCTATAAGTGTTATCACTTAAGCCGTCTTACGCTATTCTTGTTAAGCGTCAACAAACATGGTTTCTTGCTGATTCGATAACGAGATAATAATGTTTTCATAGAAACCGGGCTTTTGATATTGGTGCAAAATGTGAATTAGCGCAAGTTACTAGTAAAATTACTTAATTAGAGTCAAAATATTATCTTATATTTAAAATATTTACTGAAAATATCGGCGAAATCTCTGAGTTATCAATGTGAAATTGGGGTAAAGAGATGATGAAGTAAAATTTTGTCAGAGAAAAATGGTTGATAATTAAAGAAATTAAGATATAGCATTCCTAAATAAATTGTGAGATTTGAGAAACTTGGTTTGTCTGAAAAAGCGGGTTTCTGACACTTATCTTTATCACGACTGATATAGGATTGCTATATTTCCTGTGTCTGGAGTATAAATCGAGTTAATGTCTCTCCATGTTTTAAAAAAGCGCTACAAAATTGTACGACAACTTGCGAAAAAAGCGGGAAGAACAACACTTTTAGCAAGAGATTTGTACACCAATGAATTAGTAGTAATTAAGCTGCTTATTTTTAACAGTGAGATTGAATGGGAAGAATTGCAACTGTTTAAAAAAGAAGCGCAAATTCTACGCAATCTTTCTTTTTCTGCTATTCCAAGTTATATCGATTTCTTTGAAATTGCGTTACCCAATAAAAAAGCTTTGGCATCTGTACAAAGTTATATCAAAGCTGTAACTTTAGAGCAGCATATACAAAATCAAGGAGTTTTTAGCGAAACAGAAGTTAAACAATTAGCTAAATATATTTTACAAATTCTCATTTATTTACAAGAGCAAAATCCATCGGTAGTTCATCGCGATATTAAGCCAAGCAATATTCTTTTAACTAATCGCTCTGGTAATAGTATTGGCGATGTTTATTTGATTGATTTTGGTTCCGTACAAACTTTAAATAGTAGTGACGGTGTTTTTACTGTTGTAGGAACTTATGGCTATATGGCTCCGGAGCAGTTTGGAGGCAGGGCTGTTGCTGCTTCTGATTTGTATAGTTTAGGTACAACTTTAATTTATCTTTTAACCGGAAAATCACCTGCGGATTTACCTCAAAAAGCAGGAAGATTTAAAGTTGGCAGAATCACAAATTGTTCGCAAGAATTGGGCAAATGGCTAACAAAAATGGTTGAGCCAGAATTAGAAAAACGTTTTAAATCGGCTGCTGAAGCGTTAAAAAGTCTAGAGAAGTTATCGTTTATAGAATTATCTGATTTTGCTCCAAAGTTACCAAATAAGATTTCGATAAAAAAGTCAACAGATGTAATAGAAATTATCACTCCTTGCAAAAAAAATAGAGAAAGCTCAATAGTACATTTTATCAGTGCGGCAAATATCGCAATACTTTATGGCACGTTTTCAGTATTGCTGCTTCCGAAAGTAGAGGCTATTTTCCAATCAATTTTTATGAATTATGGCTTGATTAATAACTATTCTTTGACTGCTACAGCTATTTTAATGGTTGTTTTATATATTTATGTAACTATTTGGTTGAAAATTATTGTGAATATGTTGTTTATCCCTTTTGGTAAAAAAAAGTTGCAAATCGATAAACAGCGAATTTCTTTTTATTATAAATTATTTGGTTTGGAATATCGCTATCAAGCTTCAATTCCTCGTCAAGCGATTATTAAATTAGACAGCAATAAAAATAAAGTAGCAGAAGTAATTATTTGGTTAGGAATTTACAAATATAGCTTTGGTAAAGGTTTATTAAATACGAAACAAGCAGCTTGGCTAAGCCGCGAACTTAGCGATTGGTTGGGTATAAAAACTATTTATTTATGATATTAATATAGGGGAAATGAACAAAAAAATAATTGGCGATCGCTATGAAGTCATTTATCTACTGGGTAAAAAACCTGGATACAGAACCGTACTTTGTAACGATATTTATAGGCAACAATTAGTTGTAGTTAAGTTTTTAGTTTGGGATGATGATTTTGAATGGCAAAACTTAAAGCTGTTTGAAAGAGAAGCCCACGTTTTGCAGAATATTTCTCATCCGGCAATTCCTCATTACTTAGACTATTTTGAAGTTAATCAACCTTATCTGAAGGGCTTTTGTTTGGTACAAAACTATATAAAGGCTGCATCTTTAGAAGAACATTTACAAATTGGTAGAACTTTCAGTATTGAAGAAGTAAAACAGCTAGCAGAATCACTGTTAAAAATTCTTATCTATCTGCACTCACAACAACCACAGATTATTCATCGAAATATTAAACCTAGCAACATTCTTTTGACAAACCGCTCTGGAAACTGTATTGGAGATGTCTATTTAGTTGATTTTGGTTCAGTAAAAACTATAGCTGCTGTTAAAACTGGAACGATGACAGTAGTAGGAACTTATGGATATATGGCTCCAGAACATTTTGGGGGCAAAATTATTCCGTCATCAGACTTATATAGTTTGGGAGCAACTTTAATTTATCTTGTTAGCGGCATACATCCTGCTGATTTACCTCAAAAAAATGGAAGGATTCGATTTACACAGTTAGTTAACTGCCCTAAAGATTTTTCTAACTGGTTGAAACAGATGATTGAACCCGTTGAAGAATTACGTTTTGATTCGGCTGAAGCTGCATTAGAAAGTTTGCGGCAATCTTTAAGTCATAGCAATAATCTCAATCACCTGAGCAAAAATAAATATTGGAATAATTCCCGTAATCAGTTCGAGATTAAAAAGCCTTTTGGGAGTAAAGTTTCTCTTCAAAAAAAACTAAATAGAATAGAAGTTATATTTCCCCAACAAAAACTTAGCAAGCTTAAAGATGATTTTCTGTTTTTACTTATAAAGCTTTATGCCTCTGTAATTATATTACCTTTTATGCTCTTAACTATATTTATTTTTGTAGAAGGTATATTTTATGGATTCGCTTTACCTATATCTATAAATTATTTTATATTTGCATTAATAATATTTATTTTTAATTTTGTAATCTGTGGAACCTGTCTAGCTTTTTTAGTTAATATTTTAGATAGCTTGGTGCAGATATTATTTAAATTATTTAAAAGAGACAAAGTAAAAATTGAGCAGCAAAAAATGTATCTGTCTTTTGATTGGCTATGCTTTAAATCTTGCTTTCTTCGTTCAATATCGTTAAAAAATATTGGTAGACTTGAAAAGAAAATGATTCAAGATAGCAATCGTCAATGGGAAATTGTAGCAAATATTGGAGCCAGCCAATACAAGTTAACTGATGATATAGATTTGACAGAAGTTGAAATCGATTGGCTTTGTAACGAGTTGAACGGGTTTTTAGATAGATAAGTTATTGCGTACTGGAAAACCAAAGCGTTACTGAATTAAAAAAATACGATGTCGATTTTTAGAGGATGTAATGATGCGCTATAAATGATATTTGAAACTTTTGAGATCCCCCTAAATCCACGCCACCCTTCGGGTTCAGCAGTCGCTCATGGGGGAAACCCCCAAGACCGCGCTACTTCACTTGCTACAAGTCGGGGAACTCCGAAGTTTCTTTAAGCGGGGGAACCCCGCCAACGAACTTCTCTCCGCCCAAAGCAGTGGCTCCCCTTAAAAAGGGGGGAAGGGGGGATCATCCGAGAATTATGATAAAAACTATACTTTTCCGCCCATCCTCTTAGAAGACTCCTTGATAAAAACGTAAATATTTATCTTTTCAATACCAAACGGTATCGTGGTTTGCCATTACGGAGCTTTTCCATCGCTTCATTGACTCGATCAAAAGCATAAGTTTCAGTAATTGGTTCAATATCGTGTCTGCAAGCAAAATCAAGCATTTTCGCTGTAGTTACAGGACTTCCTAGAGGACTAGCCGAAATTGATTTCTGTCCAGCTATCATCGGAAATATTGCAGTAGATAAAGGGTTTGGAACTACTCCGACTAAATGTATGCGTCCTTTGGGACGTAAAGTTGCAATATAAGCATTCCAATCTAAATCTGCACTTACCGTAGACAGAATCAAATCAAAAGAATTGGCAACAGCTTTTAAAGCTTCTGCATCGCGAGAATTGACAAAATGATTTGCACCTAATTCTCGTGCTTCTGCTTCCTTATCGGGACTAGTTGAAAATGCTGTAACATCGCATCCCCAAGCATTAAGAAACCGTAAAGCCATGTGTCCCAATCCTCCAATTCCAATTACACCTACTTTGTCAGTAGATTTAATATCAAACTGAACGATGGGATTGAAAACGGTAATACCGCCACAAAATAAAGGCCCTGATTTTGCTGGATTATTTCCTTCCAGAATCGGTATAACCCAACCTTGATTGGCGCGAACCTTATCTGCAAAACCGCCGTGACGACCTACAATAGTAGCCTCAGCACTGAGACAAAGATTGTGATTTCCTGACATGCACCATTCGCATTCCATGCAGGAGCTAGAATACCAACCCAAACCAACTCTTTGTCCAACTTTTAATTTCGTAACTCGATCTCCGAGCGCTGCAATTTTACCAACAACTTCATGTCCCGGTACAAATGGATACTGAGTTATTCCCCATTCGTTATCCAGCATACTTAAATCGCTATGGCATATACCGCAATACTCGACATCAATTTCTACTTCATTGCTGCCTAATTCTCCTGGTTCGTACTCAAACGGTTTGAGTTCTCCACCAGCTTCATCGGCTGCATAAGCATGAATTGTCATTTAAACCTCTTTATTGCAGATTGAGATTTGAGCTAGTACTCGAACAAGTCTACATTGCCGGGTGAGACAGCAGAGGGGGGAGAGAAAAGAGGGGGAAGAAAAAATTTTCTGTCTTAACGATACACCCTGCAAAGTTTTTTTAGAGTACTAGGAAGATTATAAGTTAATTAGGATAACAATAATTATTTACAGCAGCTAACTCATGAATATTCGCTCTGAAACCCCAACAGATTATTTAGCGATCGCGCAAATTTATAAATTAGCTTTTGGCAGAGAAGAAGAAGGACATCTAATTGAAAAAATTCGTAGTTCTCAATACTATATCCCCGAACTAACCTTAATTGCAGAAGTTAATAGCTCTGTCATAGCTCATGTAATGTTTAGTTACATTAACTTAGTTGGTAAAGAAACATTTCAGGTTTTAGGATTAGCTCCCGTAGCAGTTCATCCAGATTTTCAAAATCAAGGAATCGGCAGTGCTTTAATAAATGCTGCTTTGGATAAAGCCAATCAATTAGGAGAAAGTTTAATCATTGTGTTGGGTAATCCACATTTTTATTCTCGCTTTGGATTTAAACCTTCAGTTGATTTTGAGATAGAATCTCCATTCCCAGTTCCAGAAGATGCATTTATGGTAAAGCCATTAACAAATTATCATGCTAGCTATAAAGGTAAAGTTATTTATCCGGCAGCTTTTCAAAATGTATAGGTATTTATATGACCTTAACTTTAATTTAAATAAGTTTAATTTTAAGGCTAAATTATATTTTAGCTTGATAAATATCTAAATAATTTATGATGGTATTTAAGTATATATTTCGTATTAAAAAAGTTATTTTTAATCCCGATATTACAAAAGTTTTTGTCAATACAAGATTTATGTTTTAATATATAAAGTTAAGTGTATCCACGTATTTTATATACTTAATAAAAATGATTAAAACCTTATAATAAAGTAGAACCACAATTATCTAAATCTAATATGGCTACAGTTAAAAACTTCGACCGTAGCGTAATAGAAAGTTATCTAACTAACAGAGGATTACGATTTCAGAGGGACGATGACGGTGATTTTGTGGTGCAGTTTCCCTACCAAGAAGAATTAGGATGCGAAATCATTCTAGTTTTTTGTGCAGAAGGCCCTCAAGAGGATGTTTATTCCGTTAGACTTATTTCTAATAAACGCATCCCTAAAGAAGAATGGGAACGTGTAATGTCTTTATGTAATGACTGGAATAAAGAAAAGCGGTTTCCTAAAGCTTTCCTTGATATCAGAATTACAGCTGAAGAAACTCTCGCGATAATTGTACTCGAACAACATTTGCATCTAAAACCGGGCGTGCATCAAGACTTATTCGATGACTGGACTGACATTATGGTTTCCGGTGGATTTCAATTTTGGATGTGGGTACACAAACAACACGGTTTGTAAGCAAAATTGTACTTTATTCTTAGTATTTATAGCCATTAACTGAGGTTGCAGTTAGTGGTTTTTTTTTAATAAGTAATTATAGCCTTATACTAAGGTTAAAGGTTAAAGGTTAAAGGTCAAAGGTTAAAGGGTTATAAAATACTTTTATGATTATTGGTTTGTTTTATTCTCCTAAAGTAAGGTTTGAACAGTTAAGTATGTTTAATTAATAGCAATCTAAAATGAGTACAACAACAGATAGTAGAAACTATATAACTAAGCAATCCTAGAGTCTTTCGATTGCATCATCTATCATCATTTGGGTTTTTCTTTTCAAACAATTTCCGCCGATGAAACACCCATTTTATCTAATACCGCAGCAACTCGTAAAATCGCCGTTTCGTTATAAGGAGCGGCGATTAATTGTACTCCTAAAGGTAAAGCATTTTTACGTTGAATTGGAATTGATAAAACAGGTAAACCAATAAATGAAAGCGGTTGAGTAAATAATCCTAAATGGGGACGGACTAATATTTCTTCACCGTCTAAAATCATTGTTTGTTGCCCAATTTCTGGAGCGGAAATCGGTGTAGTGGGAGCAATAATTACATCTACTTGTTCAAATATTTCTCTAACTTGTTGCTTATACCAATTTCTAAATCTTTGAGCTTGGATATACCAACTACTAGGAATAAATGCTCCTGCAATAAATCTATCCCTTGTCGCGAAATCAAAATCTTGAGGACGGGATTTTAATTTATCTAAATGTAAATTTGCACCTTCCGATGCTGTAATTATGTATGCAGCAGCACGAGCGCGATGAGCTTCGGGTATGCAAACATACTCAGTAACATGCAAGGCATCGGCAATTTTCTGTACTGCTGTTAATACTTCCGGTGCAGCTTTTTGAGCAAAATAATCTCCTGCAACTGCAATCTTCAAACCATCAATATTTGGCTCTGCCGCTGTAATATTTAACGTTTCGACAGGAGGACGTTTCGTACAAACATTATCTTGTGCATCTTCTCCCTGCAAAACATCGAAAGTAGCTGCAATATCTCTCACCGATCGCGCAAATGGCCCAACATGGTCAAAACTGCTGGAAAATAGCACCACACCAGCCCGCGACAATCTGCCATAAGTCGGTTTTAAGCCAAAAATACCGCACAAAGCAGCAGGTACCCGAATCGAACCGTTAGTATCCGAACCCAAAGTTAAAGGCACCAAACCAGCAGCAACGGAAGCAGCCGAGCCTCCAGATGAGCCACCAGCGACACGGTTTAAGTCGTGGGGATTACGAGTAGCACCGTAATGTGAATTCTCCGTAACAAAACCATAAGCATACTCATCCATATTTAAAGCACCCACAAGAATTGCACCGGCATTTTTCAACTTTGCTACAGCCGTTGCATCTTGAGTTGCTGGGGGATTTTCAGCATTAATTTTTGAACCAGCAAGGGTAGTTAAACCGGCGATATCGTAAAGATTTTTGACAGCAAAAGGTACGCCAGCCAACAAACCGGGATTATTTCCTTTAGCGATTTCTGCATCAATCAGCGCCGCATCTCTTAAAGCAGTTTCCGCAGTTACTTCTGTAAAACAGTTGAGTTGACTATCTCTAGCTGCAATTCTATCTAAAGCAGCTTTGACAACTTCTACTGCTTTGATTTCTCCTTGTTTGACTGCGGTTGCAATTGATACGGCATCGGCTGAGTCTAAATTCATAGTTGAGTTCAATACTAGGGTTCAAATACTGGTGCTGCTTCAATATCTTCCGGCAAAGAGAACTCATTTACAAGTTTCGCTATAACTTGAATTCTCTCAAAATTTGCGACAACTCCTTCACGGTATTCTTCCGGTAAGTTGAAATTTAGCAACGATGCTGTTTGGTTTACGTATTCGGTGGCGTTGAATTTTTTATCGTTCATTGTAAATATCTATACTTTTCCACAAATTTACAATAACAGGAAACTCTGTAAGTAATTATCGTCTAAACTGATATCTAATTAATACCGCTCAAGTTTTTATACCTGTACGTGCTATCAGCTGACTATCCACAGTTTGAAACCTATCTGCAATCCATCAGCGAGAAATACAAATGCTGGTGGAATCTTTACACGTTGACAGATGCGGAAGGTAAGAAAACTCAGCAACAAAGCTTTTCATCACCTTTTGATTTTGGGTTGATGGTACAAATCATGCAGCCAAAACAGGAACAAGAAAACCTGGAGCAAGAAAAAATAGAACGTTTACCTGTTTTAGAAGGGATTCGTAAATATGCAAATAATCATGTTTTATTGAGAGGAAAACCAGGCTCGGGAAAATCCACAGCTTTAGCAAGATTGTTATTAGAAGAAGCAAGAGCTTACCTGGAAATAAATTTCCAAGCTCATAGTCAAAGTCGTTTCAAGACGACTGAATCATCTGCTTTTAGTCAGTTTCAACTGACTTCTGCTATTAGCCAGGGAATTGATTCCCTGGCGAGTTCGGTAAACGACATAAGAATTCCCGTACTTATAGAATTACGTTACTGGCAAACCTCAATTTTTGAACGCATTCAAGCATTTTTACAACACCACGACGCAAATCTAAACCTTGATGAAACAACTTTAAAAAATCTGCTGCGTCAAGGAAAATTTTTACTTCTTATCGATGGTGTAAACGAACTTCCCTCAGAAGAATCACGACGGCAAGTAGGATTATTTCGTAACAACTTTTCCCAAACACCAATGATTTTCACCACGAGAGATTTAAGTGTGGGTGGTGATTTGGGAATTGAAAAAAAGTTGGAAATGCAACCCCTCAATGAAACCCAGATGCGCGATTTTGTGATTTCATATCTACCGCAAAAAGGTGAGGAAATGTTGCAGCGTTTAGGCAATAGACTGCAAAAATTTGGTAAAACACCATTACTACTGTGGATGTTATGCGATTTATTTCAGCAAACTGGTAATATTCCCTCTAATTTGGGAATGGTATTTCGTTTATTTACTGAAAGTTATGAAAATAACTTGAGAGGGGATGTTGTAGTAACAGCAGAATCTCGTCGTTGGTGGAAGTCTTTGCTGGAATATCTCGCGTTTGTGATGATGCAGGGAGAGCCAGTCACCGAATTTCGAGTTGCGATTCCTAAGAGAGAAGTAGAAGAGATTTTTACTAAATATCTAACTGAGGAAAAATTTGATAAACCCCGCGATTATGCAAAGTGCTGGTTAGAAGATTTAATCAAACATCATTTAATTCAAGTAGAAACTGGTGACAAAATCGAGTTTCGTCACCAGTTATTGCAAGAATATTATGCTGCTGAATATTTACTAAGACGATTACCCGATATTAGCAATGCTAAGTTACAACGGGATTATTTAAATTTACTTAAATGGACTGAACCCGTAGCGTTGATGTTGGCTTTAGTTGAAGAGGAAGCTCAAGCTTTGCGGGTGGTGAAATTAGGTTTGGATGTTGATTTGATGTTGGGTGCTAGGTTCGCGGGGGAGGTGAGACAAGAGTTTCAGGAGAAAACTGTAAAGTTAGTTTTGGGATTGAATACTACTTATGGAATAAAAATTAATCTCTTGGGTGCAACAGGTTCCAAATTTGCAATTTTCCCTTTATTACAAATATTAAATAGTGGAGAACATGATGATTATTACTATAATATCGCTGAAAATTTAGCATATCTTGGCTATGACAAGATAATGTCTTCAATTATTGAATCACAAGATGTACATTCAGAAATGATGAATGAGGCTGCACAGTATAAGGATTGGGATAATTATTGTCTATTAACAGATATATGTTCCGAATTAGAAAATATAACTTCATCCAATACAGCTATTTATAAACTGCTTAAGTTATTAAAACACAAAAAATTTAATAGAAATACATGGACATCTGCAAATTTTTATATAAAAGGGCTAAATTATGAACCGAATCAGAAATTTTTGGGAGAGAGAACATTTGAAAAAATTATTTCTTTATTATTGCAATTTTTAAATCATGAAGATTTTCGCATACGTTATGATGCCGCTTATGTTTTAGGAAATATAGGTTCAGAAACAGAGGTTGTATATTTAATAAAATTAATCAAAGATGAAAATTATTTTGTATGCTCTAGTGCAATTGATGCTTTAGGAAAAATTGGAAGTACTAAAGCAGCTTGTGCATTGATTGATGCTATCAATGATGACAAGTCTTTTGTACGTTATAGAGTAGTTAAAGCGTTAGGTCTAATTGGTAGCAGTGTCGCAATTCCTGCTTTAATTGAAAGATTAGATGATGAAAAATATTTTGTACGTATTGAGGTTGTTGAAGCGCTTAAAAAAATTAGCGATGATAAAACAATTAATGCTTTAAGAAATGCATTAGAAGATAATGAGCCTGATGTTCGTAGAGTTGCTGCAAGAGCTTTAGGTTATAAAGGTAATTACTTGGCAGTCAATGAGCTAATTTTTGCTTTAAAAGACGAAGTTTCATATGTAAGTTA
Organism: Rivularia sp. MS3; assembly: GCA_019192545.1. Taxonomy (GTDB): domain Bacteria; phylum Cyanobacteriota; class Cyanobacteriia; order Cyanobacteriales; family Nostocaceae; genus Rivularia. The sequence continues at coordinate 12,585 of JAHCMI010000050.1, read as the reverse complement.
TGTAGCAAAAACATCATTAATCGATATCTGTAAATGTTTAATTGAGGATGGATTAAAGAAGATTTTTTCTGACTCGGATATTCTTCAACTTAATATTAATATTGAGTCAATGTGTTTCGGAATTGTTGATATTCCTAAAAATGCAGCATATGAATTCTCAAGTATTTGTGAAAAATATCTAGAATATATTCTTAGTACCTCAGATTATCTCAACAAGTATAAATATTTATCTATTCATTTAAGCTCAGATAACAGCATAGAGACTGAATTAAAATATTACATTTGGGAAGTCATTTTAAGTGATATAAGATTGATAGCAAAACTAGATACAATAGATACAGTTTCGGGGATTCAAAATTTTTTTAAATTTTATAATCATGATATTTTCCATTCCCCACCACTAGAAGACGAGAACAATAAAAACTCACAAACATCTCAAATCACTTACGATATGCGCGGAGCAAATATTGGTAACGTAGCTCATAATGTTGAAGGAAATCAGCAATCGAACTCACTGCAATAATTAACATACTCTAGAATAGAAGAACGTCTTATTAGTAAGCATTTATGAATGTTAACTTCAAGCCCGAACAAGAACAGTTTATTCAATCGCAAATTTCTAGCGGTCAATTTAATAGTATAGATGAATTGATGAATGAAGCTGTGAAATTATTAGAACAACGAGTTCATCGCTTAGAAGAAGTAAAAAGAAAAATAACATTAGGCACGGAACAAATTAAAGAAGGAAGGGTTACAGATGGTGAACTAGTTTTTGAGCGTTTGCAATCAAAAATTCAAGCTATTGCAGAGGAAAATCAAGAATGAGCAATTATTCATTCTCAGATGAAGCAGTTCAAGATTTAGATGAAATTTGTGAGTATATTGCTCGTAATAATGCTAAAGCCGCAAGCAAGCTTTTTGATGAGATTCGACAAAAGTGTAAGTTAATTGCTGATTTTCCAAATATGGGTAAAAGTTATGAAAGACTTGCGCCGAATTTACGAGGCTTCATTGTGAAAGAATATCTGATATTTTATTATCCTCGACAAGATGGAATTGATGTAGTTCATGTGGTTAATGGTTATCGGGATTTAGAAGCTTTATTTTCTGATTCTGATGAAGAATAAAAATCTGATACTATCCGAATATTTTTGCTATTCAATCTATTAAAAACTTTATGTCAGAAACTTCTAAATTTGATTTACGTGGTGCAAATGTTGGTAATTTAGCAGATACAGTTCAAGGTAATCAAATTGCCCATCAAAATATTAATGTCTCCGGAGAACAAAAAAGTCTCGCGGAAGCAGCAAAGGAAATTCAAGATTTATTAGCTCAATTAAAAATAACTTACCCCACAACAACTGATTACGAAAAGCAAGTATTTGTAAATAAATTCAATGAAGAAGTAAAAACAAACTCTCACGTTAAAGAAATAATAATTGCTGGTGGAATTGAATTAATTAAGTTACTTTGTCCACCTTTAGGTATTCCGATTGAAGTTGGTAAAAAATGGTTAGAAACAGCAAAACGCAATCAATAAACCTTAAAAATCCAGAATTTATCCCACGAAGATGGGCTTTGTTTCTGTAGCCACACTTTTCCAGATTCAGAGCGATTCCTATAATGAATCAGTATTTGAACGGTTGCAAGAATAAAAAATTGGTGTGATAGCATTGATTGTTACTATCTAATTTTTATTTATGTCGGAAACTCCTAAATTTGATTTAAGTCGCATTAGGCTTACTAATAGGATGGCTAAATTTAAACCAAATGAAACAGCCCTACCAAAAAATAGTTTCTTGGATAAAGTCAAAGCTGATAAAGCAGCTAATCAAAAAACTGAGACTCCAGATACATCAAAAGCTGATGATGTAATTAGTCAAAAAACTGAGACTCTAGATACAGCTAAAGCTGATAAAGCAGCCACTCAAAAAACTGAGACTCCAGATACGGCTAAAGTTGATGATGTAATTAGTCAAAAAACTGAGACTCTAGATACAGCTAAAGCTGATGAAGTAGCTACTCAAAAAACTGAGACTCCAGATACATCAAAAGCTGATGAAATAACTAGTCAAAAAGCTGATATTCCAGATACGGCTAAAGTTGATGAAGTTGCCACTCACAAAACTGAGATTCCACAAACACCTAAGCCTAATGAAGTAGTTACTCAAAAAACTGAGACTCCAAACACGGCTAAAACTAACGAAATAGCTAGTCAAACAACAAAACTTTCCAGCACAGAGCAGAAAAACCTTACACAATCAGCTAAGGAAATTCAAGAATTACTCGCACCATTAAAAGCAACATACCCAACCAACTCCGTTTATGAAAAGCAAGTATTTGTAAATAAGTTTAGAGAAGAAATTAGAAAAAATATCCGCGTACAAGAATTACTTACCTCTGGAGGAGTTGAGTTAATCCAAATTCTTTGCCAACCTTTGGATATTCCCATTGAAATGGGTAAAAAGTGGTTACAAACAGCGCAACATTATCGGTAAATCTTTAAAAACCTGCCTTATCGAAACCTCACCCCTTCCCCTCTCCTTATTAAGGAGAGGGGTTTTAGAGAAAGAATTAATTTTAATTTCCCCTCTCCCTTTACAAGGAGAGGGGTGCCCGTAGGGCGGGGTGAGGTTAATCCCCTCTCCCTTTACAAGGAGAGGGGTGCCCGTAGGGCGGGGTGAGGTTAATCCCCTCTCCTTTTACAAGGAGAGAGATTTCAAAAAAGAGTTAATTTTATTTCCCTCTTCCTTTACAACTACTGCCTACACACAAGTTTTCTAAGTTGTTTTCACATTATTTAGATCCCCCCTAGCCCCCCTTGAAAAGGGGGGAATCTGAATTAAAGTTCCCCAAGTAAGTGGAGGATATAGGGAGATTCTGCGAGATATGCGTACACCTTAGCCTTGCAAAGGAGAGCGGTATCTTTTTAACCGAGAATTGAAACTGCTCCTGGCCCCAACGGCAATTTGAATACAAACCAAATCACAAATAAAATTGCCCATCCTATCAAAAATGCGACGGAATAAGGCAACATCAAGGAAATCAAAGTTCCTATTTTTAAACTTTTATCGTACCTTTGCCCAAATGCTACCACTACAGGAAAATAAGGCATCAAAGGCGTAATTATATTAGTTGAAGAATCGCCTATTCTATAAGCAGCTTGCGTTAACTCTGGCGAATATCCCACTAACATAAACATCGGGATAAATATCGGTGCCATTATCGCCCATTTTGCCGAAGCGGAGCCGACGAATAAGTTAATCAACATACTGACGACGATAAACATCAACATCAGCGGTACGCCGGTAAATCCCGTTGCTTTGAGAAAATTGGCTCCGTTAACTGCCAAAATTAAACCTAAATTGCTCCAGCTAAAATAAGCAATAAATTGGGCGGAAATAAAAGCTAAAGCGATGTAATAACCCATCGATGCCATCGAATCGCCTAAAGCATTGGCTACATCTCTATCGCTTTCGATTCTTCCGGAAACTTTACCGTAAACAATTCCCGGAATTAGAAACGCTAAGGCAATGATGATAACTATACTATCAATGAAGGGTGAAGGGATAATTGTAAATGTTTCGGGATCGCGTAATATTCCTTGTGGTGGTAAAACTAAGGCTGCGATAAACGCTAATAATAATAATAAAGAAAATCCAGCCCAACGCAAACCCGTTCTTTCTGATGGTGTCAGCGTTTGCATGGGGATATCTTCAGCTTGGTTATAAACTCCTAAACGCGGTTCGATAATTTTTTCGGTGACAAACCAAGCTATTAAGGTAATAAAAAATGTCGAAACTATCATGAAATAATAGTTGGCAGTCGCATTTACCTGATAGTTTGGTTTAATTACTTGAGCCGCAGTTTGAGATAATCCCGCCAGTAAAGGATCGAGGGGATTTATGATTAAATTCGCGCTATACCCACCAGAAACCCCAGCAAAAGCCGCTGCTATTCCTGCGAGGGGATGACGGCGAAAAGCCAGAAAAATTACGGCACCCAAAGGTACGAGTACCACATATCCAGCATCCGAAGCGATATTCCCCATTACACCGGCAAACACCACAACCGGACAAATAAACCTTCCCGGTGCAATCAATACTATTTGTTTTAACAGTGCAGAAAGCAAACCTGTAGACTCGGCAACACCTACACCTAACATGGCAACAAGTACGGTACCGAGAGGTTTAAAACCAGTAAAATTATTAACCGCCTCAGTAAACATTTTGCGTATGCTTTCGGGAGTTAATAAAGATACCGCCGCAATAGTCTTATCGTCGCTGGGATTGACTACCGATACATTTAGATAAGCTGCGATCGCGCTAACTACAACTACAGCAACCGATAGTATAAAAAATAGCGTTATCGGGTCGGGTAGTCGATTTCCTACTGTTTCAATAAAAGCCAGAGATTTATCTATTAAATTGCGTTTGCTTCGTCGAATGCGTTTTGTCATTAACGGTAAAAGCTGCCCTGTAAATAATCAATTGAAATAATTGCAAAAAATGAATTGTTTTGCAATTATTTCAATAAATATCTCCGCTGAGGAAAAATACTTCTCTCCTTCTTTCTTCCTAGGAAAAGAGGCTTGGGAGTTAGGCTGTAGAATTTGATGGAATTTTGGAAGAAATGATTCATAACTTTTATTGTGTCAACTATTGTGTCAACGTTATGGTGCGTTAGATGATGTCGAAAAAGTTTTCCGTCTTAAGAGATAAATTGTCGTGCATCTAACACACCCTACAATATAAATACTCACTCTTCCCTTGTAAGAAAAGGGGGCTTAGGGGTTAGATTTTTCGTTGACTTTACCAATGCCCAATGCCCAATCCCCCATTCCCATTCCCCCATTCCCAATTTATTTATTCATCAATCTGCCAAGAATCTTTGATAATTTCGTCATCAAAAATCCTCTTGGGTTTTACGATGACAATTACTCTTCCTAATAAATCGACATCGGGTTCGGTTTCAAACCATTGGAAGTCTAATTCCCCAGAATTATCCACGACAAAATAACTGCCATTATCCCATTTTCTTTGAGAACGGTCGATGGCTATCATCACGGGTTGGGGTTTATTCCCTTCTTGGTTGGGGAAAATATCGCTTTTGCCTAATATTACCACGGGGTCTTCAGCATTTAATACTACTTGCCAACCTGGTAATGGTACCCATGCACCTTCACCTGAAAACTTCACCATGTTAAATGGTTCGGTTTCCTCTACAATGGGAACTGCCCTCAAAGCATCTGGATTCAGTGGCAACTCACCTGCCACGGGAACCACCCGAGACATTTCTGCTTCCGATTCCAGACGGTAAAAGGGTAGCAGCGGCGCTGGACGTTGAGGAACAACGGTAAAATCGGTTAGCAACTGTTCTATTTTCTGACGGGCTGAATCCGTATGAGCAAACTTTAAACCCTTAGCAATAAACCGCGATCGCAATTGCAAATCAGACTTTTGTCGGGCTTGCTTCCAAGTTTGATAAGCTACAGCATCACCAGGATGGGCGGAAAAGCCTTCAGGTAAATTACGCAAGCGAGAAAAATCTTTAATTGCCCGAGCAACTTCTTTAACTTCATCTGCATCAACTTTATGCTTGAAAGCAAGCTCGGCAGCACTGGCACGCTCTTCTTGAGCAAGCATCCGAAACTCATATAGGACATCGCTTCCTCGTTGAGAATAATGAGACTTTACTTCTTCGGAAGCACCACCTTTTTCTAATGAATTGTAAACTTGAGAACCAACAATAATTTGATTTTGCTGAATTGGTTCAAAACCCGTAGCTTCAAAAATATCTTGGGGATTGTAACCGGATTTTTGCAGATAAGCACAAGCCTGTCCCCATTCAACCCAGCTTCCTTCTTTTTGCCTGAGTTTTCGTAATAATTCTTCGGCTAGTTCCCGATTAGGTTGATTTTCAGTACTTTGAGAATTAGGTGGTAAATCTGTCATAACTGAGGAAAACGCGCAGCAATAAAGATTATTTTATGCCCTAACTGTAAACAAGCGTGCCCTGACAAAACATATAGTTACAGAATTGTTAAACGATGTTAAGGGTACTAGTTAAAAAAGAAATGATTTTATTGGGGTGAATACTCAACCGCTAGCTAAAATTATGAGTTATCAAAGAATAATCTTGCATACAGGGCTAATTTAAATACCGTGTTTTCTCGGAAAAAAATCACCTAATTAAATTAGTAAATAATGCTTTTATGTCAGTTATCGAGACATTTATAGGAAAACAGCGATTCGTCAATTAAATTTGTATTCAATATAAAAAAGCACATATGATGTAATGGAATCAATATAATGAATCATCTGCCAATCGACCTAGATAATATTCGTAATCAATTAATGACTTCACAAAGACGTAAAAAACAAAAAATCTTAGTAGTAGACGATGAACCAGATAATCTTGATTTGTTGTATCGGACTTTTCGTCGTGATTTTCAAGTTTTAAAAGCAGATAGCGGTACTAATGCTTTACAAGTATTGGCTGAGGAAGGAGAAGTTGCTGTGATTATTTCCGATCAAAGAATGCCGGAAATGAAGGGTACTGAATTTCTCAGCAAAACTTTACCTCAGTTCCCCGATACAGTAAGAATCATTTTAACTGGTTTTACCGATATTGAAGACCTTGTAGATGCGATTAATGCCGGACAAGTTTACAGATATATTACTAAGCCTTGGGACCCCGAAGAATTAAAGGGAGTTGTCCAACGTGCTGCTGAAACTTACGATTTACTCAAGCAGCGTACTGAAGAATTACGCCGTGCAAATTCGCAAATGGCGTTGTTAACTTCATCCATACAGGTAACAAAAACAGTTGGCAGTAAGGAAGAAAGTCTGACACCAATTGCTGCAATTTATGGAGAAACTTTTGCTGCTGACGGCTGTATTCTTCAGTTAGTCGAAAATGGAAGTTTGACTTCTGAGTGCGGTACTTTTAGTCAAGATGGCATACTAGATAACTGGCTCGATAAAGACCCCTTAATTCAGGAATCTATTGCCACCAAAAATATGAAAGTTTCCGTAAATATCACTAAAGACGAAAAACTTAAGGAAGTTGCTCATTATTCAGATACAGATACGGTGGGGCACTTGGTTGTGCCCGTGGTTCATGCAAACGAAGTTACCGCAGTGCTATCCCTACAGTGGAAAAAGCCCTGTACTTTGCGCGAAGATGAACTCAAGTTAATTCATTTCTCATCACAATTATTAGCATTGGTGCTTAATTGCGCTCATTACAGTTAACAGCGAACAGCGAACAGCGAACAGCGAACAGTGAACAGCGAACAGTGAACAGCGAGCATTTTGTAAACAAAAATTTTTGAGTTATTGTAGTGCGGGCCGAACAGCCCGCTTTTTATATACAAATTAAATATGTGACAGCTTAACTAGCAGTGAATATTAAGAGTATTTATAAAATAGCCGATCGATGATAATTGTTAACTGATAACTGTTCACCGCTGACTGTTGACTGTTCACTGTTCACTGATAACTGAAAATGTCTGAAATTCGTTCCATTTTTAACCGCATTGCGCCTGTTTACGACCAATTAAATGATTTGCTGAGCTTGGGACAACATCGAATATGGAAGGAAATGACGGTTAAATGGAGCGCTGCTAAGACAGGAGATAAAGTCTTAGATTTATGTTGTGGAAGCGGGGATTTAGCTTTCCGATTGGCTCGTAAGGTTGGAACTAGCTCACAAGTACAGGCTGTAGATTTTTCTCCGGAGTTGTTGGAAGTTGCTCGCGATCGCAGCAAAGATTGTTATCCGACTCCTAACATTTCCTGGATAGAAGCTGATGTACTCGAATTGCCTTTTGACGACAATCAATTTGATGCGGCAACAATGGGTTATGGATTAAGAAATGTTACGGATATCCCCCGTTGTTTGGAGGAAATACACCGAGTTTTAAAGACGGGAGCAACTTGTGCAATCTTAGATTTTAATCGTCCTGAAAATACTTTGATGCGCGGTTTTCAGCAATGGTATTTAGATAATTTGGTAGTTCCCGCAGCTACTCATATGGGCTTGAAAGAAGAATATGCTTATATAAATCCCAGCTTAGAGCGTTTTCCTAGCGGCAGGGAGCAAGTAGAGATAGCTCGTAAAGTTGGTTTTGCTCAAATGGTACACTATCCGATTGCAAACGGTATGATGGGGGTGCTGGTAGTAACGAAAGGCAGGAGTTAGGAATGAGGAGTTAAGAGTTAAGATTTAAGCGGATGGAAATTAACACTTAAAAGTTATCAATTAAAATTTATCAGTGCTGCATAACCGGTAATTTTTTAATTAAAATATGAAATTGTTTTTCAATACATTTTTTTAGAAAGTTTCTGAATTGGTAAAAACTCAATCGTTATCTAAATAATTATGCATCTATTTTTAACGTTCAAAGACTTAAATAGTTTACTTATTTATAATTCATAATTTATAACTTCTAACTCTTAACTCCTAACTCTCAACTCCTAACTTCTATCTTCAAACTCCTAACTCCTAACTTATAGCTCTCAACTCTTAACTTCTATCGTGGCTTTTTCTAATCTCTGGTTATATATCACTCCCCCCTTAGCAGGTGGAATTATCGGCTATTTTACTAATGATTTAGCTATTAAAATGTTATTCCGCCCTTACCGAGCGCTTTATGTAGGGGGAAAAAAGCTTCCATTCACTCCTGGATTAATACCTCGCAATCAAGAGCGTTTAGCTAGAAACGTTTCTAAGACGATAATGCAGTCGTTGCTAACACCGGAAGAATTGCAGAAGCTAGCACGAAGGTTGTTAGAAAGAGAACGAGTCGAAGCAGGAATTTTATGGTTGCTGCAAATGGCAATCGACCAAATTAAAGATGATAGAGAACAAAAAACTACTAGAATATTGGCAGGTATTCTCAAAGATTTGCTAGGAGAATCACTACCGCGCTTGTTAAAAGTTTTAGCGAGACGAGAAGATTTTTTAGAAGCGCAAATAGATCAAATATTTGACCAGATATTGCTAGATTTTCAACTTACCGACATTCAAGCATCTCGTTTGGCTGATTGGTTGCTACAAGTTGTTTTACCACCGGATACTATTCGTTTAGCCATAGTTGATTTTCTTACAGATAGAACAATTCAAACTATTGACGAAAGTTTCCGCGAAAGAACTAGCGGTACTTATTGGGTGGTAGCCAATCTATTCGGCTTACGCAATAGCTTAACTCGTTTGCGTACCTACTGCTTGGACGAAAAAGACGCAACTAACGCCCGCATTCGAGAATTAACTCAAGATTTACAAGTTCGCGATCGCATTCGTAGAATTGTCCAAAGCGTTTCTCTGCAAAATTTACCAATTGGTACGGTACGACAGTTACGAAAAACTACAGGGGACACAGTTCGTCAATACATCAGAACCCGTGGTGGTGATTTACTAGAAGGCTTCAGCAAAACCTTAGATTGGGATAAAATTGCGAGTTTACTATTAAACCGTTTGAGTAATTCGCAAGTCATGAATTCATCTTTAGAAGTAGTTAGTAAAGAATTAGCATTACTACTAGAACGTTATTTAGAAAGAGATTTAGAAAAACTTGTAGCTCAAGCAATTCCAATTTTATCAATTGACCAAGTAATTATTGATAGAATCAAATCAACATCGCCAGCCGATTTAGAAAACGCCATCGAAGGAATTGTCAAAAACGAATTACAAGCAATTGTAACTCTAGGTGGTGTTTTAGGCTTTACCGTTGGGTTACTTCAAGATGTTCTATTATACGTTAATAATAATCTGTAATTCTTGTAGGGTGTGTTATATCAAGTCCGAATGTTACTTATTATATAGGGTTCGTAGTTGCGCTTCAGCGCCAAAAATCTTGGCGCTGAAGCGCAACTACGAACATATTTTATTCCCTCTTCTCTTACTGCGGAATAAAAGTAATATCAAAAGAAGTCCATCTATCATTTATTTTCTTCGGTTGTCCAACTTTGAAAAAGCCAGATAATTTACGATTTTTTTCATCGTAATTAGTTACCTTGCCCCAGTTGTAACCGTTTCCTGCTTGCTGCATAAAATAAGTATTAAACTTTGAATTTTGTTTTTTTGGCTGTTCGCTGACTTCAAAGAAAGGCGTACTTTGCTGAGAACGATAACCTTGCGGGATGTTGTCACCAAAAACTATTTCTAGATAAACTGTTTTACCGATATTATCCTGCATAAAAGTATTGAAAGCTGAAGGGCTTTTATTCAAGCTACCAATAAAAATTGGCACGTTTGCTTTTTTCAACTGAACCTTATTTTCAGCAATCCAACGGTTAGCAACTTTATCAAATTGTTCGACTCTCAAATTACTGCGATTAATTCTATAACGCTCGAATATTAACTTAGAATTAGCTACACTAGGACATCCATTACCATGCTTTTCATGGACTATAAAATCGAAAAATGAAGGAGTAGAGTTAACTGTAACGAAAGAAAGGCAATTCATCCGCACATTACGATATTGACTATCATTTAATATCCGTGCAGCAACAGTTTGTAAAGCAGTTTTTTTGTCCAGTAATTGAGATTGAGCTTTGGCTGGTATTGCAGTAGCAAATAAGAAGGGTAAGACAAACAAAGATGTTAATTTGCTATTCATATAGATTTAATATTTTATCCAACTAACTATTCAACAACATTTTGATAAATCCAGTATTTTTACTGATACCACATTCATCTTAATTAAACAAGCTTTACATACAATTTATATTTACGGGATTAATGTAAAATTTTAATAAACTGAATTAATAATGATTTCATCTCAAATATTCAACAAACAAAAAATGTTAGATAATTGAAAACCGAGTTTTGATTATGGAATTAGCACAACACTTTTTCACCCTAACGCAATACCATTCCTGGGCTTTTAAACGCCTTTACGAATATCTAGAATCTGTATCTGAAGAAGATTATCGTCGCGAATGTGGTTTATTTTTTAAAAGCATTCACGGTACGCTAAATCATAGTTTATTAGCGGATAAAATTTGGTATGGACGCTGCATCAATAAAATATTTACTGTTTCTGGATTAGATGAAGAATTATGTTCGGATAGAAAGCAGCTTGAAACCGAAATTAAAAATCAAACAGCAAAATGGAGCGAATTTTTACAGCAAATCGATACAGACAATTTAGGAAAAATTATCGCATATCGAACTACACAGGGGAGTGAAAAATCTTTACAGCTTGCGAATATTATTAGCCATACAGTTAATCACGGAACTCATCATCGGGGAGAAGTTTCCGCAGCTTTAACGCAGTTTGGTTATTCAGCACCAGAAATTGATTTACCTTATTATATTGCAGCGCAGAATCAGTAATTAACGTCTGAATAAATACACAAATTTGAAAAGTTAGTGAAGTTCAAAAAAATGGGTTGAGTTAAAACATGATACTAAAGTAATACTGAAATATTGTTGGGATACTTTTTGTATTTAATTTTATATCAGCCCTATAATTATGATTCAGATTAATAAGAAGTTTTTTACCGGAGATGATTTTCCTGATTTAAGCGATTACGGCTATCAAGTAAAAAAAGAATGATGTAGAGAAAATGCGAGAAGCTTTGAAGCAAACTAAAACAGCTACTCAGATAAAAGTTTACCCCAACCAACCCCACGGATTTCATGCCGATTATCGCCCTAGCTACAATGAAGAAGCTGCAAAAGATGGCTGGTTGTTATTGCAAAATTGGTTTAAAAAATATGGTGTAGTTTAAGTAGTTTCATAATCTTGTTTATAAGCTTATTCTTTAGCATATAGAAACTCGGTTTTTTGAAAAGCCGGGTTTCTGAATTTTGATAAATAATGTTTATAAATTATTTCTGATAGGCTTTGTCGAATTAGTCAAAATCTCTCGATTATGATGATTTATTTTTCTGTTAATTATCTGTTTTAAAACTCCAAATGCGATACTGGGAGCAAACAATGCCGTAGGCTTTTTAACCATGTGCATGACTTGGGCAAAAACTTTATAAGCCTCGGGTTTATGCACTGCTAGTAAGATTGCTTCATCCATATATTTGTGCATAAATTGAGTTATTTTATCGGGTTTTCCACCTTCAGTTGTTTCCCAGCGAAAATCATCGCTCGTTGCCATTAACCACGGCGTTTTTAACACTTGAGCTAATTGTTTTTGAAAATTTTTAGTTAACCCCTTGGTTTGATATTGAGAATTTTTCAACTGCTGTTGCAAACATTTTTGTAGAGTTAAAGCACCTAGAGCCGCAGTTGTCATTCCTTGCCCATATATAGGGTTAAAAGCACAAGCCGCATCTCCAATAATTACTAAACCTTCCGGTAAACGTGTTAATTCATAATGCTGCCAGCAATTTTCTGTACGACGATAACTATGTACCTTGCTTAGAGGTTTGGCATCTTTAATCGCATCGTAAATTGCACCATCGCGTAAATTACGCGCACATTTTAAAAAACCTTGATTATCTACTGGTGGATAATCTCTAGCAATACCAGCCAAAGTTACAGCCCAACGATTACCTTCTACAGGAGGGAGCAACGCGATTTTGTGAAAACCAGTGCGATCGCCATACCTATACTTAAAT
>JAHCMI010000049.1 GCA_019192545.1 Rivularia sp. MS3 | reverse complement strand
AGCGGGTTTCAGTCTTTACTTAAGTAGTTCATATGTTCGCGTTGAAAGGGCTGGGCTAAAGCCCTTACTACGAACTTATCTATGACGAGAATTTACAAATTAAACCAAATCATGAACAAAAAACCTTTCGTTTTTTTAATCGCTTCAATTCTTATTGGAATCGCTTTAAGTTCCCTAACAAATCAAGCGGAAGCAGAAAACGAAGTTCAAACTGCTGAAACTCCAGAATTTATCAACGTTCAAGATGGCGACAACATCCAATTACAGGGAGACGGTAAGCCTTTCAAACCTGCTGATATCAAACAATCTGATAAACCTTCTGATGATAGAGCAATTTTTGCTGAAGATAACCGTCGTCCGATGTTAAGTAGAGATTATCCTTGGGCTGCGATTGGACGTATTGAAGGTGTCAAGGCTGAGGGGAAAGAAAAGGTAAGCTATCACTGTACGGGAAGTTTAATTACCGAGGATATTGTTTTAACTAATGCTCATTGCGTTGTCGATCCTTATACTCATGAAGTTAGTAAGGAAATTAAATTCCGACCTAATCTTATCAACGGTAGCTCGAAAGATGACAACGATACCGCTGTTGTTAAAAAAATTATTGCTGGTACGAACTTTAAGGAAGCAAATCCATCAAAAAACGATTGGGCTGTTGTCAAAATTGATAAACCCCTCGGTAAAAAGTACGGTCATTTTGGATGGGTTTCCTTACCGACATCAACCATGCTCAAACATCCAAAAAAGTTTCGCATGATAGGTTATTCGAGAGACTTTCCAACTTCTGAAACTTTAAAAGCTTTTCCTTATCTGAAAGCAGGTGAAGGATTGACTGCTGGTGTTCATGATGGCTGTAGCATTCTTAAGGAAGAGAATGGTTCCTTGTCTCACGATTGCGATACCACGGGAGGTTCTTCTGGAGATCCAATTGTAGCTCAAATTAAAGGGAAGTATTACATTATCGCTCTTAATAATGCCGAAAGATTCGATATGTACGGTAAACCAATAGATAACCGTGCGGTTAAAGTTTCTTTCTTGGATCGGCTGTTTGGTAGAAGATAATTTGCTAATTAACGAGTAACGTTGTTTGTAGTCCGTTAACCCCTGAAACTGAAAATAGTTTCTTTGAAGCCCACGAAAGTGGGCTTCTTTTTTATAGCTCCAGCCTCATAGGCTGCGGGCGATTTATTTAAACTAACAACTTGATTCTGAATTTATAACAACATATTGGGAACTTGATATTAACTTACTTCTTCACATATTCTTAGTAATTCAAAGTTTTTACGGCAAGCAACTAACTGTACCTTACTTAGAAGTAATTAGTATTACTGATATAGATTAAAAAGTTTACAAAATTATCCATTTTTATCATCAAAATTCTATATTCATTTGTATTTTCAAGCACTTGCAAAAACTTTAAAAATCATTAATAGATTTACTGATGTATAGTTGAAAAAAATGTAATAAATTATCAAAAATAAGTTCTAATAGCAAGGAAAAAACCAGTAATTTTAGCGATGATGTGACAGCTTTTTAAACTGTACTAAGGGCTGTCATATTGGTTTTGATTAAATGTACGGTAATGCTATACACCTCCAGTTACAGAGTATAAAAAGTAAAGTAAGGGAGTTAGTTATTCAGAGTTATCTACCGATGGAAGTTCATTAAATATGAGTGAAATATGGCTACTAAAATCAATCAGTTCGATGATAGTAATCTTCAAAGCCAAAATTCCTTCTCGTCGGTAACAAACAACGCTCTACCTCAGTCTCCTACGAATAATTTAGATATTTCGGCTGCTACCTATTTAGGTGGAGAAGAAGATGATTCTGCTAACGCTGTGGATATTTCCCTCGATGGTAAATTCGTCATTGTAGGAGGTTCTTTAAAAAATGCTAACCTCGGAGTTGAAGAGACTGAACTCCTTGGTGGTGGGGACGGAACTATTGTCCGTTACGATTCTCAAACAAATCAAGCGGTTGCTACAACTCGTCTACCAGGCAAAATTCTTGATTTAGAAGTCTCAAAAAATGGTGATATCGCGGTTGCTTACGAAGGTGGAATAGCAGTATTAAACGCCGATGCGACTGAGGTTAAATGGAGTCAATCTCTAAGTCGCGTTATGCGTATTGCCATTTCCGATACTGGAAAAGTTGGTGTTTTACAGGATAGTAAAGGCCCCGATAGAGCTTATCTCTATGACAGTAACGGAGAACGACTCAAAGACTGGAGTACGGGCAAAACCAGACGGCAATTTACTGATATAGCAGTAACCGACCAAAACGGAGGTATGGTTATTACCACGGGATACGAACAAAAAACTAGTATCCTACAGGTTGCCTTCACTCAAGCATGGTCTTATGAAGGTAAAGATGTCTGGAAAAACTATGATTTTGATAATAAAGACATCTACGAAGAAAACTTGATGGCTGATACGCGGGGACAGCGTGTAGCTATCGGACGCGACGGACAGCTATATTCTTCATATTACGTCAATGGGGGTACCGGCTTTTCTATCTTCTATCGCGATCCGTTTGATTTATCAGAAAAGGTTACTAGCGATAGGAAAATCGAAACAGACAAATATAATAGTCCTACTAATGTCGGTTCGATTAAAATGAGTTGGTATGGACGTTATAACCTTGAAAATGGCGATTTAATCAAAGGTCAATCTATATTAGGTCGTCGTGATGATGGTAAAGGTAACTCTGTTGATATCAGTTCGATTACAGCCACAGAGGACGGTACCGTAATTATAGCCGGAAGTGCTGCTGGTAAAATTGCTAACCGCGATAAACAGACTATTGAAGGTCAAAAAGTCAGCGACTATGTTTCTTACGATGGATACATTGCAACTATCAGTCCAGACTTCCAAGAAAGACTTTCATGGACTCCGATTTCAGATAGTGGTGGTGGAGTTGTAGCCTCATTCCGTAATGGTACAACAGCAGCAGTTACAACTACTGATTTTAAAGGAAGTCAAATTACTCACAATGCCATACAGGATAGTGCAGGTGGTAAAAAAGACGGTTACTTGTTAGTAATTGGTGGAAATGATGCACCTCCTAAAACAGAACCAGCTACTGCACCAGATAATCCCACACCTGTAAATGACACTCCAGACAACACTGGCGGAAATGACACTCCTGTAAATGACACTCCAGACAACACTGGCGGAAATGACACTCCTATAGATGACACTCCAGACAATACTGGCGGAAATAACACTCCTGTAAATGACACTCCAGACAACACTGGCGGAAATGAAGCTCCTACACAAGGAGACAATAATCTTGCTGTCAGCTCAGTAGAATCCTATGGTGGAAATCAAGATAATCCGAAGAATGGAACTGTTGAGATATCTTCTAACAACGAACTTAACTTAAGCGGAAACCGCTGGCAAAAAATTGAGATTAACTCAACCATCACAAAAGATACCGTTCTACGCTTTGAGTTTGCAAGTAACGGTAAAGGTGAAATCCAAGGTATCGGCTTTGATAATGATAGTGTTGTTAGTAATAACGATAGGCAAAACTTCTTCCAAGTTGATGGTAGTCAAAGCTGGGGTATTGAAAATCTCGATGAATTTATCGTTGGTAAATCGGGTGACAAAGATATCTATGAAATCCCAGTTGGTAAATTCTTCACAGGGGATTTTGACTTTCTGACAATTGCTAACGACGATGACCAAAGCAATCCCGATGCTGAAAGTACATTTAGCAATATTAGAATATTTGATGGCACTCCTACACTCGATATTTCTATCAACGAAGTAATTGAAAGTGAAGAGATTTTATCTTACGGTGGCGCAAATCAAAACACAACCATAACTTCAACTGTCAATAATGATTCAGAATTACAGTTAGAGCAAAACGGTTGGAAACGCTTAGATATCACCGGCTATGAAGTGACTGAAGATACCGTACTAAAATTTGACTTTGCAACTAATGGTAAAGCTGAAATTCAAGGTATTGGTTTCGATAACGATAACGTAATTAGTAGCAGCGATCGCAAAAATTTCTTCCAAGTCGATGGCAGCCAGAGTTGGGGTATCGAAGACTTAGATGATTACATTGTCGGTACCGAAAACGGATTCACAAAATACTCTATCGAAGTAGGAGATTTCTTTACCGGTAAATTTGACTTCTTAACAATTGCTAACGACAACGATATAGAAAATTCTTCAGCAGTAGGACAATTCCAAAATATTGAAATTGTTGGTTAATTGAAGAGAAAATTTTGTAGTAAGGTGTATGCCGCAAGCGGCAGGCTCCGCTAACAGCCTTCTTGAAACTGAAGTTTATACTACGATACGAACGAATAAAATACATTTAGCGTAGGGAAATTATAAATTTCTCTGCGCTATTTGCTTTATTGCCTATTCCTAATCTCTTGCAAAGTATTAATTCAATAGTGATTGGCATCAAAGTAAAGAAAAAGTTAATATTGCTTTTCGCGCTCGCAATATTTTAATTTGTATCTTTTATGATTGGTCAGCTTTTATGATTCAAGGAGAATGGAGGTAGATAAAAAGGGAGAGGGGGAGAAGGGGAAGAATCAACTCAAAACTCTTAACTCCTAACTCCTCACTCCAAAATCTAAAATTGTTAAGCTTTTCTCGAATAGTATTCCACTACCAACAGTTCGTTAACGCTCAAAGCCACCCATTCCCGTTCGCAAACACCGTTGACTTTGCCAGTCAAGTTGTTTTTATCAAACTCTAAATGACTGGGAAGGTTTGCTAAACCGGGATATTGCAAATTGGTTTCTACCAATTGGCGAGAAGCTTCTTTATTTTTGACTCCGATGACATCTCCCGGACGACACTGATAGCTGGCGATGTTAACTTCGCGACCGTTGACTTGAACGTGTCCGTGGTTTACCAGTTGACGTGCTGCGGGAATAGTTGGAGCCATTCCCAAACGGAAAACGGTGTTATCCAAGCGCATTTCGAGGAACTGAAGCAATACCTGTCCGGTAGAACCTGTAATTCGTCTTGCTTTACGGATATAACGTACCATCTGCTTTTCAGTTAAGCCGTAGTTAAACTTGAGCTTTTGCTTTTCTTCCAAGCGGATAGCATACTCAGAACGCTTCTTACGGTTTTGACCGTGCTGTCCGGGGGGGTAAGCACGTCTAGCGGTTTTACGACTTAATCCTGGTAATTCACCCAGGCGACGTGTAATTCTTAATCTAGGTCCTCTGTATCGGGACATATCGCTCCCTTAATTCAATCCTTTCAAATTTTACTCACAGACATATCATTATAGAGGCGGAACGAAGAATATGGAATGGGGCATTGGGAATTGGGCATGGAAATTGGGTATGGGGCATAAGGTAATTAAAAAAATCATTGCTTATTACTCATAATTCCTAACTCTTAACTTCTAACTATCTCTCAATACCCCATGCCCAAAAAATGAGATAGCATTACTTAAAGGTGTTTGGAGATTTTCCATGCTATTTGGTTGTTTGAGCAAGTTTAAAGGTTTTGGTTCTGTAGGTTGTGAGACAAAAATACTTTCTATGCGACGTTTTGATTTTAAATTATTTAAAATAACAGCTAAATTAACATTACCAGCATTAGCTATAACTAGTATTTTCGGAATAAGTTTACCTAGTAATGCTATTAGCAATCCTTTCCGAAGAAATCAAAATGAATATCGTTTATGTGCAGCACGTCTTTTGAGTGTAGGTATTCCTGCAGAAAGCGCAGGTAATGCTTGTGCTGCTGCACTTCGACCTAAAGAAGTATCTTCATGTGTAGGTAAAATTCAACGAAGAACCCAAATTCCGGCAACAGACTCGCTTCCTTTCTGCGGACAAGCACGTCGTCCTAATGACTTAGCTACTTGTGTTGTGGGTATCGGTACTAAAAGTGCTGAAACAGTTAATCCAGCCATTTTAAGTTATTGCAATCGCAGTTTGCTACCAGTAAAGTTTGCTCAATGCGTAGTAGGTTTACGTTCTGAAATTGATTTTTCACCTACACAAGCGATGGAGAATTGCATCAGCGCTAGCGACCGAATTAGCAATGTTGTACCTTTATCAACCCCTGCCGTACCACCAGTACCCCCAGTTCCACCCTCCGAAGGATTTAGCCCCACTTTTGAAACTACTCCGATTCGGTAGAAAGGTGATTGGTGAAACACTGCGTTGCAGTGAAACACTTGCGGTGGACGGGTTCCCCGGCCGCCATCAAAGTGTTGAACCCGTAGGGAGGTTCCCAAGGCAGCGCGGTCTTGGGAACCTCCCCCATGAGCGACTGCCGCCGCGTTGTAGCGAATGGCGTTCCGTTGTAGCAAGTGTTGTAAGCGTTCACGAAGTGAGTCGTTAGACTAAGCTTTCTCGTTAGCGCAGCGTCTCCCGGAGGGAGATACCCGAAGGGTAATTGAGCATGGGGAATTGGGCGTAGGTAATAGATAATTAGTAATTGGGAATGGAGATACAATCCCCCACAATCAGAAATTAATTTCTAACTCGCTACTTGCTACTCGCTACTTGCTACTCCCAATTCCCATTCCCAAAAAATAGGTCGGGTTTATACTGCGAGTAAACCCAACCTTAATTATTTATTCAGTATTCAATTTAATTTTTAGAGATATTTTTGCTAGAATTGAAAAATTGGCATAATCGGCAGTCGTTAATTTGGCTGCTGATTTACTAGTCTTCTTTTTTACCGAAAACCATCTGGAGAGCCATAGGCGCTCCGCCTACTTCATGATATTTATCTGCCCAAGCCCGGATAATTTGATCCAAATCTTCTAAGGCTTCATCTATCCGTTCGGGGGGGATATCCATTTCTTCCAAAACTCGCATTGTATGTCGCTGTCTTTCCGACCATTCTCTCATCATGCGGAAAAATCTGGCGGTATCTTCCACCATAATATAGGTACGCTCTTCGTCGCTTGCGGTTGCATAATAGGGACGGGTAAGAGCGTAGAAAGGCATTCCCCAAGGTGAATCAACTCGCGTCACGGTGCTTGAATAAAGCAAACGGCGCTTGATATGTTCTGCTAAAGCTTCACTTAAAGGCATTTGATGCCTTTGGGGTAAATCTTCTTGAGAACGCTTGTGGAGAAATTCAATTAACTCCAAAAACTCAAAAGAGGTAATTAACTGGGCATCGGGCAGATTTTCGGGCAATTTTTGTTCAATCTGTCTTTTTTCTTCAGATGTCAAACTAGTTCCCGGTATTCGCGATCGCCCCGGTTGCCAAGGGTATTTTTCCATCCAAACGTAAGGAAACTGAATTAAATAGCGCGGCTCTTGAGAACCAAGCATTTTTAGCAGTCTTCCTTCAGTCAGGGCTTGCCTGACTTCTTCTACAATGGCTTTCACCCGCTTCGGCTCTAAGTGGTGCAAATGACCGGTCATTCGCAGGTTCTGCCCCTGCTCCAGATAGGTCATGTAAATAGCACACTTAGCTGCTGTCGCGGCAGCATCTAAAAAAGCCCCGTGCCTGTGCCCGCTAGTTCGCATGGCACTGAAAGCCAAATAAAGCATGATCTGATCCATCGCGCTGGGGTCGAGACGTTTGATCAGATCAGTATCGTTATGCATATTACAAACTGTTGAATAGCAGGTTTACAAAATTAAGAATTGCAGGAAAGTAAGTAGTATACACCCTCTTCGCAGGTTATGTGTTTACTTTAATTTTTCTATTATGCAATAACTAAGGGTCTAAGTGGTAATGATAAACAACATTTTACCCGTATTTTCACAGGAGAAGATAAAAACTTATCTTGTGATTAAAATAGCCATTACTTTTTATTCGGCATCTTCATCAACTTATATGGGCTAGCAATTTAAGCCTGTCACTCCTAAAACTGCCAGTACAACAAGGTTTCGATTAACACGGGACTCCTCCCACAAAAAGCAATGCCAGCAAACGTGTCCTTTTTACATCCCCGCAAAAATGTATGTTAACAGGTCTTAACTCGAATGTGGCTTACTATATACCAGTAATTTGCAATTGGCGCACGGCGATAGAACAGCACTAAGGAGTTATTAGTGAGAAATTAAGAGTTAATAATTAACAATCGATCAAAAATTCTACCCCATATAATTCATCCCCTAATCTGGCTATTAACTAGAACGAGAAGCTTTAACCTGCTGCTGTATTTTCTCGATGCTGAAAGCAGCTGCTCCGAAGGTAACTAGTAAAACTCCGATAATCTGTATGAATGGTAAAGATTCTTGAATGATGATTCCAGCAAAAATTACTGTTAACACTGGAACGGTAGAGCTTATAAGTCCCGCTCGTGTAGCTCCAAGCTTGCGAATGCCAAAGTTATTTAGTAGGTAACCGCATAAGGTTAATACCCCTAAAATAAAAGTGCTTAAAATCAATTCTAAAAAATTAGTTGAATTTATATCTAAACTCCAACCAGAAGGCAAAGGCAACAATATAGTGATGAAGCACAAGCTAATAAAACATAAAAACAGCATTGTTGCGAAGTTAATCAAAGTAAAAGAAACCGGATGCAGCCTAGCAGCGCAAATTCGAGTCAATATCACGTAAAATGCAAAGCTGATTCCGGCTAAAATTCCTGTAAAGCTGCCAAAGGAAAGGTTAGGCGTATCGCTTGCTCCACCCAATACTAAAACTATTCCTAAGACAATCATCGCGTAAGCAAAAGCGCGAAATTTGCTGGGGCTGTCGCGAAACAAAAGCCATGACAGTATTCCGCTAACAATTGGGTATACGAACAAAAGAGCGATCGCCATCCCAGTCGCAATTTGCCCAATGGACAAGTAAAGCATTACTTGGGATAAAAACAAGAAGCATCCACTGATAGTTGATAGCATCAGCACTCTTCTAGCTGTAATGCTTGCTGGATTTTGACTTGCTTTGATGGACTCTATTAAATTTTGTAAATCATGCCAAACTCTGGGATGCAAAATAGGTGCTAAAACTAGCATCATTGGCACAACTACTAGCATTCTCAGCATTAAAACAAATAAGCAATTTCCTAAAGTTGGCGATATTAATTGTTCTGAATCAAATATGCCGTAAAATATTGCTTTAATCGCAACGTTGTATATAGATGTAGCAACAGCGGAAAGCCCAATTAACAATAATCCCTTCGGACGCTGCTTAAATACATCTATTTGTCTCGATAGTGGTTGTGAAGGCGTTGCTGGCTGCCTAGTAGCTTCTGGCACAGTTTGAGGTGATGTTTCTGGCAAGGAGACATTTGCTCCTCGAACGGTAGAAGTTGCTGTGGTAGTATCTTCCGGTAGGGGAGTTGTTCGATCCCGCTCTTCTAATAAGCTTGATGGAAATGGTTCTTGCTGCGAAGTATCTTCTTCTATTTCGGCAGAATCTTGCACATAGTCAACTTCACAGATGTCACTATCTGCTTGTGAACTTTCGTCTTGTTCCTCAACCTGAAAGTCCGCTTGCGAATTTTCTAAATCGTTAGTAGCTTCTAATTCTTGCTTCAAACGATTTACTAATTCAACTAAAATCGCTTCCCCTTGTTCTTGCTGCAATGACATTCGAGACAACTGCTGGGAAATGCTGCTTTGATAATCTTCTAAATCTTGTTGCAGTGTATTAAAAGCATTATTAAACGAATTGCCGACGATCTCGGATTCTTGATTTTGAGTTTGAGTGTATGTTCCGCTTCCGGATTGAAGAGTAGTGCTAGCAGTTGATTGATTATTGACTAATCTTTCTAGTGAAGCTTGTAGCTGTACGGAAATATGATTCCCCAGAACTTGTGCTAATTGACGCATTAACACCTGCAACTCATCAATTTGTCTTCCTCCTTGCAGCTGCTCTCTTTCTTCTTGCAGACGTTTGATATCATCAGCTAAGCGGATTTTCTCACTTTGTAGGCGCTTGACATCATCTTGCAGTGATTTGAGTAAATTCCGCTGGATAATTTGTAATTCCTCAGTTACAGCCCGTAGAGCAGATTCGGCTGAACCGTATGGCTCGCCTGCTCTACGCGGCTTTTCTGGTCCGTTATCAAATCGTCCCATTAATCCTTATCCTCTGCCCCTTATTTGACCACCTTTGTGACTCACGATTGACTTACTTGGCAGCCTTGATTGTTACTAGTCTTCTGTATTTTCTCAGTAATCGCTCTCTTTGTTTTAATCAACTAACATAAAGTATTATCAAAGCTCTTTAAAAAAATATCATCAATAAATGGATTTATAAAATTTGTTTTTATCATCCCAGGTATTCTTTTTAGCATTCCAAAATAATAAGTAGAATTGATTAAGTTCTTAATTAAAGGGAAAGTCACCAGCCAATAAGTAAATATACAAATACTTTAAAAGCATTCTTTGTATCACTTTATAGCTTATTTCACTGCTAATTTACGTATAATAATGACTTGACAAACACATAAAAATAAATATTACATGGAAGTTGCCTCATGGAATGCAAAAATGCCTGGAAACAATAAATTTACTGTTTTTCTGAAGATGGGTAGACTTAATTTCATACTTTAAACATAATCTTAATACTTAATCAAACGCACTGAAAATCATGATATATCTTACACTCAGAATCTCAAAAATCCGCATTAAAAAAAAATTATAAATTGCTAAAAATATAGGAATCTGGTTTCATTAATGGAATTATTTAGAGAGCTAGGGAAGAATATTAGCAAAGGCAGGCTAAACTGACAAAAGCCTACCGAAGGATTTTATGGTAATGCCCTAATATTTATTTGCCTGCGACATGGCGATCGCCTCAATTTTAAGTTACTGCTGAATACCCGAAGGAGGATTATAATGTATAAGATTTCGTCATCCTGCCATAGGGATAAAGCTAAATTACGGTAAATAAAAAATTTTGCAACCTCCAGAAGAACACTTTAAACAACTAGAAGCCATATTACAAAAACATGCTGAAGCTCTCGAAGCTGAAATTCGCGCTCTACAGCAAGCGGATGAAACGGCAAAATGGAGTTCGGCATGGAAGCGAATTTATAACTGGCGCTTCGCAAATGCTTTTGCACGTCAGAAGATTTTTCGTAACTGGGGTGCCGATGCTGCTGCTTGGGGATTATTACCGGAAAGATTTTATCCCAATCGGGGTAGTCAGAAGGGATGATATGGAGAAAAGGAGATAAGGGAAAATCTAGGTTGGTTGGAAAGGCGTAGAAACCAACAAACTTTTGAACTGATTTTTGATTGCGCTATGCTAAGCGTTGCCCTTAAGGCAGGTAAAATTGATTTTATAAATGTACTTATAAATACTTTCCCTCAACTAAACTTTGCTTGTATAAAGCTACTTACTTTAAATAAAAATGGTAATAATTTAGCATCCTTCAATTGATAGATAGAAGTTAATTAGGATGTATAGCTTAAGATTGAGGCAAAAAAAGTCAAATTTAGCAAACATAATAATTACTGACATAGCTAGTATTTAAATATGCTTTTAAATAAGTAATAATACTAGCAAGTAATTGTCCGTTGTAAAAATTGAATAGCAAGCTTTTGGAAAATATATTCATTTCAAACGAAGGTGTTTAAGTTTTTTTGACACCTTTATTTTGAATAAGTGTAGCTAAGATTCTAATGTCTAATTAGTTCGAGTCGCATCCTACTTCAACAGAATTCTTATTTTGATTCGTAGCCTTTCATTGTTGTTTATTTGTTAAATAGAAATGCGATCGCAACATTTAATCCGAAAAAAAATCTTACCTCTTTCGCTAATTACGCTTGTTGTTGCTTTAGCATCTTGCCAAATCGAGAAAGAACAAGCAGCTCGCTTACCCGATGTAGATGTAGACGTAGAACCCGGAAGATTACCAGAATATGATATCAAAGGCCCCGATGTAAACGTTGGAGTAACGGAGCGTACAGTAACGGTACCTAAAGTAGTAGTTATACAGGAACAAGAAACTGTAAAAGTTCCTTATATTGATATTGATTTACCGGGAGTACAGAAAAAAGAACGTACTATAACCGTTGAAGTTGAAGTTCCTTCTGCTGGTTATGATATTGAAATTCAAGATGTATATGCTGTAGAAAACGAACTATGGGTGGTATCTCGTCTTGAAGAAGAAAATTCATCAGCACCGAAAACAACAGTACGGGTGTCCGATAGGATTGTTCTTAATGCTCCCGATATACCGGTACGTCATTACGTGATTGGAAAAACTGTTAGTAACAGCTTTAACGAGCAGTATGAATTTATCAACAGTCGCGAACAAATTGCTTCTTTGCTAGATTCAGGAAAACAACTTTACAAGAAATAGATTGAATCAAAAGAGTGCAAGAAATTTAATTTATGCCGATCAAGCTATAAAGATAGGATTTACGCAAACCCCCTTTTATAATGGGGGTTAGAAAATAGAATATACCAGAAACTCTATATTTTCTATTGTTTATGCATAAATCCTAAAAGAAATACCTCACCCTGTTATTTTAGTAAAGCATTGAAAAAATGTTTGAAATGGGTGAGTTTATTTATATTTATTAAAGATTATAAGTGAATTTAAGAGATACTGTTGCTAATTGCTTGATTGTCTAAAAATTTACTTCAATTTCATCGTCTCTTTCTTGAACTATAATCACTACAATTGAATGCTTCTTCGCTTAGAACTAGTGCAGGTTGTACGGCACAAGGAAGTTGTTGATTATTACTGAAAAACTGGCATTTATAACAGGGGATTGAAGATAAACGCTTGAGATTAACAGCTTGTGTATATAATTCTTTACGATATTTAAGTTGTTTGAAAAAAAGAAAAGCTAAAGTAATTACAAAAACAACAGGAATTACAGCTAGCCCAATTTGAACAGCCGTAATTTCATTTGTATCTACATTAGGTAATGTTTGGATAGTTTCTGATGGACTTTCATTTTCTGTATTAACTGTCATTTTTCTTTAAATTAATTACAAGATAGAAAGGTTATTTCTTATATTGTAATAGATTTATATACCTATAATTTTAATAATTTAATAATTTTTCGATTCTATATATTAGATTTAGTCTGACTGTTAGCGAATCTCTTAATATTAATTATATACAGCATAATTTGTGTTATTGAGGTACATTTGGAAGGGCAAGGATGTCCTCCAAGACGAACACTGCCGTCTTCAACGCAACTGTTCCGCAAGTAACAATAAAGGTTTAAGGGTAATTTACATTTCGTTATATGGTTCGGTTTATTTGTGCCGACTTACTTAGTATGAAGATAAGAATATTATCTGTTTATTTGTGGATCGGTGCTATTTAATTAAATAAATAAAGAACCCTATTGTTTTTCACAACAGAGTTCCTTACATTTTTTTTTCAATTTAGAAGATGTTTGATAATTCCTAACTTTTCTTAAGGACATAATCTCTAGCAAGATTAACTTTGATAAATATGACAATAATATGAGTTAATCTAAAGTTGAAATTCTAGAAGGATAAACCGTATCTGCAATTAATACAGGTCTTCCTTTGTACTGTAACTCCATTTCTTTCCTTAATCCTGAGTCCCAAGTAAATTTATAATCTTTTTCTAGTTCGGCAAGTAGGAATGGACGTATAACGCCAGTAACAGCAACTGTCTGCCCGTTATTTACTGCCATTGCGGGAGTAGGATTTAATACTAATAAATCTTGCTCTCCTAATAAATCATCTTCGTCTAAAGTAAACATTTTTGGATTTTTGATGCTTTCTATTTCGCCAGTCAATGCTAACCTTCGGTTATAGTATTTTGCTGGTTTGTCAGCAATATCATTTACTTCCGGTGCTAAAGCAATATGCTGAGCTACAATAGCAGTGGCCTTTTCATAATCTTCGTAAGCTTTATCTTGCAGCCTTAAATTAAATTCTTTTTCGAGTTTAGGTATATCAAGCTGACGAACTGTACCCGTTACTTGTACTTCTGTATCTTTTTCAGAAGGTAGATCGAAAACTTTACCTGATGCATTAATAATAATAACTGGTTTACTTTTAATAAAGAACTTCCGTTTTCTGATAGCAAAAGAAGTCGGACCTAGTTTTTCAATATATTTGCTTCTAATGGTGACAAATTTACCAATCAAATCATCTTTTTCTCTCGCGATTTTGGATACTGAAATCAATCCTGGAGTTGGGGCTGGTTTCCGAGTAAATATAAAGTACAGTCCGAATAAAAACCCAAAAAAAGCAATCGTAAAAATTATCTTGGGACTCCACTGAAAACGGCTTTTTGTTTGATTGGTCATTTTCCCACTGAATATTAATTGATGGCAGACAATCGAAAACATTTAAAAAGCTGAGATAAAAATAATCTCAGCCTACATTTAAATAATCAGTTGTTGTTAATCGGAAATTGCAGAAGGATAAACGCTATCAGCTACAAATACAGGCTTAGTTTTATATTCTGCTTCTATCTTCTGCTTCAGCTGTAAATCCCAACCTAAATCGTATTCTCTTTCAAATTCAGCTAACACAAAGGGACGAAGCACTCCAGTAATCGCTACTACCTCATCGTCTTTGATAGCTGTCTTGGGTTTGGGATTAAGAACAAGTAAATCGGTAGCACCAAATAGCTTCTCTTCATCTAAAGTGAAGGTATTAGCGTCTTGAATATCTTCTACTTCTCCTACTACTGCGAGTCTTTTGTTGTAATATTTGTCGGGATTTTTGGTAATGTCACCTGGATCGGGTGACAATGCCATAGACTGAGCAATAATTGCTGGTTTGTTTTCAAATTCAACGTAATATTGTTCGTCTAAATCAAGACTATATTCTTTCTCAACATCTGCAATTACAAAATTGCGAACTATACCGGTTACTTGGATTTCTGTATCGTCATCTTCCGGTAAAACGAAAGGTTGTCCAGAAGCGTTAACAACCAAGATAGGTTCGCTGCCAAAGAATTTTTCATCACTGACAGTAAATGAAGTCGGACCTACTTTACTTTTTGGCTCGCTTCTTACTGTCACAGTTTTGCCATCTAATGCAGCAGCATTATTCGCGACTTCCTTAGTAGTGACATTACCTGCACCAGTAACATTTGAGTCATCGTTGCTGCAAGCAGGAAGCACTAAAAGCATTAAAGCTAAAGCAATTGCACCCTGAAATTTCCGAAACTTATTCATTAATCCAACCTTACTATTATTGAGATAAAACTTGTATTTTTTGTTGCTAATTTGGTTCATTTTCCTCCTCATCTTTAAATTACACCACGTATTTTTTTTTGAATTAGTTCAAAAAGACCTGTCCATCTGCTTGAATTCTGATAACACCTTGATTGTTATCGGGTTTGCGTTTTTCGTCTAGGGACACCGTTAGCATACCTTCTTCAGTAGCAACCGGCTCTACATTCAGAAATCCGCCATCTTCTCGCACTAAGGTAATAGTTGCAGGAGTCGGAATTTCACGTAATATTATTTCTTCCCTTACCGGTAATATTCTAGTTTGAGTATGGGAGACTACGTGGTAGGAGATAGGAGTATTAGTATCGTTTTTTAGCGTTATACTTACTTTACCATCTGCCATTGGCTTAACCATAGCAATAGCAGACTGACGAGCTTCCGGTAAAGGTGGTTGTATTGGTTTTACTTTAGTAACTCTTGGTGGTAGTTGAATTGACTGATCGACAGCTTGTCCAGTTTTTTTCCAACGAGCAGTTGCAGCATTAGGAGTACATCCTGCTGGTACTAATATCTTACTGTTGTAAGGCTCTTCATAATATATTTTGGGGCAAGGGTTACGTTTTGGATTTGGTCGTTTTGGAATAGCAAATGCAGCTATAGGGAGAAAAGGAATTGCGATTGCAAAGCCACTCGCTATTCTTTTCAAAGACTTAATTCTCTGCTTACTTGTAAGCATAAATACCTTTTCCTTTTTGCAATAAAGTGAGTTTAGTTAGCAGATACACTTAGATATTTCTGTTTATATCAACAGTTTTAATAGAAAAGACAAACTAGTATTGCTAGTTAATACAATGATTGATTATTTTTTAGATTTTGATATAAATTTATACTTTTATGCCTTGAAAATCTTCTAGCTAAGGCAATAGTTATTATGGATATCAGAATCTATCTTCAGAAAGAATGAAGAATACCTTGAGAAATAGTAAAATATATTTTAAATCTTTTATAACTTAAAAACTTTATTTTTTTTGACTTCTTATTTATTAATAATAGATAATTAAACATAATTATACGAAATTAAACTTAATTAAAACTAATTAAAATTAGTAAACATAAATTGAAATTGATATTGAATTATACGGCTAAAAGTAAAGCAGTATAAATCAGCGCACCCAATCCAAAAGCCCAAAAACGGCTTTCTCGTTCTTCTGGAAGTTCTTCTTTCAACACGTTAAGAACAATTCCACCTGCTAAAAAAGCAAAAAGAACAGCTATTGCCGCTTCTCCGATTTGAGTACCTCCACCTATCACCCACCCTACAATAATTGCTGCTGCTAGTATCCAGCGTCCGATATGGTCATAAATGTGTTTATGATTTTCTCGCAAACCGAAATCATTGACTACAAAATGCAATGCCATCGCTAAACTATATAGCAACATATTGTCCATACCTGGCTCTTCTCGATGCATTAATAAATAGCCAATCAAAGCATTATAAATTGCAAAAGAAACAATATGAACCCAGAAAACACCTTGTGTAGTAACGTCTCCTTTTCCAGCTTCTTCTTGATTGTCGCGAGACTCACTTGCCATTCTTTCTAAACCATAAAATATGGTTAGCCCAAATAATGCTAGTAGGTAAACGTGGTGTTCAAAGAAAGAAATTAAGCCTTTATGCGTTTCCTCAAAAACTGCTTGATGCTCGCTTAATTCCGGTAAAATATGCACAAAGACATAAGCAACGGAAACTCCACCAGCACCACTCAACCAGCGACTGCGAGGAACTTGAATAAAGCGCAGTTTGCCACTATACAAATGGGTTAGAGCTAACCCGACGGCAATTGCTGCTGTTGAAATAAAACTATAAGGTATGGATGAAAATAATACACTCATCAATTAATTATCAAGCTGAAGACTAACTTTTACTTGAGTTATCTTTGGCTAATTTGAAAATTTTACTTTAAACTCCGTTGTAATTATAATCTATTAAGGCTATTTGTTTTCAAAGTTTAAATGTAATTTATTTTGATTCATGTGTGAATATATTCGTTTCGCAATATTAATAACTGTTCTCACATCTATCTAAAGATTGAATTTCGTTTATGTCTAAAGATTTAAAATAAACTGAATATTTTTGCTTGTTGTCTCATAATATCTATCTGCCTTTACATACGATAAAAAACTTACTTCATATAGAGTTAATTTCAATATAAATATCGATAATTTATGAACAAAATATCGATGTTGCAATGAAAGAATATATCTAATTTTAGTAATTATCTATTGTTAACTTGAATTGCAGTGAGAGCTAGAAATCTAAGCAGTTGTTCTTCAAGATTAAATAGTTTTCTATCTGTTACTAATCATAGGTTGCTGTTTTAGGATTTACGCTAGTAGTCTGTCCCATTAGTTTTGATAGGCATATCGTAAATATAAAAAATATTTTCTTCTCCCGCTCTCCCGCTCTCCCGCTCTCCCGCTCCCTGCTCTAACCCGTCAATTTTTATGGGACAGACCACTAGGTACTGATTTATAAATAATTTGTTCGTTTTAAACCCGGTTTTGACCAACCGGGTTTTGATATTTGTTATCCAGAAGTATTTTTTACGGATTATCAAATTCTTACTTGGAAACATAAAGTATTATTTTGCACTATTTATCGGTAATAAAAGTAAAGTTTGTTTTGATAACGAATTTAGAACTCTGATACTGAGTCAGAATAATTGCCCAGATAAATTAAAACTTTTTAAAGTCTTCATTTATAATTTGGGATTGCTTAACCCAAAAATAATATAAAAAATACCTTAATTAGCTAGTCTTGACGGCTAAGAGAGGATATGCAAAGATTCTTTAAATAATAAAACACCTAATTTTATACTGGTATACAAAGAAACCATAAAACCTGGGTTAGCGTCTCAAGAGCCTATAAACTATGTAATCGCCCATGAGTCGAAAAACTATACTTGGCATTGCTTTTACTACAATTGTCCTGGCTAGCGCAATGACAACAAAGCCCGTACCGGGGCATACGTCTACCAGCGAACCGACAGCAAAGGAAGAATTGTTAATTCCAACACATCCGGTTAAACTATCTAATACTGTAAAAACTGCTGAATTAGAAAAGTCTATATTTGAGAAGATAAATCAATATCGAGCTGCTAAAAAACTGCCTAAGTTAAAGTTAGATAGCAAAATTTCTAAGCAAGCAAGGATTCATAGTCAAAATATGGCAAAACATCGAGTCCCTTTCAGCCACAACGGATTTGCTAAAAGAGTCGATACTATTTCTATTCGCTATAACAGCGCATCTGAAAATGTAGCTTTTAATTACGGTTATGACGATCCGGTTGCAGAAGCTATAAAAGGTTGGATTGAGAGTCCCGGACATCTTAAAAATATTAAGGGAAAGTATAACTTAACTGGTGTTGGGGTGGCTGTAAACAGTGAAGACGAATATTTCCTTACTCAAATTTTTATTCTTAGTAGATAAGTTTGATTTATTATTTTTTTAAACAATAAAGTAGTGTTTGCCCCTTTATGAGAGCGGACACTGCATTGATTTTTAAGGATTCATGGAATTACAAGATTTTCAGGCTTGCGATCGCGATATAAATGATTCGACTCTTTCGGCATATCTTAAATGTGAAGCGATTGCTGTAGATACCGAAACTATGGGATTATTACCTTTAAGAGACCGTTTGTGTTTGGTACAGATAGCGGACGATAAAGGTAAGGTTACGGTTGTTCGGATAGAAAAAGGACAAACCGAAGCCCCTAATATGAAAAAACTTTTAGAAGCAGAGAATGTTGTCAAAATATTCCACTTTGCCCGTTTTGATTTAGCAACTTTACGCCATTACTTAGGCATAATGGTAAATCCGGTTTTTTGTACAAAAATTGCCAGTAAATTAGTTCGTACTTATACTCCCAGACACGGACTAAAGGAATTGGTACAGCAATTAGAAGAAGTTGAACTTGACAAAAGCGCTCAATCTTCTGATTGGGGCAATGCTGCTAACTTGTCCGATGCTCAACTTAGTTATGCTGCCAATGATGTACGATACTTAGTCAGCATCCAGCGAAAGCTAATAGAAATGCTTCAACGCGAAGAAAGATTAGAATTAGCTCAAGACTGTTTCAAATGTTTACCAACTATAGTGCAGTTGGATTTACTACAGTTCCAAGGTTTGTTCGAGCATTGAAAAAAACCTGTCTAAAGTTGAGTAAAAATTAGATAACAGTTATAAACCCGGCTTTTCTAAAAAAACCGGGTTTGTGAAACTTTTAGATAAAAAACAAAAAAGGCTAAGTTTATATAACCTTTTGCTGTCAAAATATTCTTTTTCTGAATACCTTAAGCCAGAACGAAATCTACATCCTTGGTTCCAGCAGTTTGGGATTGTCCAGATTGCAACTTTTGACCATTTACTTCAATAGCAAAAGGTGTTGGATCTAAACTGAGATTGTAATCGGTTTTTTCAGAAGTATATCCAACACTAGCAACCATCTTACGACCTGCATCGGTATATTTGAAAGCCAGCATTTGGTTTTTCTGCTGCTTGTTGTCGTAAGCCCAAATTACCATATACTGTTCGCCTTGATATTCAAAAATTTTAGGCGGACGATTTGGAACGTAACGTCCAGCTTCGCCAAAGCTTGCATCTAAAAAGCCTTGAACGGAACTTTCTTCTACAGAAGCATAAGCAACCTCATCTGGTGCCGATACTTCAGCATCACCTTCAGCTTCAGGTGGTGCCTCTTCTTTTCCACGGTTGCGGAAATAGTCTACAGCTTTCTTAGTTCCGATTGCACCAGCAGCAGCGATTCCTGCACCGATGAGCAAATTACGAAGATTATTAGCCATGATTATTTTCAAGGAATAAGCATCGAGGTAACATCCTATCACTATGAGAGACTTATTTAAGATTGATTCATTTTTTTATACAAACTGAGAGAAACAAAGGTAAAACCCAGATTAAGATAAGTTTATTTTATTTGTATCTCGCACTATTCTTAATCAGTTGCAATAAATTTAGCTTCTTGAGTAAAAGATTATTTTTTGATATTGTTATTAATAAAAAAGTGAGCTTATGATAAAGTATAAAATTTGAGTTTATTGCAGCTATTGTTAATTTTATTCAATTTATATTCTTATCTTCAATTCCTTAATTGAAACCAATGTTTACAAACTTTTTGCAACGCTGTTTCACAATCATCATTTTAATATTTATTGCAATCGGATTTAATGCCCAAGAATCCATAGCAATGCTGCGTCAGCACCACGATGCACCAGGAGTTTTACGTTACCATTCTCAAGTTGGTATTAAAGATAAGCAAGAATACACCTGGCAAGTATTACTTTTCAAAAAGATTAATCCAGGAGTGAAACAAGAATTAGATTTAAGAATCGTTGGTTTTCCCGGTGTTTTTGAATTTTATCATCCTCATTTTTTAGAAATAATTACAGCATCTGGTAAATTACTCAATGCATCTGACGTTTACGCTAATTCTTCACCAGCACCTAATGTAGGGGAATACAGTTTTACTGATGTTTTACCGAAGTTAACTGAAGTTGAGTCTTTGAAGTTGAATTTACCGGTATTGGGGAAAGAACAGAAGGTTTTAGAAATTCCTAAAGAGGTTGTAGTTGAATGGCAAATGTTGGTGACGGAAGTTGATTGAGTTAACCTTACCCCTTTCTCTCAAAACCCCTCTCCTTGCAAATGCTGCAATTATTAGTTGATTCTCGCTACCGCTTCACAAAACCTCAACTTCTATTAAATTCGCTGCGACTTTTATTAAATTTCTTTGCACAAGCAGGATTTTGACAGGTAACAATTACTTGCAATTTATTCATCTTAAAAAACAAATCCACCTCTACATCTAAGTATAAGGTGGACTAGCATCTGTATAATAGTGGACCTGGGCAGAATCGAACTGCCGTCCGAAATGGGTATTTACCCCCGCATCATTCACAGGCTTAGCCTCGCTTACCCTTGAGGCAGGGACCGCTCATTATCCCGAACGGTGGGATGCTTTGGTAAAGTCTTTTCTAATAAGTCCACCAAAGGGAACTTATTAGAGCATCCGTTGGGGGTTGCTCTCTAATGCTTAACGGAGTCACATTAGAGAGAAGCGTACGAAAAAAAGATTAAGCAGCTACTGCTTGACGCTTGAATGCTACAATGTTGTTTGCAGTTATTATTTGTTTGAACCTTGATTTACGAGATTAGGCTCACTCTCGACCTGAATCAACGAGTAGCTTTCACCACCCCGTCGAAACCATTACAGACCCATGTAATTCATATTCTATTATAGTGCAGCTTTTTGAAAATTGCCACTTTTAATCAAGTGAGGAGTTGAGAGTTAGGAGTTAAGAATTGATAATTCTCGGTTAGTTATGAGATTCTCAATTATAGTTAAAGTTTTGAATGTTTATTAGTAACTTAGCGAACAGCACTACTGTTAATTAGCCTATCATTTCCACCTTGAAATTAATTTCAAGGCTAATATACAAAGTGCGTTAAAACGCACTCAAGTCCTTACCCAGTCTGATTTATCAGACTTAATATATCAGCCTGGGAATTTATTCAAAGGCGGTTGCTGACACTAGTGCAAAATTTTAGTTACTCAAACTCAAAAACTCTCAACTCTTTGCCTCCTAACTCCCTTTAATTATCCAAGTGCTTGAGCGCCACCTACAACTTCTAGAATTTCTTGGGTGATTGCCGCTTGTCTGGCTTTGTTGTAAGACAATGAAAGACTCTTCATTAATTCGGCTGCGTTATCGCTAGCACTACTCATTGCTGTCATCCGCGCTGCTAGTTCGCTGGCTGCGGATTCTTGCAATGCTCGCAATAGTTGATTGCTTAGGTATAGCGGCAGTAAAGAATCCAAAATTTGGACTGGATCTTGTTCAAAAATCATATCGCGAGGGAAAGAACGCATTTGAGTTGTTACTTTCTCTCTTTCAACTTCAAAGTCACCACCACGGGTTGTTAAACGGAAAAACTCGTCGTCTGCTGACAAACCGTTAGGATCTAAAGGCAACAAGGTTTGTACTACTGGACGAGAACTAACTAAGGAAACGAACTTGGTATAAACTAATTCGATTCTATCTACGCTTTCTGATAAAAATAAAGAAAGTAGTTCGTCAGCGATATTAGAAGCTTCCGCTGCTGTAGGGATTTGTTCTAAGCCGGTATAGTTAGCGTCAATGGGTTCTTCGCGACGTTGAAAATATTGGGTAGCTTTACGCCCTACCAATACATATTTGTAATCTAAACCTTCAGCTTTTAGTTCTTTGGCACGATTTTCCGCACGCTTAATAACGTTGGTGTTGTAACCACCGCACAAACCGCGATCGCCTGAAACTACTAGCAACCCAACAGATTTAACTTCGCGCTTTTTCATCAGCGGTAAGTCAACATCTTCAAAAGCTAGACGGCTTTGCAAACCAAATAAAACTTGCGCTAAACGATCTGCAAATGGACGGGTAGAAGTAACCTGTTCCTGAGCGCGACGTACTCTTGCAGCGGCCACTAAGCGCATGGCTTCTGTTATTTTCTTGGTATTTTTAACAGAACTTATTCTGTCTCGTATTGCTTTTAAATTAGGCATAATTTCTTTCAGTGAACAGTTAACAGTTAGCAGTGAGCAGTTAGCAGTGAGCAGTTAATAATTAGCGTTTAACACTCAGAGAATCAAGAGTTAATGCTAAAGGAATAAGAACTAGAAACTTTTTTCCCAACCATCAACCCCTCTCCTCCTATTCTTTACTGTTATGACGCTATTGCGTCACGCTGCGCTAACACTGTTCACCGTTCACTGCTCACTGTTTTACGCTGTTGCTAAGAAGGTCTTTTTGTACTCATCAATCGCTTCTTTTAGCGCTTTCTCTTCGTCTTCACCAAGCACTTTCTTTTCTTCAATTCCTTGCTTGAATTCAGTTTTGTTGTTCTTCAAGTATTCTTGGAATCCTTCAACAAAATCTGTTACTTTATCAACTGCGATATCGCTTAAATATCCGTTAATTCCCGCATAAAGAATTGCAACTTGCTCGTATACCGAACGTGGTTGACTTTGGGGTTGCTTCAACAATTCCCGCAAGCGCACGCCCTGGGCTAGTTGGTCTTGAGTTGCTTTATCTAAGTCGGATGCAAACTGCGAGAATGCTTGTAATTCGTCGAATTGTGCTAATTCCAACTTCAATTTACCAGCAACTTTTTTCATTGCTTTGGTTTGAGCCGCAGAACCCACACGGGATACTGAAATACCTGGGTTGATTGCGGGACGAATACCGGCGTTAAATAAGTCGGAAGATAAGAATATTTGACCGTCAGTAATAGAAATTACGTTGGTAGGAATATATGCGGATACGTCACCAGCTTGGGTTTCAATAATTGGTAACGCTGTCATGCTACCGGAACCTAGTTCGTCGCTGAGTTTAGCAGCACGTTCCAACAAACGAGAGTGGAGATAAAATACGTCTCCAGGATATGCTTCACGACCGGGTGGACGACGTAGCAATAAGGACATTTGACGATAAGCTTGTGCTTGCTTGGTCAAATCGTCATAAATAATTAGGGTTGCTTTACCGTTGTACATAAAGTACTCAGCAATTGCAGCACCAGAATAAGGAGCCAACCATTGTAGGGGTGCGGGGTCGGATGCGTTTGCTGCAACTACAATGGTATAATCCATTGCACCTTTATCTTGGAGGGTTTGGACTACGTTAGCAACGGTAGAAGCTTTTTGACCGATAGCTACGTAAACGCAAACTACATTTTCGGACTTCTGGTTAATAATGGTGTCAATCGCGATCGCTGTTTTACCAGTTTGTCTGTCACCAATAATTAATTCTCGCTGTCCTCTTCCTACGGGAATCATCGCGTCAATAGCGGTAATCCCGGTTTGCATGGGTTCGTGTACGGAACGACGAGCAATAATACCGGGAGCCATAGATTCAATCAAGCGACCTTCAGAAGTCTGGATATCGCCTTTACCGTCGATTGCTTCACCCAAAGCATTGACAACTCTGCCAATCATTGCTTCACCAACGGGTACCTGAGCAATTTTACCAGTAGCTGTAACGGTACTACCTTCTTGAATTTGGCGACCATCACCCATCAATACGGCACCAACGTTGTCTTCTTCTAAGTTAAGAGCAACACCAGTGGTACCATCTTCAAATTCCAACAACTCACCAGCCATAGCTTTTTCCAAGCCATAGATACGAGCAATACCGTCACCGACTTGTAGTACGGTACCAACATTGGCAACTTTGACCTGTTGGTCGTATTGCTCGATTTGCTGTTGGATAATGTTACTAATTTCGTCTGGTCTAATGCTAATTGCCATTTTTTTTATCTTCTTTCTTACAATACGGAAAACAAACCTTAGTTATGAGTTATGAGTTATGAGTTATAAATTTTTAGTTATGAGTTATGAGTTATGAGATAACTTTTAACTTCATATTTAACTCCTAACTCCTAACTTTATTTAACTCCTAACTTTATTTAACTCCTAACTCCTAACTTCCTGTTAGCTGTTCAAGTTTAAAGATAAGCGGCGTAACTGACCCCGTAAACTGGAATCAACGACTTGAGAACCAACCTTAAT
Source organism: Rivularia sp. MS3 (assembly GCA_019192545.1). GTDB lineage: Bacteria > Cyanobacteriota > Cyanobacteriia > Cyanobacteriales > Nostocaceae > Rivularia. The sequence goes on along the minus strand of JAHCMI010000049.1, from coordinate 43,785 downwards.
AATTACGCCACCAATGATATCGCTATCAATAGTACTGTTTAACTCGACCTCGCGAGCATCAGTCATTGACTTAACTTTTTCCTTGATTGTCTGCTGCTGTTCGTCTGTAAGGGGAACGGCAGAAATAACTTCGGCTAATACTGTTTGATTTAGTTCTCGCAACTTTGCCAAGTATTCCTCGGCTATATCCTCCACAAGGGTAATTCGCCGTCTGTCAACCAACAGCATCAAGAAATTACGGAAAATTGGGTTGGTGTCGTCGCTGAGTATCTTGCTAATAACGCCCTTTTTGTCTTCACCACTGATAAACGGGTTAGCAAAAAAGTTTTGCAGGGGTTGGCTTTCTTTGATTAAGTTCAGTAAAGAACGTACATCAGAGTCAAACTTATCTGCAACGTTGTTTGACTGCGCTATAGACATAAGCGCTTCGGCGTAAGGACGCGATACTGCTGCGGTTGCTGTATTACTTGCCATAATTAACTCCCTAATTGCGCGATGCTACGATCAACTAATGTATGCTGAGCATCGTCGGCAATTCCACCACGGAGTTGCGACTCTACTTTTTCTAAAGCCTTCTGGACTACGCGCTGTCGCAGTTGGTTAATAGCTTTATCTCTTTCTGTATTCAAATCTGCTGCTGCTGTTTGCTTCATTCTTTCCACATCAACAGCGGCTTGTGCGAGTATTGATTCTTTGGCTTTACCAGCATTTTCCTGTGCCGCTTGCTTAATTTTCTCGGCTTCTGCTTGGGCTTGAGCCAATTTCTTTTGTTGTTCGGCTAAACCAGTTTGTGCATCGTTAGCACGTTTTTCAGCAGCTTTGATTGCGGCTTCAATTTTTTCGCGACGTTCTTTTAAAGAACCTCCTAAAGCTTTACGTCCAAAAACGAATAAAACTACAAAAATAATTGCCAGGTTAATCAAGTTAGTATCTAAGATATTGGTATTAAAACCAAAACCTTCGTGACCTGCTTCTTCTACTAACTCACTTCCGACGGCGCTGGCTTCCGCCATCAATATTAAGAATGTCCCCATGTTGTTATTTCATCCACTATTGCGCTGCCTTCAGCATAAAAAATTACGATGCAATATCTTTCAAGCATCTATAAATCTAAATCTCTCTATAACCAAAAAACTAGTAGTAATTTACTTTTTTTATAATTCGTAATTAATCAATTTTTATTTTAAGCAGGGTGTTGGATAAATCTAAAGTTGCTCGACCTTTAAAAAAAGAGAACAGCTATTCAATCATGCCATTTGCCTTACAGGGAGGAAACCTCTTTCGGGTTTAGCAGTCACTCAACTTGGGAAAACCCTAATATTTTTTCTGCTTACCAATACGCAGTGGCTCCAAAATCCAAAATCTAAAATTGAATCCACCCTTTACATATATATGGGGTAATAATTACGAATTACAAAGTAGCAATTACTGAATTTGAGCCAAGCAACTTTACAAACTTTCTTCATGCTCTTGTTAAAGTTTGCTAGCGCTGTGCTGCTAAATCCGCTCCTAAAAGCTTCTCTAAGATTTGGCGAGAGAGACCATCAACTTCTTTTTCTAAAGAAGCAAAAGCCTGCTGTTTTTGCTGCTCTATTTCTTGAGCAGCCTGTTCTCTTTGTGCTTGCGCTTCTTGTTGAGCAGCTGCTACTTTATCGGAAGCAATTTTCTCGGCTTCCGCTTGAGCATCAGCGATTACTTTTTGCGCTTCTCTTCTTGCACCTGCTAATTCTTCTTCGTACTGTTGTGCTAATTTTTCAGTTTTTGTTAAGCGCTCTTTTGCTGACAACTGATTGTTACGGATATACTCGTTCCGCTCATCAATTGCTTTCCCTAGAGGCTTGTAAAAAATAGCGTTGAGAATTAAAGCTAAAAGTAGAAACTGGATCGCCATCAAAGGAAGAGTTGCATCTATATCAAACAGACCACCTTCTTTTGCGACTTCTTCTACTGCTAATAAAGTCGTCCAATGAATCATATTGTTTGCTCCCACTTTTACAGGTTATGAGTTATGAGTTATGAGTTATTAATTTCAAGTTATGAGTTATGAGTTATGAGTTATGAGTTATTAATTTCAACTAGAAAAATTCCCTCGTTGGTTAATTTAGGATAAAAGTTTCATCTACTATAAAAATCTCTACAAGTAGACTTGCTTCACCCCTAATTACTAACTCTTAACTCCTCACTCCTAACTCTTCACTCTCAATTCCTAACTCTTAACTCCTAACCTTTATTTGTTTTCTCAGTACTTAAACTATGAGAAGGGGTTAGCAAACAATAGCACCAAGGATACAACCAAACCATAGATGGTTAGTGCTTCCATGAATGCCAAACTCAATAGCAAGGTACCGCGAATTTTGCCTTCTGCTTCTGGCTGACGAGCAATACCTTCTACAGCTTGTCCAGCAGCGTTACCTTGACCGATTCCAGGTCCGATAGCAGCTAAACCAACAGCTAGAGCAGCAGCTAGTACGGAAGCAGCAGAAACTAATGGATCCATGATAAATTTCCTTGGTTTACTTAAATAGAATTGGTTTTCAATTTGAAATTTGTTAGCGTTTAGTTGCTAGTTAATAGTTGTTAGTTTTTAGCTAATAACTATCTATTACCAACCAACTACTAACGGATTTTGGGGTGTTTTTAATGTTCCCCTTCTTCAGCACCGTGGTGGTCTTCCAACGCTTCACCGATGTAAGCAGCCGCCAAGGTAGCAAAAATTAGTGCCTGAATAGCGCTGGTAAATAGTCCCAAAGCCATTACAGGTAGTGGCACAAATAAAGGTACCAGTAAGACTAGTACTCCTACAACCAGTTCATCAGCCAAAATATTACCGAACAAACGGAAGCTTAGAGAAAGAGGCTTTGTAAAGTCTTCAATTATCTTGAAGGGCAACATAAACGATACCGGCTGAACGTAGTTGCCAAAGTACCCTAAACCCTTCTTGCTGAACCCAGCGTAAAAATACGCTAATGATGTCAACAATGCTAAGGCAATAGTTGTATTGATGTCACTAGTTGGAGCAGTTAATTCGCCTTCAGGTAACTCTATCAACTTGAAAGGAACAAGTGCCCCAGACCAATTTGACACAAAAATGAACAAAAACAAAGTGCCTACAAATGGCACCCAGGGGCGATATTCTTTCTCGCCAATCTGGTTTTTAGCCAAATCTCGAATGAATTCGAGGGCATACTCCATTAAATTCTGTATACCGCTCGGAATCCGCTTTATATTACTGCTTGCTAACACGGAAACCAGTACCAGCACGGCAATTACAAACCAGGAAGTTAGAAATACCTGTCCGTGTAATTTTAAGTTACCGATTTGCCAGTACAGATGCTTTCCTACTTCCAATTCTGCAAGAGTTACAGAATTGAAAGCACTCAGAAAATCTACCATTTTGCTGACCATTACTACGTTTCGACCATATTAACTGGATAGTTCGCTTTTTTGTTATTATCCAGTTTGATGCTAGTCAGGATTGAATGCCACTCGAATTACGTAGATCATCAGCGTTGCTTTATAGGTTAAAAAGCCTAAAAATATAGGCAGTATTTCCAATTGATTCCACTTTCCTGCGAGCAAAATCAACAACACTATTAAAGCCAACCGAGTTTTGCTCAGCCGTTGCTTTTCTCTACCCAAGCGCTCAACGTCTTTTGCTAACATCCTCAGATAAACTAAACCCGTACAGGCTCCAATCAAGTAATTTAGAGCAATGTTTAAGGAATAAAATATCCAGACAGAGATAAAAATGATCCCTGTTAAAGCAAGAGTAATAACTAACAACTCTTGGTAGAGTTTGTAGAAATCTTGCATTGGATCTGATTCTGGAATATCAGAACCAGTTTGAGCATTTTCTATTGTCGAAGGCGCGGATTCAATCGTATTATCTGACAAGCTCACGAGACTTGAAACCAGTACAGAAGTTTGATGTTGACTGCAAATCCAGTCAGTTGAATCATATCACGGTTGGGTAACATTACTTTAGAAAAAAACAATTAACTTCTTGTTACCATAGACCATCACTCAACTAACCGTTTACATTAATTTTTCGACACATTCTCAAGCATAGAACAAGCATAAACAACCTTGGCAAAGCAAAATCGTAGTAAAAATTACGGGACTACACGGATGACAAACCCCAGATTAGTATGTTTAACCGAAGCTATCCGATTTGACATTCTTGGAGAGAAGACGATAGACGACAGGAAAACGCTTATCCAGGATTTTATCCCTGAATTCAAGAGATTGTCATGAGCGATATTAGCATTTGGCTCTTATTTAACTGTTAACTCGGAACAGTCTCGGATTGGTAATGGGTAATGGTTAGTGGGTAATCAAGAGAGGGGGAAGAGGGGGGAGAGGGGGAGATGAGGAGAAATTAATAATTCCTAATTCTTAACTCCTAACTCCTAACTGTTCACTGTTCACTGCTCACTGTTAACTGTTCACTGTTAACTGAAAATTATCAACTGCTGTTTTTGAAGTTCTTTGACTTTCTCTAAATCCAATTGAACTTTATTTAAAATTTCTTTTACAGTTGATACTCCATTGCAAGCTTGCATGAATTCAATTTCGGTTTCTGACAATCTGATTAGTTGGTAATCGAAATTAAATATGCTTGATGCGGGAAATCCATCTATGCAAGGGTTTAATTCTGGGATTGCTGCTAATATTGCATTTTCGTCAGCCCAATCGGCTTTTTCTAAGGGCGGGCGGCTTAGAAAAAATTCGTAGTGGCTAATATTATCTGGATCTAATAATTCTATCAACCTAAAACGTTCCCTTTCGCTTAATTTTTCGGCTCGTTGTATTAATTCTGGTGCTTTTCCTAATAGTCTTTCTAAATTCCAGTAAGTAGGATTAGAAAAGCCGACAAAATCTAAACCGGAAGCGTCAATCAACTCAAATAAAGTTTCGATATTGTAATCAATTTCTTGGGGATGAACGTACATATCGGCGAAGTTTTCATCGCGTTGGTTTTCTAAAGCCCATCTTTCTTTTTCTCGTTTAACTATGCGGTTGTTTTCTGGCAAAGAATCAAAAATTTTTCTGCCGACGCTGACACCATCGCGGTAATCACCGCGTTTTTCGTTTTGCAGCAGTGCGATCGCCTCTTGCATTAAACGAACTTCAAAGCGCCCATTATCAGCATATACAAAAATATGCATCAAACCACCGGGGGTTAATTTATTTGCTAAAGCTTGAATACCGCGAATTGGTTCTGATGTATGATGCAACACCCCAACGCAGTTAATTAAATCGAATTCACCAGGTATTTTGTCAACGTCGAATAAACTCAGATGATGAAATTCTGCGCGATTTGCACCAGAGCGCTGACATCTTTCTTTAGCAACATTTAGCGCACCTTCGCTTAAATCAATTCCCACGACTGTTGCTTGGGGATTTAAATGAACTAAATATTCCGTTCCGACACCGGTACCACAACCAGCATCAAGAATACGAATATTTTGTTTTTGCGGTTTTCTTCCCGTACAAAAATTATAAGCAGCCAACCAATTCCAGCGCCAATTGTAACCCGGTGGCGGTTCGTCAAGTAAAGGTTCTGGGGGAAAGGGATAAGTATTATAGAGGCTGGCTACTGCTTTGCTTACTTCTTGAGTGTCAGGCATGGGATTTTAGATTGTAGATTTTGGATTAAAGTAATTTTTAGCATTTGGTGTAGAGACATAACACTACTACGTCTCCATCAATTAGATTGATATTAAAAAGTTTCGTGAAATACCATATCAATGTTTCCTATCATTTTTTATTGAATTTTGGAAATTAATCGGTAGCAAGATATTTGGCGAAGACAGCGCAACTACGAACCATGATATTAATTCTTCACATCTATCTGTAGATACAGTTTATTATTAATCCTCAAATCATTGTACGATAGGAACTTGAGGATAATTTATTAAGTCTTATTAATTGTGAAATCAGCTTTTAATGTTAATTTTCACATTCCCATAAATTGATTATTTTTTATGTTTAAATCAAAATCTATTTCTCTATACTTATTAGGAATTATCGGATTAATACCAATATCTATCGCTTTAAATTTCAATTCCATAAAACCGGCTTATGCTTGTTCTCCTGCGCCGGGAAGCAAACCTTCAACTATTGCTCAGAGAGTAGATAAAACTCCAATTGTGTTTCAGGGAATTGTCAGAAGAGTTAAAGGAGATACGCTGGTAATTTACGTTAAGCGATATTTAAAAGGCGTAGGGCCGAAGCTCGTTAATTTGAAAGGATTTAATCTTACTTCTTGCGATAATTTTATTCAGAAGCCAGGAGGTAATTTTATATTTTTTGCGGAAAACAAAGGTTCTCAACCTTGGAATGCAGTTTATGATGGTGCTTTTGGTTCGGTACGTTCTTGGGATGCTAAAACAAGAGAAGAGTTAAGGGAACTGGGATTAATTGGTAAGAAAGTAGAAAAAACTTCTAAATGTGCTTTTGATGATAGAAAAACTGTGGGCACGGTGAAAAATAAAGTTGGTACAGTTAGGCGCATTCATGATAAACTTTACATCATTATTAGTGAAGATAATCGCAGCCGGTTTGCTCCTTGTAATCTTCCTGATGAATTTAAACGAGAAGGTTTGAAGATTCGCTTTAGTGGAGATATTAAAGAAATTTATCCGAACGAACGTTGGGCTGCGACGCTGTTTAAATTGACTGATTATAAGGTTGCGGATTCGGAAGATAAATAAAAGAAAAGTATTAATAGCATAATAATAAATTCAGAAACTCGGTTTTTCAAAATAACCGGGTTTTTCTGCATATAAAATTACTCATTTTCCAAAGTCAAAACCAAGAAATACATACCATCTTGCTCTCTTTGAAACTTCTCAACTTGTTTAAAACCAGCTTTTTTATATAGTCTTATTGCTTGCTGGTTAAATTCAGCTACCGTCACGCGAAACAAAGCTGTTGAAAAATGACTTTTTGCGAAATCATATACAGCATTGATTATCCGAAAAGTTATTCCTCGTCTGCTTAAATTTGGATTCAGCCCAAATCCAACATCTAATGCTTCGACATCGTAATTACCACCTTTGACTAGTGCATCCGCACCAAAGCAAAAATAAGCAACAAGTTCATTACGATTATTAAAAATGCTGTAGTAACTATTTTCTGGATTTAAAAAATCTTCTACGGTTTCCTCAATATCGGAAGGATTGGGATTATAAAAATCTAATGATACATCGTAACGCCAACTCAAAATAATTCTGGCGCTTTCTTCGTTCATTGGGGAAAAAATATAAGGCATTTATTCAATTATTAGTTTTTAAATAGATACTACTAAAATACTTTCAGATTTTTTTAATATGTAGGGTGCGTTATTGCTTCAGCATAACGCACCGCAATTATAAATTTTTTCAAGATTAAAATCGGATTGCTACATTCTGCACTAAAACTTTGATAATGGTGCGTTAGAACGAAGTTCGTAACGCACCCTACAAGATTATAATAATCCAATCCCCAATCCCCTATTCCCTTCTTTCACTAATTTTCAAAACAATTTCTTCATGCTTTGATTTTGTAATTGGATATATATAAGCAATAACAAAACCGAGAATTAAAATTAAGGTTGGTATGGGGCCAATTATTAAGCGAATTGCCCATAATGCTGAGTTTGGCTGTACGGGTGGTGCTTCTGTAGCTACTGTCGGTACTAATCCCGATGAATCTAATATTTTACCTACTAAAAATATCGCTGCTGCAACACAAAGTTTTTGCGTTTGTACGACAAACCCGTAAAAAATTCCTTCTCTACGTTGTCCGGTATTTAATTCGTCTAAATCCACTACATCCGGTAACATTGCATAAGGTGTAATATAAGCAACTGAAATACCAATTCCTGCCATCACAGACAAGATATACATTAATGTAGTTTGTCCCGGTTGCAGAAAGAAGAATCCTGCTTGAGCAATAATTGTTCCTGGTATACCTATACAGTAAATAGCTTTTTTACCAATTTTTTGTCCCATAATGCTCCAGAAAGGCATTAAAATTAATGCTGTTCCCTGGATTGCTAAAGCCATTTGGGTAAAGTGATTTTTTGGTAACTGCATCCAATCTACAACGAAATAAGGTAATACTGCTGCTGTTACCTGAGTTCCCAACCAAGAACAAAGATAAATGCCCACTACGCAAAGAAATGGTTTATTGCTTAAAGCTATTTTGATTTGTGTTAACAGTGGTTCTGGTGCTTTGCGTTGAATTTGTTCGCGTTGAGTCTGAATAGTTTTGTAGCGTTTATAAGTTCCCCAAACGCAAAAGTAAACTGCTAACAATGATATTAAACTAGCAATACCAGCCATGTATAAATAGCTTTGAGGAGCTTCAAAAATAGCTAAAACTATTTGCGCTAAAACTAAAGCGAATATACTACCACCAATTGCAAAAGCAGACCTAAAACCAGTAACATTAGTGCGTTCGTTGTAAGTTGTAGTTAACTCCGCTCCTAATGTTGAATAAGGAATCCATACAGAACTTACAGCAGCATAATAAAGAATAAAAATAAGATTATAGTAAGCGAATTTTAACCACTGGTTTGTTATGGGTGGAGTAAACCAAAGTAAGCAAAAAGATATTGCAAGAGGAATTGCACCAATTAGCATCCAAGGATAACGTCTACCCAAACGAGAACGAGTTTTATCGCTTAACCAACCAATTAAAGGGTCATTGATTGCATCCCAAGCTTTACCAACTAATATTAAGCTACCAGCCAAACTCGCATTTAATCCAGCAACGTTGGTAAAGAAAAATAATACGAAAAAAACTAGAATATTATTAGGAATTGCTCCCGCTAACTCGCCAGCACCATAGGCTATTTTAGTTTTTAAGTTTAATTGTTCTCTCTGAGAAGTCACAGTTCTTGGTAGAGAAGAATTATTCATTATAGAGAAATTTTTATCAAATCTACTTTTTTCCGCATATTATCTTAAATTTTGTTTTTAGTAAAGTAAATAAAGATGTAATCATATTTTTAGTTATTCATACAGAAATACTTCTACACTCATGCATAGAGTATAGAAGCATTTATCAATATATGATTGTAATTAAGTATTTTTGAAAGATAATTAAGGTTTTTAGTACGATAATAATAAGTTTGCTGCTTTGAAGTTGGAAAATAGTGATGCAACCCTGTAGATTGTAATCAAATTTCTAAGAAGATTTTTTCTTCTTACGAAGTAATCCACCTAATCCAAATATTACTATTGCACCGATACTTCCGGGTTCGGGAACTGAAACTGTTTGACTCGAAGAGTTTGTCTGAGTTGAAGGAGCAACTACAAATTTAGGTTTAGGTTTCGGATAATTTTCTTTTTCTTCTGTTGAATTACTATCATCTACCTGATTTGAGGACGGTTTTTCTTCAGGCTGCTGGGGTTTTGGCTCGGGAAGATTAGAAACTTGTGAGTATTGATAAGTTACATCGGCTGAGTTCTCTTTAGTTGGCAAATTATCTTCAGAATAGCCTTCGGAGAGTGCAACAAAAGATTTTTTGTTACTAGCTTTTACCTGGTAAGCTACTACTTCGGAATCCGGATAATATGTTTTTAAGAAGTTTGTAGCATCGTAAGATTTTGTACCGGAGACACTATCAATTTTTACTTTAGTAACGTTCCCAGAATTATCTTTAACAAAGAAGGCAATATGGGATATTTCTTGTTGTTTACCGTTTTTATTAAATGATTCAGATTCAACTGTCAACGCTGATGCTGAGTTTATAGCACCAAGAATTGTTGAGAATCCAATTGCCGCACCGACTGTGGTGGAAACGAAAACCTTTTCTAATAACTTAGATACCATTCTAAACCTCGCGTGTGTTCGTTAAAAAGTATTGTTTTTTTCAACAATTAAAATCTAACAAAAGCATTTTGGGAGGTAAATCCGAAAGACAACCGAGTAAAATTATGAAGAGCAATACTAATTTTAAAATAATTGATGAATAAAGTATGAAGTATCCCTAATAAAAATCATTATTTTCTTTTTATGACTGTGTTTTACTCAATTTATGTCTTGATATTATTTTCCACGATATACAAACTATTTTTACTCTGAAAAAGTGTAAAACCATCTAAATCTACTCTAAACTTACTAAATAAGTTTAACAAACAAATACATTTCCAAGATAAATTGATCTAAATTGCTCTCGAACCTTTCATTACTGTTTTTCCCACAGGTAATTCTAAACCTTTTTTCGGTTCGATGGTGACAAAAACTTCAGTGGTATTTCCCCACTTTTGCAAAGGAATTTTTAGCAATACTTTACCTTGAGAATCCGGATTAAATTTTGCACATTTAACTTTTTTATTACCAACAAAAGCCCACAAGCGATATACCTTATCTTCTGGCAAATCCGGAAGGTTTTTCAAAGTTAATATTGCAGTTTCTGAATTTGGTGCAATTACTAAACTACCAGAAGAAGAAATATCGGGGGTGATGCTTTTAAGTGTTAATAAACGATTGTTTGGTTGTTTTAGTACCGATAAAGCTTCTTGATAGCGAGATAATTCTTGCTGTGTTTTAGATAATTCCGCTTGCAAACGGTAATTAGATAAATCGGTTTCTACTTTTGCAAGTTTTTGATGCAGTCGATAATTAAAGAATCCCAAACTCGCAATTAATCCCATTGCTGTGACTGCGGCTATTTTTAACCAAGGTTTTGGAGAAGGGAGGGGAAGAGGGGAGGAGGAGATGGGGGGAGATGTTTTTGTATTAGTTTCTACGGTAGTTGATAAGTCTTTTGCTGCTGCTTCGAGAATTTGCGATCGCAATGCTTGAGATGGTTTAGTTTCGGGTAATGATAGGGGAAACAAGGCTAAAGTTGCCTGCAAGCTTTCGACTTCACATGCTAATTCTGGGTAAGTTTCTAAATACTGTTTTACTAAAGCTGCTTCTTCTGGGGTTAAATCGCTCAAAACATAACCTGTTATTAAAGCTTCCCAGTTTGCAGGTAATTTATCGGGTTCCATAATTAGTCTACTAAATCCTTTAATAATTTTCTCAGTTTTAAAAGTCCTTGTCTGGTACGAGTTTTGACAGTACCCAAAGGTATATTCAATTTTTCGGTGATTTCTGATTGACTTAAACCTTCGTAGTAAGCCATTTTTAGTACTTGCTGCTGGTTTTCTGGTATTTCCTCTAAAGCTTTACTAATAAGTTGAGAAACTTCTCCCAAAGAAACCTTTTCCATTAAGTTACTTTCATTATGAGTCGGAATACTGCGCTGACACCTTTGTAAAAGCTTTTGTTGACTGGATTTTTGATGCAAACGATTAATTGCTCTACTTCTAGTCATCGTCAGTAAATAAACCAGCATTTTCCCTCGATTGGGGTCATATTTAGCATTGCGCCAAAATGCCAGAAAAATTTCTTGCGTTAAGTCTTCGGCTTCACTTGTATCACCTAATATTCGTAAAGCCAGACGGTATACAGCCTCGCCATAGCGGTCATAAATAGCACCTAAAGCCGATAAATCTCCCGCTTGTAATGCTTGGAATAATTCTGCTTCTGTCTGGTTTGATGAACTCATATCGGACTTAGATTGCAATCTAATTGGTTTCAGTGTATGTGTTGTTACAGTCTTATCAGAAAAACCATTTAATGCCCGCAACCAAGTAAAATCCACCGGCTAAAATCAATGCACCGCTTCCTAAGCGGATAATCCATTGAGATTTAGTTAATAATATCTGTCGTTGTTTGACCAAGCCTGTAAATAAGCTGGCAAAAAATATTACCGCCGTATATCCCAGAGCGTAACTTATCATTGTCACAGTACTCAGAGCCTGAGAACCGCTAGCAGCAGCGGTTGCTAATACTGCAAAAAGCACGGGAGAAGCACAAGGAGAAGTTACCAAAGCAAAAGTTAAACCAGCACCGAAGGGGCCGGGAACGGGTATACGTACCTGTTTTTTTGGTAAAGGCAAGTGAAATATTCCCGCAAAACTCAGCCCCATCAACAGAATAATTGCACCAACTACAACATTAATGTATCCCCGAAAATCCACCATTACAGATGAAGCGAAAGATGCAAATAATCCGAACAAGCTGAATATACTTACTGCTCCTAAAACGAAAAAGCTGGCTTTAAAAAATGCATCTTTTCGGGACTTTATATTTAACGTACCAATATAGCTGAGATTAACCGGAAGCAAAGATAAAATACATGGAGAAATGCTTGCAATTAAACCACCAATAAAAGCAATAGGAATTAGCAGAACAGGGCTAGTTGAATCTTGTTTCTCTACCCATTTATGATAAGGAGCTTCTAATTGTCTGACTAAATCTTCTAGATTGTAATACAGGTTTTGAAAATGACTTCCAAAGACAATCATTATGATTGTTCCCAAACAGAGAAAAGCCAGTAAATAAAGATTGTTTGATTTCAATTTATGTTTCATAAATTTTAGGTTAGAAAAATAATTATTAGTACTTATACAACCGACGCATTTTATTTGTAGGGTGCTGTAACACTTTCAGCAATTTTTAACGTAGGAATAATGTTTGTTTTTAGTGTTACGCACCAACCGGGTATAACAGACTGAACCCTTAATTGATTCAGTCTCAGTTTCGGTAAATCTTATTTTTAATGAAGTTCCAGGTTCGACACTTTTAGGAAAAGTAATTAAAACGAGGTATTTAATTTTTTTGAATTTCAGTTTTAACTTTTTCCCAGACTTGTCTGTAGTCCTAATATTCCCTAACCCATCCCTTTGCTGGGGCAGAATAACCCGGACTTAATTCAATTAAAAACCTATCATCATCAGCAACATATCTAGTAATTGTAGGAATCGCCAATTGTCTATTTTTTACAATATTTATTAGCTAAGACCAAACCAGTATTGACCAAAAAGTTACCAGCAATTAATAAATTTGCAAATGTTGCGAGTAAATAATTTTACATTTGGCATCTATTAGCTTATCGACTTATTTTTAATACAAACTAGATGCCAAATTGGATTTAACAAAGTTAATTTTTGAGAAAAAATATTAATTATTTATCTGTTTATTCGTTGTGTCCAAGGCTGCAACATAATCAGCCTTGTTTGGATTTTTTTGAAATAACTCAACTACTTCACCCGTTCCCGGATTCATTACAGCAACGGTAGCGGTTTTCGCTTTATATTTAGCAAATATATCTGACAAACCTAACTCCTTAGCTTTGGCTTCTGATGCTTCAGTTGTAGCTTTATCTGTAACATCAAAAACTATAAAATTAGCTGTATCGCCGTAATCTTTCTTCAAAGCTTCTAAAGTAGGTTTAATTTTCTTGCATCCAGCACACCAGTCTGCATAAATATCCACAACCACCGGCTTACCCTGTAACTCTTGCGCTAATGCTTGATTAGTCGATGATGATGTTGCAACTTCTTCTGTTTGTGGTTCATTAACAGTAGCGCTATTATTATCGCTGGGATTACTACAAGCTGCTAAAGTAGCAACAATACTCGCAGCAGCTACTAGAGTTAGGGTTTTAATAGCTTTAGTTTGAGTAAAGAAGTTGTTCATTTTGGTATCCATGTCAATCGAGCTTTATTTATATACAGAGCAAAAGCTGATATGGATTTAACGTAGATGAAACAAATATTGAAATGGTTGAGATGATTGTTACACAAGGGTTGTAGAATTATAAATCAATTAAATCTGACATTATTTAGGTTTGTATCTGTCTTCTGAATAAAAATAATTGCTGATAAAAAACCGCAGAGGACACGAAGAGCGCAGAGGAAAAAGACACACAGAGGTAACTGATTATAGAGTATGGAGCAAGAATGGAGAATGTCACCTTTTAAGTAGGGTGCGTTATAAACGGAGTTTTAACGCACCACAGTACACAATAACAGCGCATTACGGTGAATTTCAAAATCGCGGGAATTGATTTCAAATGATTTTCAATCAATCTGAATTTGATTTACGCTGCGAATGGGGACAGAAAGGAATCAATCGACTTGCATCAATTAGCGATGTGGCGATCGTAGTTGATATTTTATCTTTTTCTACCGCTGTCGAAATTGCTACTAATAATGGCGCGATAATCTTTCCGTATCGATGGAAAGACGGTTCAGCAATTGATTATGCAAAATCCATCGAAGCAGAATTAGCAACAAAACGAACTTCTACCACTGGTTATTCCCTTTCCCCTCAATCGTTAACTAAAATCTCTACGGGTACTAAACTTGTTTTACCTTCACCAAACGGTTCATCTTTAACTTTACTTACCGGAAATACATTAACTATTGCTGGTTGTTTGCGAAACTGCGAAGCTGTAGCCAGATTTGCTCAAAAACATGGTGATAAAATTGCTGTAATTCCTGCGGGTGAAAAATGGGAAGATAATACCTTAAGACCAGCTTTAGAAGATTTAATTGGTGCTGGAGCAATTTTAAGTTATTTATCTGGAAGTTTATCACCAGAAGCTAAAACTGCTGTGACAGTGTTTAATGCTTTTAAAAATGATTTGTTAAATACTTTGAAAAAATGCAGTTCTGGGAAAGAATTAATTCACAGGGGTTTTGCATGGGATATTGAATTAGCTGCGGAAATTAATGTCAGCGACTGCGTGCCGATTTTTACCAATAATGCTTATGTAAGGTCGAATTAAATTTGAGTGCGATCGCCCCTAAAAGAGCGAAGCTAAGCCGCACGCAAAGCGTGAACGCTAACGATGAACGGCAGAAAATAATCAATGTGTAATTGTTACTAAATAAATTTTATTTTCTTACTCGCTTCGTTATATAACTATTGAAGACATTGAAATAATGGATTTTGTCGCGATTAGTGAAAGATGAGAAATACAAAAAGACCTGATTTAATAGATAGTTCATTACGCGATCGCACTTGACATTCAAGCTAGTCGCTACATTTACACTCATAACTCATAACTCCCAACTATTCCTCAATCTCCATGCCAATTTGTTAGTAACGGTAGAAAATACATCAATTAATGGGATTTTGACATACTTCTTAACAATTACCCCGATAGAAGTCAAAACATTCTAATCTAAAAGCTAGTGGGTTATATTTTTTGGCAGTCTTGAAGGCAACACGGTTAACGTAAAAACACACCGCTCCTTGAAGCCTAAAGGCAATCCAATATACGCACAAGCGCTTATATCAGATAGGAGTTTAAGAAATCACATGAGTGTTAAGGCAAGTGGTGGAAGCTCGGTTGCACGCCCGCAACTATATCAAACTCTAGCTTTATCAACTATTATCCAAGCGGAACAGCAAGACCGTTTTTTGGGTAGTGGTGAGTTAAAGGAATTAAATGGTTACTTCGCTTCCGGTAAGAAGCGTTTGGATATTGCTCAGACTTTGACTGAGAATTCCGAAATTATTGTTTCTCGGGCTGCGAACCGGATTTTCGTGGGTGGTTCGCCGATGTCTTTCTTGGAAAAACCAAGAGAACCCGAACCTGCTATGGCTATGGCTATGGCTACAGGTGATGAAGAAGCTCCAGATATGCGGAGACAAATGGAATTAGGAACCGTCACTTATGTGGAATCGAAAGGCGGATTCTTAGAAAATTTACGTTCCATTTTTAATTCTTCTCCTAGCGGTCCCACTCCTCCTGGATTTAGACCGATTAACGTTTCTCGTTACGGTCCTAGCAACATGTCCAAGAGCTTGCGGGATTTATCTTGGTTCTTGCGTTACGCTACTTACGCGATCGTAGCTGGCGACCCCAACATTATTTCTGTAAACGTGCGGGGATTGCGAGAAATTATCGAAAGAGCTTGTTCTGGTGAAGCAACAATCGTAGCTTTGCAAGAAATCAGAATTGCTTCACTTTCTTATTTCCGTAAAGATGCTGAAGCCACAGCAATTGTGACTCAGTACATGGATGTTTTGGTTAACGAATTCAAAGCAGCCACCCCTTCAACTAAGAAGCGTCAGCGTCCAAGTGGCGACCAACAAGGTTTAGAATTACCACAAATTTACTACAATGCGTCTGAAAGAAGACCTAAGTTTGTGATGAAACCTGGTTTGTCGGCTATGGAAAAAGAAATGGTCGTCAAAGGTGCTTATCGACAAATTTTTGAGCGCGATATTACTCGTGCTTATTCTCAGTCGATATCTTATCTGGAATCTCAGGTAAAAAATGGCGATATTTCCATGAAGGAGTTTGTCCGTCGTTTGGGTAAATCTCCTCTTTATCGCAAGCAATTTTATGAACCTTTTATTAATAGTCGCGCTTTAGAACTTGCTTTCCGTCACTTTTTGGGACGGGGACCTTCTAGCCGCGAAGAAGTCCAAAAATACTTTGATATTATCTCCAGAGGTGGCCAAGCAGCTTTAATTGATGCTTTGGTAGATTCCAACGAATACGCCGATTATTTTGGAGAAGAAACTGTACCTTACCTCAGAGGTTTGGGACAAGAAGCTCAAGAATGTCGTAACTGGGGTCCCCAGCAAGACTTATTGAGATACAGCGCTCCTTTCCGCAAGATTCCGCAGTTTATTACAACTTTCGCTGCTTATAATCAACCTTTACCAGACCAGCATGTTTATGGTTCTGGTAATGACCCCTTGGAAATTCAATTCGGCGCAATCTTTCCCAAGGAAACCAGAAATCCTAGCAGTAGCCCTGCACCTTTCAGCAAAGATACCAAGCGGATCTTGATTCACCAAGGCCCTGGAATTAACAACCAAAACAGCAATCCCAGAGCGCGCGGTGCATTCCCCGGTACTTTAGGTGCAAAAGTATTCCGTTTAGACCAAGTTCCCAGTACTTTGAGCAGTGGAACCGGTAAAGGTGCTAGCGTTAAATATTCTGAAAGTACTACTCAAGCAGTTATTAAAGCTGCTTACCTACAAGTATTTGGTCGCGATGTTTACGAAGGTCAGCGTCTAAAAGTCGCGGAAATCAAATTAGAAAACGGCGAAATTTCCGTCCGCGAATTCATCCGCATGTTGGCGAAGTCGGATTTATTCCGCAAAATGTACTGGACATCGCTCTACGTTTGTAAAGCAGTAGAATACATTCACCGTCGCTTGTTGGGTCGCCCTACCTACGGTCGTCAGGAAAACAACAAGTATTTTGACGTTTGTGCTAAGAAAGGTTTCTACGCATTAATTGACACCTTTATTGATAGCCCCGAATACGTCGAAGCTTTTGGTGAAGATACCGTTCCTTACGAGCGTTATTTGACTCCTCAAGGTGTCGCTTTACGTCAACTGCGTACAGGAAGCATCCGCGAAGATGTTGGTACTCAGGTCGAGAAAGAAGAAACACCAATGTTTGTCGAACTTGGTACAGTCGAACAAAAGCGTACCGAGCCAGATATTCAATCTCGAATCAACCAAGGTGTCAGCAAGCAGCGCGAACAGCGTAAAATCTTTAAGTTGGTAGCAAATACCAAGAATAAAGTAGCTGTCGAAAGCGTTATCAAAGCTGCTTACCGTCAAATCTTCGAGCGCGATATTGCACCATACATTGCTTCTGACAGTGAATTCAAGAATTTAGAAAGCAGATTGGGCAACGGTGAAATCAACGTTAAAGAATTCATCGAAGGACTGGGATGTTCTAAACTTTACCTCAAGGAATTCTATACTCCTTACCCCAACACCAAAGTAATCGAGCTAGGAACCAAACACTTTTTGGGACGCGCACCTTTAGACCAGCAAGAATTGCGTAAGTACAATAGAATACTTGCGACTCAAGGCTTGCGTGCTTTCATCGGAGCAATGGTTAACAGCGAGGATTACACCCGAGAATTTGGAGAGGACACCGTACCTTATAATCTCTACCAAACTCTACCTGCGGCTAACTTCCCCAACAGCCAAACCTTGTATAACCGACTCACCAAGCAAACCAAGGACATTGTTGTTCCTAGCTTCGAGCCGGTTAAATCCAAAATGCAGGTTGCTCAAATGCCATTGATGGGTAAAGCAATTGCAGATATGGCGGCTAAAGCGAGAGAAATTGATAAGAGCAAGCCGTTGTTTATTCAGTTAGGACGCTCCTTTAACGATGGTAGAGGACAGTCAGTAGAAGTAGGTGTGGGAACAACCCGTCGCAAGCCGACAAAGATTTACCGCATGACCTATCAAGCCAATCAAGCTGAGAAGCAGCAGGTGATTGATGCAATTTACATTCAGGTAATGGATGTATTTAGCGGTCAAGTTCCTTCATACTTCCGCCGTAATGACTTAGATAGTAAGCTGCGAAACGGTGAAATTTCCGTCCGCGAACATATTCGTGCTTTAGCTAGTTCCGAAGTCTACCGCAAGCGTTTCTATACACCGTATCCCAACACCAAAGTGATTGAATTCTTATTCCGTCACATCTTGGGACGCGCACCAGCAACACAAGCCGAAATTCGTCAGTACAACAAATTGTTAGCTGACGGTGGTTTAAAAGCTGCCGTAGAAACAATGGTAAGTAGCGAAGAATATTCTAGATTCTTTGGTGAAGACGTAGTACCTTATCCACGTTTCCCATCCTTACCAGCAGGTAACTACATCGGTAGTGTCAAAGCTGCTGCTGATTTAGTTAAGCAATCTTGGTCTAGCCTCAGCCCTTCCGTACTCACCGGACGTTATAACGAACGGTAATTTAGGTCAAAGGTTAGAGGTCAAAGGTTAGAGGTTAAAGGTTAAAGGTAATGGGGAATAGTTAGGAGTTAGGAGTTAAGAGTAGCAAGTAGTAAGTAGAAAATAAATTTCTCCTTGTGCCCTTGTGCCCTTGTCTCCCACTCTTCCCCCTCTACCCCCTCTTCCCTCTCTCCCATCTCCCATTTCCAATCCCCAAAACAGCCGAACATGAAAATAAATGTTACGAACTGTTAAAAAGAGTTATAAATACTCAACGAAATATCGGAGAATGTTTTCTGTAGATAATTGAGTTTCCTGCTTTTGGTACTGGTGTTTACTCAAACAGGCTCGGAATGTACTTGAAGTTCCGAGGTAAGAAAGCTCGATTATCGTTTGTTTTTTAACACCATTTTGAAATAAGCGATTGTTTCATTCGTATTGGAGGAATCCTTTTATGAGTATCGTTACAAAGTCCATTGTTAATGCTGATGCAGAGGCTCGTTACCTCAGCCCTGGCGAATTAGATAGAATCAAAGGTTTTGTTACCGGCGGTGAGAAGCGTTTACGGATTGCTCAAATGCTAACCGAAAATCGCGAGCGTATCGTTAAGCAAGCTGGCGACCAATTGTTCCAGAAGCGTCCTGACGTTGTATCTCCTGGTGGTAATGCTTACGGTCAAGAAATGACCGCTACCTGCTTGCGCGACATGGATTACTATCTACGCTTGGTTACCTATGGAATCGTTGCTGGTGATGTAACACCCATCGAAGAAATTGGTATCGTAGGCGTTCGCGAAATGTACAAGTCCTTGGGAACTCCCATCGATGCAGTTGCTGAAGGCGTTCGCGCTATGAAGAACGTTGCTACCGGTATGATGTCTGCTGAAGACTCTGGCGAAGCTGGTTCTTACTTTGACTATTTAGTAGGTGCGATGCAGTAGGGCTAGTTATCGAAAAACTATCGAAACCCTATAACATCTCCTTGTAAAACAGTTGGAAATAAGGAAATAATAAAATGCAAGACGCAATTACTTCTGTCATTAATTCTTCAGACGTTCAAGGTAAGTACCTCGATACCGGTGCTATGGAAAAGCTAAAAGGCTATTTCCAGACTGGTGAATTGAGAGTACGTGCTGCTACCACAATTGCTGCTAATGCTGCTGCAATCGTTAAGGAAGCTGTAGCTAAGTCCTTGTTGTACTCTGATATCACCCGTCCTGGTGGTAACATGTACACCACTCGCCGTTACGCTGCTTGTATCCGCGATTTGGACTACTACCTACGTTACTCGACCTACGCTATGTTGGCTGGCGATCCTTCCATCTTGGATGAGCGCGTATTGAACGGTTTAAAAGAAACCTACAATTCCTTGGGCGTACCTGTTGGTGCTACCGTACAAGCTATCCAATCCATGAAAGAAGTAACCGCTAGTTTAGTTGGTCCCGACGCTGGTAAAGAAATGGGCGTATACTTCGACTACATTTGCTCTGGCTTAAGCTAGTAGCATTTTTAGGATTGCTTGAGTTAAATCTTGAATTATTTCTTGAATTTGTTTGAGCATGACTAATGATGAAGGTCTGGGAATCGGTTGTGAGTGCTAGAAAGTTCGATTGCTTATTGTTTCAGAATTTGAATCAAAATTTGGGATAATATGTGTTGGCTGTCTAGTATTGATGATTGATTTCCAGCCTCGCAATAATCAAATAAAGATTTGCTTTTTTTGAAATTAATAATAAAGAAATTCAGACTCTAATAACTTCTGAAATTCTGCTAATAAAAAATTCTCAGTTACTACCATAAGGAGATTAAATCCCATGAGGATGTTTAAAGTTACTGCTTGCGTTCCCAGTCAAACCAGAATTCGTACTCAACGCGAATTGCAAAATACCTATTTCACAAAACTAGTTCCTTACGAAAACTGGTTTCGCGAACAGCAACGCATTCAAAAAATGGGTGGACAAATTGTTAAGGTAGAATTGGCTACCGGAAAGCAGGGTATGAATACCGGCTTAAAGTAGATATTAAGATTAATTAAAATAAACCATAAATAAACCAAAATAATTTATTTAGGGAGTTTTGGAGAGGCTAAAGACGGCCTCTTTTTTTGTAGTTTGAGAACTGAAATAAAACCTCACCCCGCCCTCCGGGCACCCCTCTCCTTATAAAAGAGAAGGGAAGAGATAAGAAGTTTGAAGCTGTATTGCCTCCAATTGAAAACCACTTCCGGCACCCCTCTCCTTACTAAGGAGAGGGGAGGGGGGTGAGGTTACGAGTGTGATGGAATTGACTGTTAATTTAGGATACTTTCGTAGCCTTATGACTGATTAAGTGTTGGGTTATGTCCTATCGGACACGCTTCGCTAACACTTCGTTCAACCCAACCTACGTTACTTTTCCCATGAACCAAAGCCAATTATGAAGTTCCGATGAAGAATCGATAATGTTTATCTTCATATAAATCAATCAAATGAATTTCACACCGGGTTTGTAGTTATATAAACAGTGACAATACCTGTTTGTATGCTTTCCTTTTGATTGCATCTTATTTTCTTCCTAAAAAGGAACTTAAAGAAAGAGAGGAAAGACATAGAAACAAATTTTGCTGTTTATCTGCGGTTTCACAACAATGAATATCCTCCGCAAACAATTACATTTCAAACATCTACTGCGTAAATTAAGTTTTTTCGTATTGCTGATATCTACAGCAGCAATACTGTTAGTTGGCAATAACTTTAGCGTCATATCTGCTCAATTAAATACGCAGCAATCATTTAAATGGAGTAGCGTTAATATTCAGGGTATGGGTTACGTTACGGGAATGGCAGTTGCACCCGTAAAACCCTACGATGTATATGTCCGCACGGATATTGGTGGTGCTTACCGCTTCGACCGCAAAAATCAGAAATGGCTGCCACTGATGGATATGTTTGATACAAACTTTTCTGGTGGTGGTATTGGTGTTGAAAGTATAGCTGTTGACCCAAAAAAGCCTAGCCGCGTTTATGTTGCGGTAAAGCATGGAAGCTCGATTATTACGGAGAACAAAAGGAAGAAGTATAAATATTCTGGTGAGGTGATGGTTTCCGATGATAGAGGAAATACTTGGAAACCAACGGGATTAGGTAAAAAAGATGTCTTCATGGGGGCTAACCAGGAGTATCGTTCCGATACGGGGGAACGTTTGATGATAGACCCAAATAAAAGTGACATAATGTACTTTGCTTCCCGTCGCAATGGACTATGGAGAAAGAGCGGCAAGCAAGAGTGGACACAGGTTAGCAGTGGATTACCGGCGGCAAAAAATTTACCAGAATACAATAAATCGAATGGTAAAGTAAACAAAGATATACCGGGTTTTACCTTTGTTGCTTTCGATAAAAATGCTGGTAAAGCCAACCAAGCAACCAACATCATATATGTGGGAGTTCACGGAAAAGGAGTATGGCAGAGTAAGAATGCCGGTCAAACCTGGCGCAATATTGCCGGAGGAAAAGACCCCTTGCGTGGAGAAGTTGCTTCTAACGGTACGCTGTACGTGAGTTTCGGCACCAAACCAAAAAATGGCGGTAAAAAATCGGGTGGAGTGCGTAAATATGAACACGGAAAATGGAATGATATCACTCCAGATGGCAATAAAAGAGTTTATTCAGCCGTTACAGTACAGAAGAATAATTCTAAATCACTAATAGCAGTTGCCGATAAATATCTTTTCCGTTCCGATGATGGTGGTGATACTTGGAACAAGCAAACTATGTATATGGGTGCTTACGATGCAAATTATCCCAAAGATAAAGTAAATCCATCGGCACCAAAATACTATC
This sequence comes from Rivularia sp. MS3, assembly GCA_019192545.1. Lineage (GTDB taxonomy): Bacteria > Cyanobacteriota > Cyanobacteriia > Cyanobacteriales > Nostocaceae > Rivularia. Next base: position 21,410 of record JAHCMI010000049.1, on the reverse strand, counting down.
AATCTTATGCTGGAACTGGTGCATCGGTGGTTGTAATCGATCCAGCAAACCCGAAAAGAGTATGGTGGACAAACGGTTGGGGTGTCGCTTGTACCGATAACATTACAGCGAAAGAGCCAAACTTTAAATGGTTGATGAATAACTTGGAAGAACTTGACGCTAACTTAGTGCGAGTTCCCCCTGTTCCTAAATCTCAAGGAGGAGCAGATTTAATTAGTGCCGTACAGGATATGATTGGTTTTCGCCACGTCAACCGTCATCAAGTGCCTACGAGGAAAATTAATCCAAAAAATATAGATGTAAATCCAGGTTATAAATGGGCGAATCCCGACTGGGATAAATACCCCGTACCATTTCCTCATGTCGCGGGAGCAACGGGTATGGATTATGCTTACAAAAAACCCAACTATGCTGCATTTGTGGGTTTTCACCAGTGGCAGGCATATCATCCAGTACACGGGATAACTAAAGATAACGGTAAAACTTGGCAAGGTTTTGAGTCCGTACCCACAGAAAACATGTGGAAAGAAGATAAATCGAAACGAGGAAAAACCGTTGCAATGGGCGGTCAAATAGCCATGTCGCCGACAAATCCCGATAACATGGTTTGGTCGCCGACTTGGGGACCTTATACGCACTACACCAAAGATGGTGGTAAAACCTGGAAACTAGCACATAACTTAGACCACGATCCAAAACCAGAACCTTTTGACCCCAATAACGACAAACATACCCATTACAATGCATTACCTAAATCTTGGGCAAACAGCATACATCCATACTTAAGCTCGTATATTTTAGCAGCCGATCGCCAAGACCCCGAAGGTAAAACTTTTTACTATTACAACGGGTGGACGTTCTTTTATAGCAATGATGGTGGAGCTAATTGGAGAAAAGGGGCATCGAATGAACTGCCGACATGGATGGTGCGTCCGGCAATAGTTCCCAATCCTACCAAGCAGGGTGATGTGTGGATGAGTTTTGCTCGCAACCCGGAAGATGTAGAAGGCAATAAGCTGTACCGTTCTAGCGACGGAGGTAAAAGTTTTACAGCAATCGCATCAGTAGATACCTGTGAATTTGTCACCTTTGGTAAAGGTTCTTCCAGCAAAAACCCTTATGTTTACATATTTGGGCGCGTAAATGGTGCAAAGAAAGATGCCATGTACGTTTCAAAAAATATGGGTAGAACCTGGAAGCAAATTAGTAACCCCAAAAAACAGCAATTTCCCGGACTTACCTGGTTAGAAGGAGATATGCGAAAGTCCAACTTAGTTTATGCAGCTACGGCAGGGCGTGGAATTATGGTTGGGGAACAGTGATTAACAGTGAGCAGTTAACAGTGAGCAGTTAACAGTAGTAGGTTGGGTTAGACACGGTTTTAATTTGGCAGAGAACAAAAATGATTGAATCGTGTCGTAACCCAACATTTGGTATCGGAATAATAAACAACTCTTCTTCTTCTCTCTTGCTTCGCGTACTCTTTATTAATGTAGTGAAGTACATATGTTCGTAGTTGCGCTACTCTACGAGAAAGCTCCGCTTACAGCGCTTACTCCCTTCCCGGCAGAAGATTACCGTTTGGGGTTGAGTGAGAGAGTGAGAGAGGGAGGGAGTGAGGGAGAAATTTTCATAGGAAATCTTAGAGCGGAATGGGAGTAATAAAAGAGGCGAAGGCAGCGCAACTACGAACCTTCCCTTCTCCTTAATAAGGATACTGTTGGCGAATAGTAGGTCAGACCCCTCATCCCAACGAATTAATAGGGATTTTAAGTTATCAGCAGGAGTGCGATCGCACTCCTCAAACCCTCATTTTTTTGGTTATTCAGGGGTGTCACCCCTGAATAACCAGCAGTATCCTTAATAAGGAGAGGGGTGCCCGCAGGGCGGGGTGAGGTTTATTCCAACCACAAAGGTGGAATTTCTGCGGGATTTTGGCAGATAACCGGTAACCAAGTAGCGCAAGGAAATTCATTTTCTAAACCTTGCAATTTTTCTCTACCTCCACGTACCGATTGATATAAGGTTTTTCCTTGGGAATATTCTTGCAAAAAGTTTTTGAGAAACTCCTGCGCTACTTTATCGGGAACTGGCTCGCGCATAACTATGATTTGTGGAATTTGTAAATCGGCTAAGTCAGCAGCTAACCCCAAACCATCGCAGGAATTAAAGATTGCCAAAAATAAACCTCGTTCAATGGCTTTTGTAAGAGCATATTTCAACTCCGAAATAGTTAAAGTATCGGTTTGATTAATACAAATTTGTCCTTCTTCTTTTTCGTCTTTTTCAACAGATACGGTAGAACTATGTCCGGCAAAAAATAAAATATGCCAAGCTTGCGTCCAAAGTTCATCGTTTAGCTGCTGTCTTTGAGGCTCTACTAAAAAAACAACTTCTGCATTTGGTAAATTTTCTAATAATTCTTTATCTTTATCAATATTAATTCCGCTGCTGTTACCCAAAATTGCTAGAATTCTGATTTTTTCTGGAGCTAATAATTTTTCCGTACTTTTATAACTTGGGCTACTCAAAGCCATTTCAGTCTTGGGATACTTATCAAAAAAATCCCACAGTTGTAATGGTAGTCTTCGTACTTGTTTATCTTCGGTTTGCAGAATAAATCTAACTATGTCGGTGGGATTTAACTGTTCTAATAATTGTTCTTTTATAGGTCTAAATATATCAGAATTAAGCCATGAATTTATATTTTGCTGTAATTTTTCGGCACTTACAGAGGATTCATAAAAATAATCGCACTGACTGATATTGGTAATTTGAGTATCGGGAATATCTAACCGAGAATTGATTCCTAAGCTTTGCCGGTAAGCTATGCGCCATTTTTGATAATATTCTTTTAATTCTATCGCCGGGGGTAATTTACCTTTAGATTCAAAATAAGGATGATTCCCTTGTTTGGCAATTCGCAAAGTCACCGAAAAGCCATTTTGTAAATCTCCTTGATGCAAATTGAGAATTACCAATTTTTCTTGTTGCTGCTTGTGCTTGGGAGCGGCTATCTGCATTAAATTTCTTAAATCGGCTTGATGCTGTTTATAAATTGCAATTTGTTCGTCTTTACTTTGCAATTGTGCTTGATATTTGGCTTCTAAAGCTTGTAATGCGACTTGATAACCTTGAGTAAATTCGGCATGAATTTTTTGTTTATCGCTATCTTCAGGAACTTCTACCCGCACGACAACAACACCGTCACCTTTATTTTCAATACTTTGAATTGCAATATTGGTACCTTGGTTTTCATTTCTAACTTTTGTTAAAGCAGCAGATAAACCTTGTAAATCTAAGCCATTACGAAAAATTAAATCAACGGTATTTAATACCACTTGAAATAACTTGGCGAATTCACCCGATGCAAAGCTGCCACTACTCGGACGACGTTCGCATTGATTATTCAGCAAAAAGACATATTCGCAAATTGTGTTTTCTAATTGCGTGGTGCTGTCAATATTCCATGCTTCTAAACAAGCAGCGGTTAAGTTAGCTTGCTCGAAGTTAGTATTTAAAGCTTGAGTTTTTGTTAAATTAGCTCTTTCGAGTAAAGCGTTTTTTAAAGTAGCTTCGCTGATATCGGCTTCGGTTAAGTTAATATCGTTCAGATTGGCATTTTCCAGATTTGCACCTTGAAGATTAAAACCTTTACAGGATTTATTTGCACCTTGTTTGCTAACAACTAAATCTCTGACTGCTGGATTAATTAAAATAGTATTTTTAACTCTAGATAAATCGATATTTTTAGCTAAATGAAAATTAGTACGAGTCAAATTAGCATTTGTAAAGTCAGTATTTTTGAGAATTGCATGAGATAAGTCGCTATTCGTCAAATCTGTATTGCGGAAACTAGTGCCACCAATAGCAGAAATATTAATCCCCACAGTACGAATCAAAGCATATTTATTATCCTCAGCTAAAGCTTTGAACCCAGAATATATTCCCACACAAGTGACAACTGTAGCCAAAAACAAAGTCAAAGGTAAAGCAACATCTGACACTTGAAATACAGCACTAAAAATAAATGTCGCCGTGAATAAACCTAAAAACCAAGCCGCTACTTTTAATATTTTGCCAAAAAAAGGTTCTTGGGCAGACCAAAATACTGCTAAAGCAACAGTAATAACTCCAATTAAAGACCAAAGTCCAGCCCCAGCAGCACCCCAAGCTCCCAACACCGCAGCTTTTAAACCGGGATAACCCCAAATAATAATTGAAATTAGCCCAATAATGACGATAATTACAGCTTCAGAACCGGCTAAAATAAACCATACATCTGCTGAAAAGCCTCTATAAATAGTTCCAATAAAAAATAGTGTTAACAGTGAAAATATAATTACAGCAGTAACCCCAACCACATGATTAGTTACTCCACTAACACCGCTAATAATACTTGTACTTCCACCGTAAACAGAAGCAAGATATTGTGAAGCAATAATTCCCGTTAAACCAGATGCATATCCGCAAAGTGCAGCCATAAAAAATGAAAAAGCCATCAAAGCAATGACCCGTAAATTTTGCACTCCGGCAATAGCATGATGAAAATTAGCATCTTTTAAAACAGCATTCGTAAAATTTGCACCGCGAATATCTGAATACGAAAAATCCGCTTTTGTTAAGTCTTGATTTACGAACGAATAACCCCGGAGATTTTTATGAGAAAAATTTAACGGCATAGAATAATTAATTAATAATTCTTAAATATAGCGCCTTTGATTTGATTGCAATACATCGAAACCTCACCTCTTCCCCTCTCCTTATTAAAGAGAGGGGTGTATTATATTCAACTAAAAACTGCTATATTGCTAATTGGATTTTAAGAGGTGATTCGTAGAGTAAATATTAAGATAAAAGAAAACAAGTTTATTTTTTATTATTAATTTCTCACCAAAATATTTGCGATTATAAAATCGCAGAGAGCGCAGAGGAGTAGAGGGAACAGATAAGTCATCTTAGAACTTGATAGGAGTAATCTTTATGGTGCGTTGCGCTGCGCGACAACACATCCTACAGCTTAAATACAATGCCCAATTCCCAATTACCAATCCCCAATTTCTAATTTCTAATTTTTAAATTTCAAAATCTTCTGTAATACTTGCTTCATTCAAAGCAACCCTAACGCTAAACTGTTCGCTCTTTTCACCGCTGAATTTAAGTTGAATATAAATATCAGCATCTCTAGCTGTAACTTCCCGTAAAATTTTTCCGGTTTCGGAAAGTAATATTAACTTTAATCCAGGAGGTAAATGTAGTAAAGGTTTGGAATTATCGCTATCGTCAGTTTCTCTATCTGTGGAATAAGCCTGTAGCAAAACACCTATTTTTCCGTCAGCTTTAGGTACCAAAGCTACCGCTAAAGCCACAGCTTCACCAGCTAGCTGCATTCCCAAATCAAGCAGCTTGACTTTTCTTATACCTGCTGCCTGGTTTCCGGGGTTGATTTTCCATAAACTTTCTACCGCTACCCATAGAGTTTCATCATCTTGAGTTGTGCGTATCAAATTAACTAAGGCTGCAATCGCATCGGCATTTCCTAAAGCTATTTCCCCTAACTTTTTCGCGGCTTTTTTTCTGTAATGCTCATCCGGGGAAGATACTTGATTGATTAATGCTGCAATTTCATCCCCATCGGGTTTTGAATCAATTTTACTTCTAGTAGCGATCGCTAAAGATGGCGTTTGCCAAAGTAACTGCCATTGAGTATCAATTGTATTTCGCAACCACTGACTAAGATTAATTTTGCTTTCTTTTTTTTTCGCATCAAATAACAAGTCTTTATCTACCTCTAAAGCTTCTTCTAATACCGCTTCGGTAAAATTCAAATTGTTTAAATAAGTGCGGTAAGCAGCTACAGGAATGCTTAATATATCGCTACAAGCTAATTTACATCGATGAAAATCCATTATTCGCGAATCTTCAATCGCCTTTTTGGTTCCAATCTTTAACCCAGCAAATTCAATTTCCGATTTTTTCGGTGGTTGATCAACTATTTGATGATAATAATCTCCCGCACTTAGCAATAAATCATAAATATTCCGCGATAAGCGCTTACCCACTGGTTTAACTAAATTGCAGGCAAACATTTCTTCAACCAGCCAAGTTTGAGCTAGCACATCTTCCTTTAAACCAGAAATATCTGAGGGAATCAGTAAATCAACATCGCTTAGAAATTCAATTTCTTCAGACAGCATCATTACCGAGATTACTTGCCATTCTTGAGAAAACATTTCGCTGTTTTCCGCTGTGACAATCATCACATTTATGGGAGGATAAATTCCCTTGATAAACTGTCTTGCTGCATCCGAGTAAAGTTGGTATTGCTGCTCTTGAGAAAATTCTACAGGAGAATGTATCGAGCGATTGACTTCCCAGATTTCTCCAGGTTGCGGCATTTGCTGGATAATTTTTTGTCCCGTATTAGATGTTGATTGACTGATATTTCTACCCATAGGTTTATATTCCTAGACGAATTAGCATTGCTTCTCGTCAATAATTTAGTAGTTATGGAGGTGTCTATTACTTTTAACGAAAGAGATAATGATTCTATGTACAGTTTTTCTATTTTTTTTTGATAAATTTGACTGTAAAAGACTTTACCACTGCTGTTGAGAACGTTTTCTACTAGCTTTCGATTGACGATTTTTATTTTGCTCTTGCTTGATAGCTTCAGGTTGCAACAACCCTAACTCTTGAGCGACACGCCCTAAAAGTTCTTTGCGACGACGAGAGACTTCACTTTGATTTATCCCTAAATCTAACGCTAACTCAGTCTGCTTTTTACCTTCCACTAATCCCTGCCAAAGCCTGAGATATCCTCGCTCTGGATACAATTTTGCCAGTTTTTTTATTGCTTCCTTAGCAACAACAACAACATCAGCACGCTCTACCGCATCCAATAAATCGAATTTATCCGCGACAGTATCTAACAACGAAACATCAGTACCAGCAATTGTTTTATCTAAACTCGGGCAGTTACGCAAACTCTCCTTACGCACAAAATCTATCACTGAATTACGCGCTACAGTAGCCGCCCAACAATAAAAATTATTCGTTTTCTGACATTCAAATTTACCCGCTTTTATCATCCGAAAAACCTTTACATGAGCCGTTTGTGCCGCATCTTCCCAAGACATAGAACTATTTCTAGTATGCTTGCGAGCGATTTTTTCAACTATCTGTTGATATTCCGAGTCAATTAATAGGTGTTCGTTAGTTTCTGCCATCTGCTTTGAGGGCATGTTACCTCTCCTCCTAAACGAGGAATATTGTATTACTTGTATATTGCAAATTGTATTACAAAGTTTCCCATCGTGTATTTAGAATACTAGTAATACTGAAATTGAGTTTCACTTGTTAACTATACGTTTGAGTGATTCTGGTTTATGCATCTAGGGATTATTGGACATGTTGAAAACTGATTTCACACAAAAATGCGGCACCCATTTGTTATTAGGTGAATGCCAGCGATTGCTATAACTTCAAATTTTTGGGATTAATTTCCAATAAATTTTGAGAATCTTTTCAGAATTTTGTTAGCCTTAATCTTGAAGGCTTATTTTCCAGTCATAAATATGACTTTAGCTATTAGTTTTATTGTAGGTTGGGTGAAGCGAAGCGCAACCCAACATCTGTATTGGGTTACACTCCGTTTCACCGGTGAAACATTAATGGTTGAAAGCCCCCGGATTCATCCGTAGATGTCAATTATGCTGTGTTGAAGCCCCTGAATTTTATTTATGGGGCATTAATTACGAATTACGAATTACGAATTATACTCACCCAACCTACGAATTATTTTTCTAAGCCATCAAAATTAATAGGACAAAATAAATAGTAGTAAAAAAAATTGAACGCAGTAACACGCTTATACTGTCACACAGCGACGAGAAACTATGACAATAAAGCAACCCCTAAGTAGAAATGCTCTTAGTAACGTATAGTAAAAAAGATAAGAGCGAAAAGTTAAATATAAACCTCTCACTCTTATACTTCAAATATTAAAAACGGGCGAGAAGGGATTCGAACCCCTGACACCGTGGTCCGTAGCCACGTGCTCTAGTCCACTGAGCTACACGCCCTTGCAACTCAATAATATTAGCATATGTCAGTCACATGACACAAGAAAATTTTCAAAATTCCTTGCATTCGTCTGCTCAAAAGGGTTTAACTCATTTGGATAATCGTGGAGAAGCCCAGATGGTAGATGTATCGGCGAAAGATTCTACCATTAGACAAGGTGTAGCTGCTGGTAAAGTGCGGATGAAACCAGAAACTTTTGCCGCAATTGAATCGGGAAACGCTCCCAAGGGTGACGTATTGGCAACAGCTAGACTTGCTGGAATTATGGCTGCAAAGCAAACAGCGAATTTAATTCCTTTATGCCATCCTTTACCGTTACAGAAAATTCAAGTGCAAATAATTCCTCTACCAGAGTTACCGGGTTACGAAATTCAAGCAACAGTTAAAACCAAAGCTGAAACCGGGGTGGAAATGGAAGCTCTTACGGCGGTTTCTATTGCTGCATTAACTTTGTACGATATGGCGAAAGCCTTAGAAAAATCGATTCAAATTGAATCAATACATTTAGTTAGTAAAAGCGGTGGTAAGTCGGGAGATTATTCTAAATAGGGAATGGGGAATAGGGAATAGGGAATGGGGAGTTGGTAATTGGTAATTGGTAATTGGGAAATGGTAATTGAGGAGAATATTTTAGAAGTTATTGTTCAATGCCAATATTAGTTTACTTCTAAAATAAGCTGTTCAATAAATCCGCTATTAGATTCATGAGGGTAGCCGTAGGGATTTGCAATTACTCGTGTATTTCCTATTTGGTAATTGCAGTTTATATGAGTATGTCCGTGCAACCAATATTTGGGTTGATTGGTATGAATAATATCTTCGACATCACAAACATAAAAGCAGTTGGAATCATTTTTATATTTTGGTTCAACAGATTTAGATGACGGTAGGTGATGGGTAATAATTATATCGGCATCAACGGTTACTAAAAATTCTCTTGCAGCTTGATTTTGCTGATAAACCCAAGGATTAAACGATGAAATTATTTGAAACTGTTTTTTTGTAGTTTCTTGTTTGCAAGCTTCAGGGGTTCTTTTATACCATAGAGTTGTGCCAGCAAATGTGATTCCAGATAATTCAATAGTTTGATTTTCTAAAATATAAAAATTGGGGATTAATTTTTGTAAGTAAGTGGTAATTCGCTCTACTTCTTGAGGACTGCTGTAATAGTATTCATGATTGCCAAGTACGATAATAACTATCGGATAATAAGAAGTTAATTCAATTAATCCTTTTTCAAATGCTGGGTGATTAATTGGGGCTAAATCTCCAGCAACGACAAGGATATCTACTTCGCTATTTTTTATTTTGTTTAATAAACTTTTGCCAAAATCCGGTAGAAAATCTATATGTAAGTCGGAAATAAGTTGAATTTTCATTCTACAAAGTAGCTAGTATTTACTGGCATTGCTAATCGTTAGCTATATTAATTGCTCAAGGTTAAGAAATTGATTCAACATTATTCATATAGTGGTTTTTATGTTGAGTGCAATACACCAGCAAACCTCACCCCTGCCCCTCTCCTTGTTAAGGCTACGGTGTACACACAAGTCCGCCGAGGGTTGAAAACCCCCGGCTAATAGTCCAAGTAGCTCTTTTGACGACTAACTAATTAGTCCTATTCATAGGACTTTTGCTATTAGTTAGGGACTAAAAGTCCCTGGCGGGTGAAGGTTTTAATTACTTGTGTGTACAGGGTAGCCTTGTTAAGTAGAGGGGGGGTGCCCGCAGGGCGGGGTGAGGTAAAAAATGTATTACCCTCAAATGAAAAACGGAATATTGATTAATGCAAACGCTTCTGCCATCGGAAGGAGAAAAATTTCTGCTATCTGCTTTACAATGATGAGAACATGCTTAACAAATCTTCAAAAATGCAGGTAGCTACAATTTCCTCTACAACTCCAATTCCCGGTAAATATTGGCAATGGCGCGGATATGATGTTTACTACGTCAAAGCCGGAGAGAAGCATTCTCAACGTCCGCCGTTACTATTAGTACATGGTTTCGGAGCTTCTACCGACCACTGGCGCAAAAATATCGCCGAACTTCAGCAGGATTTTGAGGTATACGCTATCGATTTATTGGGGTTTGGGCGTTCGGAAAAACCTAAGTTGCAGTATGGTGGTGATTTGTGGCGCGACCAACTACATGATTTTATCACCGAAGTGATTGGTGAAAAAGCTGTATTGGCAGGTAATTCCCTTGGTGGTTATGCAAGTTTATGTGTAGCAGCGCAACGTCCTGATTCTGCTGCGGGTTTGGTATTGCTTAATAGTGCTGGCCCCTTTAGTAAAGAGCAACCAACAGTGGAACCCGAAGCACTACAAACCGAAATTGAACCAGACTTTAATCAAAAGCTGCAAAACTTATTGGGTGATTTTGCAAAATCTATTTTCAAACTACCTTTATTTCAATTTATTTTATTTCAATACATTCGCCAACCTTGGGTAATTCGCCAAACTCTCGAAAAAGTCTATTTAGATAAAAGTGCAATTACAGACCAATTAATAGAAGAAATTCGTCGCCCTTCTGGCGATAAAGGTGCTTTTGATGTATTTTGCTCTGTTTTTAGTACTCCCCAAGGAGAGAAAGTAGACGTACTTTTACAGCAGTTGTCTTGTCCTTTGTTGTTATTGTGGGGAGAAGCAGATCCTTGGATGAATGCCAGAGAACGTTCTCAGAAGTATCGACAATATTATCCCCAATTGACAGAATACTATCTGCGAGCAGGTCATTGTCCTCATGATGAAGTTCCCAGCCAGCTAAATCCAATATTCCGAGATTGGGTATTAGAGTTAGGAGTTAAGAGTTAGGAGTTAGGAGTTAAAAATTAAACTATTTAACCTTTGACCTTTAACCTTTAACCTCTAACTTTTGACCTTCAAACTTAAAACTTTATTAATTCTTTCATGGGTTATAAACAAAGTATTGTCCGTGGGGCGATATTTATTCTAGCTGCCGAATTGATGTTAACTATAAATGGAGCAATTATTAAGTTAGCATCCGATGGTTTACCAAACGAAATGATTGTTTTTTTTAGAAATTTGTTTGGTTTATTAAGTTTAATGCCGATATTTGCTCGTGAAGGTACGGCTATTATACAAACACAAAAATTGCATTTGCATTTAGTGCGGGGAATCTGCGGTGTTACTGCTATGTATTCTTTATTCTTCGTGCTGGGTAATCTTAAATTAGCTAATGCAATGCTGCTTAAAGCTACTATTCCGATATTTATTCCTTTAGTCGCTTTTAGCTGGTTGAAAGAGAGAATTCCAGTGGTAGCTCGTTTGGCGATCGCCGTTGGTTTTTGTGGTGTATTCCTAATATTAAAACCGGGTGCGGATTTTAACTGGGTAATGTTGGTTGGTTTAATGAGTAGCGCTGTTGCTTCCGTTTCGATGGTAACTATACGTAAATTATCGGCAACAGAACCGGCTGTACGTACCGTTTTGTATTTTGCAATAATTGCCAGCTTAGTGTCAGTCGTACCTTTAGCTTGGGCTTGGAAAACTCCCACAATTAATGAATGGCTACTGTTAATAAGTGTGGGTATTTGTAGTACTTTAGTTCAATTGTTAACTACTCGTGGTTATGCATCGGCTCCGGCTTCGCAAGTGGGAATTTTTTCTTATTCTTCAGTTGTCTTTGGTGCTTTAGTTGGTTGGTTATTTTGGAACGAATTGTGGGATGTTAACTCATTTATTGGGGCTATATTTATTACTGCTGCTGGTTTTTTAGCACTTCGCAGTCGAGAAAAAACGGTATCTGTCAACGAGTAATTTGTAACTGGTGAAACACTGCGTTGGGCGGGTTCCCCGACTTGTAACAAGTGTTGAAACCGAAGGGTAATTAGTAATTGATAATTGGTAATTGGTAACTGTTCACCGTTCACTGTTCAACGATATACGATTTGATTTTGTTTTCTAATTCGCTGTTAATGATTTCTTTGCCGATAGCGGGGTTATCTAAATTGACTCGCATATAACTTTTAGTATCAAACCTTTTATCGTCATTTGTATCCTTAGTTATCTCAAGAAATATTGCTCCAGTACTTTGTACTACATTCCAGCTATTTAACTGAGTATTGTTAGGAGTAATTTGCTGTAAGTTTCTTCCTGATAAGTCGGACAAGTATCCAATAGTTGCATCTTGATAATTTAACTTATTATCTTTATTTGTATCTTGTTCAATAATTCTATACAGCCAAAATCTTTTGTTTGGTTTTCCAATTGTTTTTTTTTCGATTAAATCAAATGACTTAATGATAGCCTTCTTATTTAGTAAAGTATTGATAGAAGCATCTTTTTTAGAATAAAATATTAAATTATATATATTTTTTCTATCTTTATAAGAACGAGAATAAGAACTGCTAGTTAAATTTGACCAGCTTTTCTCCCCTTGGTTGACATCAGGAAATATACTAACCGGAATCATTAAATAATCTGATTCTTTTTTTATAATCATATCGCCATAAACAATATTCGGTTGCGGAGTTTGCCCTGCATTCACTTGGGGCTGCTGTCTTGTTCTATTAACCTGAGTGTTACATGAAACGGAAAGTGTAGCAAAAATAATACTGACAAGAGTTTTAATTAATAAACGACAACGACTCATGAAATGCTCCTAGCACAATGTATTTATGCTCTATTTTATACACAACTTGTCAATCGTCAATAAGTTTTTTATTTCAATACTCTTGTTAATTCATATGAAAATAAGACGGTTACTTTTAAGGAAACCGCCTTCAGAACAAAATATTTTGGATGCAAAATCTAATATGTTTTTTTCATATCAAAATAGAAACAATAAACTTAATCCTCAACTTGCCCTTGACGACGAATATTTAGAATATCGCTCATTTTTTTGATCTGAGTAAAAACATGTTCTAATTGTTTTTTATCCGATACTTCTATTCCTAAATCTATTAATGCTGGTTGATTGACTGCGGTTTTAACATTCGCATGAGACACGTTGATTCCTTGGTCGCTCAACCGTGATAGGATATCTTTGAAAACTCCAACGCGGTCTAAAGCTTCAATTTGGACATTAACGCTATAATTCTGGGAATGGCGCTTAATTTCCTCGCTGTTATTCCAACTAACAGGAACTAAACGCTCGCAACCTGCATTTTTTAAGTTCTGACATCCTTGACGATGGATAGAAATTCCTCTACCCCTGGTGACTATACCGATAATTGGTTCTCCAGGAATCGGAGTACAGCAACCCGCAATATAGTACATTAACCCTTCCACACCAACTATAGGAGAATCGCTGTTACGAGGTGTGGTAGTTGTTTCTCGCAATGCTTTTGATGAGGAGGTAGGTAAATTGGAAAGAATTTCATCTACATCTGTCACTAAAGGCTGTTGCTCTTTAACTATTTCTCGCCATCTATTTAACACTAAGTTTAAAGTGACTTCACCGTAACCTAAAGCAGCAAGCAAGTCTTCAACATTTTGGTAGTTACATTTGTCTGCTACGGTTTGCATCGGCTCGGATTTTAAAATGCTTTCAAAGCCAGATTTACCTAATTCTTTTTCTAATAATTCTTTACCACGAGCAATATTTTCTTCTCTACGCGAACGCTTATACCATTGCTTAATGCGATTTTTGGCTGCTGAAGTAGCGGAAAAATTCAACCAATCCAAACTTGGGTGACTGTTTTTCTGAGTGATAATTTCTACAATATCGCCATTGTCCAATTTTGTAGAAAGCGGAACCATTCTTCCATTTACTTTGGCTCCGGCACAATGGTTACCTACTTCTGTATGAATGCGATAGGCGAAATCCACCGTAGTTGAATTTGGACTTAATGCAACTAAATCACCTTTTGGCGTAAAAACGTAAATATCGTCTTCAAATAAATTATCTTTAATGCTCTCTAAATATTCTTGAGCGTCCTTAAGGTCGTTTTGCCATTCTAGTAACTGTCGCAGCCAGGTAAATTTCTCATCAGCTGCGGTTAATTGAGTATTATTAGAACCACCAGTTTCCTTGTAAATCCAATGGGCTGCAATGCCGTACTCAGCGATACGATGCATTTCTAAAGTGCGGATTTGTACTTCCATCGGACGACCCCACGGGCCAATTACACCTGTATGCAATGACTGGTAACGGTTTGGCTTAGGTAGCCCGATGTAATCTTTAAATCTGCCCGGAATTGGACGAAAAGAATCGTGAACTAATGCTAAAGCGCGATAGCATTCTTCGTTGGTTTTAACGATAATTCTCAGGGCTGCTAAATCAAAAATCTCGTGAAATTCTTTATTTTGACGCTGCATCTTCTGATAAATACTATAAAGATGCTTGGGACGACCTGATATATCAACGCATTCAATTCCAGCTTGCTTCAAACGAGAGCGTAATGTTTCGGTGACGTTGGTTAATCTTTCTTCTCTCGCCGCTCGCTTGTCGGCTACCAACTGCTGTATCTGACGGTAAGAATCAGTTTCGAGATATTTAAACGCTAAATCTTCTAAATCCCATTTAACGTGCCAAATACCCAAACGATTCGCCAAAGGAGCAAAAATTTCCCGAGTTTCCAAAGCTTTAGCGCGGCGTTTATGTTCGGGCATGGCTTCCAATGTCCGCATATTATGCAAACGATCTGCTAATTTCACAACAATGACGCGAATATCCTGCGCCATAGCTAAAAACATGCGGCGAAAGTTTTCTGCTTGACTTTCGGTTTTACTTTTAAAATTGATTTTAGAAAGCTTTGTAACCCCTTCAACTAAGCGTCTTACCTCTTCACCAAACCGTTCTTCAATTTCTTCAATTGTAATTTCTGTATCTTCAACTACATCATGTAAAAACCCAGCTGCTATCATAACAGAGCTGCCTCCTAAATCCCTGAGTATTCCGGCAACAGCTACGGGATGACAAATATATGGTTCTCCAGATTTACGCATCTGTCCTTCGTGGAGATCGTAAGCAAATCGAAATGCACGACTAATTAAATCTTTATCCGCAGCTTGGAGATCGCTATTATCTGACACTGGATTTAAACAATCTTCCAACCACTCCGGAAGAGGAATATTAATCTGCGAATCTACAACTGTAAGGTTCATATTTGAGCGAACGGGGCTAATATCTAAAGAGGATGGACGACGCAAACGACATTGCTGTTTTTGTGATGCTGCTTTTAAAGAGCGAGGTAAGTTTGCTAATTTAGAAGGGTTTTTCTCAGCTAACAATGTTTTTCTAATGGAATAATTGTTCCGCATCATAATTGTTCAAAAAGAGTAATGGCGAATAAAGCCTCAATGCTAAGTTTGAGGCGGTTGGCTATGGAAAAATTAATTTTAAAAGATTAGATTATTCTATGAGATAAAATTCTTGACATTAATACTATCTCAATAAACATGGTTATGTCTGTTAATAAGCAGAAATATCGAGCATTTAAGACTTTGTTGCGCCAATTGCAAGCTGATATCTCTTCTAATCTAACCAATGCTGCCGAACTGCGCCAACGGCTGGCATCTTTGCAAAGCTTCTTTCGTTCCGATATTGTACCTTTGACTACTCAATATCCTACAGAGCAATCCTATCAGACTGAAATAAGCAGGCAGTTGCAGCTATTACAGATAGATATAATGTTTTTTCAAGGAGCGCGGCAAGCTTCTACCATTAAAGAAAGAATAGATGCTCTAAAAGAACGTTTAACAACCCTGATTGGATACTGCGATGCCATTCTTAAGATGGATAAAGTAGCAGATGACGAATAAAAGCTATTAGTTATTAGCTAGTTATTAGCTATAAGCTATTAGCTTGCAACTAGATGGGGATTTAAACCCCAAACAATTGTTTGGCACCGTGCAGACGGTGGGGTATTCAACCCTTCTTAGCTAAAAGCTAAAAGCTAAAAGCTAAAAGCTGGATAAAAATTAAAGCGAAAATATTAACTAACTAAATACAACTAATAGTATACTCTTACACCATATTTTCTTTTTGAGAAAAGAAAAATTTTGTAAAAGTTTAGTATTAGCTTTGATATTTTTTCAACACATCTACTCGTAGAGTGGTGTTTAGCTTTCAAGTTGATATTAACATTTTTCTCCGATATTTTGGCAAATAGGTCATACTCATATAGAAGTATTTTCTATTATGTCTGATGAATTAGTTGTAGTTCGGTTGTTTCTGCCGACATAGGTTAAAAGGATTAGTTACAACGCGATTTTTTTGTTTTTTTTCGCGTCGAGCGGTAAAAATAAGTTGTCGATTAAAACAAGTACAATATCAAGGTTTATGCCAACCCATGTAATTGATAATACCCAATAATAATTCGTAGATTTTGATGTCAGAGGTAACAAGGATTATAAAGCGAATCTGGTAAAGTATAAAAATTTAAGCGTGCAGTTAATGATTCTCGACGATTGTGGGAATGTAAATATTCAACCGTAACACTAAAAATGCGCCTTTCGGGGACTTATAGCTAATAGGACTGGCAACTAATTATGAGTGATGTTTTATTGTCGATTCAAAGCCTCCGCGTAGGTTACCCTACAAGCAGCACTGAAGAAGAAAAATGGGCAGTTGATGATGTCTCTTTTGTTCTACAACCGGGAGAAAGAATGGGACTGGTTGGAGAATCCGGTTGTGGTAAATCTACATTAGGACGTGCAGCGATGCGATTGCTGCCTGACTCTACACGCATCGAGGGGCAGGTGATGTTTCAAGGGCGACCTGTATTCGATATGACTGCCGAACATCTGCGTAAATTTCGTGGAGAAGCAGTAGCATTAATCTTTCAAGACCCGATGACTCGTTTAGATCCATTAATGACAATCGGCAACCACTGTCTTGAAACTCTCAAAGCCCATTCCCCGCAACTTTCTAGCTCGCAGGCGAAAGAAAAAGCTATTGCTACCTTACAAAAAGTTAATATCCCCTCCGAAAGATGGAGTCAGTATCCCCACGAATTTAGTGGTGGAATGCGCCAAAGAGTTGCAATTGCTTTAGCATTACTATTAAATCCTAAATTAATTGTTGCTGACGAACCGACAACTAGTTTAGATGTCACAGTTTCGGCCCAAATTTTGCAAGAATTGACCAGACTATGCGCCGAAGAAAACATGGCATTGCTACTAATATCCCACGACTTAGCAATGGTTGCTGAATATTGCGATCGCATTGGTGTAATGTTTCAGGGCAAGATGGTAGAAACTGGTTTATCCAAGGAAGTATTTCAAAATCCGCAGCACGAATATACTCGTTCGCTTTTACAAGCAGCACTGCACATACAAACATTTTCAACGGAAGAAAATGCAGATACGGCCGCAGAATTATCAACTAGTCTCAACGAAAAATCATCCAACGTCACGCCTTTACTTGCAATCAAAGAATTAAAACAGCACTATACTATTGAACCAAGCTTTATAGAAAGAATATTTAGAGGGCAAGGACAAACTATTAAAGCAGTAGACGGGATCGACTTAGAACTGTATCCAGGAGAAATTTTGGGATTAGTTGGCGAATCAGGTTGCGGGAAAAGCACCTTATCGCGGACAATACTGCAATTAATTCGTCCTACCGGGGGTAAAGTTGAATTTCTAGGCAAAGAATTAACCAGTTTGTCGCGCAAACAAGTACGTTCCCAAAGACGACAAATGCAGATGATATTTCAAGACCCCCATGCTTGTTTGAATCCTACAATGACAGTAGGGCAGAATATAGCCGATCCCTTAATCATCCATAACTTAGCCGATGCTGGGGCAGCAAAAGAGCAAGTCTTATGGATGCTCGATAAAGTAGGGTTAAACCCATCCGAAATGTACTGTCAACGCTATCCCTCCGACTTATCCGGGGGACAACAGCAGAGAGTTGCAATCGCTCGCGCTTTAATAACTCGTCCTAAATTAGTAATTTGCGATGAACCCGTAAGCATGTTAGACGCTAGCGTACAGTCGCAAGTTTTAGATTTAATGTTGGAATTAAAAGACGAATTTGAATTAACTTATTTATTTATCACCCATGATTTATGGTTAGCCAGATTTTTATGCGACAGAATCGCCGTCATGAACGGTGGTAAAATCGTCGAACTTGGTGCAACCCAAGACATTTTCTCTAACCCTCAACATCCTTATACTAAAACTCTGCTCGCCGCCGCGCCATTGTTAGCAAGAGCGTAAATAAAGTTAAGAGTAGCAAGTAGCAAGTAGCAAGTAGCGAGTAGCGAGTAGCTAGATGAGGTGATAGAGAGATTAGGAGATCGAGAAGAAGGAGACAAAGTGATAAGAATAATTTTAATTTTAACTTTGACCTTTGACCTTTAACCTTAATTACGATGCCCCATGCCCCATTCCCTTAATTAAGCATTGGGCAATTATTCAAATGAGTTCCGTATAACTCTACAAATCTTCTGTAAAGCGACATGCTTTTACAGTTGGATACTTTGCCCAATTTAAGTAAACTATCTCGGTTCTTTTCAGATAAATTGCGTAAATAAGGTATATCTTCAAACAAAGTTAAGCAAGAAGCAAAATGTAACAGCAACTGCAAAAATGGCTTGAACCATTCTAAATCGCTGTAAATATCTATGAAGAAATAATGTTCGTTTTCATTCAAAGGAACCGCATGGAAGATAACAGTTATTCTTTTTTGATTGTAAACAGGAATACTTAATTCGACAGTGTAGGGATTATGCAAAATTAAATCAACTTCAACAGTCGGCTGTCTCCAAATGCGTAGCGGATTAAAGGGAGAATCCAACATAGTTTGAAATTTGATGGCTCCACCATTCTCTGTAAGTTGAAAATCACTAACATTAACAACTTTTAAATTATTTAAACTAAAATGGTGAATGCTTTCTAAATGCTTTAAATTTAATAAATGATAAATTTGGCAGATATAAGGAAAAGGCAATATATATTCTTGGCTAATCATATATCTTTGCTTCAAATTAGACTTTAAAGCATAATTATTGCAGTATTTACCTTGTAAAGCGATAAAATCGTCATTTTCAAGCGAATCATCAGGCCTTAAAAACAGCCAACTTGCAAAAAACAAGGAAGCTGTAAATAACTGTATAACTTCAATTACAGATATATAACCATCAGCAAATGCCGCTAAACTTCTGTCACCAATCCCAAACAGCCAAGATGGAATACCAAACAGCCAAATACCGCTTCTAATTCTATTAACAAGAAAAGCAATTTCCTCGGCTTTATTACTCTTTCTATTTTCAACCGGTTTTTTTGTTGTAATATTATCTTGCATAGGATATTACCATCTTATTGGCATAGCGAAATTCACCCACTCACTTACATGAAGCAAGAGGGTTTTGTGTCAACGTTCAACTTTTAAGTAATAAATTTATACAGTTACAAAAGGGAAAGTATGATGCACCAATCAGATTATTTAAAAAAAATTTTATTTGTGTCCCTGCAAAACACAAATATTTAAATAGCATCTAGTTAGACCTTGGAAATATATTTATTTTCCTTAATTTGCAAATAAAAATATAGGGTATCAGGATACATATATTTATTTTAGTAAAAATATATTGACTTTTACGGCGAAATAGTTATTTATGTCTATAGTCTGACATATACAGAAAACTTAAAAATTAGCATCAATCTGAAGGCAGTAATCAGCGAGCAGTAATCAGTGAGCAGTTAATAAATGTGAGGTGTGTTGTCGCAAAGCACAACGCACCATGATACATTTTCACATCCCAACACACCGGGGAATGCAATTCCCCGGCTCATACCAAAAGCCCTCTCAAGAGGATTAAATATGTGATGCTATTCAAATAGCAACTTTTAACTGTTCACTGTTAACTGTTAACTGTTAACTGCTCACTGTTCACTCTCTAGATGTCTGCATCGCAGCCTGCATTAATCCGGGGAAAAACTTATAAGCGGCTGACATAAATGAACCACTACCGACTACTACTTCATCTTTTTGATGTTTGACTGCATCCCAAACAGCATTTGCAACATCTTCTGGTTTGCTAGCTGCGGGAGATTCTAGAAAACTGCTCATAGAGTTGCGACGTTTGTCTGCTTCTTGTTGGTTGCTGCCACGAAACTGCGCTCTTTCCATAAAGTTGCTGTTGGTAGCGCTCGGATGTACTGCACCTACATGAATACCTTTAGGTTTTAATTCTATCCGCAAAGTTTCTGTTAAACCTGTAATCGCGTACTTGCTGGTACAGTAAACAGTCATTTCTGGTAACGGTAACTTACCACCGATAGAACCTACATTTACAATTGTTCCAGCACCACGGGCTATAAAATGGGGTAAAATTCCATGAATTGTGTGAATATATCCCCAGAGATTTACATCAATTACTCTATGCCAGTCATCTAAAGAAGTATGCTCGATTGGGCCATTCATACAAACCCCAGCATTATTGATTAAAACATCAATGCTGCCAAAGTATTCTAAAGCCTTGGATATTAAATTATTTACTTGTGCTTCTTGACTGACATCGCAGGGTACAGCTAATACCTTAGTTCCGATTGCCCGAACTTCCGCTGCTGTTGCTTCCAAAGTATCTAGCGATCGCGCTGTTAAAACCAAGTCATATCCTTTCCGAGCGAATAAAAGCGCCGTCGCTTTGCCAATTCCTTGAGAGCCACCTGTAATAATTGCGCTAGGCATAACAAATATAATCAATATTTCTGTATCATTTCTTAATATTGTCGTTCATAAACTACAAATGATTATCCGTCATGCGACTGAAAAAGATTTACACGCGATTGTGGCGATATACAACGCTTCAATTCCCGGTAGAATGGCAACGGCAGATTTAGAACCAGTATCTGTAATGAGTCGGATAAACTGGTTTAGAAAACGTTCTCCCCTCAAACATCCCCTCTGGGTAATAGAAACCGGGGATATCATTGCTGGATGGTTGAGTTTTCAACCGTTTTATGGTAGACCGGCTTATCGTGCAACAGCCGAAGTGAGTATTTATATCGCTACAAATTATCAGAAACAAGGTTTGGGAAAAAGACTTTTAAAAGAAGCGATTCGTCAAAGTCCAAACTTGGGCTTAAAAACGTTAATTGGATTTATTTTTGAACATAATGAAGCGAGTTTAAAACTGTTTGAACAATTTGCTTTTCAACGCTGGGGACATATGCCAGGAATTGCCGATATTGATGGAATAGAGCGCGGGTTGGTGATTTTAGGGTTGAGAGTTGGCTGAGAAAACAGGGAAGAGCAGGAAGAGGAGGAAGAAGGTTTAGAAAATAATTAATATTTTTGATTAATTTGTAGGTTGGGTTAGACGCACAAACAATTTATATGGATAACGAGTAATATAAGTAGGTCGGCGTTGAAAATTGTAATTAGGGCAAGGCAGTCGGCAGTCGGCA
>JAHCMI010000048.1 GCA_019192545.1 Rivularia sp. MS3 | reverse complement strand
AGCGGGTTTCAGTCTTTACTTAAGTAGTTCATATGTTCGCGTTGAAAGGGCTGGGAGTAAGGGTGTAAAGTTCTTCAAATTGGTCGGCGATTAGTACACAGCGGGAATTATGATTGTTAGTTGTTAATGTCGGAATTGCGATTTTCTCGATCAACTCATGCAAAGCTTTTTTATCATGTCGCAAATCAATTTCTAATTCCAGTTCTTCTAATCTTTGTTTATCTGCATTCGCTTGAATTGAATTAATTGAAGTTATAGCAAACTGTTTCAAAGCAACAGCCAAAGCATCAAAAGGATTATCTCCCGGACGAAACGATACAATTTGTACGTTACCACTCTTCCTCAACTGCGGAACCAACCCCGCAAACACAACGGAAGATTTTCCGCTTCCAGAAGCACCAACTACGGGAACAAGGGACTTTGTATTTACAGCTTTTACCAACTTCTCAATAAACTCATCTCTACCAAAAAAGAAATCTGCATCTTCTTCCCTAAATGCGGATAATCCCTTATAAGGACAGTTCGGAAGTTTACCCGTCAAACCTCCCATATCTTTCCAAGTCGGAGGAGCGTCAACGGTATTTTGACATATAATTGGCAACCAGCTTACGCCGGGTATTTGCTTTTCAATATCGGTGTTTTTTGTCAGTTCTTGCAGTTTATCTCTGGCTTCTCTTACCGATTTAAATATCGATTTACCTTCTGTAAAGGAGTTGAGGAAATATTCTAAAAATTTCTGAGCAATTTCATCGGGTACTGGTTCCCTCCAAACAATGACGTAGGGTAAATTTAAATCGGCAAGTTGTCTTGCTAAACCCAATCCATCGCAGGAATTAAATATTGCTAATTTTAAACCTTTGTTTACAGATGCTCTGAAGGTTTTTCTAATTTCTTGTAAGTCTAAATAATCATCTTGATTAATGTAAATAACTCCAGATTGATAATTTTCGGTATTACTATGACCGCCATAGAATAGAATATCGCAAGGTTCATCCCAAAGTTTTACTAATTCGGGACGTTGTGGTTGTTGAAGAACAATTAATTCTCCTCCCCGTTGTTTTAGTTTATTCAGTATTGCTTCGTCTGCTTTGGTGTTAATATCGCGGCTATCACCAAAAATGCTAATTATTCTGGCTCTTCTAATATATTTTTCTTCTGTTTGTGGAGTAAGAGAACTTGATTTTAATTCTTTGAAACAAATAGCAGCTTCTAAGGAGTTTGTTTTAAGAAAATAATCTAATTCGTGCCAAGGAAGCTTGTGTAAAATATCTTTAGTTGCATCGGAAATAATATTTTTGGTATTGATGAGCAGGTGAATTTCCGAGTCAGGATTCAATTTAAATACTGAGTTCAATTGTAAATGAAGCGGAGAAAGCCACTGTATAAGTTCTCCGTGTAGATTGCGAGCAAGTTTATTACATTCAGAAGGTGAGAAGTTTGTTTGAGTTTTCTTGAAACCTCTCCTGGTATCTGATGAAGTTAACCAATCATAAACCTGCTTCCACTTTTCGTAAGTAGAAGGAATATCGGGTGCTGGGGGTAATTTAATTGTCAATCGTTTGAAATTACTCCATTTAGGTGTTGTTTTCACCTGAATATTGATGCAGTCAAATCCGAAGTTAAAGTCACCATCGCTAAATTCTAAGTTTACTAATGTTTTCATATAGAGTCACCATCAATTAACTGTTAATAATCATATTGTTGCTGAAATTAATACGCTCGTCTGTCATGTTTCAAATCGTAAATAGTTTTCTCTAATAGCCAATTAGCAGAACGTTCTGGGTATTTGTTTTGAGTGTTTAAAAACAAACGTTTGGCTGTTTCTGGTGATTCTACTAAGGTTAAAAGTTTCTTGTGCAAGCGAGAATTAGCTTGATTAAAAGAATCCGATTGTGTTGAGTTGGAATCAGTTTCTTGAAAATTTTGCCCGAGAAAAACAGTTACAACTGCAATTCCTAACAACATTAATATTACCTGAGTAGCATCGAAGTCAGGAGATGGCTGTAAACGAGTTAAACTTAGAGTTTCATCCTTTTCTTTTGGTTGAGAAACTTCTGTATATAAATTAGAAGAACGGTTTTCTAAAGGAATTCTTACTGTGGTTACTTTCTTTTTATTTACAGCTACAGGACAAATATCGTTTGATTTCAAGTTGTTCGAGCAATTATTTACTTCAGACGCAAGTACATTACCAGCTAAACAAGTGCAAGCGATTGTAGCTAAAACGGTGTTGAATTTGAATAAACGAAGCATTTAATGTACCTCTCATTCAAGTAATATCAATGTTGAAACTGTTATCAGTGCCAACATTTATATATAGATTTTGATTTGATTTAGCTATACAGCTTTTAGAGCCAATATTTTATATATCGTTTGCTTTGGCTTGGTTATACAATATTTAAATTAATTAACGAATATTGACAGCAACGCTTGAGCATGGGTTAAGAAGTATTTATTTATTCAAATCAAACAACCGATAAACCTCAGCCAATACTTCGTTTACTTCAGATGACAAAGCAGCAGCAGCAGGTTGTTCTACAAGAATACCTCGCAGTAATCTAATATGAACCTTCACCTGTTTTTTATCAACAAGTTCGTCTTGAATTTGTAGCGCTTCAGAAATTAATTGAACCTGCTCCAAAGCTTCCGTTTGAGCATCTGCTGTAATTGTGTAGTCTTCCTCTATTAATCTATGTAATTGTGTTAGTAAATTTTTAAGCTGTGGTTTACCAGCACCGGGAAACTGCGACCACTTCAAAGGAACTTCGGCTGGATTTTGGCAAATCACAGGAAGCCAGCTAGCACATGGATATCTATCTTCTAAGCCTTCTAATTTCTGCCGTGCTTCTCTAACTCCATTATATAATGATTTACCATTGGCGAAGGCTTCCAAAAAGTTTTTCAAAAATACTTGTGCAACTTCATCGGGAACGGGTTGACGCATGACAATGATTTGGGGAATATGCAATTCGGCTAAATCTTGCGCTATTCCCAAACCTTTACAGGAGTTGAAAATAGCAAGCTGCAATCCTTTTCCAATGGCATTTGTTAAAGCACTTTTGAGATATTTTAAACTTAATTGTTCGCTTGGACTAATTTCTATAACTCCCGTGCTACCATCTTCTTTACTGTCACTATGGCCGGAAAAACAGAGGATATCCCATCCCAGTGAATGCCAAAGTTGTTCATCTAACTCTTGTTTACTTGGTTGCGATAAAACTTTAATTTCAGATAATGGTAATTTATTCAGCGTTTCCAAATCAGCTTGAACTCCTGATTCAATACCTTTACTATTACCGTGAATAACTAACACTCTTACTTTCTTTCTTTCTGGTACGGATTTACTCAACCTATCGCTTTGTGGTGCGGATAAACCAATTTCTGCTTTACGGTAATCGTCAAAAAATTCCCATAAATGTAAGGGAAGAAGCTTTAATTTGATGTCTGAAGTTTGGAGAATGAAGCTAATAGAGTCGGAAGGATTTAGTTTTGAGCGTAATTGCTTAGTGACATTTAGAAATAATGGTGAATTAAACCAATTATTAATATCTTTTTTCAATTTATTAGATAAATTATATATTTCTTGAACCGAAAAATTAGAAACTTGCGCTTTTGCAAAACCAGCACGGTTATTGTTTTTTTCTGGATTACAAAGCTTATATATACGATTGTAGAGTTCGATGATTTCTGTAGCTGGTGGTAAATTACCTTCAGAAGATATGGGTTGAGGATGATTATCTACCCAGATTTGTGCTGTTACGAATATATTTGTTGCTTCGCTTATACTGTCAAACTTAAGTAAAACAACTTTCTCTGCAACTGGTTGAGAAATTAAAGGTACTTGTTTATCGGCTAAAAGCTTTGTGATTTCCTGGATATCTGTATATCTTTGACGATATCTATCAATATCTCTATCTTTGGCTTGTAATTCTAAATTATATCTTGATTTTAATGCTTTAAGTTGTTCTTGATAGCCTTGTACTAACTGACTATGAATTTTTTCTTTATCAGCATTTGAAGGAGTATTTACTTTAATTACAAAGACTCCATCACCTTTATTTTCAATACTGTTAACACTTAATTCCGTTCCTTCATTTTCTACCTGCACTTGTCGGAAAGATTGAATAAAAGCTTTCCAATCAATACCATCACGGAATATAATTTCAACTGTATTTAATACTTCTTGAAATAGCTTAGTAAATTCACCTTTACCAAATTCTCCACTACTCGGACGACGTTCTTTATCATCAGTATTAGGCTTGGGATTTTCTAGTAGATAAACAAAGCGACAATCTACATTATCTAACTTAGTTGTGCTTTCAATATTCCACGCTTCTACACAAGCACCAGTCATGTAAGCATTGGTAAAGTCAGTGTCTAAAGCTTTAGTTCGAGTCAAATTTGCCCATTCTAAATTTGCTTCTTCAAAGGTGGCTTCTGTTATATCGGCATCTTTGAGATTTACTGATTTTAAATCTGCATCTTGAAGATTTGCACCTTTTAGATTTGCACCAACATAAGATTTTTCTCTACCGTTACCAGTGACTAGTAAATTGAGAATATCTCGTTTAGCTAATATTGTATTGTCTAATCTAGCAACGTCGAGTTGTTTAGCTTCGTGAAAACGAGTACGGGTTAGATTGGCTTTTTTGAAATCTGTGTTTTTGAGTGTTGCACTACTAAAATCAGCATCAGTTAGATCCGTGTTATGAAAACTTGTACCACCAAACGCAATAAAAGCAAGTGCAGCATTTCGTATTAATGCATATTTTTCATCTCCCTTCACAGCTTGCCAAGTTACATAAGCAATTGCGAAAAATCCACCTACGGCGAAGGTTGCTGCTAAGATTCTGGCTTTAGTAAAAGCTATAGCCATAATCAAGGCTACAGCAAAAGCTGCGAAAAAAGTAAAAGCAATAGTAAAGGCTGAATTCAAGGTGAAGAAAGCAAATACCAAGATAACAACGAATGCAAAGAATAAGGCAAAGGCTATGGCTACGGAGAATGCTGTGCCTTTAACCCCAGCAAATACAAAGGTAAAAACTCCAGCAAAGGTGAATGCGAAGGCAAGACTTACCTCTATTCCTTGGTGAATAATAACTATACACACAACAATCGTTATTACTAATGAAACCCAGCCTAATGCTTGATTATAAATATTATAAGAGCCATCAAATATGTTCGCGATTAAAACTCCATTAAATACAAAAAGAAAGCCCGATCCTCCTGAAAGGAAGCCAGAAAACAAAACTAAGAATAATACCCAACGTCTTTGCAAACCAGCTTTCGCACCAGTAAAGTTTGTTTTTCGCAGAATAGCACCTTTAAAATTAGTACTACGGATATCAGCATTGCTAAAATTAGCACCCTCTAAATTCTGATTTTTAAAACAGTGTCCCCGCAGATTTTTACCTGAAAAGTCTTTAATCATAAAGAAGTAAGATAAACATCCACATTATTTTCATACAGATTAGCCACTTATATAAAAAGAAGTTGCCACCCAACAACTTCATCCCAAAAAAGCCAGTAGATATTGAAATTACAAAACAAACTCTTCTATTACCACAGCATCTTGATAAATAGCTTCAACCTTGAATTGTTTACCAACAGCTTCGCTAAATGCTAACTGAATAATTTGGTCGTATTCTCTTGCAATTGCTGATTCACTTTCTGCTTCATCAGTATTATGATTAAGCGTTACTCTAAGTTTTAACCCTTGGGGTAAACAATCTTGATTATGAGTTAGAATTTGTACGAGTATACCTATTTCTTGATTTTCTTCAAATCTCATATTAACTGTTAATGCAAAGCGTTGACCATTTAGTAATAAACCAAAGTCAAATAATTTACCCCTTCTGACTGCAAAATCTGATGAATTAGTATTTTTTCTGGCTGCACCTGAATAACCTAATGTCGGTGTTTGCGGAGTCAAAACTTCTTCGAGAGATTGCCAACTTTCTTCAAATACTCCACTCCACCACTGAGCAAGATTAACAAGAGATTGAGTAACTGCGTTAGTAATATTTTCTGTTGGTTTGGGTAAAGGAATAGCTTCAATTTCCAGAAATCGAATATACAAGAAAAGATTGTTTATTTCACTATCAAAATTAGAAAGCGGAATTTTACAAATCTCAGATTTTTCAACTTGAGATAATTCATCATGTCGTATTATTCCATGAATTATTAACTGTTCGGCTTCTTCTAAAATTTCGACTAATACATAAAAGTGAGCCGCAAATTGTGGTGATGTGATATTTTCTTGAGAAATAGTAATGAAATTTTCATAAATGCTATCTACAGTGATTAATTGAACTTTAAATTCACCAACTCGTAAATTAACGCTTTTCTGTTGAAAATTTGTATAATCGTGCCTAATTTCAATATCTGGGATTTGTTCTTGCAACCATTCTTCAAAACCAAATAAAGCTAGTTGATTTAAGTAAACTCTCCATTGATTTTTTTCATCATTAATATTTTGACTAATATTGTTAGCTTTTTCGTAATGTTCTGCTTCTAACCAAGCAATTCTCGGTTGAATTCGTCTGCTAAAATTTTGTTCTGGAGGTAAGCTTAATTTAGTCATGACATTTTTTATATATGATTATTTTTATTACTGTTTATTTTTTCGTGGATGTAATCTCGCAAAACTTGAGCAAATAAACTATTTTTATAAACGCTCCTCGATGCTGTAATTTCTGCGTAAGCTTCTTTGAATGCTATCTCATACAAAAAATTTCTTACTTCCTGTGCTATATTTCGTAAATTATTGGGATTGCAAGATAATTCTGAAGTACAAAAAATGCTAGCTCTTTCTTTAATTTGTTCTATGAAACTCCTCTCAGAAAAAGACTGAACATTTTCGATGAACTCGCTCAATTGAAATATCCGTCTGGCTTTTGCCCAATTTATCTCCCATAATGCAGCTATTTCTTTTAAACTCAAAGGTTTATTTTTTTGGTAATAAAGTTGTAGTCCTTGGATGAATTTTGCAGCATAAGCAGAATAATTCTTTTTTTTAGATAAAAATTTTACTCGTTGAGGAATTATTTCTGATATTGCGTTGAATAATACTTGATTCGGTAATTGATTTAAAAGTTCTCGTAATTCAATCTCTTCAATATCTTCGGAGTTAGTATTTTGATTAATACAAGATAGATTTGGTTTAGAAAAAGAATCACTATTATTTGTGAAATAATTATCTATAGAATCAGCTTTAGGACTTCCTATCTTAGTAGAATAAGTATCTTGACGTAATATTTCTGCAATTTCTTGGAAATGTTGAATTAATTCATGAGCAGAGCTAAGTATAATGTTTTTGTTCCCCAATAAACAAAGCATTTCTTCTAACTGTGGGTATGTTGGTTCGGAACACCTGCCCCTTTGACGAAATTTTTGCCTATCTCTTCTATATACTGCATGAAATACTTCTATAAGCTGACATTGGTTATTAGTAAAATGAGTATCAAGGGATTGAGGAATTTCTCTACATAATAATGACCAATCGCTGGGAATCCAAACACCGATTTCTAATAAATGGGTTTGTAAATCTGTATTTTGCCTAGTACATCTAATACACCAATTATCCAAACTTTCACTATTGTTACTATTAAATAAATTTGGATTATAAGTTCTTAAAACATCCACACTAAAAAAGTTTCCTTCTTTAGGTATTGGTTGAGTATGGCAATTTTCATTTAGAATTAATTGAGTTTTATTATTGTTGTCTAAAACTATTAAGGTACTACCGTCATCGTTGAGAACGTATGATAATAATTCTGAAAATAAAGTATAGTTACTAGAACTTCTACCAGCAAGTATTTGACAGCCTTTAATAATAGAATGAGATAAATAGCATCTCAAACAAAGTCCAGCCTTAGCACGTTTTTTATTATCAACTGTACTATCATGAAATATTTTCCATAAATGTACTTGAAGATATTGATTTTCACCCTTAGATAAACTTTTTTGACTGCTTAATTGTGGAAATTCATTCTCAAAAAACTCTGTTGCTAAAGTTGATTGTTTCTCTCTGTGACAAGAAGTAGCTTTACCATCTTTGTCGAAAGGATTAGCGATAATGTTAATTGTCCAATACCTTGATGTGTTTGTATCCATATATATGCTGTTCGTTTAAGTTAGTTAATAATCTTACATGGGTATGATGTTTTGCTTGGTTAGGCTTACATTTATATATAGTTTGAATATTTTTTACCTATACACTTTTACTGAAACCTGCTTATAGCTTAGTTTATAGAGATTTTTCCCGTATCTCATTTTTAGAAGACAGATATAGCGCTACGTACAAGTCAAAAATATTACTAAGCATAATTTTGTCATCTATCTAATGATTGATTATATTGATTTTTGTGAAATCACATAATTTTAGGAAACATTTTGATGCAAAAAGTAATATTTTTACGGCACATATAGTAATATCACATAGTCAGTAAGGAGATACGGGATACAACTACTGTAAGGAACCGATAATGCAGGTACTAGTAAATCTAAGGTTTAGTGATGGTGACTTTGAACATGGATTTGATAAAACTAACCTTAGTGCCAGTATAGCTGGTAGCAAAAATTCTACAGAGTTACAAACTCAACTCCCTGCTGCACCTCGAATTCCTGAGTTATATCAAAGTTGGCAAAATAAGTACAGCGAGTTAGTTGAAACTCGCGTCAGAAAAATTGTAACTGAAGAATTAGTAACTAGTGGTTTTTATACAGAAGATTTCTCAAGAGGTTTTAGCAAACAGCAACCTACCAACTTTTCGTATTATGAGTGTCAGCAGAATTGCAATCAATATGCAGAGGATTTACGTACTCAAATTAATCAATGGCTGGTTGTAATTAAATCTCGATTAGAAACTGAGTTTAAGTTAGATGCAAATTCAGAAATTTTATTAACTATTAATACTGAAAATATTACATCCAGGGTGACAAAAGATATTTTACATCGTCTACCTTGGCAGGAATGGGATTATTTTGATCGTAATTCAACTTTTGAAGCTGTTTTATGTTTGAGTGAATTTCAATCAAATTCACCATCTGTTGTAGATAGCGGAATATTTAGAAGAGTTAGAATTACGAGTATATTTGGAGACAGTACAGACATCGATGTTGATGGCGATCGTCAATTAATCGCAAAACTTCAGAAGCGGGGAGCGGAGTTAATTAACCTGGAGCAACCACAACGGCAAGATTTTATCAAGTTATGGGATGAACCATGCGATATTTTATTTTATAGCGGTCATAGTGAAAGTAGTATTAATGGTACTGCTGGTTCATTACAAATTAATAGCGAGGAAAATTTAAATTTACAGGAAATTAGAAATACTTTTCAAGAAGCCATCCGCAAAGGTTTAAAGTTAGCTATATTTAATTCTTGTGATGGTTTGGGTTTAGCAAAGCAATTAGCAGATTTACATTTGCCCTATATTATAGTTTGGCGAGAACCCGTACCGGATAAGATTGCAATTAGATTTCTGGAATATTTTCTTAGCTCTTATTCTGAAGGTAAATCGTTATTTAAATCAGTACGAGATGCAAGAATTAAGCTTGTAGAACTTAGTAATAGGCACGAAAAAGAAAAACAAATTCCCGGATTGGAATGGTTGCCGATAATTTGTAAAAATACAACTTATGCTGCCCCGACTTGGGAAGATTTGGGAGGACTTACGGGTAAACTTCCTGACTGTCCCTATCAGGGTTTATCCGCATTTGGGGAAGAAGACAAGGAATTCTTTTTTGGTAGGGATAATGTAATTGCAGATTTAGTGGAAGCGGTTAATAATAAACCTTTGGTTCCGGTGATTGGTGCTTCTGGAAGCGGAAAGTCTTCGGTGGTATTTGCAGGGTTAGTTCCGCAGTTGAGGAATATTGGTAACGTACAAATCGTATCCTTTCGTCCGGGGAAGAATCCTTTTGATGCTTTGGCTATTGCATTAAAGAAAGTTCAAAATCTTGAATCTGTTAACAGCAGGTTAAAGGAATTGGAACTGGGAGTCAACTTAGAACATAATAAAAAAGCATTATGCGATTGGATTGAAGAAAAAGGTCAAAATCCCCGTTTTATAGTAATTGCTGACCAATTTGAAGAACTTTACACTTTAACTGAAGATTCTCTGCGTCAATCTTTTCTCGATTTATTACTCTATACAGTGCAAAATGCTCCGCTTTTTAGTTTAGTGTTGACGTTAAGGGCTGATTTCATGGGTAAATTTCTGGATTATCAACCGATGGGTGAAGCTTTCCAGAAATATCCCCCGGTTTTGCTGACTCCTATGAAAAGAGAGGATTTACAAGCAGCTATTGAGCAACCAGCAGCGAAGTTGAAGGTGGAATTGGAGCAGGGTTTAACAAGCAAATTAATTGATGATTTGGGTAATCAATCCGGACGTTTACCTTTATTAGAGTTTACCTTATCGCTACTGTGGGATAAACACGATAAATGGTATCTTACCCATAGAGCTTATGCAGAAATTGGTGGTTTAGAAAAGGCTTTAGCGAAATACGCGGATGGTGTTTTAAATCCGTTATCTGCTGTCAATAAAGAAAAAGCCGAACGCATATTTATTCAGTTAATTAGTCCAGGGGAAGGTACGGAAGATACCAAGCGTAAAGCTACCCGTGGGGAAGTGGGGGAAGATAATTGGGGATTAGTTGAGGAATTAGCAAATCATCGTTTGGTGGTGACTGGTTGGGATGAAAGCAGTCAACAGGAAACGGTAGAGATTATTCATGAAGCTTTGATTCGGGAATGGGGAATACTCAGGGAATGGATAAAAAGTAATCGTCGGTTTCGGGTTTGGCAGAAGCGATTACAATTTGAAGTGGTTAAATGGGAAGATAATAAATACAATAGCGATTATTTATTAAGCGGTGGTGGTTTAGGTGAAGCGGAAGTTTGGTTAAATGATGAGAAATATCGCAAGTATTTAAGCGATTCTCAGAGAAAGTTTATTCGAGAGAGTTTAAATCAGCGAGATAAAAAAATTAAGGAAGAAAAGTTCAAGCAACGAAGAACTATTTTTCGGTTAGCAGGTTTATCTATTGTTAGTTTAATTTTTGCGGGATTCGCTGGGTGGAATTGGGTAAAAGCGGAGATAATTGCTACAAGGGAAAAGCTAAATAGTTCGGTTATAATTTCTGAAAAATATTTTAATTTACAAAATTATCAAGAAGCATTGTTAGAAGCTTTGAAAGCACAGCAATCACTAGATAATACTTGGTTTAGAAGTTTTATCAAAGCCGATACCAAACAAAAAATTCAAATGTCGATATATAAGCCAATTAATAATTATTGGCTAGAAGAAAAATACACTTTATCGGGACATAAGCAGGTAATTAATAATTTAGTATTTAGTCCAGATGGTAAAATAATTGCTTCCGCTTCTGCTAATGGAAAAGTAAAATTATGGTCTGCAATTAATGGTAAATTATTACATACTTTATTAGATAATAAATCTAATATTAATAGTCTCGTTTTTAGTGGTGTTAGCGTAGCGACTCCGAAGGAGTTTGGTAAAACTATTGTCTCTGCTTCAGATAATGGGATAGTAAAATTATGGTCTGCATCTAGTGGTCAATTACTAAAGACTTTATCAATAAATCAATCTTCTATTAATAGTCTTGATTTGAGTAATGATGGTAAGAAAATTGTTTCGGCTGATGATACTGGAATAATAAAATTATGGTCTGCTAGTAACGGTAAATTATTAAAAACCTTATCAGGACATAAATCATCTGCTAACAGTGTTAAATTTAGTCATGATGATAAGCAAATTGTTTCGGCTGATGATGCTGGAATAATAAAATTATGGTCTACTAGTAACGGTAAATTATTAAAAACTTTATCAGGACATAAATCATCTGTTAATAGTATTGAATTTAGTAATGATGGTGAGAAAATTGTTTCGGCTGATGATGCAGGAATAATAAAATTATGGTCTGCAAGTAGCGGTCAATTACTTTATAGTTTATCAGGACATAGAGATTCAGTTAACCGTGTTGATTTTAGTGCTGATGGTAAAATCATTGCTTCCACATCGAAAGATGGAACAGTGAAGCTATGGTCTGCTAGTAACGGTCAATTACTGTACTCATTATCAGGATTTAATTTCGCATTTAGTAGCGATGGAAATACTATTGCTTCTGTATCCAAGGACAATAAAATCAAATTATGGTCTTTTGAAAATGATGAATTGGTTCAATCTTTATCAGGACATCAAGATTCGGTTGTCAGCGCAATATTTAGTCCAGATGGTAAAATCATCGCTTCAGCTTCCAACGATAAAGCAATAAAAATATGGTCTGCTCATAATGGTGAATTGCTACATACTTTATCCGGTCATCAAGATGCTGTTTATAGCATCAGGTTTACTAAGGATAGTAAAACAATTGCCTCCGCTTCTGGTGATAGAAAAGTAAAAATATGGTCTGCAAATACCGGTAAATTACTTCACACTTTATCCGACCATAAAGAGTTAGTTTATAGTTTAGATATTAGCCATGATGGAAAAACTATCGCTTCAGCCTCACGGGATAAAACAGTAAAATTGTGGTCTACAAATAGCGGTAAATTAATCCATACATTATCCGGTGATAAAGAGGAAATTTTGGATGTTAAATTTAGCCCGGATGGTGAGAAAATTGCTTCTGCTTCTGGTGATGGAACAATAAAGTTATGGTCTGTTAGTAGCGGTACCTTAATCAATAATTTATCAGGTCATGAATTTTGGGTTGATAGCATACAATTTAGTCCAGATGGAAAAATAATAGCTTCAGCTTCAGCAGATGAAACAGTAAAATTGTGGTCTGTAAATAGCGGTAAATCACTTCACACTTTATCCGGTCATCAAGACGCAGTTTATAATGTACAAATTAGCCCAGATGGAAAAATTATCGCTTCAGCTTCACGAGATGAAACAGTAAAATTGTGGTCTGCAAATAGCGGTAAATTACTTTATAATTTACCAGGACATAAATCCGAAGTTAAAAGCATTAAATTTAGTCCAGATGGTAAAACTATTGTTTCTACTTCAGCAGATAAAACAGTAAAATTGTGGTCAACTAGTAGCGGTCAATTACTACATACTTTATCAGGACATGAATCTGATGTTAATAGTGCAATATTCAGCGCAGATGGTAAAACTATTATTTCCGCTTCTGATGATGGGACTGTCAAATTATGGAATTGGAATTTTGATAATTTATTAACCCGAGGTTGTAGTAAATTAAAAGGTTATTTCATTAATCATCCTGAGAAATTAGAAGAAATTAAAACTTGTCAAAACCGCGAGATATTAGCTCGTGCTGCTTTTTCTTTAGTTAAACAAGGTGAGAAATTAGCGAAAGATGGAGATTTAGAAGGTGCTGTAAACAAGTTTCGCAAAGCAAATAAATGGAATCCAGAGTTAAATATTAATTCAGAAGTTAGAGCTAAAGCAATCATTTTGATTACTCAAGCTAGAGAATTAGCTAGCGAGGGTGAAATAAAAGAAGCTATTACAGCATATAACCAAGCAATCAAAATTGTTCCTAAATTGCCAGTCTCTGTACAACATTGGAACGAATTATGTTGGTATGGTAGCTTACATAAGTCTTCTACAGAGGTAATGTTTGCTTGTGAAAAAGCAGTAGCTCTTAAACCATTAGACGAAAATATCATAGATAGCCGTGGATTAGCTAGAGCGCTGACTGGGGATTATAAAGGTGCTATCGAAGATTTCGAGGTATTTGTAAAGCAAACTGATGATAAGAAAGAGAAATTAAAGCGTCAAGCTTGGATTGAAGACTTACGAGGTGGTAAAAATCCGTTTACACCACAAGTAATTGAAGAATTGCGTTAATTAATGGGTAATTAGTAATTAAATATGAGACATTTTTCCTATCTCCCTACAAATTTGTATAGGTAAATTTTTCCTAGAACTATCTACTATTAGCAGCATCAAAAATGCTCAATGGTTATTTAAACAATTACTCTCATGAAAAAAAATGAAAAGTCAAATAGCTAAAATCACAACTAGTTTAACCCTGGGTTTAATCATAAATAGTTTATCGATTTATGCGCTCGGTGAAACCTCACTCGCTAGACTTCCAATAAAATTAGAGACACAAAAAAAACAAGTTACAGAAGAAAAAACAAACCCTTTGATTGACAAACTAAGAAAGCATAAGCTGGAACAAAATACGATTAAAATAAATCATAGAAATTGGCGCAGAATAAGAAGAAGACCAAGTTGCTATAGGAGGTGGGTTTACAATCGCAGACTAAAAAGATGGGTTAAAACTTGTGTTCGTAAATAAATTATTTACTTTTTAAAATCCAAATTTGTATAGGTAAATTTTGTCCATAACTATCTACTATTAGCAGCCTCGGAGAAAGATATAGGTCTTTTCATTCGATGCTCAACCATTATATAAACAATTACTCTGAAGAGGGAAAAATGAACAAAAAAATTGCTCAAATTACAGCCAGTGCAATCCTGCTTTTAACGACCAATAGTCTACCGAGTAATGCTGTTAATTCTGGTAAATACTTAGTTGCTGACGCTGCAAATTCTCCGACAGTAACGAATCAAGTTACAGATGATAATATAAAACCTTTAGTTGAGAAACAAAAACCAAAACCACGATTAATCGAAAAGCTACCAATCAATCCTCAACCACCAAGACGACCAGTACCAGACAAGTGCAGACGTAGGGTTTGGAATTGGAGACTAAGAAGATGGGTTTACATTAATATAAGATGCGATAAGAAACGACCATCAGGAAAACAAATTTTATCTATTGATTAATCCAAAAATGATTGGGAAAGATTGAGAAATAGTTAACGTTAATCCTTATTTATAATTAAAAGCACTCCAGTCACTTTAAATATTGGCTGGGGTATTTTTGTTTTTTTGATATCAAATCATTTTAATTGGGAGCATCCCAAATTAAATTTTCAAAAAGCCTACAGACTAGAAGCCTGGGGCTAATATTACAAAGCCCATCTGCATGGGCTAAAAGATTTCTTAGCCTACGAAGGTAGGCTTTGTCCCTGTAGCGGCACCCTTCCAGGGTGTTGGTAAAATATTTATTTAAAATTGGGATGCTCCTGCTTCAATTGCTTATCAAGTCAAAACTGTATAGGCAAAAAT
This sequence comes from Rivularia sp. MS3, assembly GCA_019192545.1. GTDB lineage: Bacteria > Cyanobacteriota > Cyanobacteriia > Cyanobacteriales > Nostocaceae > Rivularia. Next base: position 54,371 of record JAHCMI010000048.1, on the reverse strand, counting down.
CTCCAAAACTATTAACTAACAGAAGCATCACAACTGTGCTTTATGGCTGGAACGAAGACTTAGTTTCTATAACTTTGTTCCCGTTTTTAAACTAAAAAATAATTAAATTTATAGCAGTTTATGATTTCTGTTAAACAAGGTGATGAATATCAACTAGGGGGAAGTCTACCCGAAGAAGCTCCTAGTTACGTAGTCAGAAAAGCCGATTTTGATTTCTACCAAGGTTTAAAAGAGGGAATGCTTTGCTCTGTACTAAATTCCCGACAAATGGGAAAATCTAGTTTGCAGGTGCGAACAATGTCAGAGTTGAAACAAGAAGGTTTTGCTTGTGTTGCATTTGATATGACTGAGCTTTGCGTTAATAACGTCACAGAAGATGAATTCTATAGTGGATTTGTTAGTCATTTAGCGAACGAATTAAATATTAATATTGATTTGGAAGATTGGTGGTACGAACACAGATTTATTCAACCATATTTACGGTTGAGTAAATTTTTTGATGAAATAATATCACAATTACAAATTTCACAACATATTGTCATATTTATAGATGAAATTGATAATCTTTTAAATTTCAGCTTTAAAAATGACTTTATGGCTTTTATTCGCTCTTGCTATTACAAAAGGATTGAAAAACGCTCCCTAAATCGTCTTACTTTTGCTCTATTAGGAACTGCAACTATCGAAGAATTATTTCAAGATAAAAATTATATAAATGATACATATTTTCAGATGCAGCACCGAGCGATAGAATTAACTGGTTTTCAACTTCATGAAGTAGAGTCATTACAAACACCATTAACCAGACTAGCCGATAATCCATCAATGCTAATGCAAGAAATCCTTTCATGGACGGGAGGACAGCCGTTTTTAACTCAATGGATTTGTCAATTAATTTGTAATTCAGGATTGCAAATAGCACAAGGAGAAGAAGCAGAAACTGTTTCTTGGATTGTGCGTTCCTACATTATCGACAATTGGTTATTACAGGATAAACAACAGCATTTTTATACAATCAAAGACCGCATTCTCAACAATGAAATACCTGCTTATAAGTTATTGCAGTTGTATCAAAAAGTTTTGCACTATGGAAATATTTCTGCTGATGATAGTCCTGAAGTTTTGCAATTATACTTGTCGGGTTTGGTGAAAGAGTATGACGGTAAATTAGAGGTTTATAACCGTATCTATAAATCAGTTTTTGATGATATTTGGGTAGGGAAACAATTAGAAAAATGTTTGAAAAGTATTCGCTAAATATGATATTGCAGTTTTCGGTTAAGTACAATACACCCGAAACCTCACCCCGTCCTCCGGACACCCCTCTCCTTATTAAGGATACTGCTGGTTATTCAGGGGTGACACCCCTGAATAACCAAAAAAATGAGGGTTTGAGGAGTGCGATCGCACTCCTGCTGATAACTTAAAATCCCTATTAATTCGTTGGGATGAGGGGTCTGACCTACTATTCGCCAACAGTATCCTTATTAAGGAGAGGGGAAGGGGGTGAGGTCTATCAAGATGTATTGTACCCAGATGAAAAGCGCTATAAAATACTTAGATATATAAATCTAAACCCGCCCTCAGCGCGGGTTTCGTTTGAATTATGGTTTAAAGCATTAGGTAGAATACCAGTGCAAGATATTAGATAAACACATCAGTCTTACCATCTCCGTTGAAATCTCCAAAACGCAATTTCTCTAAAGGAATCCTTGTACGATGCAGAGATTTCCAGCGAGATGTACCACCATAGGAAACTTGGAACCTACCATTAAATATTGTGAAAACATCAGTTTTACCATCTCCATTGAAATCTCCCAATCGGAATTTTTCTAGAGGAATCCTTGTTCTTTGTAGAGGTGTCCAGCGAGATGTACCACCATAAGAAACTTGGAATCTACCATTAAATACTGTGAAAACATCAGTCTTACCATCCCCGTTAAAATCTCCGAAGCGGAATCTTTCTAAGGGAATCTTTGTTCCAGCTAGAGGTTTCCAGTTAAAAGCACCAGTGTAAAAAACTTGGAATCTACCATCAAATGTTGTGAAAACATCAGTTTTACCATCTCCGTTAAAATCTCCAAAACGTAATTTTTCTAATGGAATTGTTCTGTAATTTGGCTTTGCTAAAAGTAGAGGTCTCCAGCGAGATTTACCACTGTAAGATACGTAAAATCTACCATTAATAGTTGTGAATAAGTCAGTTTTACCATCTCCGTTAAAATCTCCAAAACGTAACTTTTTCAGAGGAATACTTCTACTAGGGAAAAGTCTCCGACGAAGAGGTTTCCAGTGAGAAGTACCACCATAAGAGACTACTAACCTACGACCAAATTGTGTCAAAATATCAGTCTTACCATCACCATTAAAATCTTCAAAGCGGAATGAATCTAGAAAATAACCTCTTTTATCAAGACTTTCGCGAAGCAGTGGCTGGAAACGACTGACACCACCGTAAGAAACTTGAAATCTAGCAATAGAGGAAGATGGAGTATTATCACTAACCATTGAACCCCAAGGAGTCGCATTTGGTTGGTCGTTGATATTAACCCAGAAACGAGTGTTTGGATTTAAACCTTGTACATCGCGGAAAAAAGCTTGTGCCCAAAAACTCCATCCAGCATTCTTACCATTACCATCATGGAATTCTGCCATACGATATCCAGAAGTACCGCGCTTTCTTTTTCCTGCTTTCTCGCACATTCCGTCTGCAACTGCTTGAGAAGTTAATTGCTTCCCTTGCACATTTGGAATTACCAGCGCAGTACCACCAGACCAAGAGCGTGTAGTTGCACCACCAGGTGATACCTTAGCAGGTGGTAAACCCTTTGGTCTGGGAATACCTGTCTTTTTGATGCAGAGAAGCGAGCGATATTCATTAATACTAGTATCGCCATTGTAAGGATTTGTACCACCGGGCTTACCAGTATCCGAGCCAAATAAAATGTAAGCAGTACTTTTGGAACTCAGATATAAAGGTCCTTGTAATATTTTCCAGGTCATAGCCTTACCGTTACCTTTAGCTGTGGGATTTAAAGGTTTAATTCGATTATTATTGACGTTTTGAGCATATAGATTTTTCTCTGATACTTTTGAAGCTTCTAGTTTATTCGGTGTTGCGGCAATAGTTGCAGTTGGATTAATCGCAATAAATGGTGCTAAGACTGTGCTAAATGTAAATAATGCAAGAAACTTCGACTTGATTGAATTTGTAAACATATTAATTCTTCTTTTTAGGGTTTGAAATTGTATATAAACATCTCGTTTAGATAAGAGTTCAATCGTAGAGTTAAACTCTTATCTAGCAATCTTTTTTGCGTGACCTTATTTAATAGGAGGGTTCGTCGGTAAAGTTGTGGAAGAGCCACCAGATCCACCTCCGGAATTTGTACCACTTGAACCTCCGCTGGAAGTTGACTTAAATTGAGGTCTATAAGTGCATGTGGGAGTACACCCTTTCAGTCCAAGCCAAGTTTTAACACTACCATCTTGACTCTGTGGTTTTCCTCTTAATCTGGTATCAATGTAAATAGTTGCTCCACCTTTTGCACCAAACTTCTTACATACTTGTTCTGGTGTTAAACCAATTTGGCGATATGTAATCTTACTTCTAGCGTGACGCTCGCCTCTTCTTCTGCATCTCTTTTGTCTACTTGTTCCTCCAACTCTACCTAAATCAGTCCATCCTTTTACTACTTTGCCATTTATTAAAAACCGAGCTTCACAAGTTCTACGATTCAGGGAGAACGCTGGAGAATTTGAAATTACAAATGGTGCTGCAATTGTAGAAATTGCGAGTGCAAATAAGGAAAGTTTCGCTTTAGTTTTACTATTCATTTAACTAATGACCTCAATTTTTAATTTATATTTTGGTGAAAGCGTTTTTTATTCGCTTTCCTCTTCATGTACCTATACTCACAGATTATTTCTTAATAGTCAGCCGGAAAAAAACAGGTTTTGAATTTGTACTTCAAACAACAATTGGTGATAATAAAACCGGAAAAATTCGGCAACAAATCAAGTTCCGGAAAAAATCCGGTTTTTTCCAGGTATTTATAAAGATGTTGGTGATATGAGCGAAAATAATAGTAATAATTTATTGTAAGAACTGGGAACATTTGCCATCATATTTGTAGAGAATTGCTAAAATCCATGAAAACCGAATCCGAATTAAGCTGGAAGCAGACACAAAATTTAGTAGATGATTTAGTTTTTCAAGTCACCAGAAAGCACCTTGGAGCTTCGGAAATACAGGTACTTCACGGGGCTTGGTGTGGGAAAACCTATGAGGCGATCGCCTCCGAATCTTTTCTTGCTGTAAAGTACATTGGTGAAGTGGGAGGTAGACTTTGGAGCAATCTTTCCGAAGCATTAGGAGAAGATGTTAAAAAAACCAACTTTCGTCAAGCACTACAGCGACAATGGGAAAAACAAGCTTCTAGTTACGTAGATACAGCAACTATATCGGATATTCAACCGTCAATCATAGAATTAAATGAAGAACCATTTATTGAACGTCCGAACATTGAATCTTACTGTTATCAAGAAATATCTAAACCAGGAGCTTTGTTGCGAATTCATGCTCCATTGCAGTTTGGGAAAACAGAACTGATGTCGCGAGTAATAGAATATGCACTCTCAGAAAAATACCGCACGGTAGTTTTAAATCTGCGAGATGCAGTAACTGAAGACTTTCAGAATTTAGATAACTTTTTGCAATGGTTTATTGTTAGTATTAGCGAAACATTACAGATAGAGCAATCTGTGGAAGAACACTGGCATAAAAGTTTGGGTAACTGTAAGATAAAATGCCGAACTTATTTTGAAAAATATATTTTACCTAGAGATAATCCGATTGTTATTACTTTAGATGAACTCGATAAACTATTTCCACATGAAGAAATAGCTGGAGAGTTTTTAGGAGTGTTACGAACTTGGCATGAATACGCTAAAACTAAACCTATTTGGCAACAATTACGTTTATTAATTTTACATAGAGAAGTTTATAATCAAATAAATATTAATCAATCACCATTTAATACCGGAACTGAAATTAAATTAACAGACTTTAACAGCGAGCAAGTAGAATCTTTAGCGAACAAATATAAATTAAACTGGGGAAACACTCAAGTTAAACAGTTAATGGCAATGGTGGGAGGACACCCATATTTGATAAAAAAAGCTATAGAGGAAATATCCCGCCAGGGTACGACTTTAGAAAATTTATTAAAGTCAGCACCTACAGCTTCTGGGTGCTACCGGACTCATTTAGAAAGACATTTACGTTACCTACAGTCAAATACTAAACTCTTAGATATTTTTAAAGAAATTGTATTGTCAGATTATACCATTCAAATTAATACGGATATTGCATTAGATGATGCAGTCAAATTATATGATTGTGGTTTGGTAGAGCTTTCAAATAATAGTGTATCGCCACGATATCAACTCTATCGTTTATATTTTCAAGAACGGTTAGTGAGTTAGAATATATTGTATAAAGCGAATTCAAGCAATTTTTCAAGGGAATAACGCTTTTCTTCAACTTTTACAAAATCAGTTGCGAAGCGCTCTTTGAATGCATCCCAATTGAAATCTTGGAAATTATTTTAGCATTTCGTATTCTTGAACTTGTGAAATGGAAGATTCACAATAACTACTTTTGTTGATAATAGCTTTATATATGTGGTTCAGATTAATAGCAATTTGATTGGGACAGTAACGATTGCTTGCCCAATTAAAACCATTGTTTCCTAATTCTTCTCTTAACTTAGGAGAGCTAAGTAACTTAGATATTCCCCTAAGTAGAGCATCAATATTTCGTTCCACCATTAACCCAGCATTGGCTGCGATGATTTCTGGAGCAAGCTGTACACCAGGAGTTACAATTACAGGTTTTCCTGCTGTCATTGCTTCTGCTGTAGCTATACTAAAGTTTTCTGAAACAGAGGGTAAAACAAACAAGTCTGCACCTTGTAGTAATAAATTCTTTTGTTCGTTTTGCACAAAACCTGTAAATGTAACGCGATTATTTAATTTCAAAGAGTTTATAAGTTGTTTTAAATAGTCGATATAATCGAGTTCTCCATCCCCAGCAATTAAAAGATGAAAATCTAGGCAGTTGGTATTTATAAGACTAAGTGCTTTGATTAACATATCTGGACATTTATTATGACGCAGCCGAGAAAGAAATAGTATTATCGGAGTCTGGGGAGAAATGTTGTATTTACAATGAAGTCGTAATTTTGCTTGGGGATTAAGATTATTAGAAGAAGAGTTGTTGATTGGTTGCGATAATGAATAGCACTGGCTAATGGCAGAATTTTTGTATGATTAGAGTCACATGGATAGCTCAGTTACTTGAGAATATTTTGTTTGAACCGGAAAAACGCTCACTTGAATAATATTGAAACAAGCGATAAATCGAGCTATTCAGTCAGAAAATATGAATAGCTCAAACAGTTATCTATCTCAAGGATAAAGCTCTAATCATTGCAGCAAAAGCTTTTAACCACATTATCATTTGAGATAATGTGGCATATTACATTTATAAAACTACTATTGCTCACCTAGACGATTATAGTTTTGCCAAATTAAAAATCGACTAAAAACAAGTTGACAACTGCCACACAAGCTTAACTTGTCACCAATGCTGCTTTACTACTGCCGACTACCTTTTTTGGTAAAGCTATAATCTAATCAATTTCAATGGTGCCGCTATTCACTGCATCAGTCAAAGCTGATGGTAAAGAATTAGAAGAACTCGGGTCGAAAATATTAGCCAAACTAGAAGATATCTTGCCGTAATCGACTACACTAACGGTTGTATCAATTCCCTCTGTTAAGTCAATACGGTTATCACCATCGGGTAATGCTTCGTTAGTCACAAATGAACTACTAACATCTTGTACTGATACTACACCAGCATTCGCGCTACTAACAGCATTTTTCGACTCGCCAATAAATTTCTGTAGTTTGCCTTTCTCTACATCCAACTGTGCAAACCAAGCATCAATTCCCGAGCCGTTAGCCCCATTGCTACTGGTACCTAAAAATGCTTCGGTAAAACCGTTGACATATAGCCTACCGGAATCGTCAACACTTAAGCCTGTCGCATAATCAACATTTTCTTTACTTCCGATTTGTTGAGTCCATATGTTATTTCCTTGAGTATCAAATCTTGCCACCCAAGCGTTAAAGCTTTCCTTATCTTTATCACCTTTCCCTAATTTATCGTTAGTATATCCGGTAAGAAAAATATTATCCTGGGAATCTATCACCATGTCTGACAAATAGGTTCCATCATCGCCTTTTGAACCGAATTGTTTGACGTACTGTTGAGTCCCGTCGGGTGAAAATTTAGCTAGCCAAATATCGTATGATTCGGAGTCTTTAAAATCTTTATCTCTGGTTCCAAGCTCACCAGTTGTCCAGCCTGTGACATAAATATTACCTTCGCTATCAGTATCTGTAGCCCATGCAAATTCCAGACCCTGGTCTGCACTCCCGAATTGTTGAACCCATTCTTGCTGACCATCAGTATTATATTTTGCAATCCATGCATCATACTTTAATAGGTTTCGAGATGGGTCGGATTCTTCGACTAAACCCTGCGTCCAACCAATTATATAGGAGTTTCCTTGTGCATCGGTTGCTAAATCATAACTTTCATCGAAAAATGGTCCACCTATTTGATTGAACCATTGCTGATTACCATTACTATCGAACTTTGCGATCCAAGAATCATCTTGAACGTTAAAATCAAAAGTCTCTCTATCGTTGTTTTCTTTAATTGCTAATCCTGATAGATATACATTACCTGCATCGTCAACATCGAGTCCAAAACCGCTATTGCTAAAACCTCCGGTTTGGTTTGCTCCAATTTGTCTACCCCATAGCCGATTACCACTGCTATCGTATTTAGCTACCCAAGCATCTTGATCTGCTGACTTCTTAGAATCAACAAGGCTTCCACCAGTAGCTCCTGCTAAATAATAATTGCCGTCTTTATCTGAAACAATTTCGTAAGCTGTTTCTCCAGCAGAAGAACCAATTTGTTGACCTGCTAGCTGGTCGCCATTACTGTTAAATTTCGCTACCCAAGCATCTGTAAAACCTTGAGAATTTCCTTGTAAAGGACCGCTTGTAGAACCTGTAAGATAAATATTCCCCGCAGGATCTACAGTACTATCAAAACTAATATCGATGCCGGTGGTGCCTAACTGTCCAATCTTTTTTTCTTCTTCTGGTTTCTTCGGTGGCTTTTTACCGACAAATATGAAATTATCTTTTTTATCTAACTTTAACTCCACATCTGGTTTAGCAACTATAAAGGCAACTAAATCGGGAATTTCCTGCTGTACCGAAAATAAAGCTTTACCGAAAAATGGCTGTTCGACTCCTTCTAACTGTAATCCATTTACATCTACTAATCTGTAATCTTTCTTATCACCGTTTAGCTGGATGCTATCTTCTTCTTTACTGAAATCATAGATTACGGCAAATGAATCAGTTCCCAGAGCGTTATCACCAGTTAAATCTTCTACATTACTTGTATAATATGGTTGATTTTGGTCTCCTAATACAAATTTATCTCTTCCTACCGAAGGTATATCTCTTTCTAATATTAGTAATGGATTACCACCTTCTTGACTGCTCTGAATATTAAGAATAATTTCAAACTCTTCTGGAGAATTGTCAAATAGATCGCCAAAAAGAAAGTCAATATTCTCTTTTTGATTATTGCTAGAGCCAGGGTCAAAAACGTATATTGTATCGTTACCACCACGAGCAAAATTAAGTTCAAATTTTGCCCCTGGGTCGCCATTTACTAAGTCGCTTGCAGGTGTTAGCAGTGCAGTACTAATTTCAAATTCATCCATGATATCAGACCTTTACTGTGATTTTTTATTGTTAAAAAGTTTATACAGATGCTTCAGTTACACATATATCCTTAAGATATTAGGACTTACGCAAACGGCATATTTTATTGTAGGGTGCTGTGACACTTCGATTCACTTTGCACGTAGTAATAATGTTTTTAGTGTCACGCACCAACCGGGTATTGTGACAATTGCGGCCATTCCTGGATATATGTCTTTGCCATTTAACTATATATAGATAATATTAACAGTATCAAGCTAGTTTTTGAAGTATATTTTTTTTTAAGAGTAATTGATTTTTTGCATAACATATGCAGCATTTATATGGAATTTGATGAGAATAATATACTCTTGCCATCAACTGGGTTTGGTTTAATCTTTAGTGTGTATTTCAAAGGCTATTTTGGAAAACATTAGTTCTAAATATAATTGTTTCTGGACTATTTTAATTAAATTATTAACGCTGCTTAATGTTGTATTAATGTTGAATATTTGAATCAAGTCAAATAAGGCTTCCGTTCCTCATTTTTGAAAAATTGAAGCCCTAAAACTATTTGTTAATTTAATTTTATTTAATTTTATTTAATTTTATTTAATTTTATTTTTTGATTTTCTTTGAAAGATTTCACCTATCTTTGTAAGTTATAATTCGGGAAACAAAAATTCTAGTAATAAATCGTTCATCATATCATTTGAGGTTGAAGAGAAAGCATTTTCTGAATTAAAGTTGAAAATGCTGCTTAAGTTAGAAAGTATTTGACCGTAATCTACTGTATCAACTGGTGCATCGAAATCTAATTCAATTCCCTCTGCGTAATTGATGCGATTATCGCCTTTAGGCAAATTTTCATTGATTAAAAACTGGTCTGTAACATCACGTACTGGAACGGTTTCTACACCATAATCTCGTGAATCTTGTACGGGTAAGCCTGTAATGAAGTCAATATTATTATCAGAATTCGTCATTGGGTTGAATAAAAACATAGAATCATCTCATGGGTGATGGTTGACTTTGATTGCTATTCTGATTTTTATCTGATTTCAGCTATGCTATTTCGCAATAAAAATACTCGATTTTTAAGAAATTTCATTTGGTAGTTCTTTAGGAGTTGAAGCAACAAATTTTACAACTAATACAGTTCCGAAAATTAAAGCTAAACAAGCAACTAATACTACTGCATGAAAACCAGAAACAAAAGCACGATTAACTCCTTCAATATAGGTAGACTGAGAAATGCTAACTGGTAATTCTTCAGGAACTAATCTTGAGTTATGCAAAGCATCGGCAATTAATTTATCGTGATTTGCGTGATTTGAAGGTATCCCCCAACTTACCAAAGTCTGTCTAAAATCCGCGCTCAAATACTGTGTCAAGATGTTACCTTGGAGGGTAATTCCCAGAATCCAACCAATACGATTACAGGTACCATGTATTGCCGAAGCAATTCCAGCTTGACTTTTAGATACAGAACTCATAGCCACTGTTGACATTGGTGGAATTGTTAATCCACAAGCAAAGCCAAAGACGATAAAACCTCCCATGATGGTTCTATATTCGCTTTGTGCATCAATACCAAAAAATATCAATGTGGCAATGCAGCCTAAAATTAATCCAACAGTAATTGTTTTTCTCGAATCCATACGGGCTACTAACCATCCAGAAACAAGAGACGCTGTAATAAAAGCTCCGTTAAATGGTAGAAATCTTAAACCCGCAGATGCTGGTGAATAACCCTGTACTTCTTGCAAAAATAGACTGAAAACAAAAAGTAAACCTACAAGGGTAAAGAAGACTAAAACCGAAACGAAATTCACTGTCGTAAATGTAATGTTACGAAATAAACTTAACGGCAGCATCGGATTTCGAGAGCGAGATTCAATCAGTAAGAACACGAGAAGGCTAAATCCAGAGATACCTAAAAATAACAAAACGTTTAAATGGCTGATTTTAACGCTTTCAGTCAGAGCATAAACCAAAGATGCTAAAAAGATTATACTAAAAATAAAGCCAGGTAAGTCAACAGCTTGTTTGTTATCGTTTTTAACCTCCTTGACAACTGTCGAGATTAACCAAAAAACTAATATTGATAGCGGTAGATTGATAAAGAATATGCTCCCCCATCCAAAATTATCTACCAAAAACCCACCGATAACAGGCCCGCTAACTAATGCAACCCCAGAAGCTGCCGTCCAAATACTAATAGCTTTAGCTTTTTCGTCGTCTTTTGGAAAGGTGTCGGCGATTATAGTTAGAGATGCTTGCAGCAGAGCAGCATCCCCCATTCCCTGTAAAGCTCTACCAACAATTAAAATTTCTAAATTGGGAGCTAAACCGCAAATTAAAGAACCAATAAAAAATGCGATTAATCCACACAGAAAGATTTTTTTATGTCCGTAAATATCACCCAATCTGCCAGTAGACATAACCAAGCTAGCCGCAGGTAGCGCGTTTGCAGTAAGAACCCACTGTAGTTGCCATACATCTAGATTTAAACCAGCTTGGATTTTGGGAAGCGCTATATTTACTACGGTATCGTCAAAGCTAATCATCAACAGAGCAATACACAATCCTATTAATGATATAGTCTTGAGCTTGCGGATTTTTTTACTTTCCTTTGGGGATGCTGCATAAATCAAATCTTTACTTTGTGCAAGCTCCGGTTTATAAGTTGGTTCCATTGATTATTATGCTTTAATTTACAGAGATATTTGGATAAATTTAAGAATAAAAATAGCTTTTCAAACAAGGATTTAGAAATATACCTTGAGAATCCCAATCTTCTCGAAGCTGAATAAAATCTTGCCATTTTTCATATTGCTTTTTTAAGTATTCATGCTCTACTGGTATCTGTTTTCCCCAATGACAGCGAAATTTAAATGGTTTGAGTACTTCAACTATTTCTTTAAAAAATTTACCAGTACAAGGATATTCCCAAAATTCAATCCAACAGATTGCTTCTCCATAAGCTGGGCTTAACCAGAAATCTTCTGCTGCGGAACATCGGATATGAATATTCATGCTGGGATATTTCCGGGTTTGATGAAAATGACTGCATAAAGTTGTTAAAGCTGCTTTTGCATGGGAATATGGAATGGCGATTTCCATATCAGCGACTGGATCTAATTCTTTATGGTTAATATCACCGTTGGTGATTAAGTCGTCAGATGTTGCGTCAAAATGCGTCAAAACAAAATCGCTACGTCCGTAGGGAGAGGAATATAGCGTTTTATCATATCTGTCTATACACCATTTTTGCAGCCAGTTTAATCGGTGAGTATTGAAAAGCCGCTGTGCCAGTTTATTAATAGAATCTGTTATCTGCCACTCTATTTTTGACTTCTTGACGGGATGCCAGCCACCGTTTTCTTTTGCTTCTAAAGTCGGATTTATTTTTACGATTTGGACTTTATCTGTAATTGGTGAATATCTGATGTCTACATATTTATTGTTGTGGTGAATTTCGTCAAATTGCTCTATTAAATTATCTATTGATAGGGTAGAAACTTTTGACTGTAGAGAAAATGCCCGAACGCAATCGAAGGTAATAGTAGAAACAATCCCTAATAATCCCATTGAAATTATAACAGCTTTGAAGATATCTTGGGATTTCTCAACTTCTAAAACGCTACCATCGGCTTTGATTAACTTGAGAGAATGAACGTAACCACTAAGACTTTTACAATCAAGAGAGCCACCATGAGTACCTGTGGAAATAGCTCCGGAAACAGTTTGTTGAACAATAGTTCCGAGGGTAGGTAATGCTAAGTTATGTTCTGCTAAAATTTCATTTAGCTCCCAAATCTTCATTCCTGCTTGTACTGTAACTAAAGAACCGTCAATTTTGACAAGATTTCTGTATTTATCAAGAACAATACAAATGCCTGTGGTTGCGGGGATAGGAGCAGCAGAGTGTAGAGAGCCGATTGCTCTAACTTGCTGATTGTTCTGTGCCGCTTGCCGAATTAATTTAACTATTTCTAATTCTTTAGTTGGATGATAAACATTATCGGGAGTAAAACTATAAAGGGAAACAGCGCTGTTAAATATTTGACGTTTTGATTTTGTTTGATTTTCATCAAAATGATGTTTCTGATATTTTTTTGATTTTTTTTTAATATTTTTATTCGGAGTAGTTAAAACTTTATTCATGATTTATATCTCTACTTTTAATCAAAATATTATTCAAAATTTCAGGAATTTCAAATACAGCTTTATTGTTTATAGCAATTACATTTCTACGGTATCGAGCAAAATTTTCGGGTTCAATAAAATTTTCTACTGCTTTATGGATATGGCGAAAACTGGAGATAGTAATGCCAACTTCATTATCTTGAATCCATTGTGCAGCATAACTTTCTTGCGGTAAAGTCAAAAAATTATTTTCTACAATTAAAGGTAAATTCATCACTAAAGCTTCACTAACACTGACATTTCCAGGTTTACCAATAAAAAAATCTGCAAGATGCATATAGTAAGGAATATCCTTAGTAAAAGTGACGACAACGCGCTTCTGCAAACTTTTCTGCTGGGTTAAAAATGTCGCTACTTCTTGATTGCGTCCGCATAGAAATATTAGCTGTAGATTTTTGTGAAAGCATTCTAAACGTTTAGCAATATCTAACATTACTTTAGAACCATTAGCTCCAAATAGGACTAATCCAGTTCTACAGTCTGGACTTAAACCTAAACGTTTTCTTTGATGACGACGGTAATCTTCTGGTGTTTGGTTATGGCTATCTTTAATTGACTGATAAAAGCGGGGATGAATTATTAAACCAGAAGTTTTGATTATCCGCTCTTTATCTACACCTAAACCTTGCGCTTGCTCTACAGCTTTTTGGGTTCCGCAAACTACATAATTTTTTGTTTTCGGCTCTATCCAATAAGCTGGGGGAGAATCAGCAAAATCGGCAAGAATAGTAACTACCGGAATCTCTTTCTTTAGTTCCTTAACGCTTTCCCATAATGCTTTATTATGAAAAGGAACTACTGAAATAATTAAATCTGGCTGTTGCTTATGCCATTTTTCCTTTAATAATCTAACATCAATATTATGCTTGAGTTTAATTATTAGTTTATGCAGGTGCATAGTTAGCAGATGAATCCACCCCAAACCGTTCTTTTGAATTTGGTCATAAAAATTATCTGAAGCTCTTCCTACTAAACTTGAAACATCCGAAACTTTCTTATCCTCTGAGGAAGATTCTCCGATAGTATCTGCAAAAGTTACGCTTAACTCCCAAGGTAGCTGCTTCTGTTCAACAATTGCACGTAAAGCATCGTAAGTAGCATAGTGTCCACCACCACCTCGCAGCACGAGAACATCAATTAACACCTTTTTTTCAATAACAGAAGATGATTGAGAGGTTTTCATTTGTAACTCCGGGAAACGTAAAAATCCATCAAAGCCTTAACAGGTTTTAACTGCATTGATTTGACGGCTAAATTTTTAACAGATTTTGCAACTGCCAAAGCCCCTGTATTAGATTGAATTTTAGTAAGTGCCTTGATGACATCATCAATTCCCTGCTTTCCGGCTCTAAATACTGATTCTTCCAACCATACAGCTTCGCGATCGCAAGCTCGCTCTGCTTGGGGAAAGCTCATGTTTTTGAAGTCAAAATACTCTGGGAAAGCGCTGGGTACTGGCAGTCTTGATAGCTGGGGTTGAAACAAATCGTAGCGGTGCATGGCTTGATAACCGGAACTGCATGGAATACCTTCTAGATATAAAGCCATACATACTTCATCGTGTTTTGCACCAAATATTTTTGGCTCTAAAGCAAAGATATATCGATAAAACGAACGTTTTGTATGGCGAGAATCCCGCTTTAATAATCTGATTCCAGGTACTTCACTTAGACGTTTTTCTAAGTAGTCTACCATAGCTTCTCGCTGTTCTACCTGTTGAGGAAAACGCTGTAATGCCACATTACCCAAAGCAGCCTGCATCTCTGTCATTCGGTAGTTTGTTCCTAGAACAAATACCTGTTCTTGTTCCCGAGCGCTTAATTGTGCTAACTCTTTAACTAGTTGAGGTAATCCATTGCTTTGTGCTTCTTGCTCTATATTTTTTTCCAATAAGGTAAAACGTCCGCAGTTAATAATACTGGCTACTTTTTGAGCTAATTCTTGAGTGCTGCAAAGCAATAAACCACCTTCTCCAGTCGTGAGAATTTTTGATGATTGGAGGCTAAAAGAACCGAAGTGACCGATAGTACCAACGCCTTTACCTTTCCACTGGGCACCATGAGCGTGGGCGCAATCTTCAATCACAATCAAATTATACCGTTTGGCGATTTTCATAATAGCATCCATGTCTGCTATTTGCGCTCCCAAATGGACGGGGATAATAGCCCGTGTTTTTTCGGTAATGGCTGCCTCAATTGCTGCGGGACTAATACAGTATGTATCGGGGTCTATATCTACAATCACCGGGATAGCTCCGGCTGCCATTGGTGCGGTTGCGGTTGCTTGGAAGGTATAAGCAGGGACGATAACTTCGTCTCCCCAACCAATATTAGCTGCTCGTAAAGCTACTTCCATTGTAACGGTACCGTTGACCATTGGTACCGCAATACCGCCGCCCTGTATATCTGCAAACTGTTTTGCAAATGCGGCAGTTTGTTCTCCTGGATAAGGGGTACTTCCCCACTGCCCCGATTGAATAACCTTTGTTACAGCTTCAGTGTCTCGTTCATCAACAACCGGCCATTCTGGATAAGGTTGAGTACGGACTGGTGTGCCTCCAAGTATAGCTAGCTTATCTTTAACTATCTCAGATTCATTTTCAAACGAAGTAGCTGATTTATCCTCAGCTGATATGTGTTGCATAAACAAATCGATTTAATTGGTGTAATTCATCAAATTTTCAACTCAGATTCTTTTTCCTCATCTCGCTATGGCTTGCGAAAGTACATTGGAATAGGACTGCTGGAGAGTTTTTTCTAAAATTTCAATAACTTCAAATACAGCCCGGTTATTTAAGCGATCGAGATTGGCTTGGTAGCGAGAATAATTTTCTGGCAGAATCAACTTAGCAACAGCTCGTTCGATATTACGAAAGTCCGAAACTACAATTCCGGCTTTTTTTTCTTTTATCCATTGGGCACAGTACTTTTCCTGAATCATAGTTAGGTAATTACTCTCGGTAATTACTGGTAACTTCATTACCATAGCTTCGCTAATACTGACATTACCAGGCTTACCGATAAAGAAATCGGCAAGGTGCATATAGTAAGGAATATTTTCGGTAAAAGCAGTAACGAATCGCTTTTGCAAACCCGAATTTTGATTTAATTCTGAAGCTAGCTCTTGATTTCGTCCGCAGATAAATATTAATTGAATTTTATCTTGAAAACATTCGAGACGTTTAGCAATATCAAGTATTGTCTTGGAGCCATTGCCTCCAAACATAACTAAACCTGTCAAACGATTGGCATCTAAACCTAATTTTTCTCTTTCGCTACTTTTATCAGCTAGCTGAGACTTGTAAAAACTAGGATTAACTACCAATCCGGAAGTTTCAATAATCCGTTTCTCTTCTACCCCCAAAGAACGAGCTTGATTTGCAGCCCTTGGAGTTCCACAAATAATATGGTTTCTTGCTTCTGGATCTATCCAAAAATCAGGAGGACAATCTGCAAAATCTGTCATCAAGGTAATATATGGCGTTCCTGGTTTAGCTCTTTGCAAGCTTTCCCAAAGCCCTTTATTGTAGAGAGGCATCACAGAAACAACTAAATCTGGCTGTTGTTTGCGCCAGTACTCCTCAAATATTTGAATTCCAATATCGTAATTGAGCTTAACTAGTAACTTGTTAAGACGCATTTTTAAAGGCCAAAGCCACGTCCAACCACCTTTGACCATTAAGTTATACAAATCATGTCCTGAAAAACCCAGCATTTCATAGGCATTCTTGACCTTGTTTTGCTGCGATAGTCCTGTAATGATTTCATCCATATCAGTAACTTGGAATTGCCAAGGAAGTTGCTGTTGCTCGGCAATTGCCCGAATGGCGCGATAAGTAGCGTAGTGTCCGCCACCTCCTTGCCCTGTAACTACATTAATTACAAATTTTTTTTTCATCTTAGTAAAACCTTAAACCGTAATCAGTTGCTTTTCTTTTTGAAAATGCTTGTAAACAGAATTTGCTATTTCTTGTTCAAATAAACCTAAAGCTCTAACTACCGCTTGATCCATGTCGTAATATTTGTAATTACCCAAGCGTCCGGCAAAAAGAACTGTTCCGTTGAGCTTTTCTACTTCCTTCAGATAAAGATTAAGTCGGTCGCGATTTTGTTCGTTCAATATGGGATAGTAAGGGTCATTTTTCCCCGGAATATAAGCCTGGGGATATTCCATCACCAAGGTAGTTTTTGGAGAAGTTTGCCCTGATAAGTATTTCTGTTCGGTAATGCGGGTAATATCGTAGTTGTTAGGGTAGTTAACCGTACCTACCTCTTGATAATATTCTTTATCTAATGTCTCAAAATGAAAGCGGATGCTGCGATAGGGCAATTCACCGTACATACAATCAAAAAAGGTATCGATGGGGCCGGTACAAATTGCTCGATTAAATTTAATATCGTCAATTACCTCACGATAGTCTGTATTTAAGAGTACCTTTATATTGGGATGGTTCAACATCCTATTAAACATTTCTGTATAGCCTAACTTAGGCATAGCCTGATAGGTATCTTGAAAATAGCGGTTATCTCTACTGATATAAACCGGTACCCTTCCGGTAACTCCCCGGTCTAATTCTTCGGGCTTCATATCCCATTGTTTCATTGTGTACCGAAGAAAGATATTTTCATAGATATAATCGGCAAGAAAAGCTAAATCACCGCTAGTACTCTCGCGCAGTTTCAAAATTGGTACTTTAACACCGAAACCAAAGTTTTCTAAAAGTAAATTCTCTAGCTTTTCAGCATATTTTGGCGGAAAAAGGGCGTAAAGCGAATTAAGATTAAAAGGAATAGGTACCTTCTTGCCTTCTAATACTCCCAATACTTGGTGATGGTAGTGTCTCCACTCTGTAAATTGGGAGAGATAATGCCAGACTTTCTTAGATTTAGTATGAAAGATATGGGGGCCATATTTATGGACAAGAATACCATGCTCGTTGTAATAATCGTAGGCATTCCCACCAATATGATTTCTTTTTTCTACAATCAAAACCCTTTGGGATAATTGAGTTGCGATTCTTTCAGCCAACACGCAGGCTGAATAACCTGCTCCGATAATAAGCCAATCAAATTTCACAAATTTTCCTCCGATAATTTTTTGTCAAGCATAATCTATGGCAATTCTCAATTGGGCTGCATTGTCTGAAGCAGAGGTATGTCTTTGGTAGCGGAGGTATTTTCTAGAATGTTTTCTAAAATATCCACAACTTCAAAGACGGCCCGATTTTCGGTCTGGTCTACATTCTTTTTGTAGCGAGAATAATTTTCCGGTGTAATTAGCTCTGCAACAGCTTCATCAATATTCCGAAAATTATTTACTACAATTCCCAACTGGTTTTCTGCTAGCCAATCAGCAGTAGCACGCTCTTGAAATAGCGTCATGATGGAATTGCATTCGGTTATTACTGGTAGCTTCATCGCTATAGCTTCGCTTACTCCTACGCTACCGGGTTTACCAATAAAGAAATCACACAAATTCATATAGTAGGGAATTTGACTTGTAAATCCTTCAACAAAGCTTGGTAAACGACTGGTACGATTTCTTAATGCAGAAGCTAACTGTTCGTTTCGTCCGCAGATGAAAATAAGTTGAAGTTCTAAAGACGACTGCTCTAAACCCTCGGCAATTTCGAGCATTTCCGGCGCTCCATAACTACCAAAAATAACTAATCCAGTGGGTAAGTCTGGCTTCAGTCCCAAATTCTGCCTTTTTTGCTGGCGATTATTGACTGTTAAAGGTTCTGCAAAACGAGGATGAATAACGACTCCAGAAGTACTGTAAATTCTTGAATCCGGATAGCCCACATTCTGCGCTTGTCTAACTGCTAATTTTGAAGGACAAATTAACAGTTGCTCTTGGGGTTCAATCCAGAAATGGGGAGGACAATCAGCAAAGTCAGTAATTGAAGTTACAAAAGGAGTTTGCGGTAACTCTGTTTGTAAGCTTTCGTAAAGTACTCGATTTACTAATGGCATTAAGGAAACCACTAAATCTGGCTGATGTTCGCGCCAATATTCTCTTAATAAGCGACACCAAGCGCGATGACGCAAAGCAATTTCTAACTTAAATAGAGGAACTGATAAAGGGTCATTAATCAGTTTTGCCCACTTCTTATTTAAAACCCAATTATTATAAACAAATTGCGGTCTGGTAAAACCAAAAACCTCTTTAAAAATTTCTACTATCTGAATCTGCCACGGTAAGTTTCGTCGAGCAATAACCTCTTTCAAAGCATTGGCAGTAGCCCGATGACCGGCACCCATATCGTAAATTGTGAAACATATTTTTTTCATTTCATCAGTTCTCTCTGAGTTAATCTTGAATTAAGTATTTTTATTAATTAATATTATATTTTTTGTTTATATAGAGTATAATTAAATTAAAAATATCTAAATTTAATTATAATTTTTTATACGCATTTGATTTAATCTATTTACTCCTAAACTGTTATTCGTAAAGTCTCCCAATCGAGGGAACAATTGTTCCGTAGCAAGTAACAACTTAGTCAATATTTTCATCAGAATATTGCCATTAACAACTACCTCAGCATCATTTTCTTGGATAGCATTACAAACTGCGATCGCCACATTTTCTGGTGTAGAAATACCTGCCATTGTGGGGGCTGGTATGCCAGTATCGGCAAGCAATCCCTTCCCAGAGATATATCCAGGGCAGATGTTAGAAACTTCTACTTTTGTATTAGCTAATTCCTGTCTAAGAGCATTAGCCCACATTAGCAAACCTGCTTTACTAGCAGAATAAATGCTGTCATAAGGATGACCCTTTTTTCCGGCAAGGGAAGCAATATTTACAATGTGACCGCTATTTTTTTCTAACATTTGCGGCAATATCAAGCGTGTCAATTCTATTGCTGCCATTAAATTAACCGACATTACCGAATGCATTTCTTTCAAAGAATAATTTTGAAAGGCACTATATATTTCTATGCCAGCATTATTAACCAAAATATCAACATCAAGCGAACCAATAACCGATATTATCTCATCTATCAGTTTTGTTATATTTTCAACCTCACTAATATCAAAAGCTAAACCTATTCCTTCACCACCCAAATCATTAATTTCATTACATACTTTATCTAAATCATTTTGAGAACGAGAAATACATACGATCCTCGCTTGCTTTTTGGCAAATTCGCGAGCAATAAATGTTCCAATTCCTCGCGAGGCACCTGTTAAAATTACTGTCTTACCTTTGATACTAGTCATTATTTAAATTTTAATTTTATTGGTAAGCAATAGTTACTTTAATAATTAAACTGAAATTATTACTTACTCAAACTTGTGCTAACTCTTTGAGAGAAGCAAAATGCTTTCCGCCTAATTCAATTTGTCCTTGCTGAATACCATTGTGTAACCTATCTAAAAGATAATCTAAATCACCAGTGACAATGTTAGTTCCGTGGTCTGGTTCTAAAAGAGTTGCCAAAGTAATTTGACTGTCATGACTATCTGCTAAATTATGAATACCTAGAAAGTTGAAAACCCCTGATTCATAAGTTCCACATGGAACTGAAGGATTATTAACACCGGTGTAATATTCATTCTCGTGAAACCATTGGTTTGCTGGATAACCATGAAAATGAATCATCGGTGCACCATTCTCGATTAATTCTGGTGTATACAAAGCAGCAGAAAGAACTAAGCCTACCATCACATAGGTATCGTAGGAAGGTTTAATATCTACTTTGTTTTGGTCAATACCAGAAGGTAATTCAAGATAAAGTTTATCTTTCAAACCCATTCGCAGAATATCATTTTCTAAATTCAAATCAGTTTTATTGGCACCTGAGCGGGAACATACTAACCAAATATCGGGAAGTTGCTTGTAGACAAATCTATTTTTAATCTTGGTTTTAACGTATCTTCTGCCAATCGCATTTTGACGAACTTCCTTAGCATTGAATCCAGCTACAGCAGATAGGCTTTCCCATTCCTGCGGTTCAAGTTCACGTTTACCAATGAATTGGGGTGGTTCTGCATATGCTACAAATCCGTAAGATACACCTGTTCTACCGTTTACAATAGAATCTACAATGTCTCGATGAGATTGTCTGTTAATAATTTCACTAAGCTGAAAACCAGAAGGAAATAAATCTGTTTTGGCTAATTCTTGACTCAATTTTACTAACTTTGATGCATATTCAGACTGCTCCGGATTATATTTACCAACTGCAAAACGGCTCATTGGTAAAGGTGCTATTGGTACGTAAAGCTTGGGAATCAAAGATTTTTTGACAAAGTTGTCAAAGCTGTCTTTAGAAAAAATTGAATCGGAAAGATTCATATTCAAAATCGAAATATTACCATCGGATACACCAATAACAATTTCAGAAAAAGTTTTGACTAAAGTGTTGATACCAATAGATATTTTTTCTTTATAAGGTATTTGAGAATCGACAAAGTTTTTATCGATTTCTGTAAGTAAAACAACTTGGGTTGAGGTTGGATCTTCCAAACGCTGCATGACATTATCTTCTGCCCAACCAATTAACTTGGTAATTGTAGAAACAGATTTTTTGTTATTCTTCAAAACGAAATTAGAATAACCTTGATAAACTTTCTCGGCAACTAAGCTTTTGATTTTACCAATAAATGAATGTGGTCTTTCAACATCGATAACTGCATCAATATTGTCTTTAACAACCTTCATTGTTACGCTTTTATTCCACTTTGTTAGCGGAAAATGAATTTGATAGCGAAAATCCTTAGTAGCTAATTCCCAATCAATAATATTTACACCGTTTTGTTCTAATTTGAGCTTTAATTCTTCCCTAAATTTTTTGATAGCTTGTTTATCATATCTCTTTGGCAATGGTCTAAATGACACTTTCAACTGCTTTGCCATTATCTCCGGTTCGATAATAGGGGGCTTAAATTCAGTTGATAATTGCGGACAAAAGCCACCAATTAAACGTCCTATTGTTTGTAAACTTAATCCCGTAGCCGTGTAAGCGGTAGAATCTTGACGAGAATTCAAAAATCGGATGATTTCATGTTTTTGACTGGCGATATCTGACTTTAATTGCTGAGTTAATGCTCCTTTTGGAGAATTAATTTTGAGCTTGTCATTATCAACCCATAACTTAACATCAAGATGCTTGAGATTTTCCAATAGTGCAGATACGCTCATTCCTTCTCCTTACTATTGCATGATTTCAAATTTCAAAAGTTTCTGATTCTGATGATTCTAATTCTTCAACTAGATATTTAGATAAAGAGGCAATATTAGGATAATTCCAAATTGCTAAAGGAGAAAAATTTATTCCTAGATGCTTTTTACCCAAGCTAGAAATATTCATAGCCTGCATTGAATTTAAGCCGTAAGTATCAAAAGGTGCTTGAATATCTATCTCGTCTGCATCTATTCCTATCTGGGCGGATATTTGATAAGCCAACCAATCTTGTATTTCTTCTGATGTAATTGAATCCGATAATGCTAATAGTTCTTTTCCTGACATCGTTAAATCTCCTATTTAACCTATTTAACTAAATTTTTTACTGTACTTATTTCTGCTTGATGATTTTTTGCTAAAGTTTCTAGAATTTGAGGAAGTATTTTAATCTGCTCTGGAGAAAATGCACCGGTGTTTTCTAGTAATTCTGTTAAATGCTTAACTTCCGATTGATGCAGCAAACTAAATAACTTTTCTTGTGTTTTTTCTTGTAAATCCGTTGCATCTTCAGATGTATCTTTAGCAGTCTTAAACCAGTAGCGCTGTCTTTCAAATGGATAAGTTGGTAGCTGCACGGGAGAATAATAATTTTGATAAAATTCGTTCCAATTTATCATCGTACCTCTAACAATTAATTCCCCTAAGCTACGGAGTATTTGTCCCCACTCATTTCCCTGACACAAGCTCGATAAATGAATCCCGTCAAATTTTAAAGCTGTTGTTTCTACACCTACGGATAAACAGATATGGTAGTTAGCTAAAGCATCGCTTTCAACTGCCATTTTATCTTTCGCTGGTAAATGATTTTTCCAATATTTTGCAGTCGCAATTTCTTGAAATTTCCGATTGTTATTTACGATTACAGGGATTTTTGGTTGAGAAAAACTTATCTTATCAACTTCCTGACTGAGAATCTCTTCGCTGTTTACACCAGTTTCTAATAAACGACTGCGTTCGATAACTAGTTTCAAAGCATCTTCGAGTTTTAAAATCCCGGCAATTTTCGCAGCAACATATTCACCGACTCCAAAACCCATTACAGCTTTCGGCTTAATACCCCAACTCAGCCATAGTTTAGCCAAGGCATATTCTACTGCAAATAAAACACAATCAGAATAATCCGCTCTATTTTCTAATTCATCTTTAGATGAATCAAGTACTTTTATTAGAGATTCTTTGAAACGACTTTGATAAATTTCTCCACATTCATCAAATGCAGAACGAAAAGCGGATTGGGTTTGATACAGCTGATATCCCATCCTCATATATTGAAATTCTTCGGAAGGAAAAACAAATAGTAATTTGGGTTTTTTTCTACCTTTTACTTCACCTTTGATAACTTCTGAATCTTCTATTTGATTAACAAAACTACTTAAATGCTGCTGCAACTGTTGCTTTGAGTTGACAATCAGACACAAACGTTTCTTAAAAAATGTTCTTCGGGTATTAGCATTAAAGCAAATACTCGCCAAAGATACTTTTGGCTGTGATTCTAAATAACCTGCATATCTTTGAGCTAATTGTTTCAAAGCTGAATCGGTTTTTGCAGAAAGAATCATGCAGTGCAATTTGTCTGTTGGTTGATCTTTCTTAAATAACCCCGATTTTGGTGCCTCCTCAATCACAATATGGGCATTAGTACCGCCGAATCCAAATGCACTAACTCCAGCCAAACGGCTTTTATCTCCTCGACACCATTTTTGTAGCTTAGTGGGAATAGCAAAAGGAGTATTTTCTAAAGATACGTAGGGGTTTAATTCTTCCAAGTGCAGGTGAGGAGGTATTTCTTGATTTTGCAGCGATAATATAACTCCAATTAAAGCTGACATCCCTGAAGCTGCTTCTAAATGACCGATATTAGGCTTTACCGAACCTACCCAGCAAGTTTGATTTGCTTCCCTTCCCCGATTTAAAACTGCTTTTAAAGCTTTAAATTCAATGGCATCGCCGATAGAAGTACCTACAGCGTGAGTATTTACATAGCTGATATCTGCCGGTTGTACCCCAGCATTAGCTAAAGCTTGACGGATAACTGCCTGCTGTGCGAGTCCGTTGGGTGCAGTTAAGCTATTACTTAAACCATCTTGATTAACCGCCGAACCTCTTACCAACGCTAGAATATTATCCCCATTTTCTATCGCATCAGAGAGTCGCTTGAGTACAACTACTCCACAACCTTCTCCCCTTACATAGCCATCTGCTTTTGCGTCAAAAGTATTGCAGCGACCTTGAGTCGAAAGCATACGAGTTTGAGATGATGAAATAGTTGAATCTGGAGACAAAATTAGATTGACTCCTCCAGCCAAACACATGTTAGACTCACCGTTACGCAAACTTTGACAAGCTAAATGAATTGTAACCAGCGACGAAGAACAGGCTGTATCAACCGCCATACTAGGACCGCGTAAATCTAATAGATAAGATAAGCGATTAGCTGTAATGCAAAAAGTTGTCCCCGTACTGCTGTAAGGTCCGATAGAATCAAAGTTTTTATATAGGAGTCTATGGTAATCAATAGTACATATACCAGTAAAAACTCCTGTTTGACTCCCTGCCAAACAATTCGGTACTATTCCAGCATTTTCCAAAGCTTCCCAAGCAACTTCTAGAAATAACCTTTGCTGGGGATCTGTATGCTCTACTTCTTCGGGAGACATGCCAAAAAAGTCAGCATCAAACTTATCTACGTTATCCAGAAAAGCACCCCAACGTACATTCATTTTTCCTGGGGTGCCCGGATTAGGATTGTAATAAGTATCTACGTCCCACCTTTCTCTTGGTATGGGGACTACTCCTTCTCCACCATGACGTAATAGCTGCCAAAAAGATTGAGGATTTGCGGCTTTCGGAAAACGACAACCAATACCAATTACTGCTATAGGCTCCATTTGATTAATTCTAAAGCTTATTTTTTGTGTTCCAATTGTTCATCAAAAAATGACGGCTTTAAGCCATCACTGATTGACTAAAATGACGAAAAGTCTCTTTATTATTCCGAACTGCTCTGTCTATTGAACCTAATGAAGCCATTAGGCGCATTTCTCGATTAGTTGTCCATAGATAATCTATATTTACAAAAAATCGTCGCATTTCTTCTAGAAGACGCTGACGATTTTTAGAAGCTACCTGTAAACCTTCATGTTCCTGACAAAAGCATTTTTCCATCCAATCAAGGGCTTCTTGAGAAGACATTCCAAATATGGGAGCCTGTAACAGTTGATAAACTAGCTCCATAATCATAGAGTCGTCAGCAAAATAACGATGCGGTAATACGCTCGACAGTCCACCTAAAGTACCTCGTTGCATCATATAGATTGCCATATTACCTACAAATTTCTCGTATGCTGTTGGTTTCGCAAAAGCTTTGTACATGTCTTTTGCCAATAACTGAGAAATTGTAGTGTGAAAAGACTCGTCTAAAAAATGGTAACGAGAAACTGCTGTTGGAGATGGAATAAACTCGCCATTTTTCTCCAGTTTCTTAAAGTACTTGGCAATGGAATGTTCCATATTCTTCAGATACAAATTGGCAATGATACGTATTGTATAGAACTGGCAAGCCATAAAAGGTGAACCAGAACCCCAATTAAAACTGAAAAAACTTTGTAAAGGAAGAGAATATTCTAAGGAGCGTCCTAACATTCCTGTTGTAGGAGCTTTGAGAATGTACTTATTCTTCTGCTCTAAGTTTTGTAAATAAGCTGAATATTCTCGTTTTTTATCACCCGACATACTTTTTGCTATGGAGCGCAATCCATAGTATTTATATGTTGTTAGAGTGTCATGTCCCAAAGCGGATTTGTAAGAATTCCATTTAAACAGAGCGCTTAGTCCTTTTTTACCTATCAAAGCATTTGCGGACATCAAGCCTATTTTGCGAAAAGCATTTATATGATGATATTCTTGCTCTGTTTCAAAAGATAGTTCTTCAGAAAGAGTTTCGTAACCGCTTATAGCTTGAAAAACGCTAGATGTAACCTGGTTTAAATTTACAGTTTCAGTTTCGGAATCAGAAATGTAGTTGTAGTTTGTAAACCAGTGGAGATGATTTAGTGCTAACTTTTGAGATGGAGAAGCTTCTTCATAAAGTGGGGAGCCATAAAGTAGAGATTGTTCGGGTTCGCTCCAATAATGATTACTATTGTCGCTATATTTGAAACTTTTACTCAACTCCTCTATCTTTTCAGTGTAGTCGGAATCGGTGTTATTCTGATATGTTTTGTCGATTAACTTATTACACTTTTGCTTAGTAGTTATCGGAGATTTCAGCCCCGAAATATTTTTTTGGGTAGCTATCATAAATTTTTTCCTCAAGCATTAAACATCGTTCTTTCAGAACTACTGCATAACTAACCTTTTCTAAAAACTATAAAACTATAGAGGTAATCTATATCTGCTCATATTTATAATAATAATTTAGACAAAGTTAGCAGATACAACTCTAAATCCTTCTCAACAAATTAGAAATTAAGCGCAGAAATTACCGAGCGAAATCAAACAACAAGTATAGAAAAAAATTCTGTTTCTAGATACATCCCAACCTTGAGGATTATTGATACTAATTTACGAACTCAAGCACTCAGCTAAAGCCTTAATAGTTGGATAATCATAAATCATAGTTGGATCTATCTCACGTCCCAACCAGTCTTCTAAATCGCCAGTCATACCAACAGCAGCAGAGGAATCTAAGCCATAACGGTCAAATGGAATGGTAGGATCAATTTCTTCTGCATCCACTTCAAGCAAGTTTGCAACATAGGAAGTTATCCATTCTTCTATATGTTCGGCTTTATCTTTCTGATGGAGCGAGTTTTTAGTTTCTGCAATCATATTTATGAATCCTAATATAAATACCGTTCAACTGAATTTGAAAATAGTAAAACTGATTTTTACTATACAAAAAATATTTTGTGCTAATAGTCAAAAGCTTAACTTCTAAACAAAAAACTTATAGCAGACGAAGTAAATTTACTTCAACACTATTATCACATCATAAAATACTAATACTTATCTACCTTAATGTTTATTTCATAAATCTAATCTATGCTCATTATATTATTACACAATTGTTACTATCAGCAAATTCTTGCTATTAATAATGTTCTAAAATTAATAAATAAGAAATATTATTTGATATCTAAATATTACCGTCTGTTAAAAATTATAAACGCAATACTTAGCTACAAATTAAAGGACATTCCTCTTCAGATATATTAACGATAGTTATTAATATGCTTTTTAAAGCATCAAATAAAATTTATTGTTCTACTTGATAATTTGACTTTGCTGCACAACTTGTTGTAAAACGCTCTCAACTTCAGAATTGACGCTGATAAACTTAGCTTTGTGCTGAGGACTTTCGCTCCAGTCATCGACTATATCCAAATTTCCAGATAGAAATGCATCTCGACAAGCACGACGGCGAATCTTACCACTAGAAGTTTTAGGAATACTTGCGGTTTTCACTAATACAACTGAAAATAACCTTAATCCATGATTGGATACCACAGCTTGTCGAATATCTCCAACAACTTCTGAAATATTTAACTTTCGTAGATAACTTCTTTCTAATTCTTGAACAACAACTAATTCTTCTTTACCTTTAATATCTATCGTGAATGCAGCTCCGCAGCCGTTTCTTAGAGCTTGATGACTTCCCTCAACAGTCAATTCAATATCTTGAGGGTAATGATTTTGCCCTCTAATGATAATCAAATCTTTGAGCCTTCCCGTAACATATAGCTCACCATCTTGTAAAAAGCCTAAATCTCCAGTACGTAGAAAAGGACCCTCTCCTGTATCGGCCAAATAAGCATGAAAAGTTTTTTGGGTTTCTTCTTCCAAATTCCAGTAGCCTTTGGCAACGCTGTCTCCCCTCACCCAAATTTCTCCGACTTCTTGACAACTACAGCAAGTCAAATCGGGATTGACAACAACCGCACTTACTCCGTCTGGAATCCGCCCACAACTAACAATTTCTCGACTACCTTCGCGTAAACTATCGACTTTAACAACTAGGTTCTGTTCTAATGCAATATCTTCAATCTTGCAGGTAATTGGTAATTCTCTTTTTTCCCCTCCAGAAACTATCAAAGTTGTTTCTGCCATACCGTAGCAAGGGTAAAAAGCTTCTTTACGGAATCCACAACAAGCAAAAGTTTTAGCAAAACGCTCTAATGTTTCGCTACGAATTGGTTCTGCACCAGTAAAAGCTACTTCCCAACTACTCAAATCAAGACTTGCTAACTGTTCTGGTTTTACTTTGTCTACACACAACTCATAAGCGAAATTTGGTGCACCACTCGTAGTTGCTTTGCAATCAGAAATAACCTGTAGCCAGCGTATTGGTTTTTGAAGAAACGCGACTGACGGCATTAACGTTACTGGAAATCCACCATAAATTGGCTGTAAAATTCCACCAATTAGACCCATGTCATGATAAGGTGGCAGCCAAATCACACCCTGACTTGTGGGTGTGTGTCCAAAGCATTCATGTATAATTCGCAAATTGTCTAAAAGGTTGCCGTGGGAAATCATTACTCCCTTTGGATTTCCGGTTGAACCAGAAGTGTATTGCAAAAATGCGATATCGTCAGACTTCACTGAAGGTTTACACCACTTGGATGCTGAATTGCGGTCTAATTCATCAGTTCCCAACCACTGCAATCCATTTATTTCCAAGCTTTCATCCTCGGAAGCACTACGCAAGTTTGCCAATAAAGATGAAGAAGTTAAAACAATTTTAGCTTTTGCATCCGTAGCAATTGCTTGTAATCTAGATAAATTTCGATTTCGCCTTGGTGGGTAAGCAGGAACCGCAATAATACCGGCATAAATACAGCCTAAAAAAGCCGCAATAAAATCTAAACCCGGTTGATACAAAAGTAAAGCACGCTCCCCAACTAGGTTTAAATCTTGAAGCGAAGCTGCAATTGCTAACGAGCGTAAATGCAATTCTTCATATGTCCATTCTTGAATAACATTCTCCCCATTCTGCAAAAAAGTATAGGCTTGGTTTAGCGGCTGATTCTCGACTCTGTAGTTAACTACATCAATCAAGCTTGAGAAATCTGATTTAGTATCTTCTTTACCCGACTTTAAAAAAGTACTCATTGAGATACACCTATGTACTACTCTTAATGAAATCGAAGTCCTACAAAATACAGTATTTCAGCCTCGGTGAAAACCTTCTAGTCCCCAATCCTAAAATCAGAATAGGAAGTAGCAAACAGTATCCTAATTAAATGTGACAGCTATAAGTGTCCAACTAAAATAATCCCGATCGCTGGTTTCTCAAAAACTACACAGTGCAAGAAAAAATATACTGTGCCCGTACTAACTTTATGCAAGACAATACACGCGAGCTATCTTAGTCAACAGTTTTAAACTGCTACGGGTGGGTACCCCACATTAAATACGACCGCAACCTACTTTTAGAACTGCTAAAGTCGTATATTTTAGCTATACCAATAGGTTTTCAAACTTTTGTTAACTTTATTTCGTTATTTTGTACGTTTCTAGACTCATTAAATACTTTTTCATCGTTATTTTGTGCCAATTTGGCATTAATTTTTGAGTAAATTAAATTAGGTAGCTAATAGTAGCCCTATAACAGTTGATACGTATGAATTTTACGAATACCTGAAAATCAATTGTCAATAATCATAATTTTGTTTTCTGGCATTGTATTACATTTGCAAATCTGTCTTAGGTATAGTAAATATCTATACAAAAGGTTTTATATAGCTTTATTTATAAGTATGATATAGCAGTAAATAGTTCTACCTTTAGCAAGGTAAATGAAAATTGCAATCGTCTAAAACTGTAAAGTTATTAGTTTTACGAGCGAAAGTTAGTAAAAAATATAACACTGAGAATCTATTGATAGTTACAAAAATTTAATTTCAATCAGCGACTGAATTAGTTTAAGATACTTATTTAATTGATTCAGAATACGGTATCCAAATTAACTGCTAAATTAGATGAAAAATATGCACGCATGAGGTTTTATACAACCATGTGTGATTCCTGCTTAATTACAAAATTTGCAGGCAGTGAGTATGTAAGTGAAAAAAGTTTTATGAGTATGTCAATGGTATAGTAATTAAAGATTTTTAATCAAAATTAATTAGTAAACCTAAGTTTGTTGGCATTCACTAAATATGCTCAACTATGCATTCTCGAAAAAATAACACTACTCAATCTGCTTCTTCTAAAAATGTCAGACTAAGCGTTAATAGCAGCAGTGGTTCTCAAAGAATGACTTCTTTAAGTTTGGTAAAAGCAAGATTAAAAAAAAACTGGTGGTTTTTACCAGTGATAGGAGTGTTATTAACCATCAGTATTATTTCTGTAAAGCGATTAAACCAAACTGAATCACGAATTGAGTCTCAGGCAAAAAATAACTATTTACCAGTAACAGTAACAAAAGTTGCTTTAGAACCTTTGAAGGCTTGGATTGCTAGTGAAGGAACTGTTCGGGCTGTAAAACTCAAGCATTTAACTTTTGATTTTGAAGGTGAAGTTACTTACATTGCCAAACGAGATTCGGGGAGGATTTTACGTCCGGGAGATAGGGTAAAAAAAGGAGAGTTGCTAGCACGTGTTGATGATAGAGAAGCAGTTGCGGATCTAAATAAAGCGGTAGCTGGCGTAATCGAAGCACAAAAGCAGAAATCTGTCGCGGCAGCAGATGTAGCTAAAGCGAAAGCTAAAGTAGCACAGGCTGAGTCACAAGTTAGAGAAAAGCAAGCACTATACGCAAAAGCACTTTCGAGTTTAAAACTGTCACAAACACGCATGGAGCGATATAAAAAGATTTACCAAGAAGGAGTAATTTCTGCGGATGATTTTGATACTCGTTCCATAGCAGTTGATACTGCAAAAGCAGAACTAGTTGCGGCTCAAGCCGCCATAACAACTGCCCAAAAAGAGGTAGAATCGGCTCAAAGTGAAGTTGAAGCAGCCCAAGAAAAATTAGAAGCCGCAGATTCAGCGATAGTCAATGCTCGCGCTCAGTTAACTCAATCTCGCGTAGGCTTAGAAGGATCTAGACTTTATGCTCCATTCAATGGTGTTGTCGCTTATATAAATATTCGCGAGCGCGAAACATTTAGTCCTCAAATAGTCAATTCTCAACTTGGGGGTGATTATCAAGGGATTTTAGACCGAGTACCAATTGTGATCGTAGATCCTAGTTTGCTAGAAGTATCTGTTAACTTAGCTAAAACCGATCGCAAGCAAGTTGTTATCGGTCAGACTGCCATTATTAGTAATAAATCTTACCCGGAAAATCATAGTGATGATACTAGTAACAGCAAAAATTTAATCAAAGGTATTAAAGCAAAAGGTCGAGTTTTTGGAGTCAATCCCGTAGTTAATCCAGGAAGACGTTCCATTAGTGCGACTATTCGTATTACTGAGGGAGGTATGAAACTTCAACACGGTGAACGAGTTACAGCTTGGATTGCTGTAGATGGAAAACCAAGAGCTTTAGTTTTACCTTTAAAGGCTTTAACTTTTCGCGAGCAAAAGCCCTATATTTTTGTTGTTAATCCTGAGAAAGCAGTTGTCGAGCAACGCTCTGTGAAACTAGGAATTAAAGGAATTGATAAGCAAGAAATTCTTAGTGGTGTGAAAGCTGGTGAATATATTGTCGTGGAAGGACAGAATCGTTTAGTAGATGAAACACCTGTAAAAATTGTTCGTAAGGTAGATTACCCTTCTCCATCCCTACCGTTCGTATTAAATAATGATGATGAATAAAATTATCTTATCAATGTGTAGAATTTTATCGGAAAACAAGTTCCCAACGATTTAAATCAAACTGCTATATTTTGAAAACGTAAAATCGAATGATTCGCTTTTTCTTTCTTAGAACCGTCTTTGCTATTCTGCTCTCTATCTTATTAGTAGTAGGGGGATTATTGGGCTATAGCTCTATGGTCAAAGAATCCGATCCCGACGTTGATATTGCGATCGCAGCTGTAAAGGTTATTTGGGTGGGAGCGGATGCAGCAACTATCGAGCAAGAAGTCACTAAGCCTCTGGAATTAAAGATTAAGTCTATTGCTGGTTTGAAATCTTTAAGAAGTGCATCTTTCAGTGGATTTTCTATGATTGATGTAGAGTTTGATGCCGATGCCGATGTGACGAAGTCAATTCAGTTGGTACGAGATGCAGTTTCTCAAGCTTTACCCGAATTACCTTCAGAAGTAGAGCAGCCGTTAGTAGAACAGGTTGCCATAAGTGATACCCCCATTTTAACTATTGCGATATCAGGTGAACTCGAACGTAGTGTTTTATGTCATCAGGCTCTAATTATAGAAAAACGATTGGAAAATGTTTCTGGGGTAAAAGAGACAAAAATCAGTGGAGCCTGTGAAGAAGTTGTACAGATACAGCTTTATCCTTCCCGTCTGCTGGAGTTGGGAATTTCTCCTAAAAATGTAGCTGACAAAATAAAAAATGCAAATCAAGATTTACCGTTAGACGAAATCGAGAGTAGCACGATTGGTACGCAATTACGTTTTTATGGTAAATTTCGTAATATCAAAGTTTTAGAGCAACTACCAATCACTCGTTTAGATTCTCGTATAGTAAGATTAAATGAAATTGCAACAGTACGTCGGGAATTAGAGCAGGAAAACAAGCAAGCTTTTTTGAGTTGGAATGGTAGCGAATATAAACCAACTATAAGTATTGCAGTCAAAAAGGTACCGGGACAAGACACAATCGCAATTATAGATCAAGTCCTAAAAAAAATTGAGCAAATCCAGAAAAATCCTCAAGATTGGACTCATGGAATTGAGTATCGCGTTATTAGTAATGATGCGGAAATTATTTGGGATAAGTTAAGTAATTTATTCGCTAATGCCGTACAAGCAATGTTAGCGGTTTTTTTCATTTTATTTATTGCACTTTCTTGGCGAGAAGCATTAATTGCAGGGATCTCAATTCCACTAACTTTTTTAGGTGCTTTATTTTGTTTGTGGTTAACAGGTCAAACTTTAAATAATATTGTGTTAATTGGCATGGTACTAGCATTAGGGCTGCTAGTTGATGTGTTTATATTAATGATGGAAGGAATGCATGAAGCTATATTCGTAAATGGTTTAAGCTTCGATGCCGCTGCAATTCATACCGTCAAAACCTATGCCATTCCTGCATTTGCCGGTCAAATGACGACAATTGTGGCGATGACACCTTTGATGGCAATTAGCGGCACTACAGGAAAATTTATCCGCTTGCTGCCGACTACAGCAATAATTTGTTTGTTACTTAGTCTCATCATTGCTCTACTTGTAGATATTCCTATATCTCGGCTGTTATTGAATCAAGTAAAAAACAAAAAAAATAAATCTCGGATTGATAAAATTAGTGAAGTTGCTCAAAAACGTTTTGCGCTCTGGAGTTTGAATCATACAGTTCGTAGTAAATCAATAGCTCGTGCTTGGAGCATCGGCTCAATAGCTTTATTTGTTTGTGCGGTAATGGCTTTTACACAAATTCCTATCGAGTTTTTTCCGCCTACAGATGGACGCAAGCTAACTATAAATATTGATATGCCTGCAACTACAACCATTGATAAATCTCAAAAAATTGCTGATGAATTAGGAGTAATTTTACGCAAAAAGAAGTATTTTGAAAGTGCAATTAAATATGTAGGTCAAAGTGGAGAATTAGTAATTTCAGATTTTTTAAAGCCATCAATCGCTAGCTACCTACTTAGTTTTGATTGTGTATTTACTCCCAGAAAACAAAGAGAATTTGATTCTTATAAGTACATAGATAATTTAAGAACTGAATTACAAACCGTATTAGAACAATATCCTGGTGCAACATTAGCATTAAATTCGCAGCAAACAACGACTAACGAAGAACCGATTCAAATTCAAATTACTGGTGAAAGTTTGAACGAATTGCGGCGGATTTCCGGAGAAATACAAATGCGATTACGCGCTATAAACGGTACAACTGATGTTAGAGACAACTTAGGAGATTTGCAGCCAGACTTAAAGATAGTTCCGAAACGTGAAGCATTAGAATTCTATGGAATTAGTGAAGAAGAAATCGCCGAGCAAGCCCGTTACTATACAACGGTAAATGATATTGGTGATTTTATCGTTGGTGGAAACGAAGAAAATTTGGAAATTCGTTTGAGTACTGCTTGGGAATCTCGTAAAGGGAAAGTTGGTGGCCCGACTCGTCAAGATGAATTGCTATCGATTAATTTCTTTAATTCAAAACCGGGAACACTACCAATTCCAGCAGATGCAATTGTAGAAACAGTTTTTGGAGAAATACCACTTTCAATTACCCACCTGAACGGACAGCGGACAGTTACCGTACTTTCAAACATAAGCAATCGGACTGTTGGAGAAATTTTAGCAGAACTCGAACCCGAACTTGAAGCTATGACACAGCAGTGGAAGGAAGGTTACAGCTATAGCTTTGGAGGAGAGGTAGAAGAGCAATCCCAAACATTTGGTTCTGCGGGACAAGCACTTTTGTTAGCAATTTTTATGGTGTTTGCAGTATTAGTATTGCAATTCGGTTCTTTTAGTCAACCATTTATTATTCTTCTTGCAATTCCTTTTGCTTTAATCGGCACATTAGGTGGTTTTTTTCTAGCTTGGATACCTTTTTCGTTTTCTGCTTTTATCGGTATTATCGCCTTAACAGGTATTGTAGTGAATGATTCTATAGTTATGGTTGATACCATGAATAACTATCGTCAAAAAGGAATGGAAATACGTCGTGCTGCGGCTAAAGGTGCTGCTGACCGCTTGCGACCTATTTTAACAACAAGTATAACTACGATTATTGGTTTGATACCTTTAGCATTAAGTGATTCAACTTGGATGCCTTTATGTTGTGCGATTATATTTGGCTTAATTGCCTCAACGCTAATTTCGTTAGTTGTAGTACCTGGTTTATATCTACAATTAACATCGAATAATTAATGTTTTTACTGCTTCGATATAGTTAAATAAATATACCTAGTAGTTCGCCAAGCGAACTTTGCAGGGTTTACCTTCATGCGGAAAAATCTTTTCTCCCCCTGCTTCCTCCGCTTCCCCTGCTCCCCCTGCTTATCCCCACCCAGCAATGTTGGCTTGTTCGAGTACTAGATTAATGCGGCGTGTATTGCAAGTTGCGCTCGATTTTTTAGACTGAGACGATGAAAAATGTTGTTGATATGAGTTTTCACCGTACTTTCGGATATGAATAGTTTCCGAGCAATTTCTTGATTTGTTGCTCCTAGCGCAACCAGACGTGCTACGTCTGTTTCTCTAGGTGTCAAAATAGATAGTTTAGAATCTATAGGTTTAGATAAAGTTGATGGCTTTAATTTTTGAGTGACAAATTTTTCTAAAACACCAGGAGCAAGTTGAGCGTATCCATTTCGGATACAGCGAATTGCGTTTACTAGTTCGCATGAAGGCATATTTTTCAATAGATAACCTTTTGCACCAGCCTGTATTGCTTCATCAACATCCAATCCATCATCAAAAGTGCTTAAAATCAAAACTTTGCTTTGAGGAAACTTTTCGCAAATAATTCGCGTAGCCGTACTACCGTTCATAATTGGCATCCGCACATCCATTAAAATAACGTCTGGTTGCAGTGCTTCAACTTTTGCAATTGCTTCTTCTCCATTTTCTGCTTCACCTACAATCTTTAAGTCAGGCTCTAAACTCAACATTGCTTTTAAGCCTTGACGTATCAAACTTTGGTCGTCTACAAGTAATAATTTAATCATATATATTAATATGTATTAATGGCGAGTTATATGATGTCCGTTAAATTAAACGTCATTGCGAGCGAAGCGAAGCATTCAGCGAAGCTGCGGATCATCGCAACATATTGGGATTTATTGCGATTGCTATCTCCCTCCGGGAGACGCTCCGCTAACGCTCCATTTCATTACGCATGTCCTATCGGACACGCTTCGCTAACGCAATGACATATTATGGGTGATTTGCCGGACATCATATTAATTAAGAATTGGGCATGGAACATTGAATATAGACATAAAAAGTCTAATTCTAATTTTTCTATACCCTTTTTAAGTTATAAAAGATAATTCAAGTTTAAAGTTTGCCATTTACCGATTTTTACATGATGTTGGCATAGTTGCCCTTCGGAATTCAAAGAAATATCTTGATTTGTATTTGCCGAATCATCTTGTAAAAAACATTTTTTATTATTAACAGATATGATATTCATTACAAGCAAATCATTTTGTTTATCAGATTGATTTCTATCTGAATTAACAAGATTACTTCTTGATATCTGCATAGGAATTTCAACGTTAATGCAACAACCATGTCCTGGTTGTGATTCTAATCGGAAACTTCCTTGTAAAATATCAACTCTTTCTCGCATTCCTTGCAAACCATATCCACCGCAAGTTCGTTCGGGATCGAATCCGCGACCATTATCTTTTATGCTTAAATGCAGTTGCTCGTAAATTTGAGAAACATTTATTTCTACTGCTGTAGCAAC
Source organism: Rivularia sp. MS3 (assembly GCA_019192545.1). Classification (GTDB taxonomy): domain Bacteria; phylum Cyanobacteriota; class Cyanobacteriia; order Cyanobacteriales; family Nostocaceae; genus Rivularia. The sequence goes on along the minus strand of JAHCMI010000048.1, from coordinate 17,590 downwards.
AGCGTATTTACAGATATTATTCAAAGCTTCTTGAATAATGCGATAGATATGGATAGTAAATTGTGATGGAACTGCTGTGGATAATTCGATATTTACTTGGGGTACAATTCCTGTAGTTTGTTCAAAATCTTGTACTAAAGACTCAACTAGCTTTTCCAAAGATTGAGTTTCAAATTCGTCATCGCGTAACGTTTTTACAGATTGACGAACTTCCCCAGAAGCTACTTCTGCTAAACGGCGTGCTTCATTTAAAAACTTCCATGCTTGATGAGAATCAGATTTGCAAAGCCCGATTGCAGTTTGTAGTTGAAAATTAAGTCCTATAAGCGCATTTCCTAAAGAATCATGTAAATCTCGTGCAATTCGATGTCTTTCTTGAACTGCCGAGAAATTTACAAATTTTAAAACGCATTCCCATAAATCTGAATGCATTTGAGTTAGCTTTTGTGATGTATAAATTTGTTCTCTCAAGATACCTTTCCCCCATCGTTCGGCTAAGTCTATATATTTCTGAATAACAGAAACTTATGCAGGTTGGACATTGGAAACTATTAACTAAGTCGGCACAAATAAACATGACTATATAAAAAAAATGTAAACTAACCTCAAACCCTTGCTCTTATTCCCTATTCCCTACTCCCTATTCCCTACTCCCTATTCCCTACTCCCTTGCTTTGATTATAATTTTCAACGCCAACCTACTTAACTGTTATGTCCAATTTCCTAATAACACGTATGCAGCCCAGTAATAGGGAACTTGATATTCTGGGTTTTTCAAAATATTAATTTGGGCTTGACGTAATGCTTCTGCTTTGGAAATTGCTGTTTTGTTGGGTTTGGTTAGTTGTTCGTAAAATTTACTAATCAACATTGCGGAAGCTTCGTCGTTGACGCGCCATAATGTTGCTATGGTGCTTCTGGCTCCCGAGCGTACTGCTACACCTGCTAATCCTAATGCCGAACGGTTGTCTCCTGCTGCGGTTTCGCAAGCACTTAATACTAGTAATTCTAATGGATTGTCGCGGGATATTTCTCCTGTTTTTAGGATGCTGCTGAGTTGGTTTACTTTAATTTTGTCATCCCATGTGATGATAAAGGTTTCGTCTGCTGTGGAACCAAATTTACCGTGTGTTGCTAAGTGTACTATAGGATAAGAAACTGCTGGTACTTTCTCTTCAAAAGCATTATTGGTAAATTTCTGGTTAAACAAAACTTGACTGGGCAGTTTTGATTGAATTTTTTCTACTTCTTTTCCTACGTAAGGTAGAGATGGAAATTCGGGGGGACGGGCTTGATTTAATCCACCGACCAAAACTTCTAAACTTGCTTCAGTAATAGCTCGTGGTGCTAATAGCTGTAGTCCAGGAGTTAAAGCAATGCTGTACTTTTCGACCAGAAAATTTTTACCATCATGCAATGCTGCCATCGGTACATTCCGCAAAACGCCATCTAATACAAATACTAATGTTTTTACTTCGGTTGCAGCTAAATCAGCAGCTTCGGGACGAATAATTAGATTGTAAATTTCTTGCAATTGCTCAAGCGCTAAATCGTCAGCTGTTGGTTGTTGCAAGTCATCTCGTAAGTTAGATACTAGCTTTTCAATTTCTGAAGTCGCGATCGCAGTTTTGTAATATCGAAAATCGCGGTTTTGTTGTTTTTGCGATTTCTGTTGAGATTGACCGTTTGATTTTGGTAAACTGGCAATGATAGCTAATTCGTTTTCTAAAATAATTGGATAAATCACCGCTGCTGTTTCATCAACACGGTCTATTTGAGTAGGATCGGCTTTTAAACAAGGTTCGCGAAAAAAGTTATCGAGTTCAACTAACTGTAAAGCTTCAATGATATCCCGTGCTTTTCTGAGATTGTCTTTTTGATTGGATTTTATTAATAAGCTTACCAGTTGACGGTGTATTGGTTCAACTTCATCTCGGAAAGAAAACTGCACGTCTGGGCTGGCTGAAGCTAAATCTGCTCGTAAGGATTTGATACTGCTGACGGCTTGTTGATATGTATAAATAGCTCTTTCGGTTTTACCCTGTGCTTTGAGTATCCTTCCTAATTGCCATTGCGAACGATAGGTAATATCGCTTGCTTTTGCTTGTTGAGCAAATTGCAATGCTTGTTTAGTTATTTCTTCTGCTTCTTGCCATTGTTGGCTTTGCTCGTAGATATTTCCCAGACTGATTAAAGCGTCTGCCTGCAAGCGGGGATGGGATAATTCTGTTGCTTGTCGTACCGCCACTGCTAAGTTAGCAGCAATTTCACGTAATGGGATTGTATTGTTTTGTTTTGATATCTGCATCATTGCATGAGCCAGATGCAAGCGGGCTTCGATAGCGCTACGGCTCGGTGGTAAGGAATCAATTTGCTGTTTTAGTGGCGATATCAGCTTTTTGGCTGCCTCTATCTTGTTTATATCAACCAGTAAACTAAGTTGATTCACAAGAGCTTGCACTCTAAGATTTTCTGAATTTGATTTAGCAGCTTGTTGATAATAGTTTAAAGCCGTTTGGGTTGCTTGAGAGTCACCGGCATTTTTGGTTTTATTATTTTGACTAAGTTGAGCGCGGGCTGTGTTAGCAAGTCCAAGCTGTGATAGTGTAATTATTTCGGGTAAGTTAGACTGCTTTGCAATATCGAGGCTGCGCTGTAAAACTAATTGAGCTTGAGAAAAATTCCCAACCACTCGTAGCGAATCCCCGAGAGTATGTAAAGCAGCTGCGGTTTCGGGAGAAGTGGGAATTTGTTGTAAAAGACTTTTTAGTTTTAAAGTGCTATTTGTTGACTCAGATTGTAATTTTAAAGCTGTTTGAAGTAAAGTAATTGCGCGATGGTAAAGACCTAAATTCTGTAACGCTTGGGCTTGATTGGTTTTGCTTACTAATACTTTAGCGGGTTTATTTAACTTAATATAAACATCCGTAGCCTTTTTCCAAGATTCGAGAGCGGGATTGGCCTGTCCTCGTGCTAATTGTAAACTACCTTGGATATCAAAAGCTTGAGCTAGGGCTAAATCTGTTTGATTGTTAGGATTATTTATATCTTTTAATAAATTAATTGCTTTAGTTATGCTGTCGCTGGCATTATTCCATTGTCCGAGTTGTTGATAGCTCAGCGATAAATTGCTCAAACTCAAAGCTTGACGAGTAATATTTCCGGAAGCTGCGTATTTTTGCATTGATTCTTGAAATAGTTGTACAGCTTGGGAAAATTCACCTTTATTAAAGTGCGATCGCGCTTGTTGTTCGATGGATAATCCGGATTGATTTTGAGCGATGATTTGGGGTTTGGTTAAATATGAGATTTGAGCAAAAGCGGGTGATGTAATGCATAAAAGTGCAGTTAACATCATTGGTGTAATGAATTTTAATAAGCGTTTGTGATGTCTTTTGGTAGATTTCATCGATTTATTCGTGATGCTATAAGAACGAATTATTAAGAAAGTGGGAGAAAAAGAAATTTGCACTGCAATGTGTCAAAATCTCGATTCATACCGCGATTGAGCAACATAATATTTTTTAACGCAGAGGAACGCAAAGGTAAACGCAGAGGAAAAAGAGTTGATTTTTTTTAATTTGATGATTCATAAAACAATTACTAATTACCTATTACCAATTGTTAATCATTTGCTGCTCGTTTTTGATTGCAATTATGAGAATTTGTCTGAGTTTGATAATTTGAATTTTGATGAGCATGAGCAACAAGAATAATTCTACCGTCGGGAGTTCTCACCCAACCTTTTGCTTCTACGATTTGTTTTATTTGTGGTTGTTCTTTCTTTACTTGTCTTCTTCGTGTTGCTTGCGGCTCGATTTCACCTTCTAAAGTCGCTAGTTTAGTTTGATTCAATCTACCTGGAAGTGGTTTCAAGGGACTTGGTGGTAAACTACCTTTTCCGGTAATTGTAAAACTGCTTCGAGCGTAACCGGGGCTAGAGCAAGCGTTGGCTACTTCGGTTTCAACTGGTGCTGTTGGTAGTTCAACTAAACCATTTTTGGGGTCACTCTGGGGTGTAATGATTTCCACTGTACCGCTTAACTCTTGGCTTGCACCTGTTGCTGCAATATCGCTTTGAGGAGTAAGCTGGGGTCGAGATTGAGTACCAAATATACCTTGAGCATCTATTCGTATATTTCCACCTTGAAAGTTTTCGGAGTTGGCGCTAATATCGCTGTTTTCGTTGGCAATTAGGAAATCTGTGTTGATGTTGATGTTGCCACCGACAACGTTTTCGCCTCGTGCGTTGGTTGTGATATTGCTATCATTAGACAATAATAAATTATGAGTTTGTAAATTAATGTTTCCCTCTGTAGATATAGAATTAGCACTTAACCTTGCTCGATTTTGTAGCTGGATGGAATCAGCCGTAATGTCTAAGCTACCTGCATCTCCTACTAAATCATTTGTATTTTTTATCCTTTGACTATTAACAGCTATTTGCGCTGAATTTCTGACTGTTAACTGCTTTGTATTAATTTTTAAAGAACCTGCATTTCCTCTACCTAATGTATTTGTAAATAATAAGCTAGGAATTTTTCCATCTGGTGTTGTACCAGATATTTCAATTTTTTCGGAAGCATTAATATTAATATCACCTGCATCAGCATTATTCAAAAATACAGGTTCAAAATTAATTTGACGACCAAAACCTTTTAAAAAGTTTTCTTCTGTATAATCATTATTTAACTTATTAATCGTAGAAATAAATGTACCTACAAATGCTTTATCGCAAATAGAACAATCAACAGCGGGAAATACTTTACTATTTATTGAGGCAGAAACTATATAATTATCTTCTAAAAACATAGGTATCATGATATGCGAATATGTAATAGCTTTACTATTCGGGGAAACATTTACTAATGACAATGCCAAATTATTCATAAAAGAACTAGAAATTCTTGCTCCATTATTAACAAGTAAATCTTTAGTATCAATATTTAAACTTCCAGCATTCCCTAGAAATGTGCTTTCAGTAAATAAGCCACTTAAAGCTTGTTGAATTTTAACTAATTCTGATGAAATATTTAAATCTCCTCCCATTCCGAAAAATCGGCTAGAAGTAGAAATATATGCTCCATCTTCTATAATTAATTGAGGAGTTTTTATTGTTATATCGCCAGCATTACCAAAGCCAAAACTCTCGCTAGATACAGCACTAGGAGATGAGCTTGTACCTGATAATTTTACAGAGTCGGAGGCAAATATTTTTAAATCTCCTGCTGTTTTCTTGCCATATAATTTATCATCTAAAGAATAGGTGGAAGTAACGATTTGCCCTCCATCTTGTACAACTAATTCTTTAGTATTAATTGTTATGTCTCTAGATGAACCATTACCGTAGCTTTGAGCAGATAATCCACTAGGAAAGTTATTATTAGCAGTTCCTATCACCTTGATAGATTCAGAAGCATTAATTGTCAAAGACCCACCATTTCCTTCACCATTGGAACTAACCGCTATTTGAGAGCCATCTTTTACAATTAAATCGAAAGCGTTAATTGAAACGTTTTTCCCGTCTTTGTTTCCTAATGTATATGCCCAAATTGTTGATTCATCAACAAGCGTAATTTCTTTTCCTTGTATTTCTATCTCACCGTTACCCGAACCACTAGTATCAATAAAAGCCTTTCGGGTCATATGAATATCTTTAAATTCTTCTATACCTTCGTATTTAAAATCCCAGCCTTCATTAATTTCGTTCAAGCGAACTAAATTATTTCCATCAACACTTCCTAATTCAATTCGTCCTTCTACTGCTGTTAAATGACCTCTATTTAATTTGACATCACCACCGATAAGTGCCAACGAATTTCCTGGTTTTATTTGTAATCCAATCGTTTCATTATTATCACTTATTACGCGAGATTTATTAACTATACTTCCAGGATTGTTTCCAAATTGCAATCCCAAAGGAAGATTATTGCTTAACGCTAGTTTATTTCCAGGTGAGGTTGCACTAAATTCCACATTATCCCCGAACTTGAAACTATCAGCGGTACTTCCCATAAAAGAACCATTAATATCCAATCGTGCATTCTCAGCAAATACAATTCCATTGGGATTAATAAAAAATAAACTGGCTGTACCATTAGCTTTAATTAATCCATCAATATAAGAAATCGTCTTACCAGTAACGCGAGTAATAATATTACTTATATTAACTGCATTATTGAAGTGCGCTTGGGCACCTTTGGGTACCCCAAATTTTTCAAAACTATGGAATAAATTACTACCAGCAGTAGTTCCACCTTCGATAATGCTGGTATTTCCTTCTACTTTAACCTCTGAGTTGTTAGGTAGAGTATTATTAGAAGTAATTTGAATTAAATTTCTCCTCTTACCTGCACCAAATGTATCAGTACCCCCCTGTGCCCCGTCTTGAATTAGCAGATTACTGGTTTTGATTGATAAATTTCCTGCATCCCCTGATGAGTATGACTCTGCTCCAGCATATAAGCCACTGAGAAATTGACCATCTTTACTTGTACCAATCAACCGCACATCCCGAGCATCAACGGTTAAATTTCCACCCTTGCCCTTACCAGATGTACTAGTACTCACCTGTGCCCCATCTCTAACTAGCAAGGTATTAGCTGTAACTGTCAAATCTCCCGCATCCCCTGTTGAACTTGGCTGTACCAAAGCAAACAAACCACTGGCAGTTTGAGTATCGACTGATTCACCAATCAATTGCACATTTTCAGCATTAACGGTTAAATTTCCACCCTTGCCTTTACCCGATGTACTAGTATTCACCTGTGCCCCATCTTTGACTAGTAAGGTATTAGTTTCAACTGTTAAATCACCCGCATCCCCTGTTGAGTTCGATTGTGTGGAAGCAACCAAACCACTGGCAGTTTGAGTATCGGCTGATTCACCAATCAATTGCACATTTTCAGCATTAACGGTTAAATTTCCTCCTTTACCCGCACCATTTGTACTAGCACTCACTACTGCACCATCCTCAATTAGCAAGGTGCTAGCATTTATATTAATATTGCCTGCCTGTCCGCTTGCTCCCGATAGCACCCCATTAAAAATAAAACTCCCATTATTATTGATTGCGTTAGTTACATTAATGTCAATATTTCCTGCCCTACTACGATCGGAACCCAACCCACTTTCTATCCCTGCAATTAGAAAACTCTTTTCAGTCATCTCTAGATTTCGAGCATTAACCGCTATACTTCCACCGTTGTCAGCAATTACTGCAACACCAGCACCATTGCTAAGGAAAACGTCACTTCTGTCTGCACCCTCTGGAAAACTCAAACTTAAGTTATTCCCATCCCCATTTAATCCAACTGTTCCCTTACCAGCCAACCCACCTAATTCTACTCGTCCACCAAAAGCATATAATCCGCCACCATCAATATTGATATCGCCACCTACTAACAGTAAACTCTTACCATCCGGTACGCGCAAACCTCTAGCAATAGGAATATCTGATGAATTTCCATTTGAGTCCGCAACCGACTTGTTTTGAATCGATGCTGCTTTTACTTGATTAAAAAACAAAGCCGAAGGATTTACCTTTAACAAAGATGAAGAATCTGGATTTGAAGCGCTGAAAAAATTATCTTCACCAAACCTAACAGCATCAGCCGTACTCCCCACAAACGAACCACCAATATCCAACCGCGCATTTTCACCAAACACAATTCCGTTGGGATTAATTAAAAACAAATTAGCTGCACTATTAGCTTTAATCAACCCATCAATATTAGAAATCGAATTACCAGTAACGCGAGTAATAATGTTACTTATGTCAACCGCATTGTTAAAGTGCGCTTCATTACCCTTCGTAATTCCAAACTTCTCAAAACTATGAAATAAATTAGTACCAGCAGTTGTTCCACCTTCGATAGTGCTAATATTCCCTTCTACTTTGACTTGGGAATTATTGGGTAAAGTATTGTCGGGAGTGATTTGAGCGGATACAAGATTGGTGGAATAAATAACGGTACAGAAAGCTGTAATTCCACAAAAATACTGATAAATATAATTCGATTTTCTAATTTTATTATTCATGAACAATTCACCAATTACCAAAGTATTGATTATTTAACGGGATATTAATTTGTGACAGTTGATACTATATATTTCTGATGAAGCACTACTTATGCAAAAAACAGATTTTAGGTAATTGAATATTAACTATTCCTTTATCGCAACAGTTTTGTGGAATAGGGAATTCACCTTTATTAAATGGCGATCGCTTAAATGATTAGATTTGGTTTTTTAGTTAATTTATAAAAGCGTTACAGCACCCTACGAAATATGAACAATTACCAATTACTAATTACTAACTACCATACCGATGGTGCGTGACGCTTGAAACATACATGTTGATTTTTTGATTTCATTTATAAAAGCGTTACAGCACCCTACGAAATAAATTACTAATTCTTAACTCATAACTCATAACTCCTAACTCCTAACTCCTAACTCTCAAAACGGATTATATTGTACTGAAAAATACAAACCATTCTCTTGTAACGAATCTCCTTGTTTGTCTACAGAAATTAACGGAATACCCCAATCAAGACGAGCATTAAAGTTATCTCCCTGTCTCCACCGCAATCCAAGTCCAACTGATGCTAAGGTATTGTCATCATTTTCTTCGTCGGAGTTATCCCAGGTTGTACCAATGTCAACGAAGGGAGCTAGTTTAACTATGCCATTTTTGGATAAACGGAAGATTGGTAGCTGTACCTCAGCGGAAGCAAAAGCACCGTTGTCTCTCAGAAGAAGATTTTGTCGATATCCCCTAACGTTTTCTATTCCTCCCAAACTATATTGTTCTCCTGCTAAAAGTCTGTCGGATGACAGTTGTAAGTTACCCCGAATTAATAGTAATGTGTCGCGAGCTAATAATCTCGTCCATTGTGCTTCACCCTGCCAAGCAAAGAAACGACTGTCGGGAGCATCGGAGTTAACGGTTGCATTCAATGCTCCTACTCCTAAACTAAATTGAGATCGAGCAGCTATTACTTCCCGACTGTTACGAGATATCCATTCTTGGAAAAATCGCAATGCTGAAATTCTTGTGTCTCCGTCTTCATCAGCACCGGGAGAAAGTTCGTTGAGGGGAATTCCGTTGTCAGATAATACTTCCGAAGATACTTGACTGTCTCGCCGAGAAGCTGTGAATCCTAAAGCAAATTCTTGTGTGGGAGTTTGCATTAATGGCTGACGGAAGGTTAAGTCGTAATTACTCGAACCGGATTCAATGTCTAATTCGTTAAAAGTGTCTTCGATAATATCGCTATCGGAGGTGCTGTAATTAAAGCTGAGAGTACCGTTACGAGGATTAATAGGTAAGGAATAACTTGCACTGAAAGTATTGCTGCCGTCGGTATTGCTATAACCCACACTCACACCATCTCCCCACCCTAATAAATTAGCTTGATTGAGTTGAATGCGACGACGAAAACTGCCAATGCTCGGAGAGCGATTATTGTCAAGTCCGGCGGTAATTCCAAAGGTGGGAGCTTCTTCTACCTTAATAGATAATACATTTAAACCGGGACTAGTTCCAGCGGATAGTTCTGCTGACAAATTGTCAATCAAGGGATTGATTTGCAATAGTTGCAGTGCTTCCAACAGCTTTTCTTGATTTAAAGGTGCTTTCGTTGCTCTGGCTATACGACTGCGAATATAATCAGATTTCAATCGACGATTGCCACTAATTTGAATATCTTCTAATCTGCCTTCTACAATGACTATTTCAACTACACCATCTTCAATACCCTGTCCGACTGGAATATAAGCTCCAGAAGTAATGTATTTATTGTCAATATAAAATTGAATAACCGCCAATCTAGCCTCTTCTAATTGTGCGAAACTAATCGGTTTATTAGTAAAAGGTTCAAGTACTTTTGCTAATTCTGCTTGACTAAACGCCGTATTTCCAGTAAATTCAAATTTCTTAATGGTAACAGTATCGGGAATATCAGGTAATGGTTGAGGAGAACTCGGAGTTTGTGTAGGAGATTCGAGTAAATCCGATGGTGGCGGTAGTTGTGGAGGAATTGGTGGTGTTGGTGGAGGCTCCGGTGGAAGTGGTTGGACATCTTGCGGTGGTGGTAATTCTAAATTCTGAGCTTGGCTTTGTTGAATTGTCAGCCAATTTACTAAAACAAATGAACTTAGATAGCAACAGGATGCCATCAGAGTTCGTGATAATTTAAGAACCATGAAATTAAGTTATGAGTTATGAGTTATAAGTTATGAGTTATGAGTAATAAGTAGTGAGTAGTGATATTTACTTACTACTTCTTATTCTTTACTTTTTATTGAGGCGAATGTAACTAAAACCCCACTGTCAATTGGCGTGTTAGTAATTGGTTGGGGCGGCGTGTCGGCGGACAGAATATTCTTTGTGCCGTTCACGCATAAAGGCGTGCGGCTCACCGCCTTGTTAAATACCGCTTCCCTAATTCGCTCTCCCTCACTCCCTTACTCCCTCACTTCTTCCCTCTCTATTCACTACTTCCTTGCTTGGAGTGCATCTATTTGCAACTAAAATATCTCGTTCTCTGAGAAAATCTTCAGATGGTTTTTCAACTTGGTAGAGAGCTTGTAATCCATCAGACCAAAGATAATCTTTGGTTTGAGGCTTTGTTAAATATGTAAAAAAGTATTCGGCTTTTTGAATTGCCATTTGTTCTGAATTAGCTTTACTTTGTGACTTCTGCGCTAATCTTTGTAAGTCTGCTTGAATTTGAGCATGTTGGTTTGCTGGCATAATCTCAAATGTTGCCCAAGAATTTGAAGAGAAAGTTCCTTCCAATCTCCATTGATAAAGTTTTCCAGGTTCTAAAGGTTGTCCGCTATAAAAAACTTTTTGGTCGGCGATATTGACTTTTTGCTCCCATAGTATGCTGTCGCTATGACGTTCGCGAACAACTAACTTAGCTTCTTGATTTTTTTGAGCTTCTTGATTTTTTAAAGTACTAACCCATAAAAATAGCGGTTGAGTGTGCCAAACGGTATATGTTTCAATAAAACCGGGAGCAACGGGACAGATATTAGAAATGGAACGCGCACCTAATGTTTTCGGACGATGCCGATCGAATATTCCTATCAAACGTTTCAATGGACTTGCCTTGCGCCTTCTGCGCGGACGACTGTTTGGTTTGGGCTTGGGCTTTGGTTTTGGTTTTTGGGTTTGCGCGATCGCGATGTTTTCTGTGTTAATCTCATTTCTGAGCGGTACGACAAAAGCAATGCTTGCACTAATAATTCCTAAGCTAAATAAAGCGAAATATTTGCGTTTGAAATTAGATGTTAATCTAGACATGATTCTTTTTTGTAAATGGTGTGATGTAACCTAAAAAGACGATTGAAGGTAAAATCCAAGGTATTAAAACGGCTGCCCAGATATAAAGTTGTAATGATACTAAACCATAAAGGATAACTGCTCCAAAAGAACCGGCAAGAATATTTAAGCGCATTTGAGGAGTAAAAGGCGACTTATTTTTCAATATTAAAACTGTAATTTTACTAATAATTATTGCAGCTATAATCATCCAAATATCGGGAATAGCAGTTAAAAAACGGTTCCTTAAAAAATGATGAGTCATGTAAGCTAATGATTGTCCCCCAGTTATCCAATATTTGTCTGGCAGCCAATAACTTGTAGCAAAAGGAATTGTCATTCTGTCGGGTTTTCCCGGCGCGCTTCCCAAACGTTCATCACTACTTACTGCAATCAATACTACCTGTTCGGAAATCAAGGGAAATTCGTTAATATCTGGGTTTTCTATCAACTTCCAAGCGGGAATTTTCGTATAAATTCTATCGGGAGGTAGGGAGTAATCAACTAAAGGTTGCAATATCACGTTCGATGGTAATTCTAATAGTTTTGATAGATTACTCTTATTTACATCTCTGTCTAAACTGTGATTTTCAATTACATCTAGAACTTGAGCGCGTAAATTAGTTGTATGACTGGTATCAGGTTGGGGTAAATCGCTGACTTCGTATTTTGCCGTTTGTATTAGAGAAAGCAAATAGGAAAATGGACAAGCATTACGACAATCGCGATCGCGCTCGGGTATTTCGATGACGTAAGGATTTGCATCAAGGTACGCTTGTAACGTCCAATCCCATTTATTAATACCAGTTGATTCATTGGCTCCAATTTCCCGCTCGGGTTCCAACACCGCTCCAAAAATCAGCCAGATGTTTGCATCAACCGCTCGACGTACCGCCAAACCTAAATCTCGATCCCCAGATGACGGATTTTTTTGAGGTGAATCAAAGATAAAATCTATTCCGACTAGAGTTGCATTCAAAGTTCTGAGGCTATCAATTAACTTAGCAATATAGCTGCGGTTAAATGGCAGTAGTTGAGAATTAGGTATTCGAGCGCGATAAATAGATTCGGTATCAATTTCTACTAATGCTACTGGTGGTGCTTCTTCGTTAGATATTTGGGTAGTAAATTCGCGGTAAACTGCTTGATTGAGCATTCGTACATTCAGCAGCGTATCTTGAACTGAAGGAGATATTCCTAAGAAAAGACTGGTTGCAATAACTATTGCTTCCATAGGATTTGGTAGACTTTGACGCAACTTATCTTTCCACCGTACTGGTGCAATCCGGTATAATTCCGCTCCCGGATGACAAAATAGCGAAGGTACCAAGTATGAAGAAGGGTAAGTATGGCTTTTTTCCATACGTAAAAATTGTCGCGCTTGTACTAATGATTCATAGAGATCGAGATGTTTGGCTATTCCTTGTAAAAATCTGACTAAAAATTCCTCAGCAACTCGATTGTGAATCGGCTCCCGCATCACCACAACTTGTCCAAATCCCAATTCAATTAAAGATTGTGCGATATTTAAACCGCTGCATGAATTAAATACTGCTACATTTAATCCCCGTTGTTTAGCAACAGTTAATTGCGGAGCGATTTCTTTAATAGAAATTGAAACATTGGGAGCAATTCCTAACTCACCTCCCGTCATTTCAGTTTCATTACTGTGTCCGAAAAAAAATAATATATCCCATCCTTTGATATCAGTAATTGCATCGCTAATTTTTCCGATTACTTCGCTTGGTGTTTCATCTGTTTGCCAACCAGTGAATTCGACATCGGCTATTTTTAAAAGCGGTTTTATAGCTTCTTTGTCAGCTTGATAATTTAATCCCGTATCGTCACCTAAAATTGCTAAAATGCGGGGACGTTTGCGGTAATATTTGTGTTTTTTATCAGTTGTTTGGGTAGAAGCAACAATATTTAAAGGACAACGAATAATTTGAATCTGACTTTTGGTAGCAAATTCCGTACCAATTTCCCAAGCTTCCCACGGATAGCGTTCTAGTTCAATGGGACTACAAGTAATAAAAACCCGTACTAATTCTTGAGAAGCGCGAGCTATTTCCGAGCGAATATCATATAATTCTACACTACGCAACCAGCGATGAAACTCATACATTAATTTAGTTTCCGCTCTTACAAGTTCCGCGTGCCAATCAACATTAATTGTGGCAACTCCACCACCAATAGCACGTCCTCGCATTTCATCTGATTGATAAAAATTAAGGTATGCTTGTTGCCATTCTTGATGTAATTTATTAAAGTTGTTGGGATAATCAATTTCAGCAGTTAATCTTTGTCCTTGTCCCCAAGACAACTCAAATAAACAAATTTGTTCAAATTTTTGAATCTTAAGATTAAATATGTGATTATTAGTTTTCATAAGATAGGGAGGGTGGAAAGATGGGGAAGAATAATATTATTAGAAAGTAACTATTAACTTATAACTCATAACTCCTAACTCATAACTCCTAACTATTAACTCCTAACTATTAACTCCTAACTATTAACTCCTAACTCCTAAATCCTAACTTTTAACCACTTTCTTCCAACTCAAAACCGAAAGGTGGAATTTCAATTACAGTTTCTTCATCGACGGTGACATTAACCCGAAAACGCTCTCCATAATTACCGACTACTTGAGCGTAAAGAATACCTTGACTTGTATCTTTTAATTCTTGTTCAAATAATACTTGCGTCTCGTCGCGCATTTCTAATTTAAGCGTTTCTGGCATTTTAGCTTGAGCTTGGGAACCTAAAGCAACTAACAATACCCATTCCGGATTAGCCGAAGTTTCGTTTAATAACCAGGTAATAGCGTACAACCGCAAACTAGTACTTTCGTTGCATTCTAAATCTCGGTAAGCACCTTTTGCTGTCACAGGAATATGAACTCCCTGCTGTTCTAATCCCGTTCTAATCTGCTCAAAATTTTCTAAGGAGCGCATTGCTGATAGCCTTAATGAAGGCATTAGCATCCAACCTAATTCCTGAGTTATGTTATCAAACTTATTGTTTAACCAATAACCCACATTAATTAAAGAGGGTACGGGGGAAGGTTGAATAATTTTATATACCCATTTGATTAATTCTGGATTGTTTAGTAAATCAATACCTTCTTGAATCGTTAATAATTGCCAAGGGTATTGATTTTTGAATCGAGATTCCAGTTTTAATATTTTTTGTTTTAATGCCGTTATAGTATTAATTTCTTGATTGTTTTCAATCACCGGTAACTGAATCGCATTTGCTGCCAAACACCGAAGATTAAGCAATAAAGCATTAGCATCCAAGTTAAACCAAGATTGAGGTATTGTATAAGTCCAATTCGATTCTATTGGTAGTTGTACCGATTCTTGATAGCGACAATATTGTTCGTAACTCATAAATCCGGAAATAGCTACCTGCTCTTTTTCTTCTACAACCTGCATTAATACATAAAAATGAGCGGTGAAACGAGGAATGTCAAAAACAGCAAAAGGAATGCTATGCTCGTTGATTAAATTACTTCCGGTTACTATACAAACTTTGAACTTACCAACTAAAATATTACAGGCTGCTGCTAGTAAATTAGCGTATTCCGGTTGCCAAATAGAAGACTGTTCTATACGTAATTGTAAATCAGGAGCGCGTTCTTGAAGCCATTGCTCAAAACCCAAAACTGCCAAAGCATTTATATAAACTTGCCAGCGTTGTTGTGACAAACATACCGATTGACTTAAACGAGCAGCTTGACAAAAATGTTCTGTTGATAGCTCAGTTTGCGTCTCGTTCAAAGACACCCAATCGAGTAAATCTGTGAAATCTGAATTTGATAAAGGTTGATTCATCGCAAGAACAGTGAGCAGTGAACAGTGAGCAGTGAGCAGTGAGCAGTTAACAGTGAACAGTGAGCAGTGAGCAGTTAACAGTGAACAGTGAACAGTGAACAGTGAGCAGTGAGCAGTGAGCAGTGAACAGTGATGTGATATGCGGACAATCACCCATGATATGAGCAGTGAGCAAGGTTTGTTTGAAACTATATACCTCTATTTCTGGGGTTGTGTTACTCATGCAGAAGCTTAAATTATTAACTATTTTTGTAAGAACAAGATTTAGATGCGGTAGGAGGAGAAGAAAACCTACCGTTAGGTGCATGGGCAACAAGAATAATTCTACCGTCAGGGGTTCTCACCCAACCTCGTGCTTCTACAATTTCTTTTATTTCTGGTTCTTGTTTCTTATTTTGTCTGCTTCGTGTTGCTTGTGGCTTTATGTCTTCTTCCAAAGTCGCTAATTTAGTTTGATTCAATCTACCTGGAAGTGGTTTCAAAGGACTCGGTGGTAAACTATCTTTTCCGGTAATAGTAAAACTGCTTTGAGCGTAACCGGGTGTAGAGCAAACATCGGCGATTTGGGTTTCAACTGGTATTGTAGGAAATTTGATTGAACCACTGGTAGGATCGGTTTGAGGTGTGATAATTTCTACTGTGCCGTTTAATTCAGGACTCGCACCTGTTGCGGTAATATCGCTTTGAGAAGTGGGTTGAAGTCGGAATTGAGTACCAAAAATACCTTCTGCATCTATTCGCACATTCCCACCACGGAAGTTTTCAGAATTGGCGCTGATGTCGCTGTTTTCGTTCGCAATTAGGAAATCTGTGTTGATATTGATGTTTCCACCGATAACGTTTTCCCCGGTTGCGTTAGTTCTGATTCTGCTACCGTCACGCATTATTAATTCTTGGGAATTAATATTGATTGTTGCTTGTTCTGTGTCCAAGTTATTATTGTTGCGTGTATTGCCGGTGATTAAACCATCGTTATTTAGACGGATAAAATCGGCATTTATGGTTATATTTCCGGCTCTTCCCGTACCAGCACTCGCTACGCTTACCCATGCACCATCCTCAATCTGTAAAATATCGGCGTTAATTATTAAATTTCCTGCATCTCTTGTTGAGTTTTCCTGTGCGGATGTAAACAAACCGCTAGGAAACTGATTATCCCTGGTTTTACCAATTATCTGTACGTTTTTTGCATCAACATTTACATTACCACCTTTACCTTGTCCAAATGTTGCAGCAGTAATTTGTGCGCCATCTTTAACCAGTAAATTATTAGTTCTAATCGTCAAATCTCCCCCATCTCCAGTTGAGTTTATCGCTGCATCTGAAGACAAACTACTAGAAAACTGACCATCCTTACTTTCTCCAATTAACTGCACATCTTGAGCATCAACAGTTAAGTTACCAGCATTGCCTTTTCCTAATGTGTCAGTTGTAACATCAGAACCATCTTTAATTAGTAAGCTATTAGTTTTAATCGTTATATCTCCTGCATCTCCGATTGAGTTGGTGAAGCTAGACAAACTACTGTTGCCAATTAGCTGCACATCTTGGGCATCAATATTTAAATTACCACCGTTGCCTTCTCCAAATGTGGTGGTATATATAGTCGCTTCATCTTTAAATAGCAAAGTATTGGTTTTAATCGTTATATTTCCTGCATCTCCGGTAGAGTTTGGAAAGGTAAAGGTAGATAAATCACTTGAGCTACCAATTAGTTGCACGTCTTGGGCATCAATATTTAAATTACCACCGCTACCTTTTCCTGCTGTAGTATTAGATATATATGCCCCATCTTTGATTAGCAAAGTATTAGTTTTAATGGTTATATTTCCTTTGATTCCAGTTGAGTTTTCTCCTTCAAATAAAGATATACCACTTAAGCTACCAATCAATTGCACGTCTTGAGCATTAATATTTAAATTACCACCGTTGCTTTTTTCAGATGTCAATGAACTACGAACACCTGCTCCATCCTTAACTAACAAATTATTAGTTTTAATCATTAAATTTCCTAAGTCTCCAGTGGAGTTTTCCCCAGAAGAGGTAAGCAATTGCGAGTCACCAGTTATTTGTACATTTTGAGCATCAATACTCAGATTACCTCCGTTTCCTTCTCCAGATGCGTTAGTATTAATTAGTACATTATCTTTTGTTAGCAAGCTATTAGTTTTAACTGTTAAATCTCCACCCTTACCTTTTCCAGATGTTCTAGTACCAATTATTACCCCGTCTTTTGCTAAAAAGCTATTAGCTGTAATCGTTAAATCTCCGGAATCTCCGGTTGAGTTTTCCTCAGAGAAAGTTAATAAACTTGAATCACCAGTTATTAGTACATTTTGGGCATCAATACTTAAATTACCACCGTTGCCTTTTCCAGATGTTCTAGTACCAATTATTACCCCGTCTTTTGCTAAAAAGCTAT
>JAHCMI010000047.1 GCA_019192545.1 Rivularia sp. MS3 | reverse complement strand
TTCTTCCCCCACTCCCCCACTCTCCCACTCTCCCCCTCCCTGCCCTAACCCGTCATTATTAATAGGACAAACCAGTAGTAGTACTTCACCACATTAATTGTGCGGGGTTATAAACTCTCTTTAAAAAAAACCGCAGAGGCGCAGAGCGCGCAGAGCAAGAGGATTTAGAGGATTGATCTTATTAAAATTAAAATTGGTGTTACCCCTCATAACTTATGTGGGGTAAAAATCGCTTCTCAATTCTGTGGTTTTCTCCTTTCTCTGCGTCCTTTACGGTTATATTAAGTTAACTGCTTGCTGCTCGCTGATAACGCTACAATCAATATTACTATCAGCAAACCGTAGAATAAATACAAATATCATCCCTGAAATGCAAAACCTACGCACATTACAAACAACAGGGCTTGGTTTAGAACTGTTCCATACTCAAACCTCTACTTCGTTTGACATTCCGCCAAATTATCCAATTATTCGTATTGGAAAACCAAACGAGCAAATTCCTATCGATATTGATGTTTTAAATTTACCTTCTGCTGATATAGTTTCGCGAGTTCACGCAGAAATTATCGTACAAGATAGTAATTATTATTTAATAGATGTGGGTAGTTCTAACGGCACTTACTTAAACGATAATAAATTAGAAAATCATACACGTTATCAACTTAATTTAGGAGATAAGATTGACCTTGGTAGCGATAATAAAGTAACTTTTATATTTCAATACAAACAGCAGAGCCAGCAAACTGCGATCGCCACCAATCAACCCACAACTATCCAACTTCAAGCTATCAATAACCAGCAAAAAGTACAAGTAGTAGACCGTAAAAGCAAAATTGTTGGTTTAGCTTCGATTTTAGCAGGAATATTAATTTTTGCTGCAAACACTAGAATTGGTTTTGGTCTGGGGTTGCCGACAGTTTTATTATGGATTGGTGGGGTTGTAATTCTGTTACAGCATCGGATAAATAGGAATTGGGGATGGGGTTTAATAGGACTAGGAACTGCATTGCTGCTGTTTTCTGGTAGGTTATTCGCTTCGTTTAATCTTTTAGCTATGCTTGCATCGGGAAGTTTAATATTTATTGGTTATCAGTTATTTAGGAATGGCGAAGTCTTTGGTTACAGGTTGAATTCTGTGAAAAGATTATTAAAAAAACATTGAATAGTTAAATTCTCTACATAGTTGTAACTCCTAACTCCCTATTCCCTATTCCCTTGTCCTAGTTAAAATTAATTTAAACTCTTTGATAAAAGTCTTAATATGATAGCTATTCCCGAACAACCCCAAAAAATGACCATCGAGGAATACCTGGAATGGGAACCTCTGCAAGATATTCGCTACGAATACCTTAACGGCGAAGTTTTTGCAATGACGGGTGGTACAATTCCCCATAATGATATTGCTCTAAATTTTTATACTGCTTTACGATCGCATCTAAGTTCTAAAGGTTGTAAGGCTAATGTCTCAGATGTAAAAGTACAGGTTACTCCCCAAAGTCCTTACTACTATCCAGATGTTATCGTTAGTTGCGACCCTGAAGACCTTAAGGCTCGTAAATTTTACAAAAATCCGAAGTTAATAGCTGAAGTACTTTCTCCAGGTACGAGTTCTAAGGATAGAGGAGAAAAATTTACTTATTACTTAAAAATGCCTTCTTTACAAGAATATATCTTAATTGATTCGGAAAATATTTCTGTGGAACGTTACTGTCGGGGAGAAGGAAGAATGTGGCTTTATTATCCTTATACGGCAGGAGATATTGTAACTTTATCAAGTATTGAATTAGAGATTCCTATCGAACTATTTTATGAAGGAGTTATCTTTGAAACAGCGAACAGCGAACAGTAACTATCATTTAATATTAAAATATAGCACTACGTATTTAGGTTAGGACATTGATAAAGACTGAAATCTTTAATTATTAAACCTTTGACCGTAACCGTAGCGCTATACTTGCTTATTTAATCTTCAACGATAATTGTTAATTCAATTGCATTACGCAACAAAAATACCTTTTTGCTCTCCAGAACTAATTGTGAAATCACCTTCAGGAATGTCAGCTAATAAACTACTAACAGCAGATTCACTTGTTAATGCTGCGTCTGTTGTTAAAGCTGCACTTCTGGCACTTCTTGCACTCGATATTCCGAAAGATACGGTTACTTTAGCGATTATATCTTTACCGGAATCTTCTACTAAGAATACATTAAATCCGTTGCTACTTTGCTCGATATTGTATGTTCCTTGAGTGCTTAACTGAATTGTTTCTCCAAATGTAAAATCGGTGATTCGAGCAAAATCATTACTCGTAAAATCATCGTAGAAGGAACCATTGTCGTTACCTAAAACGAATTTATCTATACCAGAACCACCAGTTAGCTCATCTCTTTCGCTTCCTGGAGTCTGACTTACTGTTGGATCTGAACCTGTTAAGGTGTCATTCCCAGAGCCGCCAAGTAGGGTGTCGCTTTCTAATCCACCAATCAGAACATCATTACCACCATTACCTGATATTCTGTTTCTTTTATCGTTACCGGTAAGTGAATCGTCGTTTTCTGTTCCTTCAATATTGACGAAATTTTCGACTTCAAATTCAACAGAACCGAGTCCGGGAATATTTTCTACTACTAATTTTTCCTGAGCTAAATTTATAGTGAAAAATACGTCTGTTCCCGTACCGCCGGAACCATCAATGGTATTATCTTTATTTGGCGCTCCGACAATTCTTTCTATCTCTTGGATTTGACTTCCTTGAGTATTTCCATTATCAATAAAACCTCTTGGCAGTAAGGTAATTTTTTTTCCTAAGAGGCTATAGTCTAAACTATCAAATCCATCTCCACCGCTGTATGTATCATTTCCAAGGCTGCCGAAAATAGTATCGTTACCACCTTTGGCCAAAACTAAGTCATCTCCAGGAGTCGTGAAAAGTATTTCTGGGCTATCACTTCCCTCGATGCGGTTTGGTGCTGGAATTAATGAGTCAGCAGTTATTCTTGCTCTACCTTTTTTTGGACTGCCTTCAATTTGAATTATCGCTTCAGGAGTTGGTCCGCCAATAGGAAAATCAGGTTCTACAGGAATTGGTTTTATTGGCTTATCAATAGGAGTAACAGGAACTTTGGTAAGTTTTTGGTCTTCCATAGCTAACATTCAACCTCAAATATTAATGCTAAGAATATTCCTATGTTTTAATCTTCTAAAATTTACTAACCGCAGATGATTGAATTGCGAAATTCACACATCACAAAATTGCAGCATAAATTAGCAGCAAAAAAGTAAATCAATTTTTATGAAAAAGTTCTATGATTTTGAATTTCGCTATCGGCGAATGGTAAATAAAGTTTGTAGAGGAATCATTCCAAAATCATTTTCCCGTTAGTTAGACCTTTTTTACGCTTAACCTTGCAGTCTTTACAATAACTTTATACACATAATTACCAGCTTTTTATGTATAAACCGTAAATATTTTGAACATCAGTTCTTATTATCACAGGCATTACAGTATTTCTATAGTAAAAACTTTAATAATGTGAATCTTCTCAATACGCTGCAATTATAGAATTAATCCGATAGAATTAGGTCTAAAGTTATAATTTTCTTATTGTCTTCAAAATTACTGACAAATAAGGTTAATATATTCTTTAAATTAGATATTTATAGGAATGGCCGCAACTGGCATGTTTTTCTCGTAGGGTGCTGTGACACTTTGACTAATTCTGAACGTAGTAATAACATGCAGGCTGTGTCACGCACCAACCGGCATTGTGACAATTGCGGCCATTCCTGATTTATTCTAAAATAAGTTGCTTATCATTGTATTTTCGCAAAAGCAAGCTCTACCAAACCACTTAAGGAAGGAGAGATGACCTCTCAAAAACCAAGAGTTGTAATAATAGGTGCTGGTTTTGCTGGTGTAGAAGCTGCTAAAAAGCTGGGTAAACATGGGGTCAATGTTTTATTAATTGACCGTCATAATTATCACACCTTTATCCCAATGCTCTACCAAGTAGCCACTGCTATACTTTATCCCCATCAAATTATTTACCCCTTGCGTCGTTTATTACGAGATTTACCAACAGTAAATTTTTTGCAAGGGAATGTAAGAAAAATTGATTTTAATAATCAGATTATTTGTGCCGATAATGTGGCAATTGACTACAATTATTTAATCATTGCTACTGGCAGCCAATCTCAATTCCTCGGAGTCACAGGAGCGCCGGAAAACAGCTTTCCGATGAGGAGTTTGACAGATGCGATCGCCATCCGCAATCAAGTATTAAGCCGTTTTGAACAAGCAGCTAAAGTTACCGATGAAGATGAAAAAAGACGGTTATTAACTTTTGTTATAGTCGGTGGTGGTGCGACTGGTGTAGAGTTAGCTGGTAGCTTAAATGAGTTAATTCACAGCGCTTTAAGTAAAGACTACCCAACTTTAAATATCGACACCGCAAGAGTTATACTTGTGCAATCAGGAGACAGGTTATTTCCTAGTTATCCTCAAAAATTAGGAAAATATACCGAAAAATGGTTGCTTCGGCATGGAGTTAAGGTACATCTTAATTCTAAAGTTAGTAAAGTTACCCCAGAAGCCGTTTATCTAGAAGATAATACGGCTATTTTTACAGATACAGTTATATGGACTGCGGGAGTATTAGCAGCAACTCCGGAAACAAAACAGTCAGTAAAAACCGCTGCAAAAGAAAAATTTTTAGTTGAGCAAACCCTACAGCTTTGCGGACACAAAAATATATATGGTGTAGGAGATGTTTCTTATGTTGATAATCAAGAAGAACAATTAAACGGAGTAGCACAAGAAGCTATCCAGCAAGGAAAAACGGCAGCAGACAACATCCTTCGACAAATACGTGGAGCATCACCCAAAAGCTTCAGTTACTTTAATAAAGGGCGTTTGGCAATAATTGCAAAACATGCAGGAGTTGGTAAAATTGGTAAATTTCCGATCAAAGGATTTGTTGCTTGGTTTCTCTGGTTAGAAGTTCATTTGCTATATTTACCTGGAATTCGTAATCGCTTAGGAGTACTTTTCAATTGGCTGAAATATTATTTCTTTTCTGAAGGAGCAACTAGAATTATTATCTCAACAGCAAAGAGCGAAAACTTACCAGTTAGCAGTGAAAAGTAATTTTTAATTAATAACGATTCACTCCTAACTGTAACGACTAACAACTAACAACTAACTTTATTATGGGCTTCAAAAAATATATTCCGTTAATTGGCAGAGCTTTTCTTGCAGCGATTTTTCTCAAAGCTGCGGTTGCCAATACTCTTGGCTTTCAAGGAATCGTGGAAATGATGACAAACAGAGGTTTACCCGCACCGCAATTATTGCTGATTGGTAATATTTTCTGTACTTTGGTGGGTGGACTTTCTATTTTGTTCGGCTTCAAAGCCCGCATAGGCGCAATTTTATTAATTATTTTTTTAGTTCCTACAACATTAGTTTTTCATAACCCTCTTACTAATCCCGACGAATTGAATGCGTTTCTAAAAAACTTTGGTTTAGTAGGTGCAATGTTGCTGATATATTACTACGGCACTGGGCCAGTCAGCTTGGATGCAGCTTCTGCTACCAACGAATATGACGATACCTACGTTGCGGAGTCAGACAGAGCAAATGTATAACCCAAAGGTTCAGTTGCGTAACTCGGATATCGTTCTAGCTTACACTTTTTTGCGACTGGTTTTTGGCATAAATATGTTTGTTCATGGCTTAGTTCGACTTCCTAATATATCTGGTTTTGTTGATTCTCAGGTAGCACTTTACAAAGATATTGCTATTCCTCCATTATTAATAGCTGGGCCTGCCTATTTAATTCCTATTGTAGAATTTGTAGTAGGTTTGCTATTAATTTTAGGTTTGCAAACCCGTAAAGCATTAATAGCTAATTTTCTACTGATGATGACTTTAATGTTTGGGGTTTGTTTGCTACAAAAATGGGACACAGCAGGTTCGCAGTTGATTTACAATATCGTCTTGTTTATTTTGCTAGCTGGTTCAAGTTTTAATTTAATTTCACTCGATAATTGGTTAAGTCGTAGAAAAGCTTAGATAGGCAAATGCTCCTCCGGGGCTTCGTAATATTTGCCGTACTTATTCTAGCCTGCGGATGTTTTCATAATATCAGGTTCGCTTAATGGCTTATGAATAGAAATATTGTTTGTAGTTGCGCTTACAGCGCCAAAAATCTTCAGCGCCTAAGCGCAACTACGAACCCCATATCCTAAGCATAGGATTTACGTAACCGGCACATTTTTCTTGTAAGGTGTTTGTACACTGATTGATTTTGAAAACAATAATAAAACGGTGAGTGTACGGCACCACCGGAGCATTGTGACAACTGTAGCCATTCCTGAAGTAATCATCCGAACTTAATATAATTAGGATGCTCCGGACTATCTTTGATTAGAATTGCCAATATTTTTTCAATGAAACTTTGTATTGTCATTTTATTTGTAGTTATAGAAAAACCATGAATACAAACAAAGACAATCAAAGATTACTCTTAGCACTGTTAATTATGAGTGCAATAATTACAGCTTTTCACTATACAGATAATTTTATCCACTTTCACAGCTATCCTGCTCCTAAATGGATGACTCCCGAAAGTGTTTACCAATCTTGGGTTCTGCTAACAATAGTTGGAATTATCGGTTATATATTTTATACCAAAAATTTTTTATAGTTAGCTTATATCTGTTTAGGTATATATTCTTTAACTGGTATGTTAAGTCCGGCGCATTACTTGTTTAAAACAGCAGAAAAATTTTCTTACAAAATGCATACTTTTATTTGGCTAGATTTTATTATCGGAAGTTTAGTACTTAGTTTTACAATTTGGTCGGGATTATTTTTGAAAGAATGGAAACAGAAAACTTTTGATTCCAATAGGTAATTTTTCATATGTTGGTAGAATTAGCCGTCGGAGTTATTCTTGCAGGATTAACTATTTTAGTAGGTGAAGCATTACCTTTTACTTTACCTTTTAAAAATTATCGTAAATTCTATGCTACAGCTTTAATTATTGCGGCTTTAGTCTATGTCTATTTTTCTTCTTTGAGTCAAAATGGTACCTGGATATTAACTGAAATTATAGGAGTAATTATATTCAGCATAATTGCGTTGCTAGGAGTAAAATATTCATTCTGGTTTTTAGCGATAGGATGGTTTATACATCCAATTTGGGATTTACTAATTGACAATCACAGTTTAACAATATTTGTTCCTCGATGGTATCCAATAATTTGCATTGGTTATGATATTGTTATTGGTTCTTATATAGCTTTTAAATGTATCGTAGAACAAAAAAACAGTCTTTTTATAGATTAATTTCCGGATTTACCTTATAAGTATTTTTAAATAAAAAAAGACGGATAATTATCTTCAATAGTATTTTTTATACTTTATTATCAAAAAACAACCCAGTATTATCAGTAAAAATTAACACTTTTTTAGGATACATGAAACTAGTGCCAAAAGTGTTCCTAATTACACTAGTAGCTTCGGTTGTTGGAATCTTAGGATACAATCAAATTTTGTTATCTAAGGATACAAAATTGCCTAATTCATCATTACAAATTGAACAAGTGCCAGTTGATGATTCAATAACACTTTTGTTACCGCAGGTGACTGTAGAGTTGAAAGGAGGAAAGCTAAAATATGGATGGCTAACTCAATTTAATTCTGCAAAAAAAGAACTTCAAATTACTTGGCAGGGTAATTATCAAAAGATAAATTTCAAGGATATAAAAAAGTTGAAATTTGTCATTGGTAAAGCACCATTTTCTTCTCCCGACATTTTAGTTAGGAACGAAAAACAATTATCTGAAGTAAAACAGGAAACTTGGCTAGGTGTTCCGACAAAAGATTTTCAGTTACAAACAAATAGAGTTGATAGAGCCAACTTAAAGCTAACTAATTCTATACTTGCTAGCTCCGAACAACTCATCTTTAATAGCAAATATGTGATAGAGACTATAGAGTTTGATGAGTCATTACAAAAAATGAACATGAAAGTATTTCTACATATATAAGCAACTAAGCTTACAATAATATTAAAAATGATAAAATCTGGTTTATGTTAAAACCGGGTTTTTAATTTTTTGTTTTAGTCACTATAATATTTGTTTAAGAAACTCAATTAATAAACAAAAAAAAGCTTTATTTATTCGCTTTTAACAAATTGCTATACCTTAAATCAAAAAAAATTGAAGTATGATGAATATAAAATAACACTTAGGTTAGATACATGAAGGTATTATCTAAAGTGTTGCTAATTACATTATTAGCTGCTTTTTTCGGGCTGACAGGATGCAACCAGAGCAAATTTTCTGAAGTTGAAAAGTCTGCAATTCCAATATCTGTAATAAAATCACATACTGCCCAGAAATCTGTTAGAGTCGTTTTTCCGCAAAAGGCAAATGTCAAGTTAGTTGGAGGAGTATCTAAAATAGGTTGGGTAAATATTGATTTGCAAGCAAAACAGATTGAAGTAACTTTGAATAGTGATTCTGAAATAATTAATTTTAACCGCATTAAAAAGGTTAATTTTGATTTGAATCGAGCAATTTACAGCGATAGGGATGTATCAATTACGGGTGAGGAATCATCTGCTTTTGCACGGAACTCTTTGACAAGAATTCCGTTAAGCGCCTTTAAATTGGAGAATGAATCGGGTGAAGTTACAGTAAAACTGAATAATTCGGAATCGAGTCAAAATGATTTTTTCAGAGACGGTATTTATGTAGTAGAAGAAATACTTTTTGATGAGTCTTCAGAGAAGATGACTTTAAAAGTATTGTGTTGTACTGCTATCGGATAAAGTTAATTTAGTTAATTTAGTTAGCTAAATTAATTTAATGTAGAGGCGTAGCATTGCTACGTCTTATCTGAAGTTATAGAGACGCGATGTATTGTGTCTCTATAACTTAACAACTTAACACCTTTGCATTTTACTTAAATGCACCACAATCTCATCGATTGCATTCCTCACAGTTCTAATTGGCTGTTCGGTTTGATTCACCATAATACTGAATGCTACGGGGCCATAATTCGGTGCGTTAACATATCCAGCAAGGGTTACAACACCAGTCATGGTTCCGGTTTTCGCTTGTACCAAACCTTCAGGGGCTATATCCTTGAAACGATATTTTAAAGTGCCATTTTTACCCGCAACTGGTAGGGAAGCGCGGAAAACCGAAGCGTAAGGCGAACGAGCCATTCCCTGTAATGTCTGCACTAATGCTTGAGGGCTGATTAAATCTTTACGAGATAAACCTGAACCGTCTACTAATTTATAGGTTGTGGGGTCAACTCCAATTTGTGCTAAAGTTGACTTCATCACTTCCAAACCTGCATCAACGGTTGTTTGGTTTCTTTCTAAAGGTTTTCTAGTCGCTAATGCTTTTAGTAAAGCTTCTGCATACAAATTATTACTATTTATATTTGTTTCTGCAATCAATTCAGATAATGGTGGTGATTGTACTGCGGCTAATTCTCTTCCGCTGATTTTCTTAGTTCCCCGGTAAACTTTTGCTACTGAAATTCCTTGTTTTCTCAAGCTTTGGCGAAAATGTGTCAAGAAATTTTGTATGGGATTAAATACAGCGATCGCGGTTACATCAGGGCGAGAGTCTTCAGCAAGCTGCCCTTTTAAATATAAGGTTTGTCCTTTTAAATCCCGCTTAACTTCTATATATTTCTTTGTGCCTTTTGGTGCTGTCACCGTTTGGTTAACAACTTTCCATCCAGATGCATTTAAAGGATTATCCCACTTTAATAACAAACGTCTGCCAACTCTTTGAGGATACAACTTAATTACAGCAGCATTTTCATTTAACATCAAACTGTTAACCGGCGCGCCGTAGTAAAACTGTACGTCTTCCCACATCCAACTTGGTTCAACAGCTTCACCTTGGAAATAACTATCGTTAGCTATTAACTGGTTAATTCGACGAATACCTTTTTGACGCAATTGTTTAGCTAAGACTTCAAGCTGTTCGTCTTTTAAACTAGGATCTCCTCTACCAACTACTTGTACTACACCATTACCACTTTCGTACACTGAAGTACGGATACTATAATTAGGACTAAGTGCCTGTGTTGCAGCCGCAGTTGTCATTAATTTAGTAACAGATGCAGGAGTAAAGTATTTCTTATGATTGCGGCTGTAAAGCGTTCGCGGGGAACCAAGATTTTGTACTAAAATACCCCAATGGGTTCTATTAAATTGAGCGCGATTTATTATAGAATCTACTGCATAATTTAATCTCGAAGCGCAAAATCTGTTTCCTGAAGGTGCGGGACTATTTCTTGGAGTTACGGGTGTATCTCTAGGAGTTGTCGGTATTCTTCTAGGAAGTGTAGGTATAGTTCGACTGGGAACCCGAGGTGTATTTCTAGGAGTTGTTGGTATTACTACTCCTGAATTTGTTTGTGCTGTTGCTGCTTGCTGATTGACACCAAATTGAACTCCGAAGAATAATAATAATAAACTTAGGGAAGACTTTTTAGACATTCGAGGTTAAGTAATTCTTTGTATTTTATGTGTACTTTATGAGTGTGTTAGCGTTACTGAGGTTCCGCGAATGTTGTTATTAAAACATGAATATCGAAATTTGTTTACCTAATTAAATTATTTTTCGAGAAAGGAAGTAGGAGGGAAGGAAACACAAAACCGATTAATTGCTTTTCAAATCATTCAGCTACAATATTGATTTGTGAAAATTTCTCTATTCAGAAACGCTATCATTGATGATAAGACATCTTATTCTTTACAATCAGAAAATTCTTGGCGTTGCTAAATCTGGGTATGAATTTACATTTTTAGCATGATTAAGCAACGTTTTTATAGGGTTTTGCGCTTCTAGTTTAGACAAATTCATACTTTCAATCAGCAACGCTAAATTCTTTTTATTTTTTATCCGGATAGTGCTGAATATGGAATAGCATACATAGTTAATGTTTTTCACTAAGAAAATGTAGGATGGACAATGGACATCCTACATAAATATTGCGTCCCTCTAGTTGTTATAAAATTCATGCATAAGTTGCATAACTCCGGATAGAAGTTATGTTTTTTTTGAATATCAATATTAAATATATACGGCTAATGCTAAAAAATACGAAGCAATTAACCGCAAATTAGGATATCTGAATAAGTTAAAGTAAATAAGTCAAAGTAAAAATGAACAAAAGGGTTCCCTTGATTGAGAACCTTTTCGTCTATTTCATAATTTTTAGGTTGGAAACCCCCAAATTCAAGTCGGGGGTGGTTGACAAATTACCCGATTAGACATTTGTGGAAAATAAACAATACCTCTCTCCTGCAACAAGAGAGGCTTTAAACCCTAATTCCTTCTTAGGGAAGGGGACTCACGGGGGTTAGAGAAAGCAACTAGAGTCAATCTTTTGCGGGAGATGTCTATCACACTAGTGCTTCACCACATAAGTTATTAGAGGTAATAGTAATGGAAGAAGGTAGGTTGGGTTAAGCTCCGCGCAACCCAACACCCGAGTTAGGTTTCTCGATTTTCAACCCAACTTACAAGGAGTCTTATCAAGTCATCAAAATTGATGTGGTCGAACACTAATATTTGACCACATTAGTTTTGCGGTGTGTTCCGCAGTCGTCTAAAGAGGACTTTTGCTATTAGACTAGGGTTTTCAACCCCAGGCGGATTTGATATCTACCTCTCAAAATTAATGTGGTGGACTACTAGCCTAATCTGTCCTAACAAAAATGCTTTAACAACCTATTCACCGCAGTGCGGATAGTCTGTCCAAGGGCTGAAACAATCCATATCCTGCGGGTAATCGCTTCCCCAAACAGCGCCGATTCGGTGGCAATGACAACTTTAGTTTGCGTAAATCCTGTACTTAATACAAGAAACGTGAATTAAGTTTAAGGCTTCAATCTTCTAGGGATATATCTACGCGAGAACCAATATCTACCTAATTTAAAATTCTGCCTTGGAAAAGACATATGCAAATGTGGACCAGTAGATCTAGCGCAACGATTTCGAGGTGTATTACCTGCTATAACTCCTATTATTTGACCCTTTCTATATCTTTTATTGACATACACGCTTCTAGATTTAACGTGAACTAAGCTATATCTATTGCCATCAGCAGCTTGTAGGCGAATTGCAAGATGATTTCTACCCGCATTACAAAACGATAAGACTCTACTTGCAATAGGAGCCACTACAGGTGTTCCAGCAGGCAATCCAAAATCTATGCTTTTATATCTACCCCAGCTATCTGAATGCCAGCGCTGAGTTACTGTTGCAGTTGCTCCAACCCAAGGTAATCTCCAATACAATCCTCTTCTTCTTCTAGAGGCGCGAGCTACTTTGATAGTTTTCGATCTTCTTCTAGAAGCACGAGATGTTTTGATAGTTCTCGATCTTCTCTTAGGAGCATGAGCGACTAACATAGTTTTCGAGCTTATACCAAACCTAGTTCTGGTTCCTCCGGTATTTACTTTAGTCTCAGTCTCGCCAGATTTTTTTGCATCGCTTTGAACACTTTTATTTATGCTTGATGGCGCGTTTCCAATGGCTTTAAACGTTGGAGACAAAGCTTTGAATGAAAACACGCTAAGAGGTAACGCAACCAAAGTGGAAATAAGAAGTTTAGATTTTAAAAACACCGCTGATAATCCTATCAAGTAGTAATCAAATTTTGTTGAGAAGGTTGTAGGGGCTAACCTTATGCCCTCATACAGGAAAAGTAACTATCGGTTCCATCAATTACTTCTTCGCTACTGTTTTAATTGCTCAATACAGCATTTATTCAAAAGCTAACCTTTATATTCGAGTACAAAAGTAATAATGTTTACAATGAGTTTTGTATCGCTTTATTCTTTGCTGCATTTGCTGCTATTTATTGCGCTACTACATTAAACAGATTAATCAAAAAACTGACACAAAAGCAACCCGACATAATTTCTGAAATTTATTAATTGTCGGGTTTATTTGTGATTGAATTAATGATATTTTGAGACAGAAGGTTTTGTATCTACCGAATTATTTCAAAGTATGAAATATCGTGATTCTTCTCAGAGACTTGATATTAACTGCTTACTCCATCAACTGATTAATGTAGGATCGACTGATTCAGCCCCAGAAAATTCCGAACCTGATATTAATTGTTTGCTCGACGAACTAATTAACTTACAGCCGATCAATTTAGCTCAAAAGAAGTCAGGGCTTGATATAAGCCGATTACTTCATACCCTTCAACAAATTAAAAGAGATTGTGAATTCAAACCGAATTGTAGGCTGACGCAGTTTGAAAAGCGTTATCTATGTTTATGCCTTTATGGATATTCGGGTCGTGAAATTGCTTTTATATATGATGAAAATAGATTGCCAAGAAAAGGAGAATTAATCAAATACAAAGATAGGCTTGATGCTAGAATCAGAAATTTGCAGAAAGAAGCATCAAAAGGTTTAAATAAGTATTTGAAATTATTATTAGGCTTAGAAGAGAGTGCTAATAAACCACGAACTGGCGAACTGATTAGAATTTTAAAAGAAAAAGGATATGGAATTAAGTATGACAATAATAAGAAAAATAGTTTTATAAGAGTAAATAGGGAATAAAGTACTAAAGCGTAAATAATTAGGGTTAAGTAACTTAGTGTTTAAAATCGTAGTTAGGCAAAAGAAGTAGCGAGTAGCAATAAGGGTTTAAGGGTGATTTACATTTCGTTATATAGCGGTACTTTATTTGTGCCGACTTACTTATTGCCTGCTTGTTATCAGGTATTAAATATTTGTACCCGAAGGTTATGATAAAAAAATACTAATGTGAATCGATAATTTTGAGTTAATAATGCGATTTTTTTTGTGCAAGAGAATTTAATTTTTTTAGATTTTTTGATTTTTTAATGTAGCGCTACCCGAAGGTTGAAAGTCTGCATGTTTAAGAATTATTAGTTATATAGCATTCTTAAATCACTTGTGAGATTTGAGAAACCCGGTTTTTCTGCAAAACCGGGTTTCTGGCAGCTATCTTTCTCACGAGTCATATAGGACTGCGATACCATTTTTTTATAAATACTCCCATTCCGCTCTAAGATTTCCTATGAAAATTTCTCCCTCTCTCACTCTCTCACTCAACCCCAAACGGTAATCTTCTGCCAGAAAGGGAGTAGGAATGGCCGCAACCGGCACATTTTTTGTGTAGGGGAGGCAGTTTGCGGTGAAACAGTGCGTGCAGTCTTAAGGTTTTCCACGTCACTTCGTACAACAGAGCGCCACTTTGCGAGGGCGGAATTATCTTCAAGCAAAACTGCTGTTGCTATGAGAGGAACCTCTTAAAAATTTCTTCGCTATCATAATTTTTAATGGGAACCCTATGACACTTAATGGAATTTTCAACGTAATAATCAGCGTTGTAGTGTCACAAATCACAACTCACAACTATATTTATTCACGATGAGCTACTTGTATTAGATTGCGCGTTCATCATCAAGTGCGGTTAAAGCTGTATACTGCCCGTCCAAATTTTTATCGCAATATTTGTATTTCAATCAATACAAAACCGCTATAGCTTATCGCTTTTCTATAAAATATTCCTATTTGTTAACTCCACTCCAGCTAAAGGAATGGAGTTTTTATCTGGTAAACGTTTCTTCCTAACCGTTAACTGCTACAGGAGTTAAATTCGTAGTTGTATCGCTGCTAAGTCCCCAATATTTATAAGCAGCGTAAGCGAGAGTGACAACTCCGGTAATAATCGCAGATTCGTCAACTTCAAATTTGGGATGGTGTAATGGGTGATTTACCTCTCTATCTGTAAAACCTACACCCAAACGAAACATTGAACCAGGTGCTTTTTTTAGATACATAGAAAAATCTTCCCCACCCAAAGAAGGTTCTGGTAAAATTTCAACGCGATCGCTACCCCATGCTTCTTCGGCTGCTGCCTGTAAAATTTGAGTCAGCCCTAAGTCATTTTGAACGCTGGGTACGCCTTGACGATAATCTACTTTGTATTTTGCACCATAGGTATGGCAAACATTTTTGACAATATTTTCAATCCAGCTTGGTAATTCCTTGCTGCTATCTGGATGTAGCGATCGCACTGTTCCCTGTAAAAGAACAGAATCGGCAATAACATTAGGTGCTCTACCACCAGTAATTTTGCCGATGCTTAATACTACAGGATGCAAAGGATTTTGCGTGCGGCTAATTGCTTGTTGTAGGGTAGTAATTACCTGGGCAGCTATCCAAATAGCGTCTATAGCTTGATGGGGGCGTGCCCCATGTCCCGATTCACCAGTAATAGTAATTTCCAAATCATCTGCTGCTGCGGTTAATGCGCCGTAACGTATACCAATCGAACCCGCAGGAATAGAAGGAAAAACGTGAACTCCCAAAATACTATCTATATTATCCATCGCTCCATCCGCAACCATCCAACTGGCACCTTGAGCAATTTCCTCGGCTGGCTGAAATATAAACCGTACTTTTCCAGGTATCTCCTGTGACAACTTAGACAAAATTATTGCCGTCCCCAAACCCACAGTAGTATGGACATCATGGCCGCAAGCGTGCATAATTCCTTGATTGCGGGAAGCATAATCAAGTGGAGCTAATTCCTGAATCGGTAAAGCATCCATATCAGTACGAATCGCTAAAATACGCTTATCGCTACCGTTACCTTTTAGTTCCCCAATCGCGCCGGTTTTACCAACATTTTCCTCGACATGAATACCGTTAGAAGACAAAACCCCAGCCACAAAAGCAGCTGTTTGAAACTCCTCACCACTTAGTTCCGGGTGAGAATGTATGTGGCGGCGAATTTCAATTAAACGCGGAGCTAATTCCGCTGCTAAATCTTTAATATGAGAAAGCATTGATTATTTTTTCTACTATGACTTTTTTCACATAATAGAGAAGTGTAACGCTTATTACCGTTCAATTTATACAAATTAATTTAATGGTAATTGGGAATGGGGCATGGGGGATTGGGCATTGGAATATTTATTTTTTATTTACCTTACCTTTAACCTTTGACCTAATCTTGTATTATGTTGTAATATATAAGAAATCAACTCTTGAAAATAAACGGTAACGGGATATGTAGTTCCTCAAGTCAGTCAACTTTATGATTTAGCGCGAATGTTGTCTTTTCGGACGCTTGCATTTTTCATTCGCTGCGAAATTTTTCAGGTTTTTAGCAATCTGCATTGTTTATGGTGCTTTGCATTATGTAGCACGCAAAATATATGCAATTTGCGTAATTCCTATTTTTGATTGAACTTATCAAGAGTTAAAAGCAATGAAACAAATCTATAAATATCCGCGTACCCATCATATACAGGGTTCGCGACTCCAGCCTGGGGATGAAGATTTGAATGATATCCCTTTTATCCAAATCAAGCAGTGCTACACAGTAGTTGAAGAAAAAGTTGACGGTGCGAATGCTGCAATTAGCTTTAGTGCTGATGGACAAATTCAACTGCAAAGTCGGGGGCATTATTTAACTGGTGGAGCGCGAGAGAAGCACTTCAACTTGTTTAAACAGTGGGCTAATACTCACGTTGCTAGTTTTTGGGAAGTATTAGGTAGTCGCTACATTCTTTACGGAGAATGGCTGTATGCAAAACATACAGTATTTTACGACGCTTTACCTCATTATTTCTTAGAATTTGATGTGCTTGATTTAGAAAAGCAAGTATTTTTAAGTACCGTTAAAAGAAAACAGCTATTAGCGGGTTTACCGATAGTTTCCGTACCTGTTTTATTTGCTGGAGAAATTCATTCCTATAAACAATTAATTAGTTTCTTAGGAAAATCGCATTATCAAACCTCCGAGCATTTACAGAACTTTGAAAAAATTTGTTTAGAGAAAGGGCTAGATGTGGAACGTTCCTTACAACAAACCGATAAAAGCTCTGTAATTGAAGGTTTGTACATCAAAGTAGAATCGGCAGATACAGTTGTAAATCGTTATAAATACGTGCGTTCGAGCTTCTTAACCACCATTCAACAATCGGACGGACATTGGTTAAATCGTCCGATTATTCCGAATCAGTTGTGTGATGGTGTTGACTTGTTCGCAGCTTAGAAGTTTAGAGGGGGAGAAGGGGAAGAGGGGGAAAAATTATTAACTCATAACTCATAACTCCTAATTCCTAACTGTTCACTGTTCACTGTTCACTGATTTATGAATTGGACTTTTCCTTATTGCCCAAAAGAGGGTGATTTCGCCATCGATTGGCGTGAATTAGAAAATAAATTTAAGTGGTTGCGAGTACTTGCTGATTGCCCGCAAGATGCACGCTATCACGCAGAGGGTGATGTTCTGACTCATACAAAGTTGGTGTGTGAGGCTTTGATTGCATTACCTCAATGGCAGGCTTTACCTGAAACACAGCGCTCGGTGCTGTTTGCTGCGGCTTTATTGCACGATGTTGCAAAACCCAATGCTACCAAAATAGAAGATTCGGGTGCGATTAGTTCCAAGGGACACGTACTACAAGGTGCAAAAATGGCACAAGCAATACTTTGGGATTTAGACGTACCTTTTCACCGAAGAGAAGAAATTGTGGCTTTGGTGAAATACGGAAGTTTACCTTTATGGTTTTGGGATAAATCAAATCCGGAACAAGCTGTTATTAAAGCCAGCCAAATTATTCGTTGCGATATGTTAGCTATGCTCGCGGTAGCGGATGTAAGGGGACGTGATTGCAGCGATAAAAATCAATTATTTGAACGCATTGATTTTTTTAGGGAATTCTGCCAAGAAAACAATTGTTTTACTCAACCGCGCTTGTTTCCATCTGCCCACAGTCGATTTACTTATTTTCAAAAAGAAGATGGGAATCCCGATTATCACGCTTATGACGATACTCGTTTTCAAGTAGTAATGATGTCTGGATTACCCGGCTCGGGGAAAGACACTTGGATTCAAGAAAATTTACCAAACTATAAAGTAATTTCTCTGGATGCATTGCGTCAAAAAATGGGCATTAAGCCTAGCGATAATCAAGGTGAAGTTGCAAATGCAGCTAAATATCTTGCTAAAGAATATATGCGAGCCGGAGAATCTTTTGTTTGGAATGCAACTAATTTGAACAAGCAGCTACGGGGAATGTTGATTCGTTTATTTGCTGCTTATCAAGCTAATATTCGCATTGTTTACCTAGAAACATCTTGGTCAAATTTATTAGAAAGAAACAAAACCCGTACCGATAAAGTACCAGAGAAAGTACTCTACCGGATGAAAAATCGTTTGGAAGTTCCGACGATTATTGAAGCGCATCACGTAGATTGGATTGCGAATTAAGAAAGAGAGGGGGAAAGGGGGTAGAGAAATTTATGATTACCAATTCTCTATGCCCTATGCCCTATGCCCAATCACCAATTACCAATTTAAAATCATGTCTAAAAAAGAAAAGCCAAAAATGGCGACTAGCTGGGAAATTTATAATCGAATTATTTGGGATTCTCGTCTTGATAGCGATGTTTTTATTGCTGGTTTTGAAGACAGAGTTTCTGCAAGCGGTATGCGAGAAAAACCTTTAGCTCACTGGGCTGCTGATGGTGATATTCCTTGGCATCGTATATGTTATATTCGCGCTCAAGATATTATTGTTTGGGATAGAGAACAGCATCTTGATTTGATTTCCAGCGGACATTTACCACCTTTTGCTTGGAAAAAGCATCAAAGAAATGAAGACGATAAAACTATTTCTAATATCAAAGAACAACCTGCAACTTTTAATCATAAGCCTGTTTATAAATACGAAGTTGATGGTTGGCAGCCGATTGAGAATTTATTAAAGTCAGTTAAATCAAACTCTTTAACAGTTGCTAGTTTTAACGTGCTTTGTGATGTATACGAAAAAGAGAAGATTCAAACAGAAAAACGTTTACCGGTAATTTTTGAAGAATTACGTAAATGCGATGCAGATATTATTGCGATTCAAGAAGCAACACCAGATTTTGTCAGGTTTATTTTAGCCCAAGATTGGGTTAAAAATTATTATGTATCTGAACCAAGTACGGCTGAAAAGATTCAAACATTTGCTAATTTACTGTTGTCGCGTTTGCCGTTTACATTAGTTGAACATCAATTTTCTGCCCACAAGCATGTATTAGTAGGAAGCTGGTTTATAAATAATGAGTTATTGCAGGTTGCAGTAGTGCATTTGACAAGCAATAGCGCTCGAAATGCTGAAGAAAAAAGAAAACGTCAGTTGACAACTGTAGTTGATTATTTGCAAAAGCAGCCAGGAAATTATTTGATTGTTGGTGATTTTAATACTAGAAATAATTTTCCAGAAGAAGTGCCGGATATCAGCAATTTTATTGATATTTGGCAGGAATTACGTCCTGATGAAGCCGGTTATACTTTCAATCCGCAGGTTAATCCTTTAGCTGAATTAATTAGTTTGACGGGAAAACCAGCACGTTTTGACCGGATTTTGATGCGTTGCGAACAAAATAGCTGGGTACCGCGCTCGGTAGACTTATTTGCTTGCGAGCCTGTAGATAATACTGAAGAAAAAATATTTCCTTCTGACCATTTTGGTATACGAGCAGTTGTTGTATCAAAAGAAAACCTCACCCCGCCCTTGCGGGCACCCCTCTCCTTAAGCAGAGGAAAAGAAAACCTCACCCCGCCCTTGCGGGCTCCCCTCTCCTCAAGCAGAGGAAAAGAAAACCTCACCCCGCCCTTGCGGGCTCCCCTCTCCTTGTCAAGGAGAGGGGAAGAAAATCTTGCTACACCCCTCTCCTTAACAAGGAGAGGGGCAAGGGGTGAGGTTATTAGCGATGAGCTAAAAACAATTTCACCCGTTTACCGAAGCGCTATTGTAATAATTCCACCAGAAGATATACTACCCGCAATCCAAACAATACGTCAGCGTTACGATGCCAGATTTGAACGTTGGATGCCACATATTAATTTGATTTACGGTTTTGTGCCAGAATCTTATTTTGACGAAGCTGCGGAAATCATTACCTCAGCAGTTGCTCAAATACAACCATTTACTGTTACTTTAAACAACTTTGAGACATTCACTCATCGTAAAAGTTCTACAGCTTGGTTGTATCCTATTGCTCAACCGGAAACGGCTTTGCACCAATTACAGGCAGTACTACAAAGTTTATTTCCTCAATGCAACGAACAAAGTCGTAAATCGGATGCAGGATTTAAACCCCATCTCAGCGTCGGACAATTTTCTACTTCAGAAGAAGCTTTTGCAAAATTACCCCAATGGCATCCTCGAAGTTTCACTGTCAAATCTATAGCGTTGATTAGCCGTCGAGGTAATGAACCTTTTGAAGTCAGATGTATTATTAATTTAGGGGGAGAAGCAAAGGATATTATGCCTTCCGAATTGATTAATTCAGTCAATCAACTCCAACCGAAATTAAATCAAACACAGCAAATACAGCGCGATACTGTTTTAGAAATTGTTAGCCAAGCTTGTAAAGAATGTTTGGGTTTTCAACCAGATTTACAGTTGTTAGGTTCTTATCGTTTAGGAGTAGAAAGTTCTGAAAGCGACTTAGATGTTGTTTGTCAGATTCCTACTTATTTATCTGGGGAGGATTTTCTTAAAAATGTTCAACAGCGTTTAAAAGGACTTTGCGACAGCAATCAATTAGCTGTAAATGCAAAAGTACCTTTACTACGTTTGAAACTAGAAGGAATATCTCTAGATTTGCTATATACGCATTTCGATGGTAATAACACTTTTGAAACATCAATTATCGGCTGTTGGGAAGCGGATTTAATTGCAGAATTTGTTCAAAACTATTTACCATTTGAATCATTTCAATTGCTGTTACGCGCTGTAAGAGCATGGGCTAAATCGCGTCGAGTTTACGGTAATTCCTGGGGATTTTTAGGTGGTTTATCTTTTGCTCTATTATCAGCTTGGAGTTGTCAATATTATGATGATAAGGATATTGCCTTAGATAAACTGCTGCTTCATTTCTTCCAAGTGATTAGTCAACACGATTGGCATCAGCCGATTGCTTTGACAGAAGCTGGTAAAGAATATTGTCTTCAATTACCTCGCGATTTATTGCCAATAATTACATCAATAGAACCTTGTCAAAACACTGCTCGCAATATTACCCGTTCAACAGCAGAAATATTACTTCAAGAATTTCAGCGAGGAGCAGAAATAACTTCAGAAATTATTAATGGCAATTTGAATTGGTCAACATTATTTGAGTCAACTGATTTACAGCAGGAATCCGATATTTTCTTAGAGTTAAAAATAATAAGTGATGACAATCAAGAATTAGAACAAAAATGTGGAAATCTTGAAGCTGATATCATCGGTTTAGTAATTCAATTAGAACAGAAGGGTATTTTCGTCAGACCTTGGACGGGAGTTCATCGGATGCTAAATACCGCTTCCGTCACACTTGGTTTAAACCCTCCCCTCGATTATGATTTGAATTCTATTGAAACCTTAGCGCTAGAGTTTTCATCGCAATTTGCTTATAGTTTAGAAATCAAAACACAGAAAAAGGGATAACTAACTCCTAACTCCTAACTCCTTTTCAGTAATACTTTTCAAACAACCATCTTCCATATGGATAGTTCGGTCTGCAACATCTAAAATGCGGTTGTCATGAGTTACCATCAAAATTGCCGAACCTTGTTCTTTTGATAGTTTTTGCATCAGTTCGATGATGTCTCTTCCGGTTTTACCGTCTAAAGCTGCTGTCGGTTCGTCTGCAAGAATTAATTTAGGATGACCCACCAAAGCACGAGCAATAGCAACTCTTTGTTTTTGTCCTCCGGAAAGTTGGCTGGGATAGTGATTTATCCGATTTCCCAACATCACCGAATTTAACATTGCTTCCGCTCTAGAAATTGCTTCTGCTTCGGGAATTGATTGCAGTTCTAATGACATTTGGACATTTTGTCTTGCGGTTAAGAATTCTAATAAATTATGAGCTTGGAAAATATAGCCTATTTGACGACGTATTTCTACTAATTTATCCGAACTAGCTTTATAAATTTCGTTGTCAATAAATTTTAGACTTCCTTCTTGAACAGTACGCAAACCACCAATTAAAGTTAACAAAGTTGTTTTACCAGAACCCGATGGTCCCGTGAGTAGCGTTACTTCTCTAGCGTTAATTTCTAAATTAATATCAAATAATATTTGTTTTCTTAGCGATTTATCGCCATAGTAGTAATTTAAGTTTTTAATTTTAATTATAGGTTTGTTTAACATGGTAATTGATAATTAGTAATTGGCCATTGGTAATTGGCCATTGGTAGTATCTCTCTCACTCCTTCTTCCCCCTGTAAGCGAATAATTAATCTATGACCTAATTCCCATTTTTTAAAATATATCCGCTGGGTCGGCTGCTTTTAATTTTTGTATCGCGAGAAAACCGGAAACTAAACACATTGAAGTCACTAAGGATATTACTAATATTCCTTTGTCCCAAGTCATTATTATCGGTAGTTTTGTTGCATCTTTGGCAATATCATACAGCCCGAAGGTAATTATTAATCCGGGTATATAACTTAAAACTGCTAATAACAAAGCTTGTTGGAATACGATTTTTAATAAATAGTTATGTTTAAATCCCATAGCTTTCAAGGTAGCAAAAGCGACTAAATTTGTTGAGATGTTACTATAAAGAATTTGGTATACGAACACAATACCTACTACTAACCCCATGATTGTCATCATACTAAATACGAAACCAATGGGTGTACGTAAAGACCAATAATCTCTTTCAAATTTAATATATTCTTCGCGAGTTAAAATTTTGATATCATTGGGTAAATTATCTTTGAGATGTTTAATAATGATTTCTTTGTCAACATTTTCTTTTAAATTAATTAATCCTAAATCTATGTAGCTGGCTTCACGGTCAAGAAAAGTTCGTAACAACGTAGAGTAGCTCATCACTAAATGACCGTCTACACCAAACGAAGGACCTAAAGAAAACAATCCACCAATTTTGACTTTATAACCGACTGAAGCATTGTAACTAGATACTTCGACTTTAATATCTTCTTGATTTTTTATATTTCCTCGATTAAAATTCCGAGCAATTGCTCCAAATTCAGGTCGAGAAGCTTGGTCAAAAAGAACTGTATTCGGAAGCTGAATCAAAGGTAATAATCTATTAATCTGTGGTAAATCAAAAACAGAATTGGCTGGGTCAAAAGCTACTACATAAATAGGGTTTTTTTTGCCGGTATAAGGGTTTTTAAGTTTAGCAAATTGCAGATAAACAGGATTAACCGACTCTACACCATTAAACGCTAAAGTTTGATATAAACGATTTCGAGGAAAACTTTGTTGAGAGGTTAAAGCATTATATTGAGAACTAATTACAAACAAATCTCCTTTAAAAG
Source organism: Rivularia sp. MS3 (assembly GCA_019192545.1). Taxonomy (GTDB): domain Bacteria; phylum Cyanobacteriota; class Cyanobacteriia; order Cyanobacteriales; family Nostocaceae; genus Rivularia. The sequence goes on along the minus strand of JAHCMI010000047.1, from coordinate 47,611 downwards.
TTTGATGCAGTTGTGTAGCGCTAGAGTAAAGCGCATCCTGAAAACCAAACTGCATAAAAATCAAAATGACGACAAAGGAAATACCCGCTAATGTCGCCAAAAAACGTACTCTTTGTTGAGTTAATTGTAGCCAAGCAACAGGGATATTCATGGTCAATTAATGGGGATTGGGCATAGGAAATTAGGGATTGGGCATCGAGAGTATTATTCGTCTTTAAACCTTTGACCTTCATTTGTTTTTATTAATACTTGAACCTGTAAGTTTGTTAAATCAGCTACTTTTTTACTGTCTTCTGGTTTGAGACGAATTTTTACATCTACTACTTTGTTATCTGTATCTGCTTTAGGATTAACGTCGAAAACGTCTTGTTTATCTACCTGCAATCCTATTTGACTCACCCTTCCTTGCAATTCTCCCGTGAATGCTGGACTGTTAATTACAGCAGGTTGCCCGATACGTACTTTCTGAATATCGGTTTCGTAAACTTCGGCGACAACATACATTTGGTCTGTTTTGCCGATGTCAGCAATTCCGTTAGTTCCTACTACTTCTCCCGGACGAACGTTTACATCTAGGATTTGACCGTTGATTGGGGAACGAATTGCTGTCAATTCATAGTCGGCTAATCTCTGTTTTACAGTTGCGATCGCACTTTGTAATTCAGCTTCTGCAACCTGTATATCAACGGGACGAACTTCTTGGACGCTAGTCAAAGTAGCTTTGGCTTGGTCTAATTGAATTTTAGTAGTTTCTATGGTACGGTTTAATGTTTCTTTAGCTTCTTGAAGTTGTTGTTGAGCGGTTTCGAGCCGCAAACGTCGAGTATCAGCGTCGGAAGCAGCTATAGCTCCAGCTTTGTAAAGTGCTTGATAGCGCTTGTTTTCAACTTCAGCATTTCTGACTTCAGCTTCTAGACGGGCAATTGTTGCTTTTTGAGTGGCAATTTGTCCTTCTAATTCAGCTTTTAAACGAGAAATGTCTTCTTTTTGGGCTTGAATATCTCCGGATTTTGCACCAGCTTTGACTCTTGCTAATTGAGCTTTGGCAACTTCAACGTCTACTTTGGCTTTATTTAAAGCGGCTTGGCTAATATCATGGCTTTCCATAATTGCCACTATTTGTTCTTTTCGGACTTTGTCACCTTCTTTAATCAAAAGTTGCGCGACTCGATTACTTCCAGCGGAACTAGGTGCGGATAATCGAATAACTTCTCCCTGTGGTTCTAAACGTCCTAAAGCTGCAACACCAATAATAATTGGTTCGCTCGGTTTTGTTTCGGTAGATGCAATTGGTTGATTGAAATTAAAATCGGGTTTTACTAAAGTGGAAAAATAGACAGACCAACCGCTTAAAGATAATGCGATTAATAAATATATAAGTCCTTTCCCTATGGGTTTTTTTAAGGGTTGGCTTTCCTTTTGAATCATTACCATTTTTGACCTCTTGAATATAGAAATCTAGTTTGAACATTGAAAGTTGAACGAAAAAAGAATAGGGAACAAAGGAAAATTTATTGATGTTTGGTTTATATAGCGCTATGTGACGTTAAAGGTCAAAGGTTTGAAGTTTAAGGTTTAATAATTATAGATTTGGCTCATGTCAGAGTTTCCTATATTTTAAAAACCAAATAGTAATTGGAACCGTTATCCCTATTCCCTTTTCCTAATTATAATTTTCAAAATCAACTTATTGATTAATTTAAAGAGATACCATAGAATCTACAGTTTTTTCTGAATAAGTATATGGTTGATATTTGACTAATTTGATATCCCAAGGACCTTTAATTTGGTAGGTAATACCTCTCCATTCCACTTTTCGCATAAACATAGCTGAGGTTAATGCTAAAGCATAAACTATCTGAGTTAAAGGAAGCGTTAAAAATACTTTTAAAGCCGAACCTATATCGATGGATGGTAGTGTTTCGCCTTTTTGTTTAACTGTATTTCTGACCGCTAACTCTAAAATTATCAGACATAATATTTGAGTAATTACATAAATAATTAATCCACCTGATAAATAAGCTAAATTAAACCATTCCTCATTTAACAAGGTTATCGCTAAAAACATTATAGTTATAGAAGGAAGCACCGTTGTTAAAATTCCATGAATGGCAATTGCATTCCAAGAACTGTGATAAAGTCGAGAACAAAGCAATTGACGTTTAACCCAATTAAAAAAACTTTTTAATTCAGATTCTTCTCGATTTACCATCAATATAGAAGGTACAAATTCAACTTTTAATCCTTGTTGCCCTAAGATACGTTTTAACATCGTGTCTTCATTAAAAGCTTGTTCCCACTTGCTTAACAGTTCGGTTTGACGACAAACTTCAGTTTTAATCGCTAAACTTCCACCCCAAGGAATACGATAAAAATACATTTGAGCAACAGCAGCAACATTCCAAATATATCTAACAACACTTCCCCAATATTTACCTTGAGGCAAATACCAACGATTACCTGTTGTTGCTCCAACTTTTGGATTAGTTAAAGGAGTGACTAATTCACGCAACCAATTAGCATGAACAATCGTATCGGCATCTACTAAAGCTACAACTTCGCAATTTTTATCTAAGTTGGATATAGCTTGTACTAACGCGCTACATTTAAGACTGCAAGTTGAGCGCGGAACTACCAACGAATTAATTTTAACTTGTTTTACGGTTCCTTCTTTAACTATTTGTGAAACCATCTGCCAAGCTGGATCTTCATAACTATCAATTACTATTTGTAGATTGTAGTTAGGATAATTTTGATTTAAGAGTGCTGATAAGCATTTAGGTAAAAACGGGTCGGCACCGCGCAAACAAAGAATTATGCTGGTTGATGGCAGTTTTTCATCTGGTAATATATCGGTTTGATTTTTGTGATTTTTTTGGTTATGATATTGACTCAATTTTGCAGTGAAAGCAATCGTCAGCAACACATAAAACGCCGCTAGAATAATAAGTAAAAGTGAAACTATAATCGCCATTTTATTCACTGATTTTTCCTTAGATTAAGTTAGTTAATATTGAAAATTACGATTGTGAAATCTAATACAAATCGCTATTTCAAAGAGAGACGCTTAATTTAGCAAGTTTATCTATCTTTTTATATGGACGATATTGAATTAATCTAATATCCCACGGGCCATTTATTCTGTAAGTTATTCCCCTCCATTTAACTCGCTTCATGTTTAAAGATGATATTAGTGCAATAGTAGAAATTATCTGAGCAAAAGGAATCACTAAAACTATTTTTAAAACCTTACTGATAGAAAATGATGGTAATTTTTCACCACGAGTATTTATTACGGTGCGTACTTGATACTCTAAAATTATGAGAAATATTGGTAAGGAAGCTAAATTTAAAGTTGTCGCACTTCCTAAATAAAATGCATCTAGCCACTGTCTATTTAACATTGCGGTTTCTAATTGCATTCCTGCCCAAATCGGCAGTACATTCATGACAAGACTGTAGCAAACAATAGCCCACCAAAAAGGATGATAAAGTCGAGTATTAAGCAATTGACGTTTTCCCCACTGAAAAAAACTCGTTAATTGACATTCCTCTCGATTCAATATCATTAATGAAGGTACAAACTTTATTCGTAAACCCCGAACACGCAAAATTTGGAAAAGCATTGTATCCTCACAAAGAGCTTTTTCCCATTCTTGTAAAAGTTCTGTTTGATGAAAAATTTCTGTTTTAATTGCTAAACTTCCACCCCAACAAATGCCATAAAAATACATTTGAGGCACAGAAGCTACATTCCAAAGATATCTAATAGTTGTTCCCCAATATTTACCTTGAGGTAGATACCAACGATTACCAGTTGTCGCTCCGACTTGAGAATCATGCAAAGGTGTAACTAATTCTCGTAACCAATTAGCATGTACCACCGTATCACCATCCACCAGCGCTACTACCTTAAAATCATCATTTAGTTCAGAAACTGCTTGTACTAAAGCGCTACATTTAAGACTACAAGTAGAAAGTGGAAAAGCTAAAGGACTGACTTTTACTTTTTTGTCAGGATAATCTTTAACTAATTGATTAACCATTTTCCAAGCCGGATCTTGACAACTATCAACCACTATCCTTAACTCATAATCGGGATAATCAAGATTTAAAAGCGCTTCGATACATTGAGATAAAAAAGGGTCAACACCCCGCAAGCAAAGCACTACAGCCGTTTTTGGCAACAGTTTATCCGGTAAACAATTTGATTGAGGCTTTCTTAAAGAAAACACAAAAGAAAACGTCAACCATCCATTGAATATTATTAAAGCAATTAGTAGTAGTACTGTTAAAATCACTATTTCGTTCACCGAGTTTTTTGGGATGGGGAGGGAGTGAGGGGGAAGAAGGAGTGAGGGAGGGAGAGAGTGAGAGAGGGAGGGAAATTATTAATTTCTAACTCTTAACTCCTAACTCCTCACCTTATAACCTTTAACCTTATTAACTGACTGCGGTTAAAAAGCCACTTTGAAGTAGGTATGATAAGTATTTTCCGAATAGTTTTGCATCTAGGGGAGGACAAACTATGTCTGAACCTTCTAGTGCTTTGAGAGTTTGTTTACAACTGATTTCGGCTGGTCTTCTTGCTTGCATGTATATTTCGGTAGCGGTTAATTGTTCTTCCGTCCAACGCTGAAGCAAAAAGGGTTTGAGGGTGTAAAGAGGGTTATCGGGTGTACAAGCACTGGTTTGTAGTTTATTTAACCATTCTTCGTAAGGAATAGTTTCGATATCGTAACCAAGTGTGGAAATCCAATTAACTAATTGACTCAAGTGAATTGGTTGGGGATGTTGTAAATGGAAGGATTTAGAAAATGATTCTGGTTGCTGGGATAAATAAACAATTGATGAACTAACATAATCTACCGGGGACATGTCCAACCAATAGTCTATGTCAGGAAAAGCTTTCATTTGAACGCAACCCTTCAACATTAAACAGATAAAATCTTCGGTGTTACTGACTCCGGTTTCACTATGTCCCCCAATCAAAGGAGGTCTATGAATAGTTACGGGAAGTCCTCGCGAACTTGCGATTTTAACTAACTTTTCACTCACCCATTTGGTTTGAGAATAACCTAAGAATATTCCTTGATGTTCGTCAAAGCTATCTTCTTCTGTGACAACTTTTCCGGTGTAAGCTGTTGATTCAAATATCGCAACGCTCGATACGTAATGTACTGGTTTACGTTTGACTTCACAAGCTAATCTAAGAATTTCTTGAGTTCCTAGAACGTTAGCAGCTTTCATTACCGAATATGGATAAACATAGTTGAGTAAAGCTGCACTGTGATAAATAGTATCAATTTTGGCTGCTAATAAATTATATTTTTCTGGGGAGAGATTCAAAAGTGGCTGGGATAAATCACCTATCACCGGAATAATTCTAGAACCATATTCTTCTTCCCAAACTTGATATCGCTGCAAGTTTTGCAATAAGCGGTTTTTTCCAGATTCAGCATCGGAACTTCTTACCAAACAATAGATATCCGCTTTACTTTTATGTAAAAGTTCTTGAATCAAGAATGCTCCCAGGAATCCAGTACCCCCTGTTACTAAAATACTTTCTGGTTCGTCTTGGAGTATTAAAGGTACTTTTAAAGGGTCTATACTTTGGTCTAAAACCACTTCAGCGTTTAAATCTAAAGCATTATTTTCTAGTTTAAGTCCTCGATTATCTCCATCTTGCTGCTGTGATTTCTCTAAAATTTCCTCTGCTAAACGTTCCGAAAGCGATTCAATTGTAGGATAAAGCCACAGTAGATTTAAAGGTAAATCAAAACCTAATAATTTTTCAGCTTTACTAGCCAAAATCATCGCTTCTGCTGAATCTAACCCATAAGTATCTAAAGGTTCTTGTACATCAATTTCATCCGGTTCCATCCCCAACTGTTCCCCAAGTTGCGAAACCATCCAGTTTTGAATATCTAAAGCTGTTAAAGACATAATAAATTAATAGTTAGTGGTTAGTGGTTAGTGGTTAGTGGTTAGTGGTTCGTGGTTAGGAGTTAAGAGTTAGGAGTTAAGAGTTATGAGTTAAGAGTTAGGAATTAAGAATTAATAATTTCTCTCCCTCCCTCACTCCTTCTTCCCCCTCTGCTCTCTGACTCCTTACTCTACTCAATTCGATATTGAGCAAAATGCTGTGGTAATTCTATTCCTTGCAGTTTCAAGGTTTGCAATCGGTATAAATAAGCTGCTCCGGTCATAATATGCTGAGCAATATCTACTACATGACGGTTTTGTGGTTGAGCTAAATATGTATCTTTGACCCAATTATTAAAAGCTCCCATAGCAGGACCGCACCAGATTTGATAGTCTGTTTCTCTCCCTGTTTCTCCAGAGTTTGACCAGCGTGAGGATAAACCTAAATACCAGCGGAATATTAATGCCATTTTGAATTTAGGATTTTTTAAAGCTCTTTCTAATTTATGAGGACTACGTTGCGATAGATACTCGCGGGTACTATCCCATACTGAATCTAAACTTTGACGAAATACCTGTTTTTCTAACTTTTCTCTTTCCTTAACGGGAATATCTTCAATCGAATCATAGCGCTGATATAACTCATATAATTTTTGCGATCGCATTCCGAAAAGGGTTCCCCGTTTGAGTACTTGTAATTTCACACCCATTTCAAACATATCGGCTGCTGGAGCCATAATTACATCTGTCATTTGAGCTTGTGCGAGCAGTGTTTTTGTATACTCTGAGGTTCCTGCTTCTACACAGGATTGATTGATGGAACCAGTGACTACATAAGCAGCACCCATCATAAAAGCTGCTAATGCGGATTGTGGGGTTGCGATACCTCCAGCTACACCGATTCTTACGGGATTTGAATAACCGTACTTTTGCTGCATTTCATCGCGCAGTTCTAGTATGGAAGGTAACAGACAAACTAAGGGTCGATTGTCGGTATGTCCTCCAGAATCGGCTTCAACTGTAATGTCGTCAGCGATGGGAACTTGTTGAGCTAGATCGGCCTGTAGTTGAGTAATTAAGCCTTGATTGACCAGTTCTGCCAGCATTTTTTCAGGAGGGGGAGCTAGAAATTTAGCTGCTACTTCTCTCCGAGAAACTTTAGCAATAACTCTGTTATTAATTTCAATTTCATTATTATCATTAAGGCTTAATCCAGCAGCGCGATAGTAAACAATATTAGGTGTAATATCGAGAAAGGCTGAAGCTTCAACGGTTCTTACTTTATATTTAAGATATAAATCAACGGAACCTCTTTCGATTGTGGGTTCGCTAGGACTATGGAGGAGATTGAAAGCATAGGGGGCGTTGGGTAAAGCTTGTTGAATTTGTTTGATAGCGCTTTCCACACGTTGAGAACTTAAACCTCCAGCACCAAAAGAACTAAGAATTCCTGCTTTTCCACAGGCAATTACTAATTCTTCAGAAGCAATACCACCAGCCATTGCTCCAGCAGTATAAGCGTATTTTACGTTATGAAATTCGAGAAAGCTTCTATCTCCTAATTGTTGTAGGGTTAGGGGTGGTAAAGCTGTGAGTAATTCTATTTTTTCGTTTATTTGAAATTGATTTGTAAAACCAATTTTGTCGTCAACTTGGACTATATAGCAAGGTTGATTTAAGTTTAATAATTTCGTTTTGATTCCCGCTTCGTCAAAAGCAATATTTTCATGATTGATGAATACTTGATTTGATGATTGACGATGATGTCCATTTTTGGGAGGAACTGTATTTGTGATAGTCATATTTTAGATTTTAATAACGGATGTTGGTAACGGATGAGTTTGTTTTAGGAACGGATAAATTTTTACGTTTATTTCAACAACATATTTCGGTAAAGGGTGAGTTTCGTCTGAATTTAATTAATAATTATTTGTTCATTCATACATTCATTCATTTATTTATTTCTACCCCCTCTTCTCTCTCTTCCCCCTGCTCCCTCTGCTCCCTTTGCTCCCCCTCTTCTTCTACTCCTTATTCCCTAATAAAGAAATCTGAAGTTCAACCATTTTTACCATTTGATTAAATGTTGATTGTCTATTTTTCAAGAATATAGCTTGTGATTGACTAGTTTGTAGATTAGTTTCTACTATTTGTTTGACACGATTCTGATTGAAACTAGATAGTTTCGAGACATTTGTTAAGTTTGTATTATTTTGTTGTGGTGATGATTTTGGTTGATAACTATCTAAAATTAAATTGTTCATATTATTATCTACTCGATGATGATTTACAGTTTGCTTATATTTTGTATTTCTGTAATTGAAATTGGCTGCTGTGTGTAATTCTTGCTGATTAAATTTACCCCAATAAAACGGAGACACAGTTACTATATTCTTCGGCTTTTTATTCTGGATTTGATTATTTGTTTGATTTTTTGACTTAGACAGCAAGGGTTTATGCTGTGGCTTGGGTAAGGTAGGTTGTGAAACTTGTTTCCAAATATCTTCTTGAATAAAAGGTTTTAATTTTTCTTTAGAAATATCAGTATAACTGACGGAATATAGCGGTGATAAATCTAAATCAACTCGATGAGAAACAAGTTGAGCCAAACCTCTAATCAAAGTGGTGTGTTCGGGAACTCCTCGACGATTTAAAAATATTGTAGCGTGTTCTTTTTTGTTGAGATTTTCACCAATCCAACGAGAACAAGTATTTCCAGCACCTACTTCTACAAAAATTCTTGCACCATCTTCATAAACCCGATTTATTAGTCTGGGAAAATCAAATTGCTGACACAATACTTTTGCAATACTGTTACCCATTACCTCACTATTAATATTAAGAATTCCATATTCAGCAGCAGAGTAAAAGTCTGTTTCTGATTTATTTTGAATAGGTAGAGTATGTAATTTTGCTAACTCATCATATTCCGAAACCATTACTTCACAATGAATTACGTGGTTAAAAGGTGCGGAAATTGCATTACAACCAATAGCATTAATTACTCTTTGACAAGCTGCTTTATCTCCAGCAATTACGATTTCTTTAGGTGTATTAATCTGTGTTAAATAAACTCGCTTTTCTTGTTTTAACTGTTCCCGAACCTGGGAAACATTAGCCATTAAAACATAGTTGCCCCATTCAATCACATCTTTTGATGTTAATCCCCAATATTCCCTTACCGTTTCTTTAGAGCCGGATAATCTGCTGGTAAACAGTTTTGAGGAATTCAAACCGCTACTAGTCTGGCTAAAATCACCCCAAATACCTTGAGCAAATGACATACTAGTTTCACCCACGCTGTAACCAAAGCAAGCTTGTGGTTGTAGTTTAAAGTAATCTTTGAGTACCGTACTCATCAATCCAGCAAAACCTACTTCTGATTCCAGCATGGAAAGGGGACTATCCATTAATTGCTGTTCTAAACTTTCTAACTGTCTTTTTGTTAAAGCATTTAGACTGCGGGGGTAAAGAAATTTCTCGATATTTGCAGCACGATTATAAACGTTTTGAATAACTGGAGAATCCCAAATTTTTGGAAATAAACGGAATAGATTGCGAGCTATTCCGATATATGAACTGTAAGCTCCAGGATATACAAATGCGACTTTACCTTTTTTTCCTAATGGTTTTGCTGTAAAATAGCTTCCGACTGGAGTTTTCCAATTTTCACCTGTTTCAAAAGCATTTTTTACACCTTTAAGAGCGCGTTGTATTTCACGCTGTAATTCTTTTTTATTCCGTCCCAGAATTGCGACAGCATAAGTTTGGTTTTGATGTTTTTGGTAGGTAACAAAAGTTTGGGTTGCGGTTTTTGTTAGAGAATTGGTTTCTGATATTGTTTTTTCTAAATTTTCAAGTTTTTCTAATAATATAGATTGTTCGTTAGCAGCTAGAGGAAATAAATAATAAGGGATTTGAGTTAAATATCGATTATCTCGTTTTTGAGATGCGGCTTCTGATAATATTAGATGAGCTAAATTACCGTTACTGTAACTATTTATAGCAGCAACTCTTTTAGCTGTTTCTGTTTCTATAAACCAAGGTTTGGATTGAGTTTTGATGTAAAAAGGACTGTTTCCCCATAGTTCAGGATATTTTGGTTTTGACCATTCACAAACAGCAGGGATATAGCGATAGTAAAGACACAGAACTGTTTTAATTAAATTTTGAAGTTCCGAACCGTGGCAATTATCTGGCTTAGCTGTAAAGCTACCTATGGCACAGCTTAATTTTGGTAAACTTTGATAAGCTTGGTGTAAGCCTTTAATTTCTAATTTATTTGGTTCTACAATTCCGTTTCCGCAAATTTCTAAATAATTGACATCTTCAGGTTTGATTCCAGCATGATTAATAGCTATTTGACAATTTTTAGCAACAGTTTCTGCGGTAATATTAGAAGTTTGAGTAATTGTTAATCCATTAATAACAGCATAAATACGCTGTTGTTTTTTACGAGCATCTTCTTCTAATTTTAAAACTATAGAACCTTGATTAGCAGCACAAATTAAAACAGCGTCTACTTCTTTTACAGAAAGTAACTTTTGTGCCATTTCAATTCCATTGAATACATTTTTTGTAATTGCGGTATCAGTAAAAGGAAGATTATTTAATTCTGTTTGGTAAATAACTTCTTTTTTCTCTTCGGCAGCTACAATTATAGCGATTTTTGCGTTTGCTTCAATATTTGCATTTCTAATTGATTTATCAACTATTTCAGCTATATCAATATTACATTGTGAATCATAATAATTCGATTCATCATAATTATTATATTGTTCCCCTTCATAAATAGACCGCTCAAATCTATCTAATTCTTCATTTGAACCGCAATTTATATTTAAACCAACTATAGCTAAGTTTTGATTGTGAGTATTTGTATTAATCATAGAATATAGAAATTATGAATTATGAATAAAAATAGTTTTTTACTGTTAACTGTTAACTGTTAACTGTTTTTAGCTAAATTCAAAGGTAAAATAGTTCCCTTCGCTGATTCCATTATTGTGTAAATTATTCCCTGCTTATCGTGAGCAATTACTTCTGCTGTTATTGCTGTTTTTGTTTTAGATTTGATTTCACAAGAAATATAAAATGTCTGGTTAAATGGAATTGCAGAAAACTGCTTATAGTTAGCGATTCCTGAAGGTAAACAACCACATTCATGAAAATGCTGTACCCAAAGCCATAATGAATGAATTTGTACGTCTACTATATATGGATTAAAGGTTTGAACGGGAAACTTTCCTTGTTTTTCAAGTTCTACCTCTGCTAGATTACACTGAATAGTTATTTTTGCAGAATTAATATTTAAAACTTTTTCTACTCCTTGAAAACTAGCACCATGAAATAAACTGGCTCCACCCTGTTGATATATTTCTTGTCGGGAAGTAAATATTTTATTATTAACCGATAAATCCAAATTATCATAAATCGGACGGTCAGCAATTTGCGATTTCAGTATTAACTTGCTACTGAAATGATAGCGTTTTTTACCTTGTTGATTTCTACTCCATATTTTGGCATCAAAAATTATTTCATCACCACTTTTTTTAGCAATTTCTTCTAAATCTAAAACATACTCTTGTGCTTCTTTCACTAAATTATTATCAAAAACAATTCCCTTCAATACCTTGTAATTTTCAACTTTAAAAAACTTGTATCCCGGATAAAGTTGTTCGCAGGTATTGGCAATCCAATTAATGGCACAAGTTGCAGGTAAAACTGGATTACCCGCTATTTCATGGTCGTGCAAAAATGGATTATCAGCTAAATTTAACCGACGACGAATGCAATATGTTTGTAAATCTGAATTTAAATTAATCGGAGGAGGTATCAAAGGAGAACCAATTACTACCTGGGTATCTTGACTTTCTCCCGTTAATTCCTCAACTAACATTTGCGTTCCCACCTCAACCGGTATAGTCTCGATATTACGTTGAGCAAAAGCCCGCTTTAATTCCGGACTCACCATACCACTATCCCAAGGACCCCAATTGATAGCAACTACATGACAATCGGGATACTGTTCCTGAATCAAATAAGCTGTCTTATTCAACGTTTCGTTAGCGATAGAGTAATCGGTTTGTCCAGCATTTCCATAGAATCCCACTACCGAAGAAAACAACACCAACGAATTTAGCTGACTCGGAGGAATACATTTGAGTAGATTGTTCAATCCTTTAACTTTAGGATTGTAAACCTTGTCAAAATCAGATTCCGTCTTTCTTTCAATCGGTTTATCAGCAAGATTTCCAGCACCGTGGACAATCGCAGTTATCTTACCCAACCGACTTTGAACTTCAGCTAATTTTTTACTTAGTACATCTTTATCAGTAACATCAATACTTATGTATTCAGCAGTTCCCCCCGATGCTTGAATGGCTGAAATAGTTTGCTCAATCTCCCGTCGTGACGAAATAGCTCGAAACTCCTTGTGTACCATCATCGGTGTTGGTTTCTCACCATCAGCAACGAGCCGCTCCAGAATTCGCCGCTTTAACTCTGTCTCCGAGCTACAATCCCTACACCAAGCAGGTTCCGGAACTTGAGAAAATGGCGATCGCCCCAGCAAAACAAACTTACATTTATACTCTAGCGCTAATCTTATCGCTGAAAAAGCAGTGATTCCTTTGCCACCACCTGTTATCAAACATACTGAATTTTCGTTAATCATGGTAATTGGCTATTGGGTAAAGAGGGGGTAGAGGGAGTGAGGGAGTGAGGGAGTGAGAGAGGGAGAGAGTGAGGGAAGGAAATTAATAATTTATTTACTTCTTACTCATTACTCATTACTTATTACTCATTACTCGTCAATGTCATCCTTCCTTGTTGGTTGTATCCTACTTCTACAATTAAACGATTCGGGTCGTGGAGTTCGGCTAGTATATGTTGGGTTGCGATGGTATTATCTAATTCGGGATTGATGTCGATTGCTCTACAAAATACCGATTGCCATTCCCATCGTAATGATTTAGTTAAGCCGAATAATCCTCCTGTAATCGAACTATTTTCTATAAACTTGTTTTTACCGGAACATCCTAGTTCACCATCTAACTTAGTCACGGTTACAAAACAACTCCGTCCCAATTTCGCAGCTTGATTTAAGGAAGTTTTCAAATGTTTAGCTAGGAAAAATACTTGCTTGATAATTGCTGTATTTCCCGTTTCTACTGGATTTAGATGGACAAAAACGGCTATTTCCCCATGATTAGCTCTAATATTTGTTAATTGAGCTTTTATCTGTTCGTCGCTACCGTTTTCTAATAGCACCCTTTTAATATCTTGCGGTAATAACGATTTTGTTGTTAATTGAGGAAAACTCAGAACTATCACTTTCCAACCCTGATGCTGGAGATTTTGAGCTAATTCGGAAGTAAGTTGAGAACCATCGTCGGTTAATAAACAAATATGTCCTGATGGTAAATCGAATTCTAATTTATCCGGAGGTGGTAGAAACTTTTGTTTTACCTTGACTCGTTTGATTTTATGCTTTAACTCGAACTGTTTGTCATCAACTCTTGAGTACTGCTTTTTTTTTTCAGTCTCTGTTGTCAGAGATTGCATATAATCAACTATTTGTCCGAGGGTTCTTAGCTCTACTTCAGCCATTTCCTCTAAATCCGGTTGCGGTAAATCGGGTATTTGCTCTTGTAATGCTCCGATTATCTCAACTCGTTTAATAGAATCAATTCCTAAATCTGCTTCGATATCCATCTCTAATTCCAACATTTCCGGTGGATATCCCGTTTTATCGCTGACTACTGTCAGCAAAGTTTGACTTAATGTCTCGCTATCAATTACCGTTGACTGTTTATTTTTATTGTTTTCAGTATCTACAACATCTTTAACATCTATCTTGTTCTCAACAAGATTATTTTCGACAGTCTTATCTATATCTAATTTGCTTTCTGCCGAAGCAGATTTTTGTTTATCTTGACTTACATCAACTTCTTCAACACTTCCGTTTCCCTTCAAACTCTGCATATAATCAATAATTTGTCTCAGGGTTCTTAGCTCTACTTCAGCCATTTCCTCTAAATCCGGTTGCGGTAAATCGGGTAGCTGCTCTTGTAATGCTCCGATTATCTCAACCCGTTTAATAGAATCAATCCCCAAATCTGCTTCGATATCCATCTCTAATTCCAGCATTTCTACAGGATATCCAGTTTTGTCACTGACTACTGCTAGTAAAGTTTGACTAATGGTTTCAATATCTACATGAGCAGGAGTTGCAATTTTTTTCGCTTCAACCGGTGAAACTTCTTTGACTACAGGAGCAACCGCAATCGCTTCTACAGGTTTTTTTCGTTTAGTCTCTGTATTTTCACTATCTAATACCAATTCAGGATGTAATTTATAAGGCTGAATACTATCTTCTGATAACAGATGCGAATAGCCTTGCTCGGTCAACTTAAATAAATTTCCCGTTGATTCAATCTGCGTCTGTAGATATTTTTGATGAAGGTTCAAAGTATCTGCTTGATGATTATGAACCCGCATCATGCTGCGCTCTACAGTTTCAATAATTTGCTCTACAGGCTGATTATCACCCGATTGAGCAATATTAGAGAATAAAACGTTTTGCTGCTGCATTAATTGGAAAAATGCTTGAATATATTCCCGCTGATTATCCAAATACTGACCGTGAACCTCTAAAGTTTGATTTTGAGTTTTACTAAAATTTTCAATACTCGATTCTAAAGCAGCAGCAAGTTCTTGACTCGGTAAATCCGACTTTACCTTTTTGTTAGACACCGAATTTTGATGTAAAACCTCTGTAGCTACTGAGTGTCCATTGTTTGAATAAGAATTTCCATTCATTGCGGCAACTTTACGGTCTTTTGTCACAGTTTCTACTTCTGCTGTTACTAAATGACCATTCCCGTTACCATTGCCATTTTCGTAATTTTGGCTTTTCTTATAACCATTTCCGTTACCATCGCCATTTTCTATTTTCTCATGTCCTGTCTTGGAAATTTGCTTTGCTTGGTGAATCCACCCCCGTGGTGGGTCATCTCCCTCCGTTGAGGGGAGTGGTGTTAGCGAAGCGTCTCCGTTAGCGCAGCGTGTCTGAAGGACATAGGAGATACCCGAAGGGGGAGACCCCGAGACCGCAATCCCCGATTCCCTATTCCCATTTTCCAAAGCTTTGGTAAATACTGCTTTAGTTTTATCGGAAACATAATTATAGCTACCCAATTTAACATTCAAAGCATGATTAGATTGAACTTCCGGTAGCTGCAATTCACTTTGATGTAGGTCAATATTATTTAAACTTAAACCGGCAACCCGCAACTGGACAACAGCCTCCCGAAGCTGACTGTCACTGTCTTTCTGACGACTTCCATTCAGCGCGATCGCAATGTGGGGACGCTCACCTAAAATCTCGCGTACCAAATTAGTTAAAATGCTTCTCGGGCCAAATTCAATAAAGCAATAACCACCTTTATCGTAAATATTCTCAATCTCTTGCTCGAACAGTACCGACTGACCGATATGAGCTTGTAAATTCTTTCTGATTGCTTCCGGCTCTTGAGGGTAAACCGTCGCGGTTGTATTAGTATAAATCGGTATTTTGGGAGTATTGAAACTAACCTCATTCACAGCTTTTGTAAATGGCTTTTGAGCATAACCAATTAACTGAGTATGGAAAGCACCGGATACCGGTAAACCGATTGCAGAAAAACCTTTATCAATCAACACCTGCTTTAATCGAGCGATTTCATCGGTAGCACCAGCTAAAACAACTTGTTTAGGAGAATTACAGTTAGCTAATTTAATTCCTGAGAAATCCTTCAGTATCTGCTTAACTTTTGCAACATCACCCTTAACAGCCAACATGGTTCCCGTATCCTGCTGGTAATCATCGGGTTTAGCCATTGCTTGTCCCCGTGCTTTTACCAAATAGAAATAATCCTCATCGCTTAATACTTCCGCAGCCCATAAAGCAGTTAATTCTCCAAAACTATGTCCCGCAACAATATCCGGTTTAAAACCGGCTTGCTGCAATATTTTATATAGTCCTACACTAAAAGCACCAATAGCCGGTTGAGATACTTCAGTTTGCGTTAAAGCTTGAGCTTGTGACTGTCTTTGAGCAGTATCAAATACTGGAGCGGGAAATACCTTTTGGGAAATAGCAGTTAAACCAGACTTAACAAACAAACTATCAACTTGATGATAAGTTTGCTGTAATACCGGGAAATTCATCACTAATTCTCGTCCCATCTCCAAATATTGAGAACCCTGTCCCGAAAATAAAGCTACTACCTTACCCGATAAATCCATACCAGTTTTGCGGTAATATACCCCTTGCGGTAGTTGCCAATTTTCAGCTTCGGGTTGCTTGTTAAACCAATTAATAGATACTTCTAATTTCTTAATTGCATCGCTGACAGATTCAGCGACAAATCCCAACCTCGCAGATGTTACCGGAATTTCCTCAGTTAACTTAGATTTAGCCTCATCAACTAACTTATGAAAATAATCTTCCCCAGCATCCGACTTCAACTTCACCAAAGCTGACTCGCACTCTTCCAATAACTGTTGCGATACCGAAGCAGAAAATATAAATTCTTGAGGAGTCCGATGTAAGCGAAATCCCTCCTCTTGCTGACAATACTCTTCCAAAACAATATGAAAATTTGTCCCACCAAAACCAAAAGAACTCACCCCAGCTCGTCGAGGAGAATCTCCTGCTTTTAACCAAGGACGAGTTTGTGTATTCAAATAAAACGGTGAAGACTCAATCTCTAACTTTGGATTTGGCTTACTCACATTAATCGTCGGTGGTAAAACCTTATGATGTAAAGCCAAAGCAGTCTTAATCAAACTAGCTGCTCCCGCTGCTGCTTTAGTATGTCCAATCTGAGATTTAACACTGCCCAAAGCAATCGATTGAGAATTAGAATTATTAGAATTATCCTTACCAAAAACGGCCTTCAAAGCAGCAAATTCAGCCGGATCTCCAGCCATCGTTCCCGTACCGTGAGCTTCAATTAAACCCACCGATTCCGGTGTAAACCCAGCCCGCTCGTAAGCACGCTCCAAAGCCTTCATTTGCCCTTCAGCCCGAGGAGCATAAATGCTTTTATGTCTACCATCGCTAGAAGTACCGATACCTTTAATTACCGCATATATTTTATCCCGATCCCGCTCGGCATCCTCCAAGCGCTTGAGCAATAACATCCCAATACCTTCACCCAACATCATTCCATTCGACTCAGCATCAAACGGTTTAACATTTTCCCCCGGTGAAACAGCAGGAGTTTTACTAAAACACATATATGCGACGATAGAATTATCGGTGTCAACTCCACCGGTGAGCATCATATCTGCTCGATGGTCGGTTAACTCACTAATAGCCATCGACAACGCACTCAACGAACTAGCACAAGCAGCATCAATAACGCAATTAGTCCCCCCAAAATCGAAACGGTTAGCGATTCTTCCTGCTACCACATTGGCCAACATCCCCGGAAACGCATTAGTATCCCAATTAATATAAGCGCTTTTAATTTTTTCAATAATATTTTGCGTATCCGTATCCGATAAACCCTGAGTTTTAAGCACTTTTTCCCACACAGGATACTGTAGCCGAGCAGCTAAGGGCATTGTTAACTGTCTTGCTAAAGCTACTCCTAAAATGACACCAGTCCGCTCGTGGTTAAACCCCTTTTCATAACCAGCATCGCAAAGCGCTTGTTTTGCTACAACCAAAGCCAGTAACTGCGAAATATCTGTAACTTCCAATTGATTTGGAGGTAATCCAAACTCCATCGGATTAAAGTCGATATCTGGAATAAACCCACCCCGCTTACAGTAAGTCTTATCGGGTTTTTTTGGATCTGGGTCATAATAATCATCTACATTCCATCTGGACTCTGGAACATCAGTAATACAATCAGAACCCGCAATAATCTTCTCCCAATATTCCTGTAAATTCCGAGCTTGAGGAAACAGCGAACCCATGCCGATAATTGCGATCGGAGTTTGTTGTAATTGCTTGTTAGTTTGATTAATCTTTGTAGATTCAGATGTCATATTTTTTACCCTAATTTCTTCTATAAGCGCTTGTTCGCAATTCTCAATTTCCTTATGAAACTCAGCTAAAGCAGCGCTAATTTTATTAGTTAGCATTTGGCATGAAGTAACTTTCAATACCGCAATTTATGATATTGTGAAAAACTTATTATTAGTACAAGCGAAACTATTAAAAATTATTATTAGACTGAAAAGCAAAATATATATTTAAGTAGTTCCGACGTTGCAGTATTAATTAAAATGTTCATCACGAACAGACAGAATTTCGCTATTAGTTATCGCTATCTAAATATGTAAGATATTTCAATTTAACCCCGTCGATAATATTAATAAAACGATAATACTGCTTTATTCAAGTCGCTTTTTTACAGTAGCTTGTTTAAGGTAACATAAATGTGTTACCACCTAAGTAATAACCAAAGGTGTGAAAGTTTTAATACTGACGCTTTTGATACAGTTTTTTTGTTATTTATAGATAGTATTTAATGTTGCAAAATATATTCTCTGATGAAAAATAAAGCCGAATGTAAATATAACTAGCAAAGTTGAAAAGCCAGTAAAGCCTTGAAAAACGTGGTTATAGCCATTTTTAAACTACTGAAATATATTGCTTAACAAAGCTTAAATACATTTCTCATCCTAATTTCAGTTATGTCAACCCGATCGTTGCTAAAAAAATTTGAAAAAACTGTGACAACAAAGCTTTAATATTCAAATGTATCTGTAAAAAGAATGAATGTAATAATAAAAACCATACCTTAGACAGATTTTCATTATCTGACTCAATATGTAAGTTGGAAAAAACGAAAATATTTTTTTATTGTTGTAACTTTGAATAAATTTTTCACAACCATAAAAATATTTGTTTTCTGAAAATCGCAGACCTCACTAGTTTGACTTATCGAACAAAAATTTCTGCTTTGAATATTGCAATTTTTCAGATAAGTTGAACAAACAATTTTATTTATAATAAGTTGCTAAGATGCCGTATATTACATTTTATATTTAATTATGTAGGTGAAATATGAAATAGTAAATCGATTGTCATGTAATAAATATAACTCTATTAGTTTTTAATGATAAATTGATGTAAATCTAAATTAAAAGATACTTGTGTTGATTAATTTGGGTGTGTATACTGTGAAAAAATAAATAGCTGTTAGTAAAATATTCCGATCAATAAATGCAACATATGAAGTGTAGCTTTTAGAGTGAATAGATAATTATTAACGATAAATATATTGCTTCTAGACTTGTCTGTAGCAAAATATGGTTTCCTTAATTACTGTTGTTTATAGCAAAATGCAATTATGTAGTAGGAGAGTCAAAAACAGTTTCTATAGCTACAATCAAAGGTTTTTAAATAATTATTAATATCTATTTAGACATAGATTAAACTTTTACTGCGGCTGATGAGTAATTAGTGAAATTATACGAGATTATCAGGTTATGCAGGCAGCAAGTGTATTACAAAATCAACAACGTCCTCGCTGCGTAATAGACCCAGCATTAGCACTATCACCTTCCGGACTACTTCTATACAAAAACTTGGGAAAAGTGATGGAGTTATGGATAGTACGAGAACTCTGGTATATTCTTGACAACATTAATCTTTACTTACAGCGACCCGAGTTAGTTATCCCCCGAATTAATACTTCTTCTAAAACCTTATTTGAAAAGCGTGCTTCCTTAGAAGAAACGCTTTGGTCTTTGAAAGAGTGGGAAAGAATACGAGGGGAAGTAGACTTAAGTCGGTTAAATCTGTTCTGGTTGGGAGATAACTTACGCGAATCACTAATTCCTCAAGATAGAGAACCAAATATTTTTTCATATTGGGAATCCTTAGCAAGGTCTTTAGACAGTCAAATAAATCAGCTTCCAACCACCGATGTTTTGACCTTAGCTTTTAGAGATGCTATAGCACTGACAGCGAGCTTGGGGTCTGCATTTATTCTGACTTACCAGATACCTTCAGACTACAAAAATGATTTTCCTCCAGATATATGTAAAACCTTAGAAAGTTGGAATATACCTTGTCAATATTTAACAGAAAAAGACCCGATTGTTGTTCTCGAACGAGAAAACCTACGTCGATTAATAACTAGTGTTGGACTAGCCAAACTTTTTTGGGCTGATATTCATATAGTGGTTTTGCACTTAGTTGAAAATACCAGTTCACCTCCAATTAAATTAGAAAATAAACAATTAACTAATAAATCATTTCAGGAAACGCAGAATCTTGAACCAGAGAATTATCTTTGGAGAAACATTCAAGGTTTTTGGTACCAGCTTTAGTATTTGTTAATCAATTTGTAATCACAAAGGAGGTTTAATGAATAATTTTGAAGACCCAAATAAGGCTTGTCTTCAAGCATTAGCGCAATCTGTAGGGTTAGGAGTTGTTGGTGAGTTTTGCGCTCAAGGCTTTAAATATATGATTATCTCATTTGGAAATAGTTCGGAAGACTACGCACAAAAAGACTTAATACCATCAGAAGAAGCTGATTATTATTCCGTAGTTGGAAGAGTTGAAATAAATAACCAATATTGTTTAATTATAAAAGCCAAAGATACATTAAAAGTCGCAGAACCAACCGTAACAGACTTATTAACCGCAAGAGAATTACAGATTGCTGCTTTTGTGGCGTTAGGTTATTCAAATAAACAGATAGCAAATCGATTACAAATTAGTGAATGGACTGTTTCAACACACTTACGGCGAACTTTCATTAAGTTAGGCGTTGACAGTCGCGCAGCTATGGTTTACCGCTGTGCCCCATTAATCAATTTCATTTTACAAACAGAAGCTAAAGTTTGAGTTGCAGATATTGAATAGGAGTAGCGATTTATAACGCTTTGCTTATCAAGGCAATATCAAGAAATAAAAGTCTACAAATCAATTATGCGTTTTTATCTATTTTTAACAACCGATTGGTTTTACATAGAAGATTATATGTTTTATTTATTACGAATATACTTTATATATTCCTGTATATAATGAGATAATTACCTATTTTTACCTCTTAGCGGTATATATAGTTTCCAGTAAATAGTTGTTTTGGAATAGTAAATTCTTATTATGAAAACAAATAGTACAATTTTTTTCGTAGCAGTTTCGTGCTATTATTCTGTTAGTAAATATTTTTTTATAATGGAGAGGCTTGCTTATAATAAAATTTTTTTAACACTACGATTATTAAAAATAAGATTATTTTTAAATTATCTCATATTTTTGCCATTTAAAATTATTTCTCACTTCATTTAATTGCAAAAATAGTCGCAATTGTCATAGCACCCAACAACAAAATCAAGTCCTGAAAATATGTAGTTTGCGTAAGTCCTAGATTAGAAATAATAAAATTGAATTGATGTCTTGATAAAAATATGGCTTTCAGAGATATTTAAACTAATTAATATAAGCACCAAAAAAAACCGGTTAAATAACCGGGTAATTTTATATTACTAACAACTAATTACTAATTATTCAATATAACAAGTTGTACCGCGAGCATTTTCAGCTTTAAACTTATTACAGTCTTTAAGACTTTCTGACTGTAAAGACCACCAGTAAGGTTTGTCCGATGAAACAACGCCATTTCTTAAGGTAGTTAAGCGGAAATTTGCCCCACGGAAGTTTGCTAGAAATAAATTTGCTCCAGTTAAATTAGCTGCTGATAAATTAGCACTCATTAAAGCAGCAAAAGAAAGATTAGCGTTTTCCATAGAAGCCGATCGCAAGTTAGCACCCATCAAGGAAGCACCTGAAAGATTAGCACCAGTTAACACGGCATTTTGTAAGTCTGCACCGGTTAAGTCAGCATTAGACAAATTCGTACCTGTTAAATCCGCACCTCTTAAATTTGCATCCCGTAGGTTTACTCTTGACAAATCAGTTTGTGACAAATTAGCGCCACTAAGATCGCATCTTGGACAAGCACCATTAGCCTTAAACCGTTCTATATCTTGTGGATTAAATGCTTTTGCTTTTTCCATAAAGCTAAAACAGGCGAGCATGGTAATACTAGCTACAATTGCTGATTTCATATTCTTTAGAGATACTTATCAAGGTAGGGGTTTTAAACAATTATGTATTGCTATACTTACATATACAAATCGTTAATTATATAACAAGTATAAAGGATAGATAAAAAAATTATAAAAAAGTTGTAAATTGTGGATTTTGCACTACTCAATCCCACATACAGCTATTAAAATAGGGACATCAAGAGATATACCGAAAGTTCTATAGTCAACGAATTATCGAATCCCTCTAGCCCAGTTTATATGGTGGCGGAGGGATTCACTATTTTTGGTAATTGGTAATTAACGTCAGTTCAGAGTAGTAGTAAGTGGTAAATAGTAAGTAGTAAGTAGTAAGTAAAAATACAAGCATCAATAGCAGTTTCATGCTTTTCAATTTTCCGAAACACTGCTCGTTGTTCGCTGTTCGCTGTTCACTGTTCACCTCCAACCAAGAAGTTTTAGCAAGGGAATAACTAGGTAATTACTGACTCCCAACCAAGCACTTGTAAAGCTGCCTAACATACAGAAGAAGGCTATTTTTATCCACAGTTGGGATATGTCGAAGGGAGTTGCTGCATTTAATATAGTTGGCGATAAACCCAAATTGATTAAACCTGCAAAAATAATTGCGGTACCAAATGCAGCCATGATTGCATGGATGATGTGATGGGAACGAAGTCCTAAGCCGAAGGTTAGTAAGGAGACTGCAAATAGTATTAATCCTACCCATGCTTCTCCTTGTTGCGGTGCGATTAGCTGTAAGATAAACCAACCCCCGCTATATCCAATTATTCCCATTACCGAAGCTATCAAAAATCTTCTTTTTTGATCGAAGCCTCCTGCTAAAGTTATTCCCCAAGCTGTTCCAAGTCCAGATGCTGCAAATAAGACTATTTCCGAACCTATTATGGGTTGCGGATTTGATGTGAAAGCTATGAGTATATAACTTACTACTTCTCCAACTTTATCGCCCAAGGCTGTAGCAAATGCCAGGAAAAAACCTGCAATTGTACCGATACAAGCCCCAATACAGGCTAAAATCATCGTCCACAAAGTTTCAAAGCAACCGCGAATTATTCCTGTGACTAGCTTGAATGCGAATAGTGTTGTATTACTTACACCTTGGGTTGTTCCTAAAACAAATTGTTCGATAAATTCTTTTGTTCCCTTGAAAAATCCTTGGCGTGGATTTGCTGGTAAATATGATGTTGATTTAATTATCTGTGCTAAACGTTTTTGAATAATTAATGCATTTTCCGGACGCGATCGCACTTCTTCTTGTGCCATGTCGTCAAGTAAATCTACTAGCAGAGGATTGACATCACTGCCATATTCTGAGAATTTTAATGCTTGTCGCCAGCGTAATGTTCCTGTACGAACATCTTCTAATTCTTGAGGATTTTTTCCTGTGAGCAATTCAATCATTGTTCTAGCAAGAGCGTAAAAATCGGCTGTGGGGCCGACATTGCGCCCGGTAACTTGTTCTGGTGGGCTGTATCCAGTCGAAAATAATCGCGTCGAACTAGATTGACGATGAGAAGTCGCAACGCTAAAGTGTTTTGCACCACCAAAATCAATTACTACCAACTGAGAATTTTTTAAATTGGAAGCAGGGTTACGCAACATTAAGTTAGAAGGTTTGATATCGCGGTGAATAATCATATGTTCGTGGAGATGCCGCAGGATATCAACCGCTTGCTTGAGCCAATCTAATACCAACTCTTCAGAACAGCCTTGCGGATATAAATAACGAACTTCTTCCAAAGTTTGCCCGTTAATTTTTTCCATAATCAAACAAGGTAAATCTAGCTCTTGAACTGAATTCGAGAGATTATGGAAAAAATACCCATCGGCTTCAACTTTTGGAACACCCCCATGTTTTAAACGCTGTAAAACTTCTGCTTCTTGAGCAAATAATTCCAGCGCTTTTGGAGAAGTTTCCACCAACACCTTCAAAACCTTTTCTGCTTGTGCATCAATATCCCAAACCGTATAAATGCGAGCAAAACCCCCAGAACCCAAACGTTCGAGAGGAATAAATCTATCTTGAAGCTGTAGCCGCGAGCCACAAGCAAGACAAAATTTATTTCCCCAAGGTTGGGGATAAGGGCGCGAACAATTCGGATTTACGCAGTGAATCGCATTTAAATTCGGTTGGGAATTGGACATGGGGGATTGAGCATGGGGGTAAAGAGTTGAGAGTTAAGAGTTAGGAGCTATGAATTATCGGTTAAACAGAAGAAAAATTTATTGTAAATATTTCAGCGATCTAATTGTGAGACATCCTTTTATATCTTTCACCCTTAACTACTTTTTACAGAAAGCTTTGCAAGAGAATTGGAATATACCAAGAGCGGTTAGAGAAGAATTATTCAAGTAGCAAGTAAGTAAAAGTATCTTGCACAAAAAAGCTTACTACTTCTTACTTGCTACCTGCTACCTGCTACTTGCTACTCATTCATAACTCCTAACTCTCAACTAAACCCTTCCCAGGAGATAGGGAAAGTTTGTTTTGATAGTGATGAAAAATCATTGTCACTGTTTGGGGTTTCTTCATCAAGAACTTTTACTACTTTGTTGTATATTTCTTCTGCTTGTTGGGGGGAATCACCGATGCTGGTTAATCCTAATTTACCAAATTCTGAAAGACAACCCATTAAATGAAATACCGTTCCGGTTTCTGTTCCGGTGTCGAAATTTAATCTGTGTTGAGCGATAATATCCATTAAATCATTGGGTAAAAGCCCCCGATAGCGTTCTTTTTGCAAATTATCAGTAGCAATGTAATATTTTGGTCGTCCTTGTTGAGAATAAAATAAACCTGTAGAAGGTTCGTAACGACCGTTGGTAAGTAATTTTAAAGTCATAAAGGGGTGAGTAGTACCACCTTTGCGTAAATTTATTTCGATTGCTTGGATATCCCATTTTCCATTTTGCTTAACGACGATAAAATCTACACCATACCTTTCCAAAGCTCCTTTTTCTGCTAATTTACGACCAATTTGTAAACCTAGTTGCTGTAACTGCAATCTATAATCTCTATCGGCAGGAAATTTACATCCGAGAAAAATTTGACCGTCGGGGCCACCGAGAATTTGGTCATGAGTAGAAAGAATTTCCACTTCTCCAGTTGGTGTAATTCTTCCTTGAACGCTGGGGGAAAGCTTAACATCACCTTCGACAAAAGCTTCTACAATCGCTCCTAATTCGGGTATTCTGCCGGAAAATGTTGACCAAGTTTCTTGTTTTGCTTGGAAACTCATGTTATTAAAACTTTCAGTAATTTTATTTACCCTTTCTTGATGAGATGCTTTATCGGGAGCAAATTCAAGAATCGGTCTTAAATCTAACAGTGCGTTTCCTTCTCCGGAAATACCTTCATTTAGTTTTACTACCATCCTTTGTAAAGATGGCTGACGTTCCCATAATTCTGCTCCAGCTTCGGCTAAATCTGAGATATTCCACATAAGCTTGCTACCATCGGGATGGGGAACTTCAGCTTCGGCAAATATTTGTCTGGAACCGCTTTTCGTCCCCCAAGTTTGTAAATCTGGAGCCGCAGCATACAGTGGAACTCCTAATTTTAAAGACAATTGTGCTTCAAAACCAGTGGAGTTGTAACATATCATAAAAGACTTATCTATTCGTAAAGCATGTTGAATATGCTGTAATAACCGGGGACGCTCTAAAATCTTTTGACTCAAAGGTTTAAGCGAAGAATCATAAGTGGAAAGCAATAACAAACGATTGCGAGCGTGAGAAAAAGGAATTCCCGGTAACATCTGTAGATAATAATCGATAATACTAGGATGTAAAGGAACAGATGTCACATAAATGAGCCGATTGCGTGGGTTCCACAACCGAATTAAAGCAAATAACAAACGTTCTTCATAATGTTCGTAACCTTCTACTTTTTTAAGTTCGCGCTGATCGAGGCTAAGGGAAGGAATTACTAAAATATCAACATCACTTGTATCGCTTTCATCACCTTCTACACATTTCCATCTATCCCGTAAATCTGATTGAAGATAACGAAATTTTTCTATTTGTTCTAAATCAGATATATGAAGCATGTTATCAATTGCCAGTTATTTATCATTAATTATCAGCGATCGGCTACAGTTCGCCTAATCAAACAACCAGATGAACGTAAAATGTCTCGATATTTTAACTATTAATTATGGTTGTTCGGCAAAATTTATTCCTCACAGCCTAAAAGCTGTTCAACCATTGGGGAGATGAGCATATCGACAACTACTGCTAATATTGCAATAATTATTGTTGACCCCATTACAAATATAAATATGGCATCTCCTACACCACTAAAAGGTACAGATTTAGTAGACTGCGCGAAAGCAAATGCTAAGCAGGGAATAAAAACTGCTGCTCTTCAGTGTGGCTATGGTGATGATTTAAATACATTCAGACAAGAATTAAGCAATGCTTGTGATGAAATGAATTTACAAGTTTCCGAATTAAACGAATTAATTACCACTCCAGATGCAAGGTTAAATATTGGTACTGGAGAAGTTGTTGCCCCTGATACTCCAGCAGATTTGTAAATCAGTTGTTCACCCGGAGGGTGTGGATCGTCAGTTAGCAGTTATCAGTAGGGTGTGTTACGGCTTCGGTATCTATAATTAGTACAAATTTGATTATGCCGTAACGCACCATTGTCAGTAATCAATTTCCAGTTTCCAGGTTGTAGGATGTGTTAAAGCATAAGTATCTGCGAAAAATAAGTGATAAAAAATAAATTACAAATTTGATTATGCCCTAACGTACTAGTATTATTCGCAGAGCAACATTAGCTCTTTATTTAATTATCAATTTTCAATCATAATTTCAGAATCATCCTTGCCAAACCAAAGTAAATTAAAACACCTGCTACATCTACCGCCGTTGTAATAAATGGTGCAGACATTAACGCTGGATCTAGCTTCATAAAACGGAATAAAAACGGTAGCGAAGAACCCGAAACTGAAGCCAAAATCGATATTGCAACCAAACTACTACCGACTGCGATCGCGACTTGTAAGTTACCTTGCAGTAAAAATGCCCATAAAGTGGCGATCGCTCCTAATGTGACACCTAAGATTGCACCAGCGAGGGCTTCTCTACCAATTACCTGAATGGTGCCTAAACTGCGGATTTCGTCGGTGTTCATACCGCGAATCACCACCGTAGATGATTGAGCGCCGACGTTACCCCCGGTGCCGGTAAGCAGGGGAATGAAAGCAGCTAAGGTTACTACTTTTTGCAAAATATCTTCTTCAGATTTAATAATGGTTCCCGTGACAGTGTTAGTAACGAGCAAGACTAATAACCAAACTACCCGCTTGCGAGCGACAGTAAATAAGTCAGTTTGAAAATAGTTATCACCGCTAGATTGTACGCCACCACCCAAAGCATAAATATCTTCTGTAGTTTCTTCTTGAATAATATCTATAACATCATCTACCGTAATTATACCGACCAAACGTTTTTCTCTATCTACTACCGGTACGGCTAGAAAATCATACTTCTGAATAATTCTGGCAACTTCTTCTTGGTCTGTATCTGTATGAACGTAGATTAAGTCGCGATTAACAATCTCATCAATTGTTTGATCTGTTCTAGCCGTTACTAATTGGCGTAGCGAAACAATTCCGGTGAAATGCCTAGCAGCATCCGTAACGTAAAGATAATAAATCATCTCGCTAGCATTAGCTTGGCGGCGAATTCTTTCCAAAGCTTGCGCTACGGTAAAATTTTCCTTAAGCAAAATGAATTGAGGAGTCATGAGTCTTCCGGCAGTACCGGATTCATAACCCAACAATTGAGCCGTAGCTTGTCTTTGAGTTGGACTAAGTTGTTCTAAGAGACGATTGACAACTTTCGCCGGTAGCTCATCAAATAACCTCGCTCTATCGTCCGGTGACATTTTATCAACGATGTCAAGCACTTCCTGAGAGCGAAATTCCTCTATCAACTTTTCTTGAACGCTGCGATCGAGATGCTCGTAAACCTCAATTGCTTCATTTTTAGAAAGCAAACGAAACACTAAAGCGTGCATTGTTTCCGGTAAAGCTTCAATCACCTCCGCCGTATCAGCAGGCTGTACCGGTACGAGAATTGCTTTTGCACCCCGCAAGTCACCTTGTTCGAGTAGCATTTGCAATTGAGTTCGTACTAAATCCCGCAATTCCCGGCGAGTTGATTCCTGAATGACAGAAGCTACATTGTTCATTTCAGTCACATCGGGTATCTCCGATTAGGTGATTAGATAATGGTTTACCAATCATAGTTTATGGGAATTTGGTAGCCAAAAACGTTCAACCGGTTATTTTTCATTCCCTTGATGGATATTTATTGGTTATTCGACAAGATTTTTTTCATTCTCAAGTAATAGTTTTTGTGATTTGCCGAGTATGGGTGGCTAACTGCTTTTCCCTAAGAGCCTTTAGATTCTGTAATGATTTTCTGAGCAAAATTAGCATTTAATTATAAATAAAGCCTTTAACAACGTATTTTTATTAGGGTTTTTGCTTCGCAAACATCCTCTAAGAATGTTCAGAAATAACTTGATTAGATAACTCAACTCTTAGGAGTTGCAATTTCTACAATTCGCTTAAAATTGCAGTTAGATACTACCTTATTTATAGGCTGGTTTGGTTCGAGAGGAATTGCTTCCATTGTTTACGGTTTATCAATTGTAGAAAAAGATAATGTACAGGGTAGCTAATTTATGTTTTCTACTATGGTAGTTACAGTTTTTATCAGCATCTTTGCTCATGGTTTCAAAGCTTTTACTGGAGCTAATTAGTATGCGAATCGGATGTCAAACAAAGAAGATATACATGATATCATGCCCGAAATGAAACCTATAGAATAAATGGCTGTTCGTCTACCTTGGAAATAATTTAGTTGACATTAAAAGAAGTTTGCTAATGGTAAAATCATATCTTTTGCATACTAAGAGTATCGCTGACATCAATATTAATAGCCATTGATTATCGATAGATTTAATATTAGTAATTGTTTACTGTTTTAACTTTTATGTAGTTTGTCTAACTTATTTCTTTAGATAGTACTACTCCCTAAAATCTAGACTTAATATTTTTCGAGAGGGATAGGTATTATCGAAATGACTACTACAAAACCAAGTTCGCTATCAACTAATGCAGAAAGCAAAAGTATTGATACCGTTCCGGTGAAATTAAAGATTAATGGTACAGAACATACTTTAAACATTGAACCCCGCGTTACTCTTCTTGATGCATTGCGAGAACGTTTAAATTTAACCGGCAGTAAAAAAGGTTGCAATCACGGGCAGTGTGGTGCTTGCACCGTATTAATCAATGGAGAAAGAATAAATTCTTGTCTGGCTTTAGCAATCATGCATGAAGGGGATGAAATTACAACTATCGAAGGTTTGAGTACGGGTGATGAACTTCATGCAATGCAGGCTGCATTTGTAAATAACGATGGTTTTCAGTGCGGTTACTGTACCTCCGGACAAATTTGTTCTGCTGTAGCGTTGCTTTCAGAAATAGAAGCAGGGCAAGCCAGTACGGTAACAGATTTAGAAGAAATAGCCAACCCAACCGCATCAATTGAGTTAACCGACACCGAAATTCGCGAACGTATGAGCGGAAACCTTTGTCGCTGCGGCGCTTATCCGCATATTGTCGCTGCCGTTAAAGAAGCGATTTCAGGTTAAAGGTTAAAAGTGAGGAGTTAGGAATTAGGAGTTAAGAATTAAAAGTTTCTTCTAGTCTTCCCCTCTTCCAATGCCCTATGCCCAATTACCAATTACCAATTGATAACTGTTCACTGATAACTGTTCACTGAAAATGAAACCATTTAATTATCAAAAAGCTAATTCTTCAAATGCTGCCGTTCAAGAATTAAGCAGTAACGATCGAGCTAAGTTTATTGGTGGCGGTACTAATTTACTCGACCTGATGAAATCCGGGGTAGAATTACCGGATAGTTTAATTGATATCACTAAATTACCGCTGGCTGACATCACAGAATTACCTGACGGTGGGGTGCGTATTGGGGCTTTAGCTCGTAATACTGCGACTGCCAATCATCCTTTAATTAGAGAGAGATATTCTTTATTATCCCAAGCTTTTCTTTCCGGTGCTACCCAACAGTTACGCAACATGGCAACAGTTGGCGGTAATTTAATGCAAAGAACTCGCTGTTATTATTTCTACGACACCGCAACACCTTGTAATAAAAGAGAACCGGGTTCTGGATGTCCGGCAATAGAGGGTTTTAATAGAATTCACGCTATTTTAGGTGCAACCGATGCGTGTATTGCCACTCATCCCTCAGATATGTGCGTTGCATTAGCAGCTTTGGATGCTGTAGTTAGAGTAGTTAATGCATCCGGTGAAGAAAGGGAAATACCCGCAACAGAATTTCACCGTTTACCGGGAGATACGCCAAATATCGATACTAATTTACAAGAAAACGAATTAATAACCGCCGTCGATTTACCTCCATCTCTCAACGTAAAGTCTTATTACTTAAAAGTTAGAGATAGAGCATCTTATGCATTTGCTTTAGTTTCCGTTGCTGCTGCACTTGAGATTGAAAATAATTCCATCAAAACAGCACGTTTGGCAATGGGTGGGGTAGCACATAAACCTTGGAGAGCCACAAATGCAGAAGAAATTTTAATTGGCGCTTCCCCCACAGAAAAACTATTTCGACAAGCAGCAGAAACTGCATTGCAAGGAGCGCAAGGTTATCAACACAATAATTTTAAAATCGAACTAGCCAAGAGAGCAATAGTAAGGGCATTCACAACTTTAGCAGAATAAACCCTCTGCGAACCTTTGCGCTTACTTTGCCTGCCTTTGCGTTAAAATACAATATTTTTTAAAACGCAGAGTAACGCCGAGGTTTCGCGAAGGAACGCCCAGAAGAATTAATCCAAAATCTAAAATCCAAAATCAAAATGGTTAACACAATCGGAAAACCTTTAAATCGCGTCGATGGTAATCTTAAAGTTACTGGCGGCGCACATTATTCGGCTGAATTTCCTCAAGAAAATTTAGTTTATGCTGTTGGTATTCCTAGTACTATAGCTAAGGGAAAAATTAAAAGCATTGATATGAGTGCGGCGGAGAATTTACCTGGTGTTATTAAGGTAATTACTCATAAAAATGCACCTGAGTTAAAACCTTTAAAAACCTTTATGAAAGGTGGAACGGCAGCAGAAGACTATTTACCTTTGCAGGATAATTCTATTCATTATAGCGGTCAACATATTGGAATAGTAATAGCAGATACTTTAGAGCAAGCAACTTATGCCGCTTCTTTGGTGCAATTTACCTACGAAGAAGAAACTCCTATTGTGGAAATGCAAAAGCACCGCAATCAAGAATTCGTTCCAGAAACAGTTTTTGGTAAAAAACCAACTGTTATCCGGGGTAATCCTCAAGCTGCTTTTAATTCGGCTGATGTTAAAGTAGATGAAACTTATACAACACCTACCGAAAACCATAATCCCATAGAACCTTCAGCAACAATTGCAATATGGGAAAACGATACGTTAACAGTTTACACCTCTACGCAAAACACTTACGGAACTAGAAAAGCTTTAGCTACAACTTTAGAAATTCCCGAAGAAAATATACGGGTAGTTTGTCAGTTTATCGGTGGTGCGTTCGGCTGCAAAGGTGCTTTTTGGTCGCATATGTTACTACCAGTAATTGCGGCTCGCCAGGTTAATTGTCCGGTAAAATTGGTATTAACCCGCGAAGACATGTTTAATGTAGTCGGACATCGTGCCGAAACCGAACAAAACGTTAAGTTAGGGGCAACTAAGGAAGGTAAATTAACGGCAATTATCCACGATGGTATTTCTCATACATCAATTTACGATAATTTCGTTGAACCGTTCACCGTTGCGACTCATATGCTATATGCTTGCGATAATTTGCAGGCTTCTCAGCGTTTGATAAGTTTAAATCGAGTCACTCCTACCTTTATGCGCGCCCCAGGGGAAGCTTCGGGGATTTTTGCAATCGAATCGGCGATGGATGAACTTGCTTACGCTTTAAAAATTGACCCTATAGAATTAAGATTACGCAACCATGCAAATACCGATCCAGATGAAAATTTACCGTGGTCGAGTAAATCTCTAAAAGAATGTTACCAAATTGGAGCGGAGAAATTTGGCTGGTCGAAACGAAATCCCGAAATAGGTTCGATGCGCGACGGACGCTATTTAATTGGTATGGGAATGGCAACAGCAACTTACCCAGCTTTTACATCACCAGCTTCCGCTAAAGCCAAAATGCTCGCGGATGGAAGCGTCGTAGTACAAAGCAGTACTCACGATATGGGTGGTGGTACGGCTACGGTAATGGCGCAGCTTATTGCCGAAACTTTAGGTTTACCTTTTGAAAAAGTCTGCTTTGAATATGGCGATACTAGATTACCCCGCGCACCAGTTAGCGGTGGTTCGATGACAGTAGGTAGCGTTGGTAGTGCAGTGTATGGTGCTGTCAAAGGGTTGCAAGCAAAAGTTTTAGAACTTGGGGGACTCAAGGAAAGTCAATCCCTGACAATTGAAGATTACGCAAATATTCTTCAGAAAAATAATCAAAAACAAATTGAAATTGAATACGATGCCAAATCTAACCAAGAAAAAGAATATTCCAAACATGCTTTCGGCGCTCAATTTGTCGAAGTACGAATAGATCCAGATTTTGGAGAGGTGCGTATTAACCGTTACACCGGAGCCTTCGCTTGTGGAAAGATATTGAATCATAAAACAGCGCGATCGCAATTTATGGGCGGTATCATCATGGGTATTGGTATGGCATTAATGGAAGAAACCGTAGTCGATCCAAATTTAGGTCGTGTAATGAACGCCAACTTAGGTGAATACCACGTTCCCGTAAATGCCGATATTCCTAATATTGATATAGAAATGGTT
The DNA here is from genome assembly GCA_019192545.1 of Rivularia sp. MS3. Lineage (GTDB taxonomy): Bacteria > Cyanobacteriota > Cyanobacteriia > Cyanobacteriales > Nostocaceae > Rivularia. The sequence goes on along the minus strand of JAHCMI010000047.1, from coordinate 14,676 downwards.
GAAGAAACTGACAGTAATGTCAATGCAATTGGTACAAAAGGTATCGGTGAAATTGGTATTACAGGTGTAGCTGCTGCGGTTGCAAATGCTGTGTATCATGCTACAGGTAAGCGAATCCGCAACTTACCAATTACCCCAGATAAAGTGATGTAGTAAAATAGTCCGCTTTTTTAAGAGGTTAGGGAAATTTTAGCGCTTAAAAGCCCCCCTCTTTTAAGAGATTGGGGAAATTTTAGCGCTCAGAAGCCCCCCTTTCTAAGGGGGGTTAGGGGGGATCTAAATGTCTGGCATATTAAAAAACAATGAATTTAAAAAGCAATTAATTAAAAAACCCTTCTAGACACGAAGTAAGCAGAGGCAAGAAATAAAGAAAGATAATGAAAGAATTAAAAAATATTATTTATGCAATCGAAAATTTAGAAAATACCAAGGAAACAGCAATAGCAACTTTAGTAAAAGTCAGCGGCTCTACTTATAGAAGCCCCGGCGCGAGAATGTTAATTAGTAATAATGGTAATACAATTGGTGCAATTAGCGGTGGTTGTTTGGAAAGCGATGTTTTTGAAAAATCCCAAGCTGTAATTAAATCTGGAAATCCTCGTTTAATAAAGTACGATACCACCTCAGAGGAAGATATGATTTGGGGTTTGGGGCTTGGTTGTCAAGGAATTGCTTATGTTTTGATTGAGTCTTTACAAGAGAATAAGTTACAGGAAATTGCTTTTATTAAGAAGTGTTTTTCAAGTAGAAGTTATGGCGCGATCGCCACGATAATTTCAGTTGAAGGTAACACTCAAACCCAGATAGGAGAACGTGTGTTATTAGGTGAAAATACTATTATTAATCATTTGACAAATGATAATCTCTTGACGAAAGTTTTAAGCGATACAAAAGCGGCATTGCAGAACAATAGCTCTATTTTAAAAGAATATAATTTAGACTCAGCAAAATTAGAAGTTTTTATCGAAGTAATTCAACCATCTCTATCTTTAATCGTATTTGGTGCTGGTTACGATGTCATACCGTTAGTAAACTTCAGCAAACAACTTGGTTGGGATGTCACAGTAGTAGATAATCGCTCTAGAGAAGCTAGTAAAAAAAGGTTTGAACAAGCCGATAAAATACAGCTTTCTGCTCCCGAAGAGATTTTAGAAAATATCAGAATTACAGAGCGTACCGTCGCCGTAGTGATGAGTCACAATTATTTAGATGATTTAGAAATGCTCAAACTACTTGTACCTGCTAACTTAAATTATTTAGGAATACTTGGGCCAAAAAAAAGAACCAATCGTATTTTAAAAGAATTACAAGAAGAAAAAATTACCGTAAATGCTAATGTTTTTAGTCCCGTGGGATTAGATATAGGTGCAGATAACGCTGAAGAAATCGCGCTTTCCATAGTTGCTGAAATTCAATCAGTAATATCTCAACGTGATGCAGGATTTTTGAAAAATCGCAACGCTCCAATTCACGTAAAGAAAGAATAACCTCAACTTTTGCCTTCTCCTTAATAAGGAGAGGGATGCCCGTTAGGGCAGGGTGAGGTGAAGCGGTATGTTTAAATTAATAACTGCTAACTCATGAAAAATGTTAGTTTAATAATATTAGCTGCGGGAAAAGCCAGCCGCATGGGAAAACCAAAGCAACTGCTAACTTATCAAGGAAGCAATTTAATATCTCATGCTGTAAAAACTGGTTTAAATTCTATTTGCGAACACGTTGTAGTAGTTTTAGGAGGCTACAAAGAAAAGATTAAACCACACATAAATAAATTACCCGTCCAAATAGTAGAAAATCCGCATTGGGAAACAGGAATGTCTTCTTCAATTCGTGCGGGAATTGTTGCGATAAATCAAAATAATCCTAACTTAGATGCAGTAATTATTGCACTAGCAGACCAACCTTTAATATCAGAAACAGTTTTTAATCAATTAATTCATAAATACCAAGAAACGAGAAATAAAATTGTTGCTTCTGCTTACGATGATATTATTGGAGTTCCAGCTTTGTTTAATTGTGCTTTATTTCCGGAATTAATGCAGCTTAAAGGTGATAAAGGTGCAAAAGCTTTGATGCGTGAATATCAAGATGAACTGTTGACTATTGAAATACCGGAAGCAGCGATTGATATTGATACGCCGGATGATTATGAGAAGTTGTTGTCATATTAAGAAGATTTTGACTATGAGACAAAAACTTTCAATCCCTGGCAGATTCGGTTGACTTTACAAAAACCGTGTCAAGATGGTTAAAGTGCTATATCTTTTATTTAAATAATATGCCACAACCAAAATATTTTTTATTAACTCGCGTTTTACTGCACTTCGAGCAAGAATTTAGCGATATTATCAGCGATATTTCATCTGCTACTTTTAGCGATGATGGTAGCTTATGGGTTGGCTCTGATGAAATGGTTGGGGTTGAACGTCTTTCTCCTATGGGCTGCCATAGTTATGGCGAACATAAACGTTTTTTGTTAAAGGACTATATCAACTTATTTGATGATGATGAAATTGATATTGAAGGTATGGATTTTAGGGATGGTTATCTTTGGTTAACTGGTTCTCACAGTACTAAACGTAAGAAACCGAAAGGAAAAGATTTAGAAACCGATTTGGAAAGACTTGCTACTATTACTACTGATTTAAATCGGTTTATTTTAGCAAGAATTCCTGTTGTTAATGGTGAATTGGTTAAATCTTGTATTCCTGTTGAAGGTGAAAGTAAAACCGCTGCTTGTTTGCAGACAATTGATGAACGTAATCTATTATTTGAAGTGCTAAAAGAAGACGCGCATTTAAAGCCATTTATTACTAGCGGAATCCCTTCTAAAGATAACGGTTTGGATATCGAAGGTTTAGTCGCAGCAAGTAATAATCATTTATTTATTGGTTTGCGCGGTCCCGTTTTGCGGGGATGGGCTGTGATTGTGGAAATACAGTTAACAGAATCGGAACCGGGTGTTCTTACTTTACAAGAAATCACCGATGAAGGTGCAAAATATAAAAAGCATTTTCTCGATTTAAACGGTTTGGGAATACGAGAATTATGTTTTCAAAATGAAGATTTAATTATCTTAGCAGGGCCGACAATGGCTTTGGAAGGAGAAATGGAAGTTTTTCGCTGGAAAGATGTTTTCAACCATTCGGGTACTAAAATACACCAGCAAGATGAAAATTTGGTTTCTTTATTTGACTTACCTTTTACTGTTGGTTCCGATCATGCCGAAGGTTTGGCATTATATTCTTGTTGGGGAGAACAAAATAGCTTGATGATATTTTACGATTCTCCAGATAGTAGCCGCTTGCGTGAAGATAAAAAAATACTGGTTGATGTTTTTCAAATTTAGGAATTACTCTCAGAAATAAAAAAACACATATCTGGTAAATAAAAATATCGGCATCGCCGTATAATTATCTTTACTTATAGCTTGACTGGGGAGAATAAAGCCATGCCAATGGCAGTAGGAGTAATTGAAACACTTAGTTTTCCTGCGATACTTGTAGCCTCGGATACGATGGTTAAGGCTGCCGCAGTTTCAATAGTTTTTTACGATAAGTCGGAAAGCGGACGCTTTTTTGTAGCAGTTAGGGGGAGGGTTTCTGAAGTCACCCGTGCTGTGGAAGCGGGGATTGAAGTTGTTGAAAAAGAATCTCATGGCGGGCAAGTAATGGAATATTACATCGTCCCCAATCCTCCAGAGAATGTGGAAAGCGTTTTACCTATCCACTTCACTTCAAAATCAGAACCTTTCCGTTTATAGTACGCGATTGGTCGATTTCTGAGAAGATAAAGAAAATATCTGTAGCTGTTCTAAGTCATAGCAGCTCATACGTTTATTAATACAGGAGATTTATAAATGCCACTACAGGCAGTTGGTGCTTTAGAAACTAAAGGTTTTCCTGCCGTATTAGCAGCGGCGGATGCAATGGTAAAAGCCGGTAGAGTTACCCTTGTCGGCTATATAAGAGTTGGTAGTGCCCGATTTACAGTTAATATTCGCGGTGACGTTTCCGAAGTTAAAACTGCTATGGCAGCGGGTGTTGAAGCCGCCGAAAGCTGTTATGGCGGTACTCTCGAATCTTGGGTAATTATTCCTCGTCCCCATGAAAACGTTGAAGCTGTATTACCGATTGCTTATTCGGAAGCTGTTGAAGAATATCGACTCGCTGTGGAAAATCCAGTTATAGGCAGGGCTAATGGCCGTTAAACTGTTAATGAAATAATCGGTTCTCATTCTCAAACTGCGGATTGTTAGCTATAGTTGCATCTTCTATCTCAATTAAGAAGAAAGCTTATTGCCGGTTTCATTACGTTAAAAAAAGTACCCGTAGGGGTACTTCTACATTTTCAGTATTTTTTTCATAATTTACTTAGAGGGTTTATATTACCCTTGCTTTAATAATTGCATTATATAAACTCATGCATTTCTATAAGTTTGTCATGAGCCATATATAATGCTTATTTATTGTTCGGCATTTTACGGTGATGCCAACTATTTTCTGTAATAGGAGTATTTTGTGATGTGATGGCAAAAAAGCTATTTATTACCTTTGCTGACTATGTATTGCCAATATTAAATGACTATCTAATTAACTTTTTCGAGCTTTCAGTTAGTCTTTCATGACATTAGTCACAAAAGTAAATACAGTCGGAAAGTTTTGGGCTATAGCAGTTAATCTTACTCTATATGACTGTAATGCTATCTGCATAAACTATACTCTAACAATTTCCTTTACAAAAATGAATATTAATATATATACGGAGTTTTATAGTGAAACTAATATGTACGATGCTGCGTCTCGATGAAAGTGAATTCTATTTATTGCGTTAAAAATAGTCTTGTATTGTAAGACTTAAGAATAGATAAGCTGGTTATTTGTAAATCTATCTTAGGGCAGATATAAAGTGTTTATCTGAAAAATGAACGATTTTTCTTAAAATAAATTTACATTGTCTGAAACTAAGGAAGATAGCTTAAAGACACAATTTGATTGCATGTTATATTGATGGGTTTTTAAGTTGACGGGGAAAATTCTGCATAACTTTGACTTATTCAGACGTATTAAAAATAGAGTCCATAAAATGTTTTCTTGGATATTTTGGTCTGATGTGGCGACAAATAGTTAGATACACCAATTGTGATAAGTGGGGGTTGTGATGCAAACTTTAAGGCAGGGTTTTGAGGAGCGCAATCTCAATATGACATCTGAAGCAGAAAAACTGGCACAGTACTGGCAAATTCGTTTAGCTGATGAATGTTCCGGGCATAGCGAAGTCACCAGAGCCAGCATCATCAAGTGGCTCATAGGAAGCGACAAAGAACGTTTTGACAATTTAAATCTCAAAGAGTTAAAGATTGCCAAGCAAGCGATGGAATATCGCTATCGAATTTTGTGTCAACGTTATTTGGGTATGGGTAGAGAGCGTGCTTATCGCAACCTGATTACTCGTTTGGGAAGCCTTGCTACATTGCGAACCAAAATTCAAACTTGGATTTCATTGAGTCGCGATCGCCAGCGTAAAGTACTGGATGTGTTGCAAGAGATACTGCAAGAATTATTGCAGAGCGATAAATATATGGTTTCTCAAATGGCCTGTATTTCCGAGTATACCCAAGATAGTAGATTGAGAAATGCCTTGGTGTTTGCCAGCTTAGAAGAGTATTGTATGCGACCGATACGCAATCAACCATTGTTGGTATATCGCTTTGTTAACTATTTAAAGAGAACTCAAAGGGGCGGTTTAACCCAGGTACCAACAAAAGATATGGTGCGCTTGGTTTCGGAAGAAGTACTTGGTGAAGATGGTGAAAATCGAGTTAGTTTAGTCGATCAAAACGCCATAGAAGATTACCAGGAAGAAGAAAAAGCTCAGGAGCAACAGCTACAGCGTCAACTGGTAAAAGAAGAGTTTGCAGAGTATCTCCAAGAAAACTTGGGAGAAGAAGCAACAATGTGGTTGAAACTTTATTTAAAAGGTTTCACTCAGGATGCCATTGCCAAAAAATTAGGTAAACCCATCAAAGAAATTTATCGGTTGCGAGAAAAGATTGGCTATCATGCGGTGCGGGTTTTTGCCCTTAAAGATAAACCGGAATTAGTCGCAAACTGGCTAGAAACTTCTTTGCTAGAACATAATTTAGGATTAACTCGGCAACAATGGGAGAAATTGCAAGAAAAAATATCTCCCGTGCAGAAGCAAGTTTTAGAAATGTCAAAAATGGGTAAAACGACAGAAGAAATTGCTAAAAATCTCAAACGCAAAACTCATCAAATAATGGGAGAGTGGACAAAGGTTTATCTCGCGGCTCAAGCTATACGCAGCGAATAAGATAATTCTCGCTTGCTACATTTGTAGCCGCGATTCGATAACTAAGTCAAGCTGTTTGATACAGAAGAATACTAAAGTTGATTGTGATTTTTAGTAATTAATTTAACTCTGAGTAACGAGAAATTTTTGACAAAATAGTGCCAAATTACTGATGGAGCGAATACGATGGAGTAAAATATTCAACGATTTGACCTATGTTGTCTTCCGAAGGCAAACCAAGTGATACTAGTTCAGCAATTGCCAATCAAAAGCCATCTAAGACTATAGGGACTGACGGTGCATCATCTCCGGAAAAGAACCAACAACTAGAACGCGAACAGATATTCCGACTTATAGAAGAAGGTATTCTGTGTTTTGAGGCTTGCCTCTATCATCAAATTTTACCTTTGAAGTTAGAATACAACAGTCTGTTGTTGGGCATCGTTAACCCTAAAGACACGGTAGCATTAGACTATGTAAATGGTATTTTATCTTACCTGAAAATTCGGGTAATAACTCAAACCGTGTCCGCTGATACCCACCGCATCATATTGTCACAATATTTAAGTTACAAAAACGCATGTGAAGAATCTAAGTTACAAGAAAAAGAAACTCAAATAGATTCTTATAATTCACAAAGTAATAAAATAGAAGTCGTAAATAAATTAAATGCAATCGAAGATTATGTAGACGATTCACTTCCGGGAGACAATACATTAATATTGTTTGATTCGTCTGTAAAAGCTAACTTCAAAAGTTTATCTAAAAAAACAGTTAAAAAATCTCCTGTTGCAAAGCCTTTAAACGAAAATAAGCACAGTAAACCTCTTAATAACGATGCAGGTATCTTTGAAATTATATCCGCACAAAATATTCCCCTATTAAGATTACCTCTTCCAGAATCATTCAGCGCTAATGAAACACTATCAATGCTTCCACCAAAGCAATTGCTGAATGAATTATTAGCAAGAATTCTCGAAGGAGGTATAGGTCGTTTATATTTAGAAAGGCAGCCTTATCAAGGCAGAATACTCTGGAGTTTGAATGGGATAGTGCAGTCAGTGGTAGAAGAATTGCCATTGTCAGCGTTTCAAGGCGTACTCAATGAATTAAAGCGCTTGGGTTCTTTACCTGTAGTGACATTGTCGCAAGCAAAACAAGTAGAAATAGAATGTTTATATCAGAAACAGCGCTTGTTGTTGCGTCTGCGAGTCATGCCAGGAATGCATGGGGAAGAAGCTACTTTACAGGTATTGCGCGGAGCAGCATTGAAATTTTATCAGCAGCAGCAGTTAACAAGTCTGAGTCGCGATGCTTTAGGAGCCTCTGGGCAGCTAAGCTATAAAGTGCAAGAATTACAAAAAAGACTTGCTTTACACAAACGGGAATTAAATCCCCAACAGTCGCAAGCTTTACAATCCTTAAGCAAACTTATGGATGAATTGGAACGTAATTTAAGAATACTTACAGACATTCCTAATATGTAAATTAATGTCAGGGTGAATAGTCAGTAAAACCGCTGATGAGTATTAGCAAATCATTGTGTTGTAATAGAGACGTAAACCGTTAGCGAAGCAGGGATGCGGTTTGATAAAATCACATTTTGCAACCGTAATCTGCTGAATATTACGTTATAGATACACTTTTATCTATACATTTTTAAGCTGTTGAGTTTTTTAATCTATTTGTGGCAGATATTTCATGCAGACAGAGGTTTTTAGTGAAATTTTCCCTTTGATGAGTACGGCTAATCCCCAAACTTTAGAATGGCTGCTCAACGTTGCAACAATGCACGAATATCCAGCAGGAAGAGCCGTTTTAATGGAAGATTCTTGGGGTAACGCAGTTTATTTTATTGTTTCAGGTTGGGTAAAAGTAAGGCGTACTACCAGCGAAGACACTCGTGCTTTAGCAATTTTGGGCAAAGGCGATTTTTTCGGCGAAATGGCGATTTTAGATGAATCTCCCCGCTCCACCGATGTAATTGCTCTTTCTCCGGTGGAGTTGATTAGCGTATCGAGGGAGAGCTTTATTCAAATACTATTTAAAGATCCCCAACTACATCACCGAATGCTGCAACTGATGGTAAGACGGTTGCGTTATGTTAACTTGCGTCTGCAAATGCGGGCTGCACCACCAGCAGTTAAGTTATCTCATACGTTGGTTTCTTTAGGTGAAAGTTATGGTGAAGAGGCTGAAAAAGGAAAAGATATTTACAATATTCCTTTTCAAGATTTAGCCGATATTACCGATATCGGTATAGAAGAAACTACCCAAATCATGGAAAAGCTGCATGAAAAAGCTTGGGTAAACATCAATACAACTCAAGAGCTAATTCATTTACTGAATTTCAAGCAATTGATAAATTTAGCTGGCAGAATTTAAGTTAAGTTTTTCTGCGCTAGTTTAAGTTATTTATAAACCCGGTTTTCCTCAAACTGGGTTTTTTGATTGGCATATCGATGAGGCTTGATGATTGAATAATAAATAATGAATGCAGTTTAATTTTAAGAAAAGCTTACTTTTGTCTTTTTTTAAGAGAAAGCATATCAAACTGTAAATTATAAGTTAAATTAAATATTCTTGAAAATAAACAAAAAAATGACATTAGGCACAGCTCCTCATCTCCCAAATTCTGTAAAACAAGCTACAGCAGCAATTAATTATCAGGTAGCAATGCCTCATCCAGAAAACCATCTGTTTGAGGTTACTTTAGATTTAGTAGATTATTCATCATCCACTTTAGATTTGAAAATGCCCGTTTGGACTCCTGGCTCTTATTTAGTGCGGGAATATGCCAAGCATTTACAAGATTTTTCTGTAACCAGCGATGATAAAGCTTTAAATTGGCAGAAAATTAGTAAAAATCATTGGCAAGTTGATACAAATGGAGTTTCCGAAATTACGGTAAAGTATCGTATTTTCGCGAACGAATTAACTGTAAGAACAAATCATTTAGATTCAACCCACGGTTATTTTAATGGAGCGGCAATATTTTTTAGAATACCGGAATTTGATAAGCAACCGATTCGCGTTAATATTGAAACTCCAAAGCCTGAATGGCAAGTCACTACAACATTGCCAATAGTCGAAGGGCAGAAAAATACTTTTATTGCTGCGGATTTTGATACCCTTGTAGACAGCCCTTTTGAAATCGGCACCCATCAGCTATATGACTTTGAAGTTAAGGGAAAACCCCATCAATTAGCGATTTATGGCAAAGGTAATGTCAAAGTCGAATTGTTAATTGAGGATATCAAGAAAGTTATTCAAGTTGAAGCTGATATGTTTGAGGGTTTACCTTACAAACGATATCTGTTTTTGCTCCACTTATCAGCACAATCCTTTGGTGGCTTAGAACATAAAGATTCTTGCTCTTTAATTTATCGCCGTTTTGGATTTAGCGATCGCGACAAATACGAGCGGTTTATGCAGTTGGTAGCTCACGAATTCTTTCATCTATGGAATGTAAAGCGAATTCGCCCTAAAGAGTTAGAAGTTTTCGATTACGACCAAGAAAACTATACACCTTCTTTGTGGTTTTGCGAGGGAACTACAAGCTATTACGACTTATTAATTCCTTTGAGAGCGGGAATTTACGATGTTGATTCGTACTTGAAAAACTTAAGTAAAGAAATAACTCGATATCTAACTACACCGGGGCGTAAAGTACAGCCGGTTGCAGAATCTAGTTTTGATGCTTGGATTAAACTTTATCGTCAAGATGCGAATAGTCCAAATTCTCAAATCTCCTATTATTTAAAAGGAGAAATGATTACGTTATTGTTGGATTTATTAATTCGTTCCCGCCATAAAAATCAGCGTTCTCTTGATGATGTGATGCTGAAATTATGGCAGAAGTTTGGTGAAGATGAAATTGGCTATACTGCTAACGAATTAAAACAAGTAATAGAATCGGTAGCAGGCACAGATTTAACGGAATTCTTCGAGCGTTATATTCGCGGTAGAGAAGAATTACCCTTTAACGAATATCTCGAACCTTTTGGTTTAAAGTTAGTAGCAGATAAAGTAGATGAGCCATTTTTAGGAATCAAAGTAGTTAGTAATAATGGTAAGGAATCAATCAAATTTGTAGAATCTGATTCTCCCGCACAAATTGCCGGAATAGACGCTGGTGATGAATTATTAGCAATTGACGGAATTAAAGTAACCGCAAATCAATTAAGCGAAAGATTACAAGATTATCAACCGCAAGATAATATTGAAATTACCGTATTTCATCAAGATGAATTACGAAGCTATAGCGTTACTTTAGCAGAACCTCGTGCTAATAAATATCGGGTAGCAGCAGTAGAAAATCTTTCGATGGCTCAAAAAGAGAATTTTAATCAGTTTCTTGGAGTGTAGTTTATTCGTTCGGATTGAAGAGCGGCATTAAAGTAAGGGCAAAATACCCGCACCACAAGATATTAAAAAAAATGTAGGGTGTGTTGTCGCGCAGCGCAACGCACCGAAAAAATAAAGTTAATTTTCTTGACTACACTTATACCCGCCAGGGAATACAATTCCCTGTCTAACAGCGAAAGTCCATTGAAAATGATATCTTGCACCATTGTCGTTAAGCCCACATTCCCACCTTGAAATCAATTTCAAGGCTTATATACGAAGTACGTTAAAACGCACTACAATCCTTATCCAGTCTTCAAAAGAGCGACTTTGTGTATCAGCCTGGGAATTTATTCCAAGGCGATTTTGAGAGCTAATTAAGAATGGTGCAAGATGTCAGTTGAAACTCATATCTTGCACCATTCTCAACAACCGCCGTATTCATAAATTCTCAGGCTAATAGACAAAGTCGCTCTTTTGAAGACTGAGAAAGGCATGAGAGTGCGTTTTAACGCACTTTGTATATGAGCCGCATCAAATTACTTCCCTGTTCGATGCGCCTCCGGCTTACAAGATGGAATTCGGGTTTCTTGTCGGTTAAACAATGAGATAATCGTATTTTCACGAGAATAAACCGGGTTTCTTTGCGTTTATTGCTAATGATGCTGTTCTGTCAGATAAATATCACTAGGCAAGACTTTCAGTCTACTTCAGTAGACTTAAGCTATTAGCCTGGGATTTTCAATCCTAGGCGATTTTGAAGGCTAATTAAGTAAGTTGGCACAAATAAATATAACTATGTAACAGATTGTAAATCAGCCTTAAACTCTTACCCCGACTGCCGACTGCCGACTGCCTACTGCCTGCCCTGATTACAATTTTCAACGCCAACCTACTTATAATGGTGCAGAATATAAGTTGAAAGGGACTAATAAGTCGAAAAATACGCTTTTTGTTGCCTTTGTAATGACAAATTCATGTTGGGTTACGGTTCAAATATATATTATTTATGAAAACCAATTATTTTCGTGAACCCAACCCAACCTACAACTACAACTTACAAATCGCAAACTAAATAAATAATTTCGCCACACCGGTAATATTATCGCCACCATATCCTTTCTGGGCAGCATCCAAATAAACTCGATGAATCGCTTCTGATATTAAAGTTGCTGCTTCAACATCCTTGGCAGTTTGCATTACATAACGAAAATCTTTTTCTACCAAATCAATCGGAAACATCGCTACATGATTACCTTTCAATATTAGATTTGCAGCATTCTTCGCTGCTGGGCTAGTTACGGGTAATTCACTAAGAAATTGAACGGCTTTTTCTAATTCAAACCCGTTTTTTGTTAACATGCCAATAATTTCGCTAATAGCTGCAATTTGAATACCAAACATTGCATTGACAGCCAATTTCATCGCCATTCCTTCACCAATATCACCCACATGATTAATTTTTCCACCACCTGCGGATAACAGTACATTTTCTGCTTGCTTCAAGGTTGCAACTTCTCCCCCTATTAAATAAATTAGATTGCCGCTATCTGCTTGGGGGAGAGTACCAACTACGGGAGCATCCAAAAAGGCAATGCTGCTGTTTTGGAATTCTGCTGCTAATTGTTTTACCCAACTTACTGTTAAAGTACTCGATTCTATTGCGATCGCACCTTGACGTATTCCCGATAATGCAGCCGTTTCCGAATCCAACCAAACTGCTTTCGATGCATCGCTATCTGTAACCATGCTAATAACAATATCAGCTTCTTTAACTGCAAGCTTCGGTGTAGTCGCAACAACTGCACCTTTTGCGGCTAAAGCTTGTGTAGGTTTAACAGAGCGATTCCAAACCGTTACGCTGTAACCCGCTTTTAACAAATTAACAGCCATGCGGGAACCCATCGCACCAATTCCAAGTACGGTTATTTTCTGCTTATTCATGTTTGATAATTTTAAGAATTTAATTTCAGGGTAAATACAATATATTTGCTGCATCAAAAACAATAAATACCAATTTATGAATTAAACTCGTGTAATTCACGCACGAATCAGAAACCTGGTTTTTAAATACTTTAAAAAATGGATTTATCCGTACTGCAAATCTTTGTAGAAGTGATGCGACACGGTAATTTTGCATCTGTCGCACGGGAAAGAAATATCGATCCATCTTCTGTATCGCGAACAATTGCTAGTTTAGAATCCAAGCTTGGTATTAGGTTATTTCAGCGCACAACCCGTAAACTGTCGCCAACCGAAGCGGGAATAACTTACTTTAAAAAAATTGAGCCGCTTATCGAAGAAATTCAACAAGCAGCAATAGTTGCAAAAGATATTTCTGGAAACCCTAAAGGAACAATTCGGGTTACGGCTTCGGTATCTTTTGGACTTAAATGTATTGTGCCGTTTTTACCTAAATTTGAAGCTAAATATCCAGAAGTTACAGTGGATTTGTTGCTTACCGATTCCGTTGTTGATTTATTTACCGAAAGGATTGATATTGCAATTCGTTTGGGACAACTTACTGATTCCACATTAATTATTCAACAATTGATGCCAACTCGTTATTGTGTTTGTGCAAGTCCAGATTATTTACAAAAATACGGGCAACCACAAAAGCCGCAAGATATCGAGCAACACAATTGTTTGCTTTTTCCCTTAGTTGGCTTTAGAACCAGATGGATATTTAAAGATAAAATTGGCAACAATCAAGAAATTTTAGTTAAGGGAAACACGATTATTTCAAATGCTATAGCCCTGGAACAATGTGCAATTTCAGGAATGGGTTTAACCCTGCTTCCCCATTGGTTAATTGATGAAGATATTCGCAATGGTAAATTAGTGAAGCTATTTCCAGATTACAAAGTTACCGGTACAGATTTTAATACCGCAGCTTGGCTTATTTTTCCGAGTCGTACTTATATTCCTCTAAAAGTAAAAGTGTTTGTGGAGGAATTGAAAAAGCATATTTTAGTTTATAAGTAGGGAATAGTTTGTAGCTTGTAGGTTGGGTTAGACACGAAAAATCAATTTAATTAGCAACGAAAACTTAAATAATCGTGTCGTAACCCAACATGGTAATTGTAGATAAATATTGCTAAATATCGATAAGTTAATGTTGGGTTACGGTTCAAATATAAATTGTTGGTTGGTAATTTAATTTAAAGTGAACCTAACCCAACATCTTGAAAAAATCTATCAAGCGTGTTTTTTCAAAATTCCCGCCTCTTGCTGCATCGGCAAAACATCCAAAGTATCAATTTGAGAACAGTATTTTAAATCATCATTGCAATCCAAACCTAATAAACGCTTACCGTGACTGGCATGTTTAAACATTTGCAATAAATCATCTTTCCATTGAAAGTAAAGTGCCATTGCAGCCACAACTTCATCGTTACCAGCAATGTCATCTACAGACATTTCGCTTTTTTCGAGCAGATGAGCAGCAATTGCACCAGCACAAGCAGTATCCTCGAGAGAATAACTACCTTGCCATCCCGAACCCACTATCCAGACATTTTTGGGTTGATTCTTGATTAAATATTCCACTACAGTTGTCAGATTTACAAAAGCTCCGGTAATAACTGTTTTAGCCTCTTGTATCCTTTGTAAAGCACGAGTACCGTTAGTAGTACTAATAAACAAACGCTTTCCTTCCACAACTTCCTGTTTGCAGTCGAGGGGAGAATTCCCCAAATCGAAGCCAGGAACCTTTGCACCTCCCCTTTCTCCAGCCCGTAAGCGTTTTTCGGCAGGAAACTTTTCGCTAACCTCTACCAATTTATCCAAATCGCTGAAAAACTCAACAGCTTCACCACCGTGAGCTAAAACCGTTGCCATTGTTGTAGTCGCACGCAACACATCAACCGCGATCGCGCATTCTGGCATCTCCGTTGTAGGAGTTTCTTCGGGAGCATGATAAATAAATAACTTCATCCGCTTGATACACCTGCCTTTATATACTGCCGAGATTTTAATACGCTGCCGGTGTCAATGGGGAGATGGGGAGATGGGGAG
>JAHCMI010000046.1 GCA_019192545.1 Rivularia sp. MS3 | reverse complement strand
CGTTTATATAAGCATCGCCTTCAGTGTAGAATTGAGCATTTTCGGCTTGTTGATTGTTTTTTGGTGTATCACCGATATTGACTTTACCTTCAACTAAAAGACCATTTTCTGGTGCGGCTTTACTTTTAATATAAGATTTACCGATGGTAGTATTTCCAGCAATTCCGAGAAAGGTATTTCGATTCGGCTTTTCTTCGCTACCAATAGCAACTTGACTATTTTTAGTAGTTGCTAAAAAAGTATTTTCGTTAACTTTTAATTCAGCAAATTCTATGTTGCCCGTAACAGAAAAATCAGTTGTATAAAGCGTGCCGTTTATATAAGCATCGCCTTCAGTGTAGAATTGAGCATTTTCGGCTTGTTGATTATTTTTTGGTGTATCACCGATATTTACTTTACCTTCAACTAAAAGTCCATTTTCTGGTGCTGCGCTATCGCCTATGTATGAGGAGCCAATAATAGTATTACCGGCAACTTCTAAAACTGTATTTTCGCGTAGTTGTTGGGGATTGCCAATAGTAACTTTACCAGATGTTGTTGCTAAAAAAGCGTTTTTGTGAACTTTGAGCGAGCCTTCTTCTATTTGGTTTAATTCCCCGATTGTTAAGCCACCTTTGGAAATGGCGACGGAATTAGATAAGGCAATACCGGGATATTCTGCATCGGGATTTATATTTAACCAATCTTGATTTTGAGTATCAATAATTTGAAAATTATTGGCATTTTTAATGCTATTTCCGGAAATTTTGACATCACCGTTTACCTCCAATTTTGCAGAAGTAGGATTTGTGGTACCAATACCGACATTTCCTTCAACAATTAAGCCATAATCTGGGGCGTTAGCTTCGGTGTAGTTAGTAGAGCCGATAGCAACTTTACCCAATACACTTAAATCGCTTTTAGGTAAAATTGTATTGATACCAACTTTACCTTTAATTGCTAAAGCGGCTTTTTGTCCTGATTTGTTATAACCAATTGCAACTTTAGCTTTACTATCATCTTTATCAGCAATAACTAATTTTTGATTAGGGGTAGCTGTACCAATACCGACATTATCTTTAATTGCTAAAGCGGCTGTTTGTGCTGTATCGTTATAGCCGATGCCGACTCTACCTTTATTATCATTTTCATCAACAATAATCAATCTTTGCTGTGGTTTATCTGTACCGATACCAATTTTACCGGGAATATATTGCTTATCTTGATTATCTTGATTATATGTACCACTAACATAAATTTTATCTTGAATTTCCAAAGCACCTGTCATTGTATCGCCTGTTTTATCCAAGCAATTAGATAGGGATGGAAAAGTTTCTCGTAAGTCTTCTGAAGTTAATTGATTGTTTTCATCATAAGATAATAAAGCTAAGGGAGAATAGTGATGTTCGATTCCTTCCGGTGGTTGCGGTATGGGTTTATCTGAACTATCAAAAGTCCACTGAATATGATGCTTATTAACTTGAACTGCGCGGGTTGGAATTAACCAGTAATCACCAGTTTTGAAAGAATTTCCTGTAAATTTTAGCTTAATACCCTTTTCTAAATCAACTTCAGATTGTACGGTAATTATGGTTTGATTATCTTTTTTGTTACTATCCCAACTACGAACTTTTAAATTGTGTCCTTGGGGAAAAGTTTGCTTATCAATAGAATCATTAACTATTGTTGCTGGATTAAAAAATATTTTATTTCTGGATATTTTGGCACTCAACTGTACCAGAGTTCCCGGCATTCCTTGCAATTCTCGAACATCATTGGTTATCTCTACCCATTGCTCGGGTTTAAAGGTATCGGAAATATCGCGACCGAAATTGCTTATTTCTATATAATCTGATTCAATTTTTTTTATGGGGAATACTATAGCACTATTATTGCGAGACCATTTAAAGGTTGCTTCTCCTAGTTTACCTGGCTTATGAATCTCTACGCGGTAAAGTTGATTTTGCCAGTTTATTTTACCACTGGAAGCATTTGTATCATCAACGTCATTTGTATCATCAACGCTGAGGGAAACATCATGTTTTTTTAATGCTTTCCATTTTTCTGAAGTATGTAAATTATTTTTGGAGATATTATTTTCTAACTCTAATATTTTTACCTGCCAAACTGTTTTGATACGGGTAGCAGTATCGGAACCCTGTAGGGCTATCTCTCGAATGTCTTTATCTTCTATTGCACTAATGTGTCTTTGCCAAACATCTAAGTAAGCAAGATATTTGTTTCCGTCTACGAAAGTTTGATCTATTTGTATTTCTTGGGGGTAATCTGGTTGATTACTATAAGTAGTTAACCGACGCAGTTTTTTTATCTCACCCTCAATCTCTTCTGTAAAAGTTAGTAGTTGATTTTGTTCGTCAACTCCTTGAATCTGCAATTGTTTTTTACTAAGCTGATTATTCTTCTTTGTATCGATGAATTCAACTTCCAGCCATTCTCCTTTTTCTAAGATACGATTATCTATATATAAATTTGTAACTTTAAATTGATTATTTTTACTTGTTGGGGTAGCAGTAAAAAAAGTTCCTTCTAATTCACAAAGAATACCATCAACATAAATATGTCCGGGAGTAATTAATAAATCCGTACTGTTGTCAATTTTTTCTATTTTAAACCCACCGCTACTGTTTGAAGCAGCGGAATTACCAATCATATCTTTGGCTACAGACTGGTTAAAATGAGCGTGAATATTTGCTTGTTCGTTCCAATCGGCATCTAGCTGTACCCGCCCCTGCTGCATTAACACGCTGGTGTAATGTTTCTCTGGTTTAAATGTAAACCTGGTGAAATCTCCCTTCATGACTTACTCCTTTATGTCTCGTAAAAAATGCCTACTTTTAAACCGAATCGCAAGTACTCTTTTAGACTAGCTTCTAAATTTGCTTGACGTTGCGGTTGCTTTAAATAACTAAATACTCCCATTTCGGAACCGTCTTCTGCACCGCTACGAATTTCTACAGCGCAATTTTGACTCAGTTGAGCGTAGGCAGGGTTGCCGTATTCTGTAGAAGTAAACCGAGGCTGTATTTTTGACAATACCCGCAGCTTGTCTTCGACGTTTATTAAACCATCATTAAGAGATTTCCATGTTTGCATATCGTCGGATGAGTAAAGGATATTACCCGCTGTTGTGCTGACAAAAATAGAGCGATCGCTATGGTTGTTATTAATAACTAAATCACTGATATCGGTATTACTTAAACCAGCATTAACTACTTCCCAATTTTCTCCGCTACTGACAGAATAAAAAATACTGCCACCAACTGTTCCTACTACTAAAAACTTTTCATAGGAATAAACTGTTTCTATGGGTAATTCGGGACAAAATGGTTCGTCAACAATAATTTCTACAGGAGATACAACTTTTATGACGGTGCGAGTTTGTCCGGCTGCGGTTATACTTCTACCTAGGAAATATGCTGTAAAGTTGGTATTTTTTCCAGTTAATTTATTACCGTCGCTGCTTACGGTACCACTGCATTGTTTACCGCTTGTCGCCATCACTGTAATATAAGAATTAGTTAAATTATCATTTACCGGATTCCAAATATTACCGTATTCCTGAAAACGAAATACTCCTCCCCCTGATGTACCGGCAAATAATTGTCTGGTGACATCCATTGTTAAAGCTGTAATTTCCAAGTTTTCTAAACCGAAAATGATACCCAACCACCCTTGAGAGGGATTGCGAGTACGAAAAACACCGTCTCCATAAGTACCGGCATAGATATAACCATCTTCACCGGCTATTAATGATGTGACGTTAAGATTTGTGATACCAACATTGACGGCAGTCCATTTTTCTGATTCTTCTGGCTTATCTGGTTCTTTTAAGAAACCGAAAACACCACCTCCAGCAGTTGCGGCGAAGATAATTGAGTTAAAAACGGCGAAAGCGGTAATATCTGTATTTAAAATTAAATTACTAATGCTAAATTCAACATTATCTAAACTTGGCTCGAAGGGATTGTTTATACAGAAGAAATCATTTGAATCAATTTGAGTAACAATTCTTTTTTGTCCGTTAGCGGTAATAATATCGCCAATAGTTAATTCTTGAGTAAATATAGTTTGATTGCCTTTAACAATTCTACCGGCGCTGGAAATTTTACCCGTTGCTTGTTTGGGTTCTATTTCTCGTTTATCGTTAATACTTTCCCAGGAATTACCATTATCTTGACTGCGGAAAACGTCGCCGCCAATTGTTCCAATATAAATTTCGTTTTCAACAACAAGCAAAGCCGTAATGTTGAAATTTTCTAAACCTTCGTTTATTGGCTGCCATTTATTGTCATTATAAGAAAACACACCCTTACCAAAAGTACCGGCAATTAATTGATATTCAGAAGAATCATTTTTATTTATTGTTAAACAAGTAATCGCTGCTGGTAACTTATTAATATCAAACTCTTGGGCTAAAGCTTTATCCGGCTGACATAAATACCGACGGGGAGTTTGTGAGTTATCGGGAAGATAGCAAAAACGCATACAGCCGATTTGCTTGCGTAAAGTTGTAATTCTACCGGTAAAAATGCTATCGCTGGCTTCTAAACTGCGTACTGTAGTTGTGCCGAAGATAGTACTCGATTGCAATTGCTTTACAGCAGTACCCGTAGCGTCAACAGCAACTAATTTGTCTATATCGGGATTTGTTTCCGCACCTAAACCGTTATCAATAATGCTTTCTTCTATCGACAAAATGGGAACAGTTTCAGCTAAATTTAATGCACCGCAAATACTGCGATAAATTTTAATAGTTAATCGCGAATTATCTAGTTGATAATTAAGACTATCTTTAATACCGGGCTGCAAACAACCATCGGCAACGGGATATTCATCTACACATCGCCATTGAATCAACTCGCGAAATTGGGAAAATACTAATTGTGCTTGGTTAATCGCTATTTTCAGCAATATATTAAAACTTTTACCTGGTTTTCCCTTCCCGATTAAACTGCGAATTGCATTGACAAAGTAGATAGCGATCGCAATTAATGTAAAACTATCATCTGATACTTCGTCGTTATCTTCATCTTCTACAACTTCCCAAGTTGCAACTCTCAAACCGCCATTTTTGGGAACTAAAGTACAGTGATTTATCTGTAAACTTCTTAAACTTCCTGGTAATACCGTTAGCTTACCTTCTATTAACAATCCTTCTAAAATAAACTCACCGGGATTATAATTTTTTTTATTGTTTTTAAAACCAACAAAACCAACAGGAGTTATCCCCTGTACGTACAAATTACCTAATAAATGGGGACGAAAACCGTCGGCAGCCATAAATTTTAAAGTTTTATCTGCCGGAATCACAATAGTTAAATCGCCACAATAGGTTTTATTATCCGCAATCGAAATTACCGACTCATTTTTCTCAAAAACCTCTTTTAAAGCAACCCCCAAACACAACCACCCATCCCCAGCACCATGACTAACCACACATAAATCTGGTAAACCCAAACCCGGTTGACAAGCAATAAATAAAATTAAAGACTCCCCAGCAAAAGCATTTACATTTAACTGACAATCATTTTCTAAACAAATAGGATTTCCACTTCCATCCCTAACCATCCCAGCCTTAACAGTTATCAAACCATCATCAGACACAACAACCTGTAACTTCTCATCATCTCTTTCCTCAGCGCCCTCCGCGTCTCTGCGGTTTTTTAATCCATAATCTTGCAAAGAAACAGAATCACCAACTAAAATTTCTCCAAGTAAAACACCCCTACCAGTAAGCTGCAAACACTTCCAAACTTCTACAGAAGCATTCCAATTCTGAATTGCCTTAACTAAAGGATTATCATCCGTTGAATTTGCTTGGGTTATCTCCCTTTCCCAAACATAACTTTCCACCGATAAATTTCTTTGATAAGAGCCGCCACCAATATCCCCACTAAAACCGTAAAAATAACTTACTTCAACTTCACTAGGTAATTGTGATGGTGGAAAAGCCAATCTTCCCGATTCTGGATCTATTGCTACCCTTTTATTAGTAGAATCATCCCAATCTACCTTAATCCAATCATCGCTATCCTCTTCCTTCAATTGAGCAATTAAAATTTCTTCCGGAGAAATTGATGATTCTTCCCCATTAACAAAAACTTCTAATACCGGATTAGCATCAAAATAACCAATATTATTCCTGGATTTTCTATTTAATTCCTTCTCTAAAGGTAGAATACGCAACTTTGCCGGAACATTTATTTCTTCAGCTAGATGTAAAATATCCGTTTCAGTTTGTGGCTGGTTGAATAAAGGAAAATCTAAACCGAGGCAACTAAAAGAATAACGCCCATCATCAAACATCCTTGCCGTAGCTCTCTCCATTGGATAGCTCTGCAACCGCCAAATATATAAACCAATATTGGGTATATTGTGAAAACCTCTTCCTTCCAGCCTATCGCCAATATTAATACTGTAAGAAACCTGCTGCTCGAAGGGAGTACCTAAAAATTCCGGTTGCCCAGACTGACTTAAATCAACTGTCGTATTATTAGGGCGTAGATGGTTTAAATTCTGAGTAGTAGCCAAACGCTGAAAAAATTCTACCGCTCTAGCTCGCCAATCGGTAATATCTCGCGTTAACTGCTCCAATACAGGGGCAGTACCCTTACGTCTTCTATAAGCAATAGTATTAGCAACATAAGCTCTTCGCTGCTGCTGTCCATAATTTATACTATTTTGTGCGTATAATTCCTGAACATCTAAAAGGTCGCCAATATAAGGTACTACCCATTCATCGCAAGTTTCAATAAACCAGTTTTCATAGAGATTGTCTATATCTTCCTCCAAAACTTGCATTTCCCGAGCAGCGATCGCTAACAATGCTTTCAGCGGCAACCCTTGAGTTTCGTCGCGGATGCGGTAAATAGCTGGAAGTAAATTATACAGTCTTTCTGCTGATGAATGTTGGTTCATAGTATCAGTACAGCTACGCGAAGGTTAAAGGTTATAGGTTAAAGGTCAAAGGTAAATGTCCTAAACTAATTACGTAGTGCTATAGGTGCTGAAGGTGCGGAAAATTATCAATGGTATACACAGAATTCTTTTAATTTGGTGTCATAGTGTTTAGATCCCCCCTAACCCCCCTTAATAAGGGGGGAAATCTGAATTAAAGTACCCCCTAAAAACAGGAATATAGGGAAAAACGGGAAATCTGAATTAAAGTCCCCCTTTTCAAGGGGGATATAGGGGGATCTGCATTTAAGTTTGATTTATATTTATTCATATCGTAGTTAATTTAATATCTTGGGGATTTATCAATAACAACTGAGCGGGTTTAGCAATATCGTTTTCTTCATCCCAGCGAGCTAAATCAGCCCTCAAGGATTGCTGCAAGTTTTTACTACTACCCAATTTATATAAAGCATCTAAATCCACTGCTACCACTCCCTCAATTTGCTGAATGGTAGCAATCACCTCGGCAGCCGTGACATCTTGCCCAAACTTGCGATTGCTAAAGGTAAATTTAGCCTTTAAAGATGCACTCACCTGCTCAATTAATAATTCTTCCTGATAACGGGGATTAAACTGCAATTTTGCTTCAACGTTAAACAATTGCAGTTCGTAGGAATCCACTTCTACAAACTGAATGGGGTCACGATTATTATCAATTGCTGCAACTAGTTGTTGATAAAGATTACTATCTGTATCTACTTGGGAACCATCCGCAGCAGCGACGGTAATATGCACTAATTGACTTTGTCCATTCCACAAAGGAACAGCACTAGCTCTACCGATACCGGCAAAAGCGCGAGAAAAGTCTTCAAAATCCTGTAGAGAAACAATTCTATCCAAAGTACGCACTTGGGATGGTGCTTTCTCCCTGGCTTCATCTCGACTTTCTGGAGGTGCAGCACCAGAAGCAGACAAGGGATTTATTACCTCAAGAATACCCAAAGGTTTATCTTTTAGCTGAGTCAGACTTTCGGCAGCAACTTGCCCCTCTAAACCGATACCGCTGCGGTAGGTAGCGGTGACATTTTCTTCCCCGGTGGGTAAACGAGTGCCATTTTCGCCATCTCCAAAGGTGATTATTGAAGTAGCATCATCAGTTAAACGGATAATATAACCTTGAAGATGAGTATCTTGTTCATATAAACTATCAACTTCTTCCCAAAGTACATCATTGACTCTCACCTCCAAAGTACTTTTAGCACCGCTAGCTGTTGCAGCAGGTACGTAGGTTAATGGCGGCTGTTTAAGGATAAAACTTTGATTTGGTATAGTACCGTCACCGTTTCCCATAACTTCAACAACGGTTTCACCGTGGGTAGCCATAACTACATTAGCGTAAATCGTCACGGTTTCTGGGTCGTAAGCGTATTTTAAAGGTTTTTTTAAGACTATGACAGGATTTTGCTGTTCTGTGGGTGGTTTTTTGATAGTACAAACTTCACTGACAATACCATCTTCTTCCGTAGCGGGCTGTAATAAAAGTTCTTTATCGGTAATGGTTTCAATATTGCCAACAAAACCATTAATATCTCTAACCAGCCATTTTAGATATTTGTCTTTGACTGGTGGAGATATCACCCAAAGCAAATCGCTTTTATTTAAAGGAACAGTATAAAAACCATCTTGAGATACTAAAATTCCATTGCCAGCAGCAATTATATTATTGTCAGCAGAAATGGCAATTGCCTTAACATCGGTATTAGTTAAATTATCGTTAATTGCTTGCCAAGAATCGCCATTATCAACGGAATGAAAAATTCCCTTACGAGCAGTGCCAACAAAGATTTTATTATTAGAATCATTACTAGAATTCGCTGCTAAAGTACGAATTTCTAAATCTTTGAGATTTGTATTAACCTGCTGCCATCTTTTACCGCTATCTTGGGAGCGAAAAACACCGCTACCACCAGTACCGGCAAACAAAATCATTTCTTCTTCTTGAGGTAAAATCAATAGCGAAGTGATATTGAGATTAGTTAAACCCGTATTGATAGTAAAAGCAGTTCTTTCGGGTAAATCTGGACGAAAAGCGGTATCAACGGTGAAAATCTGGGTTTCATTATTAATAGATACGATAGTTCGAGTTTGTCCCCCAGCATTAATAATATCTCCGACTTGCAACTGTTCGGAATTCAACCCTACACCCGTAACAGTAATATTATCGCTAGAAATCGTACCCGTACCTCTTTCAATATTCGTTAACTGCCGCCAACTATTGCCTTGATTCTCAGAATAGAAAATACCTTTTTGAAAAGTGCCAGCAAATAAATGTCCATTAGCGTTAACTACCAAAGTTTGAATATCGACATTAGTTAAACCAGTAGAATTCCAACTATCACCGTTATTTCGAGAAACAAAAACACCACCGTCAAAAGTTCCAGCGAAAATCGAAATAGTATCTTCTTCTTGATTAAAATAACTTACCAAAGTTTGCACGTTTTTATGTACCAAACCTTGATTCTTTGACTTCCATCCGCTATCGGAATAGTTAAAAATTCCGCTGGGAGTACCGACGAAAATTGATTTATTTTTAGGATGAATCCAAAGTGATTGTATATCGGTTTCTTCCAAACCTTTAGTTTGTAAAGGTTCCCAAATGTGATTATTAGCTTGATTGTTACCGAAAGAATGAAAAACACCTTGATTAGTACCGATATAATATTTATTTTTTGATTTATCAATAGCTAAGGCTTGAATATTGGTATTTGTTAAACCTTGATTCTGACGCTGCCATTTACTTTCATCAGCATTCCAGACAAAAAAGCCGCCAACATCTTCAGCAAGAGCGCGGATATGCTTACCGCTGACAATCAAAGTTTTATCTGAATGCAAATCTGAAATAAATTTACTCAGATAGATTTTATCTTTATTTATGGGGTCAAGAAAAATATTCTCCTGCTGCATCGTCACCGTTAAAACTTCCGGCGCTAAAGCTAAAGATTCGCTTTGAATTAAAACTTGAGTCTTTCGTCTTCCAAAGTCACTTAAATCAGCAGAATTATTAAAAGTAATTTTTGTAACTTCCGATGTTAAACTAAATTCACTAACAGAATCAGTAGACACCTTATCTACCTTAATAGCTTGAAATCGATTTTCATTTAATAAAACCATCCAGCTATTTTCTAAAATTTTAGGATAAATGGTATTTAAATCAATTTTTTCGAGTTTCACCTCGTCAGGAAATTTAAAGTGTGGCCATTGATTCTCTTTATCCTCTTCATTCTCTTCATTCTCTTTATCTTCAACAAAACCAGAAAATAAAGCACCGGCAAATATTTTATGATTATCATCATTTATATTTTTAACAGCTAAAGAAGTAATATTAATCTTCTTTTTATTTAAATCTTCATCCTCAACTTTATCAGAAGAGCCGCCGTTATCTGAAGTAATATTAATCTTCTTTTTTATTAAATCTTCATTCTTAACTTTCTTCCAAGAGCCGCCGTTATCTGTAGAAACAAATATACCTTGATTTGTACCGGCAAATAAATGTTCGCCATGATTATCTAGAGCATAAACTGGGACATTTTCTAATAAATCATTGTTAATATTTGTCCAATTTTCTCGATTTAGAGAAGAATAAATACCATTGTCGGTACCGGCAAAAAGATAAAAAAGTCCATCCCTTTGATAGTGAGTTAATGAAAAAACTCTTTTGATATTATTGTTATATTCTGTTATTGGTTGCCAGCGATTTCCATAATCACTACTGCGATAAATTCCATCATCTGTACCAGCAAATATATTAAATTTATTAGTTGTACAAGCGATTGGTGTATTTAAATTTGTATCAACTTCTTTATCAAGTGTCAGAATTATTTCCGATTCATTTTCATTAGAAGGAACTTTTACAATTTTTATTTTTTCATCTCCTACAGCAATAACGTCTCCTTCCTTTAATTCACCAGTCAATTTCGATACTGTAATTTTCTTTTTATCTGAATTATCAATATCGCTAATAATTCCAGTAATTTCAGTTACCATCAAAGACAAAACTGCTTTACCTGGCAACCCTTGAAGATTTGGATTACACTCATTAGTCGCTGAATTAGAGTTATTAGTCGTATACCAGTCTTTACCTTGATTTTCGCTGCGATAGATATTATCATCCGTACCAGCAAATATATATTGTTTATCATCACCTGCACAGGTAACAAGGGAACGCACAACGGTATTAGGAATTGCAGTATTTATAGATTGCCAATTATTATCACCTTGACTTTGTACCCGCACGCTTCCCGTATGAATTGGCACCCAATTATCGCCATTATCCTTAGAGCGGAAAACACCACCTCCGGGAGTACCGGCAAATACATATCCTTTCTCGGGTTGAATATAAAGTGCTTGAATATTTAAATTAGTTAAACCAGCATTAACTGCTTCCCAATTTTCACCATCATCTGGCAAGCGAAATATTCCCCTATCTGGAGTACCCGCAAACAAGTATTTACTAGAAGAATTACTAGATTTATCTGTAGCAAGACAAAGAATATCTGTATTTGCTAAATTCTTATTTTGAGGAGTCCAATTACTACCATTATCCTCGCTGCAAAAAACACCCCCAACTACCGTACCACCACCAGCTTTTTTAATTTCATCCGGCATATCTTTCCACAGTGGAGCATTTTTACCAAATAAAGATGCCGAATTGCGGAAAGCAAAAATTTGAGGATTGCGAAGTCTACTTTTAATCGCTTGCGGTAATTGTTTCTCCCAACTAATCAACGTGTAATTATTATCTGCCGATAATTCTACAGCAGTCAATTTAAGTAAATAAGTTTGAATATTTTGCTCTTGATTAGCAACTAATAAAACCCAATCCCCCGGTTGCAGTTGGGTACTAGTACCCTGTAAATAAATTTGATTATTTTTCTCTTTATCTTCTTCCTCTGCGCTCTTTGCGTCTCTGCGGTTTTTTAATCTGTCATTTTCTACTAAATTCTCACCAATTTCCTGCGGTTTACTCAACCTCGGTTGGATACTATTCCAATCAAGATGCGTCAGAATTTCGGCACTCGTTTCAAAAGTTTGAGGTACTTCATCATCCGTCGTCGGAATGCTCATTACCGGAGTTCCCTGGGGAACAATGGCTTGAGTAACGCTTTCAACAGCATCATCCACGGTAAAAGCTAAGTACGTACTAGCAGCTACACCAGGACTAAGCTCGTAGCCAATACTACGCGCTAACTGCAACACCGAAAACCGTTCTGTCGCAGTGCGTAAATAACCCTCATTCGCAATCCGCTCTTGGTAAAACGTCAGCACATCGGCAACTACAGCCCAAGCATCCAGAAGCGCGATCGCCGGATCTTCATTAGAACGAGTTGTTAGTTTTGCCAGAGAACTGCGTTGAGCAATAGTATCTTTTATAACTAACTGAGTAGATATTTGCGATATCAAACGCTCCCGAAAAGAATTATAGTCACCAATACGGTAAACTATAGCTGGCAATCCAGGTCTGTTGTAAATTGATTTTGGTGAATTAGTCATAATAATTGGGGCATTGGGGATTGGGCATGGAGATGAGTAATTAGTTATGAGTTATGAGTGAAACTAGTACTGTGCCACATTAATTTTGAGCAGTTATTAACGGATTAAAAAAAAACCGCAGAGAGCGCAGAGGAAACAGAGGAAGAGGGTAAGAAGGATTGATCTTATTAAAATTGAATTAGTGTTATCCCTCGTAACTTATGTGGTGGAGTACTAGTAGTCAACCAAGTCAACTTTGCCAGGTAATTTTTTCGCTACTTACTACTTGCTACTCGCTGCTCACTACTCCCAATCCCCAATTCCCTATTTCATATTGAATAAAATTCGCCCATTCTCGGGAGCATTGGGATTGTTGTCAACGCGAGCTATTTCTAGTCTGTCGAAGGGAATTTGTCCGTTTTCTAATTCCCGATTAGAAGGTTGTTGCCAGCGTTGAAATTTTGTTAATTCAACGGAACTAACTCCAGGTATTTGCATGGCTGTAGTTATAACCTGACTGAGATATACTGGTTGCCCAAAGGTAAAATTATCGGGATGGAAGAAGCCTAATTTACCGTTGGATAATACCGCAGTACTGAAAGTTTCTAAAAGCGCTGTTTTAACGCTGCTACGGAAATAATCGGGTAATAAATGCACCGTCATCGCTATATCTAAAGGAATATAGCGGGGACCTTCAATTTCTAAATCGTGTCCGGCAAGACGAAAGCTTTCCAAGAAATTACGTAAATTATCTTTGAAGGTTTTATCTTCATTTACTGGTAATCCTTGTTCTCGGTCTACGGTTATAAAAATGGTATACCAACTTCCCGTCCAGCGGCGGTTAGCTATTGCTTTCTTAACACCCTTGTAAAGTTGTGCAACGTTGGCGTAGTCGGATGCGGTGACGGCGCGTTGTTGAATGCGGAATGCTTGGGGTGCATCTAAACGGGCTTTTTCAATGGCTTCGGGTTCGGTACCGCCTTGGGCTGGCAAGGGATTGTATACCTTAGCTATACCATCAATATCGGTAACTACATGCTCGATTTTATTAGCACCAATGTTACCTAATTTACCGTTCCCAATTCGGTAAATTGCCTGAAAGCTGGTTCCTGGTGTTGGTCGTTTTCCTAACTGATTATCCCCGAAACGCAGGTAGGTACGTCCGTTATCTTCAGTTTCTACTACAAATTCTCGGGAAAATCTATCGCTATTAAGCAAATCTTGCTGAGGAAACCAAGGAATTTCTCGTCTCCCTTGCTCCCATATAGAAATACTCGGTTTCACATCGCGCATTTCCCAATTCATCACCGATGTAGCAGAAGCTTCGGGATTAAAAGTTACCCATAAATCGCGATTATCTCGGACGTATCCTTGTTGAGTTAAAGGCCCAAATTGCAATAAAGGACGATATTTACCTTGTTGGGGAACAGTACCCAAATTTGCATCATCACCTTCTACAGTTCGACCGCGATCAACTAAAACCACATTACCGCGAACTATACTAATATTTTCAATTAATTCTCCTTTACTATCTAAATTAGAAATCCATAAATCAAAGGGTAAAGCATCTTCAACTGCCCATTCCACCGACAATAATTTTCTATCATCGTTAAGAGCATCTGTAGTTTTTGTCACATTCGTTATTCTTACAGCATGACGATGAGTTGGATCGAAATCAAAGCGATCGCCTGTTTGAGGATTTTTGACTTCTTCAAAAATTAACACCCTGCCTTTAAGGTGTTTCTCAGCCTGTTTCCAAAGTTCTGGTTTATCGCAAAAATCCAAAGTTGCTTGAGTTGCTCCCTTGGGTAATAAACATTGTTCGTTATCCCAGGTATAAAAATTAATTTCGCTGAATTTTGCATATAAACTAATATCGTGAAGCGGTTCAAATACTTGCGGCTGTTGATTTAATAATTCTTCGTATTTTTCCGGCTTAATCCGCACGCCAATATCGTCTTTTTTCCCTTGAATTTTAGCTAAATTTATTTTTGTTAAAAAACGAGTCTTGATTTTATTTTCTTTTAGCTTCAAACTGTTAACGGCTCCCTGCAAAATACACCCATCAGCCTGAGAACCAGATTCTACCTTTATTACAACCCAAGCACGAGCATTACAACCATCATGCATAAAATAGTCCAACATTCTGGCATGACGACGCACCGAAACTCGTTTGCGAGCCGTACCTAAATAAGCCTCAGTCGCCACTGCATCTTGATAGTAGCTGAGATTATCTGCTGCGTAAGCTAAAAGTTCTACAAGCATGATACCGATATCCGAGGGATTGCGCTCTTGCCAATCCGGTACCGTAACTGCCAATCTATCGAGCATCAAACGGCGAAAGCTAGCGTAATCTTTAGCTAGATAATCAATAAAAGGTGGAGGTGGTTGTTTCTGAGTTGGTGCATCTGGAGTTTTACAGTCAAACTCGCTTCTATCTTCAACCCAAAAAGAAAAATCTACCACACAAAGTTGAGAATCAAAACCTTTAGGAGCATTTACACTACTATCAGAATCAACCAACTTTAGAGTGTAAGTAGAAAAATCATTATTACCATTGACTCTGACAGTTAAAAGATTCTCAAAGGAAGTTACAGACTCAACAACAATATTACGAACCCTTATTCCACCAGTAATTAAAATATTGTCTGCCGTTAAAGCATTGGAATTTGCAGGTACCGAATCTTCTTGAGCAACACCCGGAAGATTGTGTAAAAAATATACAAGTAGTGTTTTCCTATCTGAGGAAACCTCTAAATAATCAATTCCGTTTAATATATTGCTGCTGAGTACTTTAGCTCGTCGGCGTTGGTTTTTACATAAATATTGGGTACTCATTTCTAGTTAGTGGTTAGTAGTTAGTTGTTAGTTTTCTTTACTGCTGCGTAAAGTATGGAAAATCCTCCTGGCTGACTCTTACCTCTATACTCTCTGCGCTCTAGAAGGGTTTTTTTAATTCCTAATATTTCATCGAAAAAAATAGTTCGTAGGTTGGGTGAAGCAAAGCGTAACCCAACACCCGTATTGAGTGATTCAAAGAGATTAATCTATTCAAATTTCCCGAGAAAATTCTTCTAGTCGCTGCTCTTGAGTACGTTTAACTATGTACTGAATAGTCACCGTTAATTTGGAATCTTCGTTTTCTACATCTACCGCTTCTAACTCAATCAAATCTCCCAACCATTGTTCCAAAGCACCCTGCACCAA
Organism: Rivularia sp. MS3; assembly: GCA_019192545.1. GTDB lineage: Bacteria > Cyanobacteriota > Cyanobacteriia > Cyanobacteriales > Nostocaceae > Rivularia. The sequence continues at coordinate 55,494 of JAHCMI010000046.1, read as the reverse complement.
AAATTGAGTTGCAGCAGCCAATTCACCACCATTAGGATCGAAAATCAACTGCTGTAAACCAGTACCAAAATCTGGACGATTCACCCTTTCACCAGGAAAAGTAAACAGCACCTGCTCAATCATCTGCCGAATATGCTGGTTGTAATCCGGAGACGCTACCCTACCGCGATTGTCGATCAAAAATGGATAATTAATTTGCTGCATTTTAAAAGTTAGTTGTTATTGGTTGGTGATTAGTTGTTAGGAGTAGCAAGTAATGAGTAAAACTAGTTTCTTTTCCCTCCCTCTCTCCCTCACTCCCAATCCCAATTCTCACATCGCCTTAACCCTTGGCTGCGTAAATACCACAGATGCCGGGGTTCCGGTGGGTACGCAGATAGACTGACTATCCTGCAACAATACGGGCATTCCCATTACCTTGACTCGTAAAGAAGCAGTAATCCAATTGCAAATTAGACAAGGGCCAACATTTGCTGGTGGTGGTGGATTGGCGCAACCTATGACTGTATAGGGAGGCCCCAAGGTAGTTACTGGTTGTCCCATGACTTTAACCCTTGGGTTGGGTACGGTAGGTTTTGCTTGTCCGCCGTGGGCGCAGATAACGACGGAACCAACGTTTAGTAAAAAACCGGGCAATTAAATCACCTCCAAGGCTCCATTGTTGACGTTGACGCTGACAGGGGAAAGTTTAACGCTGGCTGCACCCATGCTCATTTCTATTCCGGAAGGAGCAAGTTTTGTGGTTGCGGGAGTGTCGCTGAGTTCAATCGCTGAAGGTGCGATTTTCACTTTTGCTGGATTATTGGCTAATTCAATTGCTGATGTAGTTAATTTTATAGTCGAAGGATTATCAATCAAATCGATGCTGTTAGATGTCAGCTTGATTTCGACAGAATTTTCTTTAAGTTGAATATTATCTTTAGCAACTGTAATAGTAGAATTTTCCTGATTATTTAATTCAATAATATCTGCGGTTAACTTCGCTACCGTCTCATCTTTATTATTTATTTCAATTCCACCGGCATTAAAAACCATTTTCAGTTTGCGCTCTACCACGGGTTTATCAACTTCGATGGTTAAACCTTTATTGTTACCTAAATTACTAATAGTTACAGTAATTCCATCAGTTTTAAATACCTGTACTTTGTCCGGTTCATCTACCTGGGCATTTTTAGGCAGTTCTTTTTCATTCCAGAAACAACCAGACCAAATCGGATAATCGGGGTCACCTCCTTCAAATTCAACCCAAATGTTTGTTCCTACAGGTGGAACGGTAAACCAACCAATATCTTTTCCTGCATATGGCGTACAAGGCATAGCCCAACTATTGCGCCCTTCTCCCAACACTGCCGGAACTTCTATTTGTACCCTGCCTAAATGCAAAGGGTCTTTGCTACCGGTAACTTTACCGCGATATTTCCCCCAAAACTCTTTCATATTTTTACTCCTCGCACTGTTGTTCCGACTCCCTCGCGAGTAATTGTAAAACTCTGCTTGTATTCGCCTTTGCGGATTTTGTGAGTGACGCTTTTGACATAATACAAACCGTCATAGCTATAGCCTGCACCCCGCAATCCGACTTTTTCCCTGACTTCTAAAAGTCCCCCGTAGCGAACGCTGTCTAACTGCCCTGTTACAGTGACAACATCATCAATAGAGCGGTCAATCGTAGCTTGAGCAAACGAACGAGCCTGAGCCGTACTGCGTCCAGTTTCCCGAAACTGCTTCACCCTTACCTTAGCTTGTGATTTTAAAGCCGATTTTTGAGCTAAAGCAGGGCGATCGCTCGTTTCATCCCGTAGTTTTTGAATGCGATTATTTTTCCGATCTTGAACCTTACCGGCTACTGTAGTTGCAGCCAAAGCATTATTTTGGAAATTCAGGGAATCAACATTGGTAAAAGAACCCATATTCACACTAAGCGCCTTTTGAACTTTAGTTCCTTTTCTTGGCGGTCCCCAATAAGCAATATTCTTAGTAGAAGCTGGGCCAGGTTCGACATAGAAAACATAAGCAAATCGTTCTGCTAGCTGCTTGATATATTGCAAATCGGTACCTTGCTGTACGGGTACTCTTTCATTTTTCGTCGGACGCTCCTTCAAAGACGGCTTAGCAACTTGAGGAATCATACCGTATTTAGAATACTTAGAAATCAGCATTCTAGAAATAGTAGCCTCATCTTGCTGGGGATGTTCCGCCGATTTTTCCTCCAAATCCATCATGACGCTGACATCTTCACCAGTAACAGTTAAAGTAGAACCGCGAGGTTCGTTACTAGCTGCTAGCTGTTGATTAGTAATAATCCCATCCAAGAGAATCTTGGGTTTGGCATTAAATGTCACAATTAGAATTACCCGATTAAAAGGTTTTAGTAAAGAATTCCGTAGTAATTTGTAATCTTTTTGGTCTTTGTTACCAGAGCGTCCCACCGCAAAAACAATCTGAAACCCAGAGCGTCCCGTGTCATTATGAGTAACTTCTACGCTATCAAGAGCCTCCATCAATTCCCTTGAAGCAGGCTTAGTGTTATTGTTAGCACCGATTTTCAGCGTCAGATTAATACCCTTTGCCATAATATTTTTTAAATAGACGAATAGCTCTGGTGGTGCATGACATTAACACCTTTATTACTACCTTGAAAATTTAGTTAAGTGTCACAGCACTACAATACCTTAAACTTCCGGAATCGGAATTCGCAGCATTCTACCGGGTTCTGCAATTAACTTTTCTGGATTCATTGCATTATTAGCATCACAAATCTGCCAAAACTGTTCTGAGTCTCCCAAAGTTGTAAAAGTAATCAAATCAAGTCTGTCCTCATCTTGAACAATCACCTCTTCCGCGATCGGCATATTTCTACCTTGGGGTAAAAAGCGACGGCGCTTATAAGCAATTCTACGACCATCAGCAGTGGTAATTTGAGCAGTTTCTAAGTTGTTATAACGGCTTGTTGATTCAAACATAAAATTGGGGATTGGGCATGGGAGTGAGGGAGGGAGGGAGTGAGGGAGGGAGGGAGAGAGGGAGAGAGGGAGAAGATAACTAGTTTTACTCACTACTTGCTACTTGCTACTCCCAACTCATCGAAACCGAGCATTAACATTAACTCCAGTAATTCTGGATGGATTGCTGACACGGCTTTTTCTTGCCATGCGCTCTTTTGATTTGTGATGCGCCATGAATAATCTAGATGCACGCTGATTCCATTGCAAATCGTTGTAGCTCAAGACGCGCAAACCAAGAGAAACTTTAGCGCGTATGGGATTGAGATTGATATCGTAAGCTTCTTCAGTAATGCTAAAATCTGTTATCCGCACCGGAAGCAAACGCTTGTCTCCCCACACGAGCAACGTCATTGGTGCTTCCATCGGTACAATTTCTAGCATTCCCTTGTCAGCTAGCTGCATATTTTGCTTTACCTGCCCGCTAGTCGGATAAATCAAGGTTTCAAGTGCCGATAATTGTGGGTATATGCCCAAACTAACGGCGGGTTCCTGCCCTTTTTCTAGCTCGTCGGTAGCATCAATTTCTACATCTAGCTTAAATGTTTCTACTGGTGCGCCTTCCAAACGTAAGGCTTCCATGCGTTCGCCACCTTCATTGTTCGCTGCCTGCACTTGCAAGGTACGACTGAGAGATTCTGGATTGTACTGAAACGGGATTGTACTTGATACCGTTGTTCCAGAAGAATCCAAAACGACAATGGCACCTTTGAGCAGTCGTGGATATGGGGGATAGGCAGTCATATGAACTGATATCCTTTATGCTTGTATTAATAAGTAATTTCGCTGATTGTTTTTGCTACTTAACCAATTCATTTGGAGTATAAATTGGCATAAATTCGATAGATTACTTGATTTTTGATATTGCTAAAGTTAATTTTTTAACTTTTACCCGATTAACTATATGTATAATTTTAGCGGTTATACGTTAAATTTGATATTTTTTTTAGGTTTTATCTAGATTTGTAATGATAGTTAATATATGGTTTTGAGCGTTGTTGATTAAATGTAGGAAACGAATTTATTGGATAACAGAAATCCTTGTAGAGATATATAGTAGTATTTCACTACATTAATTTTGCTGGATTATAAACTCCCTTTATAAAAACCGCAGAGGGCGCAGAGTAGGCAGAGGAAGCTTGTAGGTTGGGTTGAACGAAGGTGAAACCCAACAGATGCTTGAGGATGGTATGACAAATTAATATTGCCTTAGAGGATGTAAGGATGCGTCTCAAGTAATACCACAAATCTTTAGATCCCCTTAATCTACCTTTTTAAAGGGGGTTAAAGTCCTCCTTTTCAAGAGGGGAAGGGGGATAATCCACCAATTGGGATAAAAACTATACTTTTAAAACATCCTCTTAAACCTTAGTAAAACCTGTAGACAATTTAAGTGTTGGGTTGAGGAACGAAACCCAACCTGCGGGTTATTTATACGTGTTTTCCATTAAACCTTTTCTATACTAAGTGATTTCTTAGAATTGCCATTTAATAGCAAACCTTCTTTTTCTTTTACATCTGAAATGTCTTCCACCATTTCTACTAAATCTCCCTTTGGTTCTACTACGCACCAACAATAAGGATTCATTTTGTCTGGATGTTCTTCTGGTAAATCTGTTGCCACCAAAGTCTTATAATGCATAGCAATAAGCTTCGCTAAAGATAAATAGTCTATTTTTGGTGTAACTCCTTTTGCATAGGAAATAGTTATATCCATAGGAAAACCTATTTCATAGTTGTTTATCATTACAAATGCTTCTGCTTGACTATCAGGATAGTTAAAGGTTTCAAATCTCAAATCGAGAGTTTTAGACAAAAATTTAATTAGTTCGGATTCATCTACTACTTTATTTAGATAAAATTGCATATTTATAGACAACATAAATAATCATCTCCTTAATCAAACAAAAAATAAAAATTCTGAATAGATAGAATTACGAACTACTTAATCCAAAATCTTGAGCAATTTTCTTTACTAAATTAGCCCTATCATCTTGGAGAATCCCTTTTGAAACTAACACATTTATTGTTTGCACTGCTTTATTCTCATCTTGTTTAAACTGCTTAAGAAGCTTATACTCTTGCGAGGAAAGCTTTTCAATTCCAGGTCCACTAATAGGATAGAGGATGTCATCATGGAAACCATAAACTCTACCTGAAGATGTAGTAAAAGTATTATCTTTTTTGCTCGCGTTTCCATCGTTGATTTCATCTACATCAGCTTTCACTAAAGATTTATCAATTATAAAGAGGCTATTACCAGCAGCTTTAGGTATAGATAAGCCACTTACGAAATGTCTGTTACTGGGAAATCTAAGTGGCGAAATAAGACTATATTCATCTGTACTATCATTGGGATTGATTCTAGCTTCTACACGATATTTGTTCTCTTTATCCTTTACTAACTTGATTGAAGTCAGTTTATACTTATCTTTTATTTTAGGCAATTCCTCTTTAACTTTCTTGGCAGTTGCATTATCTTGCTGTAGAGTTTTTTCTGATTCTGCTAATGCTTTTTTTAGGTCAGCTTTTTTTTGGTCAAAAGTTCTTTTATCATTTTTACTGTCTTTATCCTTATCACCCTTACCCTTCTCCCCTTTAAATAACCCCTTAACCTTCAAAAGTAACTTATCAATCGCCTTATCAACCTTTTCCCGAACCTTACCAATAATCTTCTCAACCTTCTTTGCCAAACCCCCAATACCCAACAAGGAAGCTAAGAACCCAATCGCTACAGGTACAGTTTTCGCCAAAGCATTCTCAACCAATTTCGCGGCACCACCCACAGCACCAGAAGCAATTTTCACTACTGCATCGACAACTGCATTTACCAATTCCAATACTTGTTTACCGCGATTGACGAAGAACATGATAATGTCATAAATTGCCATTGCGGCTTTTATAAATGCTGATGCTGGATTTAATAAGGCAATAATCCACTTCACCCCGGCGGTTATCACCTGGGTAATTACCATGTTTTTGATTTCCCCAATAACCGTTTCTTTTAAATCGCCGAACTGTTCTTTTACCTGCTCCCACAGCCCCATTGCACCTTGAGAACGTAATACTTGAAAAATTTCGACGCTCTTTTCCATACCAGCTACTACTGGCTCGCCAAACATTTTTACTGCTTTTCTACGGAAGTAGTTAAATGTTAATCCTAATACTTGGGTTACTAAGCTAAATATTCCCGGCAAGCTAAAGATATCTTCAGGTATTTGAATACCCATTGGTGCCAAAGCTCCGGTTAGCCAACCAATCAAACCGACTTGTAGATGTTTACCAATGTTGACGACAAAGTTCTCAAAGCCTTGTTTAATGCCGCTAATTAAGTTACCTAAAAAGCCGATGGGGTCTGCGATTATGTTATTAATCACACCAGCACCTTTTTTCAACACATTCAGCAACATATCTTTGAGATTCTTGATAATGTTGATGACTCCGGTTATGGCATTGGTTGCGATATCAACTAAACCTTGGTTAGCAGCTTTGAGTTCTTTGATGCCCGAATCAATTACTTGTAGGTTTTCGTTATATTTCTGGGCTAGGTTATTAATTAATTCATCTTGTTTGCCCTCAACGCTTTGTTCTAACTTATTGAATTGACTTTGAATATCTGTAGCGGCTTTTTGACCTACTTTTTTGAGATTTTGCGGTAATTGAGCTACATATTCTTTAATTTTCTGCCTACCCTTAGTGATTTCTGACTTAGCATCGATTAAACCGGTACCAATAATGTTGACAATTTTATCGATGACAACATCCATTTTTTGTAAGTAAAATTGTCGTCCTTCTTGGTAAAAAACGTTAACTTCTGAAGGTAAACCGAGGAATTTATCTTTACCCCAGCGAATCCAACCTAATTTACCACTGTAGCGCTTGTCTTTGTAAGCCTTCATCTTTTTATCTACGTAATCCTCGAAGGCTTTTTTGGCTTGACTGGCACCAAGTTCAAATTCTGTATCTACTTTATTATCTAAACCGTTGAGAATTTGCTCAACCTTTGTTTTAGTCTGCTGATAAATTCCTTGAATATCTCCAGCAACCTTGACTCGTGCTTGCTCATCTTTACCTTTGGCTTCAATTTGGGAATTCGTAACCCCAGATAATAATTGAGTGCGATCGCCATGCATTGCTTGCAGTTTTTCTGCTGCTGTGGTTGTGGCTTCTCCTTGGGCTTGGGTTAGCTGTTTTTCCTCAAATTGACGATATTCTTGGGGTGCAAGTTGAGCATTGGTTTGAGCTTGTGTTTTAGCTGCTAAAGCTGTTTGAAATTGGGGTTCATTGCTAATAGCTAACTGTTTTTCGGTGACATTAGCTTCAGCGATTTGTTGTTCGAGTTTTTGGCTATTTTGTTGTAGCGGTGCTTCAATTTGACTTTGTGTTTTGGCTTTGGGAATGGCTTTTTGAGCGCCAATATTTGTTGTTGCTGCTTCTGCTTCGTTGGCTGAAAGGGGAGTTACTGATTTCGGTTTGATGTTGCTGGTATCTGGTGTTTGTTGCGCTTTTTGTGTTAATGGTGTTTGAGATGCAGTTTGCTCTTGCTCAACTGTATTTTGCATCTGGCTTTTAACAGCAGCCAGTTTATTATTATTTTTAAAGTTATCCGCTTCTTCCAGATTTTTCGGAGCCGCTTCCTTGATACGCTCCATTAATTTAGTTTTGAAAGCAGCAGCATTAAAACCAGGAGTGGGAGCTTGTGCCATCTCACCCACTTGATTCGTTTGCGCTTTGCTTTCTATTTCACTGGCAGGGCTTTCGGCTGCATCTTGGGCTTGTTTGGCTTTAGTGCTAGCTGGGGCGTGTTTCTTGTGTTTATTTGCAACATCTTTGGCTTTAGCAACTACCGCTTGAAAATCTGAATCTGATTCTGGGGAAGTAGGAGCAGTTTCTTCTTCTGCTGTTTCAGAAGCTGTTGCAGTAATGTCTTTTTCTTTATTCTCAGCTTCTAGAGGTGTTGTTTGTTGATTATCCGGTAATTTTTCTTCGGAATTTACAGATGTTGTATTTATTTCTGGCTTCGGTTTAGTGTTAGCAGTCTCGAGGAGTGTAACTTTGTTAATCTCTGTATTTCCCTTACTTTCAGGGACTTCCTTCATCTGAAGGGCTAAATCAGTTTTTGCAACTTTATCAATTAATTTAGGCTGAATATCTCCACCATTCTGCTGCACCACATGCGTCAATTCATGGGCTGTCAACTCATTCTTACCCGGAGATTTACCCGCGCCATAGTAAATATGATTACCGAGAGTAAAAGCCTGCGCTCCTAATTCCCGATTCATCTGTACCGCGCTTAAATCGGTATGCACCCGCACCCCACTAAAATCATTCCTAAACCTTGCTTCCATAAAAGTACGGGTAGATTCTGGCAAAGGTTGTCCGTTTCCCCTACTGTTATGAAGGTGATTTTCTAAATTTGGTGTAACTCTAGGTGTTGTTGAGTTATCTGGTTTCGCTTGTAAAATTTCTTCCTTGTCGTCTTCTTGCTCGGTTTCTTGTCGCTGCAATTTCTCTTGAAGATAAGTAGATACAACGGGAGAAGGATTTATCTTTCTTTCGGGAAGTGGATGCGGCATCTGCATTACCTGCTCTGCCACCCTGTCAGCTTCTCGCTCGTATTTATCTCCCGGTTGCCCAATATTTAATTTAGGATTTAATTTAGGCTGAATTTTTGGTGAAGAATTATGACGTACTGGTATCTGGCTAAAATCCCGGCTTACAAGTGATTCTTGGAAAGTTTGAGAATCTATTTCGTTTTCTAAACCTTCTGGCTCGTTGACTTTCTCTGTCTGTAACACAGAAGGTTGCACGACTTTATTAGAAACAGGCGTTTGAGACGTTTCTAAGGCTCTTTTGTGATTGGAATGCGAACGAATAGTCATTATCTCAACTCCTTGAATCGCCTATACCAGCTAACTGCTACGCAGAAGTCAAAACTTAAAATTCAAAAGTAAATATTAATATCTGCAAATAGACTGTATAAATTGTTATTTCCTTTCTCCTGATATCACAATTAATTTTTTGCTGCTTGGAATTTAACAGAGGCTGTAATAATTATTTATTACACGTTGCAATTTGTAACTAACTTAATTGAAATATAAAACTATGTAATATTTGTATCAAAAATCCGGTATCATACTTAATCGAGTGAATAGATAAGAAATTGAATAAATTAAATATAGGTAAGTAGCGAAAAGCTGTCATTACAATAATTTTGACTTGCAAAATTTACCCGAACGGTCATAATTGTCGTCAATAATTTGTAATCTGAAATACTAAAAATGATACAAATTGTTGCTAAAAGCCAATTTCGGTATACCGAAGTTATCATTTGCTAGTAAATTCATGAGTATGGGTGATTAAGAATAAAACACAATGAAGCTCATCCAATATCAAGCTAATGTTGTTTGGGATAATCTTTCTAGCCCAAACACGATTAAAATTTATCAGCAGGCTCTAGTTAAAACCTGGAATTTGTTAAAAGAAACAGCAATATTGCTTTTTATGTTGTTGTTATTGGTAGTAGTATTCGTACTTTGGGTATGGCATATCGGGTTTACTATTGGCTGGAAATTTCGTCACTGGATGGAATCGCCAAATAAAGAACCAGATAAATTTGTTGAGAATACTATCAAATCCCTCTCAAATTCTTTTGCACAATTGTTCAACAGGGTGAAAGGCTTTGCTGAAAAAAAATTGGGATTGGAATTACCTAAATCAGAATTCAAGTTATTACAGGAAGACTCTGAACCAGAAACTAATACAAACAAACAAGAAAATTCTTAGTTAAAAGTTAAGAGCCAGGAAATTATTATTAACTCCTAACTCCTAACTCTTAACTTGTTATCTTCTGGTGGTACTCAAGGCTTTTGAAAATCGTAAGCTAGAAACCCAATCACAAAAGCAAGAATAAAGGGAATTAGTATTAACCAAGCAAAAATATTTCCTAACATATAGCGAGTTTTCCTTAAAACTTACATTTTCAATTATTAACAAAAATAAGTTGAATTACAACTATGTCAAACTCTATGTTGACAATGTTTATGCATTCAGATTAAGTCACAAGCTTGAAAATGACAAATATTAAAAAATAGTGATTTTTGAGGCAAAAAGCGTGTTATTTCGGAATAAATCTGCTTTCATATTTACATACATAAATCTAGTATTCTTTAGCAGCTATTGACAGAAATATTTTTTTCTTAGTATTTGATACTTTGTGAGGAAACTTTCAATGGTAGATATTAAAGTTCAAGTCAGCGCACAAGTTTCAGGAGGACCGCAAGTCTCTCTTAACCAAGATATAAAGACTGAGGCTTATAACAAAATTGAAGTCGCGATTCAACCAGGAGACACAGACAAGGTTATTAACGTCGCTCAAGGAAACAAAGGAGAGATTAGCTTTTTGCTGATTACATCAAATTTGTATAGTTCTGAAGAAAAACTAACTTACAAAGTTGGCGATAAAGAAATTCAACTAGATCGACCCCAAATTTTTTTGGGTGCGGGGGCTGTTTCATTGTTAGGGGAAAATCTCAGTCAAATTAAATTTTCTAATAAATATGACAAAGCAACAGAAGAAGATAAGCCCGATCCAAATCAAGCTGAGATTGAAATTTTAGTCGGACGTGATGCAACTCCCCAACTTACTTAAAATCAATAATCGCGACAATAAGCTGTAAGTAATAAAGCTATTAAAGAGGAATAAATTATGCCTACCGCTCCCACCTATCCCGGTGTTTATATAGAAGAAATTCCCAGTGGTGTACGTACTATTGTTGGAGTTGCAACCTCGATTACTGCTTTTATCGGAATTGCAAGTAGGGGACCGACAAATCAACCAGTAAGAATTCAAAGCTTCGCCGATTTTGAGCGTCAGTTTGGTGGCTTATGGGTTAAGAGTGCCATGAGTTACGCCGTAGAGCAATATTTCCTTAATGGTGGTACCGATGCTTTAATTATCCGAGTTGTTCATACAAAGGATGAAGATGATGCTAAGAAAGCAAAAAAAGCAAAATTGGAATCACCTATTGGTGTCCTAAATTTAGAGGCTGCCAGTGAAGGTAAATGGGCTAATGGTTTGATGGCTGAAGTAGACCATAAAACTAAAGAACCAGAAAATAACAAGTTGTTTAACTTGACTATCTTACAGCCCCCCGCAGAGGAAGACGACCCACCAATTGTTTTAGAATCATTTCTAAATGTTTCTGTAGATCCAGATTCTTCTCGATTTATAACCGCAGTACTCGAACAACAATCAAACTTTGTTCGCTTGGATGGCACTATATCAGATGATAGCGAACGCCCCTCTGCAACTCCTGAAAACGCTCCCATAAAATTTACTGGAGGTAAAGACGGCGGTGAAGCACCTACCTACGAAGAATATGAGGGAAGTGAGAATGATAAAACTGGTATCTATGCTTTAGAAAAAGCAGATTTATTTAATTTACTGTGTATTCCACCTCGAAAACGTGGTGAGGCTGTTGCCGATGATAATGCAGGCAAAGATTTATTAGCAAAAGCTCTCAAATATTGTAAAAAGCGTCGGGCAATGTTAATTGTCGATCCACCTACAGCCTGGACAGATCCATCAAAAGTGCAGGATGAAACTATAGGTGTGGATAAGTTAAATTTACGAGATAAAAATGCAATTATTTACTATCCTAATGTGAAGTTGCCCGACCCTAATAAGGAAAACCGTTTACAAGAATTTCCTCCCTGTGGTGTCGTTGCTGGTATTTTTGCTCGTACCGATGCTCAAAGAGGTGTATGGAAAGCACCAGCGGGTACAGAAGCAACCCTTTCAGGTGTCAGAGAATTAGCTTATAAAATGACCGATGGTGAAAATGGTCAACTCAACCCGATAGGTGTTAATTGTCTGCGGACATTTCGCGTATATGGCAATGTGGTTTGGGGAGCCAGAACTCTTGTGGGTGCAGATCAACTTGCTTCGGAATGGAAGTATGTACCCGTGCGACGTTTAGCATTATTTATGGAAGAAAGTCTTTATCGCGGCACTCAATGGGTGGTATTTGAACCTAATGATGAACCTTTGTGGGCGCAAATTCGCTTAAATATTGGCGCTTTTATGAATAATCTATTCCGTCAGGGAGCTTTTCAAGGTAGCAGCCCCAAGGAAGCTTATTTTGTCAAGTGCGATAAAGATACTACCACTCAGAACGATATAGATCGAGGCATCGTTAATATTATTGTCGGTTATGCACCCCTCAAACCTGCGGAGTTTGTCATCATCAAATTCCAACAAATCGCTGGTAATATTGCAACTTAAGGAGTAAATAATGGCACAGTTTAGCGTTAATGCTAATCGCTACGACCCCTATAAAAATTTTAAATTTCGGGTTAAATGGGATGGTAAATATGTAGCTGGTATTAGCAAGGTGGGAATGCTCAAACGCACCACCGAAGTAGTAGAACATCGAGAAGGTGGCGACCCCAGCACTGTACGTAAATCTCCCGGACAATCGAAATACGAACCAATAACATTAGAAAGGGGAGTTACTCACGACTTAGATTTTGAAAAGTGGGCAAACAAGGTATGGAGCTTTAATAATGCTCAAGCCGCCGCAGATTCACGGACTCAAGAAGTATCATTAGCCGACTTTCGTAAAGATATTATTATTGATGTTTTCAACGAAGCCGGTCAAAAAGTTATTTCCTATAATGTTTTCCGCTGTTGGGTTTCTGAGTATCAGGCTATACCAGAACTTGACGCTAGCGCTAATGCAGTTGCTATTCAGTCAATTACCTTGCAAAACGAAGGTTGGGTAAGAGACGAATCTGTAGTTGAACCAAGTGAGCCAAGTTACGAAGATCCAGCAGCTTAGGTACCTCACCCAACCCTCTCCTTAATAAGGAGAGGGGGAAGAGGGGGAGAGGGAAAGATAATTCCTAACTCCTAACTCCTAACTCCTAACTATTAACTGTTCACTGCTCACTGCTCACTGTTAACTGTATGCATCCTTTATCAGCCCAGCACATTTTACGGATTTGGGAAATCGGACAGAATCAGCATCCTTTGGATAGAGCATTGACTCTACTTGCTTTTGCTTGTCCGGAAATTTCTCCTCCACAGTTAGCATCCTTAAGTATTGGACAAAGGGATGCTTATTTACTAACCCTTAGAGAAATTACCTTTGGGCAGAAAATGAACTGCTTGGCTGAATGTCCAAATTGTGGCGATCGCCTAGAATTTGACATCAACATTCCGGATATTCGCGTTGCACAAATCTCGTCACCCAAAGTTGAAAAATATAACTTGCACGCCGAAGGGGTGGAGTTACAATTTCGCTTACCAAATAGTCAAGATTTAGCTGCCATCGTTGGATATAAGGATGTTAATCAAGCCAATTCTGTGCTGATGCAGCGCTGCATTCTTCAAGCAAGTAATAATGACAATTCCCTTGCTTATAATGACTTGTCTGCAACGGTTATCAATCAAGTTGTACAACAAATGGCTGAACGCGATCCCCAAGCGGAAGTATTATTAAACTTAAGTTGTCCGGCTTGCGAGCATTCCTGGCAATTACTGTTTGATATTGTGTCATTTTTGTGGAGGGAACTCACGGCTCGGGCAAAACGATTGTTGCAAGAAGTACATACCCTTGCAAGGTTTTACGGTTGGCGAGAAGCTGATATATTGTCCATGAGCGGCATCAGAAGACAAATGTATTTGGACTTGATAGGCTCATGAGTGACTTTATAACTACGATGACGGCACGGGTTATGGGGGAAATACCCGTTGTAGAGCCTTTGATGCATTCGATGTTTTTAAGTTTGCCTGCGATACCTAGTGATTATACAGAAGATGCATTACCGCAACCCGAGCCTTCGACGTTTATTAATCATGAACCAAATTTAAATTTTGTACCTCTGCTACCTTCCAAAAAATTATCACCAGCTATACCAAGATTGAATGAAGATTTTCCGGGGTATGAGGATACGATAAAAAAAGATAATTCGTTGCCATCGAGATTGTATAATTTAAACGCAGAGGAACGCAAAGTTAAGCGCAAAGAAGCGCAAAGTTTTTCGAGTGGTATATCAAATAATTCTGATGCCAGTACGGAAACACAGATAACACCGAACATAGTACCCCAGGTAACTCATTTGAATGAGGCATCGCAATTTGTGGAAGTTGATGTTGAGTTGGATTTGAATGCATCTACTTTTGAGTCGGAAACGAAGCAAGTTGCAGATGATGGGGAAACGATAAAAAATGATAATTCAAACGCAGAGGCACGCGAAGGTGAGCGCGAAGGCACGCAGAGGTTTGTGAGTGAGATATCAAATAGTTCTGATGTTAGGGGTGAAATTGAGGTATCACCGAATATAGTGCCGCAGGTAAATCATTTGAATGCGCCATTGCAATCTGTGGAAGCTGATGTTGAATTTAACAATGTAGAGGATGGGGGAAGGATAAAGGAAGATAATTCGTCTGAATCGGGATTTTATGATTTAAACGCAGAGGCACGCGAAGGTGAGCGCAAAGAAGCGCAGAGGTTTGTGAGTGAGATATCAAATAATTCCGATATCGGCGGGGAAATTGAGGTATCACCGAATATAGTACCGCAGGTAAATCGTTTGAATGCGCGATCGCAATCTGTGGAAGCTGATGTTGATTTGGATTTGAATGTATCTACCTCTGAACTGGAATCGAATCAAAATTCCGATAATACTCGTAAACAATTACCAAAGCAATTTACAAATATAAAAAATCAACCCAGGGAAAAAACGGCAGGAATAGATAAATTAGATATTAGTAGCGTTGAAAATCCTAGCCCTAATAAAATTACATCTACATCCAAGCAGCAAATTCAAAAACGTGATGATGTAAACAAAAGTATTGCATCAAAAACTGTTAAGCCCAACTTGCAACAGCAAACCTTAGCTCCTCAAGTAAATCGGATTAAAGCAACAAAATTTTCCGTAAAACCAGATATACAAATAGATGCAGCGCAGTCAAACTTACAAAGTTCATTACAACAGCAAACCATAGAAAAAACTAACAATAATTCTAAATCGCAAACTCCAGTTTCTACTCAACAGCAATCTATCCTAGTAAATGTAGTTAATGACGAACATAGCAACACCGACTTTGTAGAAAAACCCGAAATTCAAAATAGTATTTCAACAGTTAAACTAGATATTAACCAACAAAAACCTGTCATCACTTCTAGGGAAGATTTAGTCAAAACTTCGCCCTCAATTCATACCCAAACAGAAACTAGACGACATCAAACAGAACCTCAACCATCACCAACAATTAAAGTTACTATTGGTCGTATAGAAGTGCGAAAAAGTCAGCCAGAACCATCTCCAAATCAAAGCAGAAAATCTACAAAAAAAACTCCTGCTTTGTCTTTGAGTGATTATCTTAAGCAGCGCGATGGCAAGTAGGGATTGTAGTTAGGTAGGTTGGGTTAAACGAAGTGCAACCCAACAGCCGAAAGAAAAATTTAGTAAAAAGCCACCATAATCATCAAAAAGAAGCTATTTTATTGGGTTTCGTTCCTCAACTCAATGTGCGAGATAGACGGTGACATTATTAATATAAATGCTGCAAATACATCAGTCCGTTCTCAACTGTTGCGTTTTGCACTTGTTTCTTAGTTGTTAAATCTTCGGTGGTCATTGTGATTTTGTCGGGTGCTTTCCCTTTTCCACACTTTAGATAAATACTCTTCTTAAGAGTTGGATCTTTTTTACCCGTATGAAAGTAATTTTTGCTCCCGTAATTCGCTGTTACTCTATAGCGAAACTGATGTTTTGGATTTTTGTTAATATATTGTTTCAAACCGTCTTCTTCATATTGCATATCTGCCCCGTTCGTTGCGGCTGTCAGTGTCACCAAATTATTGGCAAAGCCTTTGGCTCCAAATTGCTTTCCTATAAGATGTCCTCTTTGATGGTGCTGTGGCTTTGTACTTCCGTGATTGTTAGAGTTATAAGAAAAGTTATGGTCTTGGCACCAACCTGGTGGATATACATTAGGATAGGCATTCTCTCCATCTATTAAGGGAGCTTGCAAATCAACCTGTGCATAATCTGGTGCTTTATAATCCTCATTCCAGATTTTCCGCTGTATTAGTAAATTCTGGATGGATTTGTGCGATGAGAAAGGCAATCGCCTAACTTCCACCCCACCCTGCTGTACTACCTGAGATGCAACTCTATCTGCTTCTTGTTCGTACCTATCCCCAACCTTACCAATTGTCAACTTTGGCTGCACTACGGGCAATCTATCACCACGCACGGGTACATTTACAAAACTCCGATTCAAACCCGAATTTCCTTCAACGGGAGATTGTAGCTCATTTTCTGCACGCACCGCAGCCCGCTGCAACCAACCGCTACTTGAATGAATATTGCTCTGGGATTTATTTTGCTGTTGATTTATTCCTTGGCGCTGCATTTATCAATCCTCCGTAAATAGATTGAGCAATTCATACCCATTTTTTTATAAATTTATTTATTAAGCTGCCTAAAGCGATAGCGTTAACGGTCTTCGGAGTATGTCCGATAGGACATAACATGACTTCTATGCAACAGTATTAATACTACTGCTAATAATGGTAGCGGCAAGAAATAATTGTAAAGTAATCATCATCTACAGCATAGACAAGACGATGGGTATCATCAATACGACGCGACCAAAACCCGGATAAATTTTCTTTCAAAGGTTCAGGTTTACCAACTCCCTCAAAAGGAAGTTTTTTAGCTTCGTTTATTAATTTCTTAATTCTTTTCAAGGTCTTTTTATCTTGACTCTGCCAATAAATGTAGTCTTTCCAAGCCTCATCAGTCCAGGCTAATTTGCGATTACTCATCTACATCTAATAGATTTTTCTCTACTACCTGACCTTGTTTGTATTGGTTAATAGAGCGTTCTAAATGAGCAGCATTTGCCGGAGACTTTAATAAATAAACAGTTTCCAGCAAGCTATTAAAATATTCAAGAGACATAACTACAGCATCGTCAGCATCTCGTCTGGTAATTATAGTGTAGTCCGCGTCATTTACGACTCGATTTAATATGGCTTTTAGTTTGTTTCTGGCTTCGCTAAAGGTAACAACTTGCATTTGTGATACTTGTCTGCTTACCTGTACAAGTATAGCGGAAATAGAGGTTGTTGTGTTGGGTTTCATTCTTCAACCCAACCTACGGGCGATGAAAATTATCTAATGTGTCTGCATTGTTGTTCTATGAATTTGGGCTTCTAATTGTGAAATGCTACTTTGTGCAGAATCTAATTCGCTGAAGGCTGCTGAAACTGTTGGATTGTCGTAATGGACATTTCCCGTAACGCGATCGTAAGCACCATAATACCAATTACCGTCAAATTGCTTAGGCACATTAATCCCAATATTTTTAGCTGGTGAATATTCTCCAGATGCTTGTGCTTCATAACCGATTAGAATGAAGTAATTTTGACCGGAACTATTTACATAAAAGCTATAAATTCTTTCAGTAATTGCTTTCATTGGCCGCTCAAAATTATAGTAGTTAGGTAGGTTGGGTTAAACGAAGTGCAACCCAACAGCCGAAAGTCAAATTTAGAAAAAGCCACCATAATCATCAAAAAGAGGTTATTTTATTGGGTTTCGTTCCTCAACCCAACCTACAGGCTTATCAAGCTGAATTCTCATCTCCATTTTGATGGTACTGATACGTTTGGATTATTTCCTTTGCTCAAATTTTTATAATTGTAGTTTTGCAATGTTCGGTATTTATTGAATGTATTTGGCAAAATCGGATTGATCTGATTTAATAACTTAGATTTACCACCATTTGCATCTAAAATTATCTGCTCAGCTACAGTTAGTTCCATCCATGTGAGGTTATTCTTGAATGTGACTATATTCCTTTCTGTGTATGGCCACGTGTTCTCTGCTCCCGAGTAATCACAGTTGTATGGCGATCCGATGTACCACGGATACCCTGAGTCATTTCTTGTATGCTGCTGAAACCTAACTCCGTAGTCTTGGGAAGCTTGACCTACGTATTGTAACGTATGTGGCTTACCATTTATCTGATTAAAAATTCCATATATATGACATTGAGCTTTTCTAGTATTTCCATGTGGTTTCGGGAACAATTGCACCAGGTTTTCGGCTCTTTCATGGCTAACGGATTTATATAATGTCCCTTCTACCCCAACTAATCCCTCTCTTTGTGCTGAAACGCCACCCTGCTGTACCACATGAGTCAACTCATGAGCAATCAACTCCTGCCCTCCGCGACTCCCCGGTTGATATTCCCCCTGCCTAAAAAATACGTCTTGCCCTGTGGTAAACGCTTTTGCCTGAAGCGATTGATTTAACTGGTCAGATCGAGCATCTGTATGCACCCGCACACTGCTAAAATCTGCCCCCATTGCTTGTCCCATGCGTGCCTGCAAGCCCGAATCTAACGCTTGTCCACTCCCCCGCGCACTATTAATAGCCGATGTCAAATCTGCTGAAGCTTCTCCTCCTGCTATTCCTTCCTGACGCTGGAGTGAGGTAATCTCAGGTTTTGTTTGTATTTCTTTGTCTTCCCGTGCTTCCTGAAGCTGTACGGAATGCCCTTGAGGTGCATTTATTTGTTGTACTACCTCAGATGCAACTCTATCTGCTTCTTGTTCGTATCTATCCCCAACCTTACCAATTGTCAACTTTGGCTGCACTACGGGTAATCTATCACCACGCACGGGTACATTTACAAAACTCCGATTCAAACCCGAATTTCCTTCAACGGGAGATTGTAGCTCATTTTCTGCACGCACCGCAGCCCGCTGCAACCAACCGCTACTTGAATGAATATTGCTCTGGGATTTATTTTGCTGTTGATTTATTCCTTGGCGCTGCATTTATCAATCCTCCGTAAATAGATTGAGCAATTCATACCCATTTCGGCTTTATTTCCTTAGTTATATTTACAGTAACAATGAGGCTATAAAACGCACCACTATTTTATAAGTTGAGGAAAACTATTTTTTGTCAGCAAACGCGAAACTTTGTTTTAACGAGAGCTTGCGAACGACAGCGCTAAGTGTAAAGTAAGTTAATACTTCTTATTATGCGCTCTATGTTCAATTTTAGACTCATAATATTTGTGACAATTTTGTCTCTATTTGTAAATTTTCGCGTTTTGATTACAAGACACAAAAAAAACTCTTGTATCTTAAAATGAGGACTAATATTTTTAAATTTAGTTCATTCTTATACATATTTTGTATCGTCCTCAATTTTTAGGGTGTGTTAGATGGACGACAATCAATCTGGCAAAACAAAAAATTTTGATGCATCATTTAACGCACCATAACCTTGACACAATAAAAGTATGAATTAAAATCATCAAAATCCCATCAAAGTCAACAGCCTACTTTTAGTCTACTTCAGTAGACTTGAGCTATTAGCCTCGGAATTGATTCCAAGGTGGTTTTAATGTTAATCGAAGATTAATGCTGAATATGATATGAGTAATTCACTGGCGATCGCTGCTGTCACTACAACGTTACGTAATATCATTGCCAGGGGTATTGGCGATGAGCTTGGTAGTGGTGGTGTAACTACGCGCCCTCCGGATAAAGCGAGAGAAAATGGTGAGAGCAGCAATCAAATTAATATTTTTCTCTACCATACTTTACCGAATGCCGCTTTACGCAATCAAGATATTCCCAATCGTGTCAAACCTGGAGAAACTGGGAAGTTACCGTTAGCTTTAAATCTCTACTATTTAATTACTGCTTACGGACAAGATAATGATGATATTTTAGGACATCGGATTTTAGGTACGGCAATGCGGGTACTTCACGATGCTACTATCTTGAAGCCGGGGGATATTAAAGCTGCATTACCAGAAAGTAATTTACATCAACAAGTTGAACGGATTAAGATTACTCCTCAACCTTTATCTCTGGATGATGTGTCTAAGTTATGGACGACATTTCAAACTCAATATCGCATTTCAGCAGCTTATGAAGTATCTGTAATTTTAATTGATAGCAGTTTACAAGTTAAAGCGCCGCTACCGGTTTTAACTCGCGGCTCGGAAGATAAAGGTATTATTGCACAAGCGGATTTAACTCCTCCTTTCCCTACCTTGGAAACATTACAGTTACCAAATCGGCAGTTTAGCGTTCGTTTGGGCGAGCAGCTTTCTTTGCAGGGACATAATTTAAATGGCGATGACGGTAGAGCATTAGTTTTATTGAAAAATAAAAATTTAGATATAGCTGTTGAATTAGAAGCTCAGCAACAAACCTCAGCACAACAAATAAATATTCAAATACCCAACCAACCTGCTGATTTACCGGCGGGATTTTATACGGTTGCAGTTAAACTTCGACGGGAAGGAAAAGAACAAACAACAAATGCTTTACCTTTTTCTCTAGCTCCAAAAATTGAGCAAATTACTACCGAGAATCAAAGGGTAACTGTAACTTGCAATCCTCAAGTTTGGCAAGACCAAGAAATCAGCTTACTGTTAGGCGATCGCCAACTTTTACCAACTGAGCCAGAAACCGAAAATCCCGGTAAGACGAATACAGTAAATTTCAATGTGGAAACTATTCCGACTGGGGAATACTTTGTTCGTTTGCGTGTTGATGGAGTGGATAGCTTATTAATAGATAATTCCGTTAAACCTCCTGTATTCGATTCCAGTCAAAAGGTAACGCTGTGATGAATGATGCAAATTACTGGCTTGAAAATAATGAAAAGTATTTAACTATAGTGTTAGAGTGGCTGCGTCTGCGGTTGCAAAAAATGGCTGGTGAGCAAGTATCTGATACGGAGATAGAACAGGCACATGCAACAATGGCAGAAGTTGCAGCGACTGAACCATATCCTGCATTAGTATCTTTAAGTCGTCGTTTTGGACTTTCTCAATTCGAGCAAAAAGTATTACTTTTGTGTGCGGGGATGGAATTAGATACAAGGATTGCTAGTTTATGTGCCAAGGCTCAAAACGATAGTAAAAGTCCTTATCCAACCTTTGCTTTAGCTCTTTCTTTATTTAATGAACCTGCTTGGGATGTGGTTTCACCAGAGCGTCCCCTCCGTTATTGGCGATTGATTGAAATAAACCAAGTCGGTAGTCAACCTTTAATTACTAGTGCCATCAAAGCAGAGGAGCGAATAGTCAACTATCTCAAAGGTTTAAACTATTTAGATGACCGACTGGCAAGTTTAGTCATGCCTGTAGAAACTTCTGTCGGTATACTACCACCTTCTCAGGAAACTATTGTCGAAACAATTATTGACCACCTCAAACAAGCAAATTCAGCAACCCATTTACCGATAATTGAGTTATTAGGTAGCGATAGCTCAAGCAAAGAATTAATTGCCAGTCATACCGCTACGGTTTTTGGTTTGCAGCTTTATCGCTTACCATCTGGATTGCTACCAACCCCGGCAGCAGAATTGGAAACTTTTCTGCGATTATGGCAGAGGGAAAGTATATTAATGCCGATTGCGATTTACCTTGATGCTAAGGAACAAGAAAACTCCACAAATAAAACTTCTGCTTCTCCACTCAACCGTTTTCTATCGCGCTACCATAACTTATTATTTCTCGATACTTACGAACCAACCCAGTTAAATAGAACCAGCGTCAGTTTCGATATTACTAAACCCACCGCACCAGAACAACAAGCAGCTTGGACAAACATCCTTGATACTTCTACTAACCCAGAAAGTCCTGCACTCTTAGCTTCGCAATTTAATCTCAACCTTTCCACCATCCACAAAAATGCTCAATTAGTATTTAATCAAAATATTACAGATAAAAATGAATTACATACTAATTTGTGGAATGCTTGTTTAGTCAGCACTCGTCCGCAATTAGATAATTTAGCTCAACGTATCGACACCAAAGCCACCTGGGACGATATTGTATTGCCATCGGAAGAAACAAACTTGCTGCATCAAATCGCCTCGCAAGTAAAACAACGCCGCCAAGTTTACGAAAATTGGGGATTTCAACGACGGATGAATCGGGGCATGGGAATCAGCGCTTTGTTTGCTGGGGAAAGCGGTACGGGAAAGACAATGGCAGCGGAAGTAATTGCCAAGAGTTTGCAATTAAATCTGTATCGTGTTGATTTATCGGCTGTTGTCAGTAAATATATTGGCGAAACCGAGAAAAATTTACGAAAGCTATTTGATGCTGCTGAA
Source organism: Rivularia sp. MS3 (assembly GCA_019192545.1). Taxonomy (GTDB): domain Bacteria; phylum Cyanobacteriota; class Cyanobacteriia; order Cyanobacteriales; family Nostocaceae; genus Rivularia. The sequence goes on along the minus strand of JAHCMI010000046.1, from coordinate 33,316 downwards.
AATGGTGGTGCTATCTTGTTTTTCGACGAAGCAGACGCTTTATTTGGTAAACGCAGCGAAGTCAAAGACAGTCATGACCGTTACGCCAATATTGAGATAAATTATCTATTGCAGCGAATAGAATCTTACCAAGGCTTGGCGATTTTAGCAACGAACATGAAAAGTTCCTTAGATACAGCTTTTCTACGAAGACTGCGGTTTATTATTAACTTTCCCTTCCCCGGTAAATTGGAACGAAAACGGATGTGGCAAAAAGTTTTTCCCCAGGAAACACCGGTAGAATCATTAGATTTAGAACGTTTGGCAAGATTAAATTTGACGGGTGGCAGCATTCATAATATTGCGATAAACGCAGCGTTTTTAGCAGCTATGGAAGGTAAAGCAGTGACAATGCAATCCGTATTAACAGCAGCAAGAACCGAATTTCGGAAATTAGAGCGTCCGATTAATGAAGCGGATTTTGCCGTTATTTAGGGGGAAGAAGGAGAGGTCAAATTTGTATTGCATCCAAGTGAAAACCGCTATAAACTTCTCAGCGCTCTCTGGGCTTTAGAAGGTTTATATTAAATAAGCCTTTCATGCTAACGGGACAGAACATTAGTATTCCACCACATTAATTTTGCTGGATTTTTAGAATTTGGTTTAAAAAAACCGCAGAGAGCGCGGAGGGCACAGAGGAAGAGAGTACAGAGAATTGATTCGAGTTTAAATTAAATTTATACTATCCCTGCGAATTAGAGAAAAGACAACTATGTACAAAATATTACGATAATCATGAATATTAATTTACAAATTGAACGGATAATCTTAGATGATATTGACATCCCTCGCAGTCAACTTTACCGCTTACAAGCGGCTTTAGAAACAGAATTGTCTCGGTTGTTGAATGAAAACAATCTTCCTTCCCACTTGCAAAATGGTGGTAATATTTCGAGCTTACCTACAACTGTAAATATAACCAAGGATATAACACCCGAACAAATAGGTGTGCAAATAGCCCAATCAGTCTTTAGAGGAATTATGAAGTAAGCGTCTCATATACAAATTAAATACACAACAGCTTTATGCGATGCTTGCTACCGCGTTGCTGTTGGAGAGAGTTTATAGGAATTCGGTATGAATGTGAAAAATTAGGTGATTTTAGCTTTATTATTGGCAATTATTAAAAAATATGGTTCTATTTACTATAAATTGAATTAATATGGAATAATTCTATACACAGAAATTAAAAAGTGTTTTTCGTCAAAAGATAAAAAACCGTTAAATGTTGATAGTTTATTGCAGGCTTTGCAACTATTGTAAATTCACGAATTATACTCACCCTTTATTTGAAACCATATCTGCTACATAGTCGTTTTCCGAGTGTAGGTAGTTTTCAGTGAGAAGTTAGTTTTAGAGAAAATAATTTACTGGGATTCGGCGACAATTTCACCTTGAGTTACAACAACAGCGATGGTAGCAATAGGGTGAAGGTTGGACAGGAAAACGGTATTTATTTTACATTGCAGTACAATCCTTGATTGATATTTATTTGAAAATGCGAAGTAAATTTATTGCTATATTTCTAATTACTATTTTCTTAATTGTGGGGATATCTCCTGTTTTTTCTCAAACTCCAGCCACAGTTTCTAGTAATCCTCGGCTTTTAGTCAAGCAGGGAGAAAGTTTTTATCGTCAGCAGCAATTATCAACAGCAATAGAGTATCTTCAGAAAGCAGCACAAATATTTGCCGAACAAAAAGATAAACCAAATCAAGCTATTACTTTAACTAATTTAGGTCGTTTGCAGTTTGAATTCGGAAAAGCTAATGATGCTTTAAATAATTGGCAAACAGCCGAAACAATTTATATTCAATTAGGAGATAAAATTGCAGTCACTAGCAATCAAATTTACCAAGCTAGTGCTTTACAGAAGTTAGGCTTTTTACCTCGTGCTTGCGGCATATTACTGCAAAGCTTGGAAATTGATCGATTAAGTTGCGATAAATTGAATAAAGACGAATTAGAAAAAATCTTACAAGAAAATAAGATACATTCCGAACCCGATATTTTATTAATTGGGTGGCGCAGTTTGGGTGATGTTTTGCGAGCAACGGGTAAGTTAAATGAATCGCGCTATATTTTGGAAACGGTAGCTAAAAATAATTCACCTTCAACTCAAGCAGGTACTTTATTGAGTTTGGCGAATACCTATATGTCTTTAGGAAATTTACAACGCGATAGATTTTTAGCATCAGAAGCATCGAACTTTAATTTAACAGCATCTCAACAAGATAATTATCGTTGGGGTTGTTTTCAAAATAATTATACTCTTCCCCTAGAAGCGATAAAAGAATATAAAAATGCTGAGTCGAAATATCAAGAAGTAATTAAAATTTCTTCTCAACCCATCGCAACTAAAGCAAAAATTAATTTACTCAATCTGTTGCTAACCAGAAGCAAGTTTAAATCAACTGCCATAAATGATACAAACAGCTTACTGTCTCAAGCAAATAGTTTATTGTCAGATATAAATATTGCGAATTCATCTCCCAATCAAAACCAGATTTACAATAAAATTAATTTAGCTACAGCAAAAACTTGTCTAATCCAACTAACTAAGAACAAACCTGATTGGGAAAAGAAAATTAAAGAATTATCATCAGCACAATCCCAAGCTGAAATAATCCAAGATGATGTTGCTAAATCTTATGCCATTGGTAATCTTGGTAGCTTGTATGAATATCGGGCTTGGTGGTTAAAGCAAAATTTAAATTTAAATTTAAATTCAAATAATTCCAAAAACAAAAATATTAGCAATCATAATTTATGTAAAACAACAGAATCCTGTCTGAAGAAAGCATATCAATCCACACAACAGGCTCTTTATTTTGCACAACCAACCAAACAACCATTTATTGCTTATCAATGGCAATCCCAACTAGGGCATATATTAGAAGAACAAGGAAAGAAAGACAATGCCATAACGGCTTATAATAAAGCAATAAATACTTTAGAATCAGTTCGTTACAATTTGTTGACAACAGATTCCGACGTACAGTTTTCTTTTTTAGAAAACGTCGAACCTGTATATCGTAGACTGCTCGATTTACTTTTGCAAACAAAAGCCAGCGAGAAAAATTTATTAAAAGCAACCGAAGTTAGCGAATCTTTGCAGCTAGCAGAATTAGAAAACTTATTACGATGTCGGCTTGATACTGCAAAAACCGTTCCGATTAATAAATTTGAACAGCCCCCAGCAGCAATAATTCATCCGATTATCATCCAAAACCGGATTGAAGTAATTGCTCGCATACCATCATCAAATAAATTACTTCGCGAACAAGTTGATATATCTCAGACAAAATTTAATCAATTTCTGCACGAATTAGAAAATTTACGTTCAAGTCGAAAATTTCAGAAACAAGAGTATATTGAACCTGCCAAAAAGCTTTATGAATATCTAATCAAACCTTTTGAAAATGATTTACCAGACGAAGGCACATTAGTTTTTATTGTTGACAGTACTTTGCAGAGCCTTCCTTTTGCTGCACTTTACGATGAAAAACAAGAACAATATTTAATTCAGAAATACAGTATTGCTGTGAATGTAGCATCCAAATTACTAAATCAAAGAAATTTAAAACCGAAACAGCGGAGTGCATTGCTTGCAGGAATCAGTGAAGAAGCCAAAAGTTTTGTTAATAGATTACCAGAGCTTTTTCATGTAGAAGATGAATTAGCTGGAATCGAAAAAACCGTATCCAATCAAGTACTAAAAAACGAACAATTTACCAGTGAAGCTTTAAAAAAACAAATGGCTGCCGAAAACTACCCATTTATTCATCTAGCTACTCACGGACAATTTAGTTCCAACCGCGAACAAACTTATATATATGCTTGGCATAACAAAATTAAGCTAGATGAATTAGAAGAATTACTTCGCTCTCGTAGAGAAACTTCTGCTCAACCAATTGAATTACTAGTATTAAGTGCTTGCGAAACAGCAAAAGGAGATAAACGTGCTGCTTTGGGTATAGCTGGAGTTGCTTTAAAAGCTGAAGCTCGCAGTACGGTTGCTAGTTTATGGCAAGTTAACGATGAATCCACAGCCGATTTTATGAAACAATTTTATCAAGAATTAAACAAACCAAACATGACAAAAGCCGAAGCCCTGAGAAAAGTGCAAGTTAATTTTCTAAATCATCCTAAATACAATCATCCTTATCATTGGGCACCTTTTATATTAGTAGGGAATTGGCTTTAATTGGTAATTGGGGATAAGTATAACGCACCAAAAGCATAATTTTTATTCAGGGAATAATCCGAGAATTATGATGAAAATTATACTGCTCAAACATCCTCTTAAAATTAATTTACTTTATATCAAGTTCGGATGATTACTTATGATATAGGGTTCTTTTTATTCATAAGCATTAATTACCTCAACCGATTCAACTGTCTCTCTACCCATTCCAAACGTTTTTTATCGTTTAATTGCTGATATCCAGTTTTAGCTCGCTGATACCAAGTTATTGATTTTTGTTTTTCGTTGAGACTATCGTATACTTCCCCTAAAAATTGAGCTACCTGACTGGAAAGTTCTTTATTATTCAAAGCTTCGTAATTGACATGTGCTGTTTTTAATAAAATAATTGCTTTTTTGTAATTATCTAGAGCAAGATTAATCCTTGCAAGCTTCACTCTTGCCCAAGCTTGCCCGTTTAAATCGCCTTTACTTTCTGCTATATTCAGCGCTTGCTGATAATTCTTTTCGGCTAAAGATATCAGATTATTTTTTTCGTAAAGTTCGGCTATTTTTAAAGCTGTATCTTCAGGGGCAAGATTTTGTTTGCGGATATTAACAACTTCGCTGTTCACTTTTTGAGCTTCTTGTGGTGTAAGGATAATAAATCGAGTTTCAGTCTCTCTCTCTTCTGCACCAATCGCTTTAACGGTTAAATCGTAGGCTTTACCTGCCTGTAAAGCTGGTTGATTTTCAGGGTAGGTAATTTCGGTATTTGTAGTTTCTGCCTGCCATAAAGTTCCTTCCGAGCTACTCAAGCGGACAATATAGCTGGTGGCTTTTGGTATATTTGTCCAAGAAAACTTTGGTAAATTGCTATCGAGTAGGGTACCAACAGGGCTGATTATATAAAAAGAGTCACTACGACTAACTTCGCGACACATGGGATCGCAAATAATCCTTCTTGCTAATAGTGTTTTATTAGGATGTAAAATCGAACTTACGCGACTAACATATTTTACTCGTAGGGTGCTGTAAGACTTTGGTTGATTTTCAACGCAATATAATTGTCTTTGTGTCACGCACCAACCAGAGTTTTGTGACAATTGCCTAAGTGCTGGTGAAACTTGATTAAGAGCAATAGCTTTATTATTCAATACCGTGATTGCAGAGCTAGTCGCTAAAGTTAAAATCAGGTAGTTAAATAGTTGATATCTTAATTGATATTTCATTTTTGTTGTTTGGTTGAATTTAAATTTCGGATTGCATCAAGCTGCCAAGTTTCAACTTCTGGTAAACCTTCAGCATCATAATCGCGGCATTTCTGCCATGAAGATAGAGTATCTTTACTCTCAATTTGTTGCAATACAGTAGCTCGCAGACAGTGAGCGGCTGCTGTTTTATATTCATCAAATTCAATCGCTTTTTCTAAATATTTTTCGGCTGCTTGTAAGTTACCTAATTGCAAATATGCCCAGCCCAGGTTTTTATACAAGTTAGATTTTGATGTAGAAGCTTTCTTTTGCTCTATAGCTTGCAACGATTTCGATATTTCCTCTATCGCTTGTTGATTATTTTTCTTTCGCCATATAAGCAAACGAGCATAATTGTTACGGGCATCTGCTACTATTAAACTAACTTTATCGTTGCCTTGAAATTCAATTGCTTTTTGGTAATGCTCTATTGCTTTATCGAAATCTCTAACATCCTCGTAAAGAGTTGCCATATTATAATAGACTGTTGCTTTAGTTGTAATATCGCTATTACCTAACTCTAATGATTTTTGATACCGACTTAAAGCACATTCAAAATATTTTTGCTGCTTACAAACTAATCCTAAACTATTTTGATAATCTGCTTTATTTGGATCGAGTTCAGTTGCTTTTTTAAAAGATTTTATTGCTTTGTCAAAATTTTCATCCTTGAGAGCTTCACGGCCTTTAAGTTCTTGATGAGCCGCTCGCAACGGTTTTGTCCAGGTTTGAATTATAAAAAAACTAGCTAGGACAATTACAATTACTATTGAAGTATACTTAAATTGAGGAGACATGAGAAAACGCAATATACTTTTTAAAAATAGTTTTCTCGGATTTAAATATTGTAACATTTGAAATGCCCTTTGAGGTCTATCTGCTGGCAATGGAGCCATCATTTCATCAATAAAATCTGCTAGGGGATGAGAAATTTTTCGTGTTTTGTTGCGCCAGATTAATTTGCCAGTTTTAGGATTATTAGGAAGCTCTGTTGGAGATTTACCTGTTAGTAAATGGACGAAAGTACGTCCTAAAGCATAAAAATCTGATTGAGGTACCGCTTTACCATCAACTTGTTCTTGGGGTGTATAACCACCAGACATAGTTGTAGTAACATTTTCATTTTTTCCTACTCCTATTTTGACTAAATAGGTATTGCTCATGTCTCTAACTGTACCAAAATCAATTAAAGCTAATTTACCATCCGGTTTAAGAATAATATTTGAAGGCTTGATATCCCGATGAAAAAAGTAATTTGTATGGAGAATGTCTAATATTTCTACAAGCTGTCTCAACCAGTTAAGAGCTTGCTTAGAAGAAATTGCACCGTTTTCTATTAACCACTGCTCTAAATTTTGACCGGGAATTTTCTCCATCACCAAACAATGAAGTTCCCCCGAATCATCGTTTGGTGTAAAAGTAAAGTAGTCTTCTGGCTCTACCTTAGGAATTCCAGGATGATTGAGTAGTTGTAATGTAAATGCTTCCCTTTCAAACATTTTTACATATTGCGGACTATTTACTTTTAATATTTTGATAACTTTGTAATTTTCCCCATCAAATACCTCAAATATATCCGTATAGCTTTGGTGCGTCAGCGGACGTAAAGGTTTGATTAGCCGATATTTATGATTAACCAGTAAACTAGTTCCGCAGTATTGGCAAGTACTGATATTATCGGGATTTTTTCTTTGTTTACATTCGGGGTTAATACAGTAAATCACAACGGAAGAGGGAATGGGGAATAGGGAATAGGGAATAGGGAATAGAATTATCCCGAAATTATTTAATTGTCTAATTATTCGTCGTGACTCAAATGATATTTTTTGACGTATTTTTTGATGAGATATTCCAGATAATAAGATGTTTGAGATTCATCTTTATTTTGATTACTGGTATCTATCAATGCCCGTCTTTTTAAAGATGCTAAAGTTTCTATGAGTTCGGAAGTTGATATTTGAGGAATTTCCTTTTTCAGTTTCGATAACGGTACAGCTTTAGCTTCTGTTGCCAAACACTGCATCATTTGTTTTTCTAACTTTGATAAGCGATTCCATTGCTCGTCGAGTATTGTCCGAAAATCACCAAAAACCCAGGTATTGTGTTTGGTAAATTCTGCCACATTACCGTTAAACAAATCTTTGATAGTTGCACCAACAATTTTTAAAGCAAAAGGATTACCTTGGGCATAATCAATTAAACTTTTCCAGTGTTCTTTTGCTGTCAAACCCTGCTCTTGCAAGATTTGCTCCGCATCTTCCACCTTCAAGCCTTCGACTTGGAGTGATTTAACCAATCCTTTGGGATTTTCTAAAAAAGTAATTTCTCTGGGTTTTTCTTGAGAGCAAAGCAACAAGCAGCTTTGATGCTCCGTTTCTCCCAACCGTTTCAGCAATATGCCATAATCTTCGCATTCCTTTTCATATCTACCAAATCTGTCCCCACTGCGTAATACATTTTCAAAAGCGTCAAGTACCAGTAAACAACGGCGTTGACGTAAATATTTGATTAACAGTGAAATTTTTTCGTTGATGTCTGCGGGTAATTCTGTTTCCTCCTGATTGGATAGAAATACAATCGCATCCGTAATAAAATCTTGGGGTAACGGTTGATTATCCAAAGAACGCCAAATGATAAACTCGAATTTATCTTGAATTTGTTTGGCTAATTTCACCGCTAAATTGGTTTTACCGATTCCTCCCATACCCAGCAAAGCAACTAAGCGACAGCGATTTTCTAAAATCCATTGTCTAGTGGTTTCTAACTCTGCTTTTCTGCCGTAAAACACCGAAACTTCCGGAGCTTCACCCCAATCTTGGGTTTGAGGCGCATCAAGCGGTAACTTATCCCCTACAAACGAATCAATATTTGCGATTAAGTTCGATGAAACTTCCTCGCCAGATAACTCCTGGTACTGATTTACAAGTAAATGCTGTAACTTCGCTAATTTTACAGGCCCTTTGCCATCAATGTGAAATTTCTTGTAAATATCGCTCAAACGCTTGCGTACAGTACCTTCGTTGATTGCCAATCCCTCGGCGATCGCCTTAATAGATTTTCCGTCTATAGATAAACGCAAGACATCCCATTCCAATTCTGAGACACCATGAGAAGCAGCTATATTTTTAAGAAAATCTTCAGGAATCACAATAGTTACACCCAGTGGCAGTATCTTTTCATATTATAGTTTCATTTATGTGAAAAATTTCATTCAATTTAAAAAAACAAATTACTCGTAGTGCAGCAACAAGGCTACCCCGTACACATAACTTTTAGATCCCCCTAAATCCCCCTTAAAAAGGGGGACTTTAATTGCTATCCCCCTTGTTAAGTGGGGCTTTAATTCCTATTCTTCCCTTGTTAAGTGGGGACTTTAATTCCTATTCCCCTTGTTAAGTGAGACTTTAATTCCTATTCCCCCCTTTTTAAGGGGGGCTAGGGGGGATCTAAAAGTTGTGAAGGAATCAGAATACTTCTGCGTACACTTTAGCCTTAACAAGGAGAGGAGAGTGATAGGTTGGGGTGAGGTAGATTATCAATGTATTCACCTTGCCAAAAAGCGCTCTAATTTGCCAGCTATAGGTCTTATATAACCTAAAAACCAAACCTTTACAAAAATCAATATTCTCTCTAAACCAGTAAATATAGGCATTATCAAAGTAATTATTTTCTAAATTAAGCCACAGCAGAAAAAAAATTCTTGCGCTAAAAAAAGCTTAGTGGTAACTTAAGTGAAGTTCGGCAGAGACAGAAGAGGGAGGGAAAACAAATGCTAAAGATGAAAGAATTAACAGGCAGTGATAACCCATTTAACGGCTTTACTACAACAGGGCATAGCGCACCTGCATTTACAGACATTGATGGGGATGGGGATTTAGATGTTTTTGTTGGACAAAAAACTGCCGCTTCTAGAACTTCTGTTGAATTGATTGAGAACCAAGGGAATGGAAAATTTGTAGAAGTAAAAAGTTATTTAAACCCATTTCATGCTTCACCAATCGGTGGGTTGTATACGAAACCTACATTTGTAGATATAGATGGGGATGGTGATGAAGATGCTTTTGTAGGTACTCGTTATGGTGCCACTAGAATTGAATACTATCAGAACGATAATGGTAATTTCACTCGCATCACAGGCAATGGTAATCCTTTAAATCGCCCAGGTTTCGGACAAAGTTACTCTGCACCGACATTTGCAGATGTTGATGGGGATGGAGATAAAGATGCTTTTATTGGCTCGGCAACTGGTAGAGTCACCTATTTGCAGAATAACGGCGGTAGTTTCAAAAAATTAGAAGGTACTCAAAACCCTTTAAATGCTATTGATGTAGGAACTTATAGCACCCCTACATTTACCGATATTGATAAAGATGGGGATTTAGATGCTTTTATTGGCAATAAAGCCGGATTAATTCAGTTTTTTAAGAATGACGGTGGTACCTTCACTCATGTAAAAGGTGAAGGCAATCCCTTTGACGGATTTGATGTAGGAACTTATAGCGCACCAACTTTTGCAGATATAGACGGAGATGGTGATGAAGAAGCCGTTATTGGCTCGAATGATGGTACCCTCAGAGTTTTCGAGTTTGGATCTCAACCAACAACACAACGACACCCAGGAAATGTCAATTTACAAACACCCGAATCTGAAGTTTTCGCAATCGAAGCTGAACCTCAACCAACTTCCGGTGACATTATCGGCACATCCGGAAAAGACTATATCTCTGAAAATGCTAACGGTAGAAATATCTTTGGTTTAGATGGAGACGACACACTTTATAACAGAGGTGGTACCAGCACAATCTATGGTGGAGCAGGTAACGACAAAATCAAAGGTTACAAACAATCTGACTTAATATATGGTGGTGTTGGTGACGATAGAATTTTGGGTAATGGTGGTAGCGATACTTTAATCGGTGAAGCCGGAAATGATAGGCTTACGGGTAGCGACGGCGACGATCTTATTTTAGGCGGCGTTGGTAACGATAGAATTGCCGGTGAAGGTGGCAACGATACAATATATGGTGGTGCTGGAAACGACACAATTTCTGGCAGTAATTCCAGTTCTAACCAGTTAATTCATGGTGATGATGGTAACGACAAAATATTTGCGAAAAGTAGTAACGGCATAATCTACGGTGGTGCGGGTGAAGATACAATTTATGGTTCCTACAACGAAGCATGTATAGATGGTGGAGCCGATGCCGATTTAATAATATTGAATAGTGGGAAAGAATCAGTCTTTTTACGTCAAGGTGATGGCGGGGATACTATCAGAAATTTCAATAAAAACTATACTCAGTTTGATTTAGTTGGTGGATTAACATATGGCGATTTAAGTTTTGAGCAAAACGGTAACTCAGCAGATATTTTGGCTAACAACGAAATCTTAGCAACCGTCGAATCTACAACTGTAGATATACTAAGCAATCCGATTAATTTTAGTGTTATTTGATTCTATCTACCAAAGTTGATTTTTCCAACGTCAAACATTCATAAAACATTCAACCAATCGTAAAATCATGGACGAAATACAAGATTTAGGCATTTTACAAGACGCAGAAGTTGAAACTAGCGGGCTATTTACAGCGGGGGGTAATGTTGAAGATACTCTCTCATTTACATTAGAACAGCCTACTAATATAGAAATTAACGGCTTTTCCTTAACTCCTACATCTGATACTGTTAGTGATGCTGATGATACTTTCAGTGATGCTGGTGTGTTGATACCAGGTAGTAGGGTAAATTTTCGTATTGCCCAAGACGCAAACAACAACGATGTAATTGATAATGGAGAAGTTATCGGAGAGCCTTCCCAATTACCATCAAGTAGAGTTACAGATCCAGCAGTGGTTTTCCAGGAAGATTTATCTGCTGGTAGTTACTTAATAGAATTAGCTCCAATTGGAACTGTTGCATCCCCTTTAATTTCACCAGAGCTACCTACTTATCAAATAACTATCGATCCAACTCCTTTATCTACAGATAACTCCGGCAGCGACACCGATAACGGTACAGTAGGTGATTCTGGAAACGACACCGACAACGGAACAATAGGTGATTCTGAAAACGACACCGACAACGGAACAGTTGGTGACTCCGGAAACGACACCGACAACGGAACAGTAGGTGATTCTGGAAACGACACCGATAACGGAACAATAGGTGATTCTCGAATAAATACCGTTAGAGGTTCAAATCAAAGTGAAAGCTTATTTAGTTTCACAAATGAAGCCTTATTTGGTTTAGGAGGAGACGACAAAATTTATAACAACAACGGAATAAGCCTTCAATTTGGTGGAGACGGCAACGATGAACTTTACGGTAATAGCCTACCCGATTTCTTAGCTGGTGGTGCTGATAACGACTTGATATTTGGTAACGGTGGTAACGACTTTCTGTTTGGTGGAGAAGGAGAAGATACTATTTATGGCTCTAGTAGTGCAGAACGTTTTGATGGTGGAGCAGGCAACGATACATTATGGTTAAACGGCGGTGAAGACGTAATAGTTTTACGTCAAGGTGACGGTACAGATATTATCAACGGTTTTCGTTTAGAACAAACTCAATTTGAACTAGTTGATGGATTGACATTTGGTAATTTGAGCTTCGAGCAGAGCGATAGTTTTACCAATATTCTCGCTGGTGATGAAGTATTGGCAACCGTCACATGGGCAACTGCTGAAAGTTTAAATGATGCGAGTAATTTCAACGTTGTTTAACTCTATCTAACAAAAAGCGATCGCAGAATATTTGCCTATATTGGAGACTAAATAATGTAATGAAAATTAATCTGATAATTCCTTTAACAGCAACAGTACTTTTAAGCTCATTGGGAACTGCTTCCGTAGATGCTCAGAGTGAAGGAGTCGCAATTGCACATGAATTACGACGACAAAGAGCATTTCTAAGAACTTACTGTAACCCCCCAAGTCGAGAAACAGTTGAAGAATGTTATAGAAGATCGCAGTATGCAAAACTATTACAAAGTAATCTTGATGCTTATAACCGCAGAAGACAAATACAAATCGAAACCATGCATGAAATAAACATGGATGCAATCGATTTATTGAGAAAATCCAACAGTTTAGCATCAAGTAGTCGATGTTAATCAAGATTAAGTCGAAAGATATAGATTCGTGTTGGTAACTTTTTCTATCGTCTTTCTTCTCCTCGTTGACTCACACACCTGAGCCAACAGTTTACGCACGGCTTCAGCCATCTGCAAAGTTTCACACCACTTTGCATGGCTGTTTTTTTATGTAAAATCTTCTATCAAAAAATCTTTACTCCAAATAACAAGACGTTACACAGCTTGTAATATTTCTTAAACAAAAATACTTGCATTAAAAATATTTTTAGTGGTAACTTAAGTGAGAACAAAAAGCAAAAGTCTTCTACCAAGCCTTACAGCAGCTTGTGAGGTAGTTAATTCAAGTAAAGTTAACCTTTATTGCGCTTCAAACAAGGAGAATTATACAGCATGAGTACTACCGATAATCCAAAATATCTAGGTGTTTTAAGAAAGGGTTTAGAAAATAGAATAACCATACCGGGCAGCAAGCTCGGAGAAAATAATCTTCAAGATGTTTATGAGTTTGAATTGTCTGATAGCGGTAATTTAAGTCTTTCTACAGGTGGCTTTGACTTGATTGTCAGATTGGGGCAAGACACGAATAACAACGGCATTTATGAAGCTGATGAAATTATCGGCGAAGTAAACCTGGGTAATTCTAAAGACGAAATAACCATAGAGTTGCCAAAAGGAAATTATTTTGTAGAATTCAGAGACGCTTCACGATAACAGAAAAATTTGCAGCCATGACACGCTACAAATGGCTGAAGACAGAGAAATCATGGTTCATCTACTCGAGGAAATAAACACAAACCATAATTTTTCAACAGGTAAACATGAAATTCAATCAATTCAACACTAAAGCAGGTAAATCAGTTTTGAGTATTGGTGTTTTAGCTCTGTGCGTACTTGCAGTATCTTGTGATGGAGGTACTTCAAGCAAGGTTTCTTCTAATGGAGGTGGAAGTAGCTCTACTAAAGCTAGTTCAAGTGCAGAAAAACCCCCAATTCCAGATATAAACGACTATATAAAAGAATGCTTTAATCAAGGATTGGATTCTGTAGCTCTTAGTCAATGTAGAGCAGAAAAGATTAGACAACATGGAGAAGACATACGAGAATGGAGAGAAAAATACGGTGATTAAATTTATTACTCTTACCTTACATAAATAAAATTGCTTGAAAGCCTGTTTCTTGAATAGGGTGAAGCACTAAGACGGTAGATTGGGTGCAATTCATAGTAACCCAATCTACAAAAACTGACTTTAAAAATCATGAAAAAACTAAATATACTTCCCCAAATTTCCATCCTAGAACGCTACATAATCAAAGAATTAATACCTCCTTTCATCCTCGGACTCGCTGCTTCTACTGTCGTAGTCGAGTTAATTGGTATATCTTTTGAACAAGCAAAATTTGTAGCTAATAGAGGACTACCTGTTTCAACTTCATTTTATATTCACTTACTAAAATTTCCTGCTTTTATAGCTGTATCTTTACCGATAACTATGCTATTGGCTTCAATTTTTGTTTACGGTAAACTTTCTATCAAAAGCGAGATTTTAGCTTTTCAAAGTCACGGTATCAGCTTATATCGTTTGATATTTCCAGCATTAATTACAAGTTTCATCGCTGCTTTAATCATGCTTTTTGTAAATGAGATTATAGTTCCTCCAGCTAACTACCTAGCTGCTATCACTTTAGAAAAAGCAATGGATGTGAATCGAGAGAATCATATAAATAAAAATATTGTTTATCGAGAATTTAGCCAGAAAAATCCTCAGTTAAAAGTGTTATTTTACGCTGACAGTTTTACCAACCAAAAGATGCAGGATGTGACATTACTTATTTATAATCAATACGGTGATTTAAAGCAAATCATTAAATCAGATTCGGCTGAATGGAATAATCATCTAAACAATTGGATATTTTATCAAGGTGTCAAGAATTTCATTAACCGCGATGGCTCTTATGGCGAACTAATTCAATTTGAAAGGTTATCGGTTAATCTTGATAGAAAACCATTAGATTTAGCAAATCATAATATTGACAATAGAGAAATGAATCTTTTTGCAGCTTATAAAAGACTATCAATTTTACAAATGACTGGAGACGAACAAAGTATCCGTAAGCTGAGAGTAAATATTCAAGAAAGATATGCTGTTCCTTTCTCGTGTTTAGTGTTTACTATATTCGGTTCGGCTTTAGGGATTAATCCACAGCCTAGAGCTAGAATAAATGCTTTAGGTATAACTATAATCATCATTTTCAGCTACTACATGATTCGAGTTGTAAGTACTGGATTCGCTACCGCTGGAATTATATCAATTTTTTGGGGTGTATGGCTGCCAAATATTTTAGGAATAGGTATTGGAAGTTTTTTGTTAGTAAGAAAATCGGGTTCAATAAATTTCAGATGATTACTTGTTAATGGTTCGTAGTTGCGCTTAAGCGCTTCCGATAAGAGGCAAGTACACAGCTATTTGCTACACTTTTATCATCGAAACATTTCTAAAATTAATATAAATTAAAAGAATATCGTTAGAAATACTGATAAGATATTTTTCGTAAATTATACAAGTAGAAGCAACAGTTAAAAATATCTGGTAATTGTTACGTCTTGCACCAATTTTATCAACCCGGTTTCTTAACGCTGAAAAAACTAAAAATCGGGTTAATTTGGGCTTAATAAAAATGGTCTAAGAAATTTAATGCGATAAGTTATCTATATTAAAAATGCAACCCAATTTAAAATTTTGGTTTTTATATTTACCTTTAACCACAATCTTCACCTTCACAGCAACCGAAAATAAAGTATCGGCTCAAATTATTCCTGATAATACCCTTGGTAATGATAATTCTGTCGTCGAAACCATAACTCCTCAACTGCAACTTATAGGTGGTGGCGTTACCAGGGGAGCTAATTTATTTCACAGTTTTGTGGAATTCAATATTGGTGAAGGGAATACTGCTTATTTCTCCAACCCAGCAGCAATTCAAAATATTTTTACTCGCGTTACCGGAAGTAATCCTTCTCAAATATTAGGTACATTAGGTGTTTTGGGTAATGCTAATCTTTATTTTTTCAATCCTAACGGAATTATATTTGGCAATAATGCTAGTTTGGATATTCGGGGTTCATTTATTGCTACTACGGCTAGTAGCTTGACGTTTCCCGACAACACAAAATTTAGTGCTAGAAATCCACAAGCACCACCGCTGTTAGTAAATAATGTTTCAGTTCCCGTAGGTTTAGAATTTGAAGGGATACCAGGAACAATTGTTAGTAATGCTCAATTACAAACTGGACGAGATTTGAAATTAGCTGCTAGTAATCTTGACTTACAAAATCAACTGCAAGCTAGGGGAGATTTAACATTACAAGCTGCGGATACGATAAATATAAAAGGTAAAGTAGATGCTTCTTCACCTTTCAATTTGAGTAAAGGTGGTGATATAACTTTGCTTGCAGGTGGAGATATTATTTTAAATCCCGAAACTTCGATAGTTTCTCAGGGAAAAGTGGCAGGAAATATTACCCTTGATAGTGGTGGAAATATTTCTTTAACAAATAGCAATATTGATAATCGCAGTTTTAATTTGATTCAAGAAGATACTACACCTACAGGTGGAAATATTAATATCACCGCTAATTCTTTATCAATCAGCGAATTGTCTTTACTAAATACCAGTACAGAAGGATTTGCAAATGCTGGTGATGTAAATATAAACGTTAATGATGTAGTTCGAGTCAATTTTTCCGATATTTATACTCGTGTCAATGCCGATGGTGTTGGGAATGGAGGTAATATTAATATCGCGGCAGGTTTAGTTGAAATTATAGATGGAAGCAATTTACAATCTCGTAGTTTGGGACAAGGTAATTCTGGAAATATTAATATTACGGCTCAAGATGAAGTTAAATTTACCGGAATAAGAAGTGGATTTGTTTCTCTTGCTACTACTGAAGTTAGGAATGGAGTAGTTGGTGATGCAGGTGATATTAATATTACTGTTAGTAATGGTTCTTTCAATATTGAGGATGGCAATCTGCTGTTAGCTGAAAACTTGGGAGATGGTAGTGCTGGTAACGTTAATATTAATGCGAAAAATTCTGTTGTTTTGAATGATGGTACGATTTTAGCACGGGTTGAGTTTGCGGAAAATAACTCGCTGGCTATTAACAATGGAGGAAATATTAATATTAAAACTAGCGATTTGCAGATGAACAATGCTCAAATTGCTATTAGTAATAATAGAAGAGGAAATTCTGGAGAAGTAAATTTTATAGCCGATACAGTATCCTTAGAATCAAGCAGCATCAATGCAGGAAGTGATTTAGAAAATTCTGGTGACGTTAATATTAAAGTTAATGATTCTGTTTCTTTAAAAAATAGTAAAATTTTTACTTCTGCACTATTAGGAGAAAGTAAGGGAGGTAATGTTTTTATAGATGCTCAATCCCTTGCAATGACAGATAATTCTACCATTGGAGGTTCAAAACGTAGACAATCTGAAACACAAAATACAGCAGGAAGTGCGGGAAATATTAAAATAAAGACTAATGAATTTGTAACTCTTAATAACAATAGTAATATCTCGGCTTCGGGTTTTAGCGGTGCTGGAGGTAATATTTTAATAGATACAAAGAAATTCAGTTTACAAAATGGTTCTCAAGTTACAGCTAATGTTAGAGGCGATAAACCAGCAGCTAGTTTAACTATAAATGCAGCAGAATCTGTAGAAGTTACTGGTTTTGCTAATTTTCTTAATTCTCAATTGTCAATTGATACTACTGGAATTGGAAATGCTGGAAATTTAGTAATTAATACTGGTAATTTAACTGTTAAAGATGGAGGAATTTTATCTAGTTCTGCTTTCGTTGGAAAAGGTGGAAATTTAGAAATTAATGCCAAAGAATCGGTGGAAGTAATTGGAACTATACGCAACGGTATTGATATTAGTTCTATAAAAACTGATGCAGGACGTGCAGATGGTGGTAATATTACAATCAATACTCCTCAATTAAAAGTTGCTGATGGAGCTAGAGTATCTGCTTCAGTCAATGGAGGTGGTAACGGAGGAACTATTAATATTAATGCATCTGATTTAGTTCAAGTAATAGGTGCATCAGAATTTAGCGATTCAATTCCCAGTACTATTACAACTGGAAGTAATAGCATATCTGTTGAGGGAAATGCTGGAGATATTAATATTGCCACACCAGATTTAATTGTTGAAGATAAAGCTAGTATTGCTGTTAATAATCAAGGTAGAGGAATCGGTGGCAATATTCAATTAATTACCGATAATTTAAATCTTGATAATGGTTTAATAGACGCTACAACTCGCAGCAATACAGGAGGTAATATCGATGTTACAGCAGACGATATTATTACCATGCGCCGCGATAGTCAGATATCCACCACCGCAGGGAACGAGCAATTTGGTGGAAATGGCGGCAATATCACGATTAATAGTCCGTTTATAGTTGCTTTTCCTGAAAATAATCGAGGTAACGACATTACAGCCAATGCTTTTACCGGTAATGGTGGCAATATCAATATTAGTACTCAAGCCTTGTTTGGAATTCAATTCCGCAATCAACTGACAATATTTAATGATATTACCGCTAGTTCCGAATTCGGAATAGACGGTAGCGTGAATATCGAGACTCTTGAAACCGATCCTACTCGCGGCTTAACTCAATTACCACAAGAAACAGTTAATGCAGAAGTCAGCCAAAATTGCCAAGCTAGTAGGGAAGGTGCGAAGATTAAATTTTACGATATTGGAACTGGTGGTATTCCCTATAGCCCTAATAGTTTATCTATTGCGAAACCGTTTATTAATGAAAATTTGATTCCTCTCAAACCCGCTCAAGTATCTGCTCGGAAAATTCAACCCCAGAATAATACTATCAATCGCAAAAATAATTTTACTACAACTTTAGCCTGTCAAAAGCATTAACACACATCTCGCACCCTAAACTCAACAAGCATAAAGAAACCCGGTTTCTTGTCGAGGTGCAAGATAAGCTGATGCGCGGCTAAATTGTATAAACAAAAATTCAAGAGTTATAGATTCTTTTCTTGTGGTACGGGCATCATGCCCGTTTAATAATCACAAAGATAAAATATGCTGTAACTGTTTAACTCAACATGATATCACTGCAAAAAACTATCATTTTGCAACAAAGATTTTCTACATTTAGACGTATTGACATTAGCAACTCAATTTATTCAATAGGTAATTAAAAACAACTATTACAAACATTTGTATTAGCTTTCTTGATTTAGCCTGTAATAATGTTATTTTGATTGGGTTTACATAAATTAAACGTATATCTCGACACTCATTGATTAGGTAGATATTTTGAGCATTTATCGACTACAACAATTTTAAACATCGTATCAGTATGATGTGCAATCTATAGCTTGCAAACAATCGAAATTATCCACTAAATATTCATACTCTAAGGATAAATATTTTTTTACTTTGTGAAAATAATAAAAGTAGTATTTTTATCACATAGAGCGAAAATGTATAAGATTTATGCAATTACTGGGTATACGCCTTAAGGTACAAAAATAATTTATTTATTAGTAATCACTGCTACATAACTAATAAAGCGTGATATGTTAATAGCTGAGAGAATTAATTATGACATTTCTTCTCTCGAAAGTATCTCAGAAAATCCGAAGATAAACGAGTAAATCTCATCTCGACTGATTTGATTTACAGTACAGTCATTGAATATCAATACTAGTTAGATAGCGGTGATTGTTCTTCGAGCTTTTTCGATTTGACTAACGATTTTAGGAGATAAAACAATGTCTGAAAACAAAAAAAGCAACCGCTTGATAGATGATGCTCAAGCATTTCTAGCCGAGCTATCTGCTGACGAAGAGTCTAACCTTACCGGTGGTGGCGGTTACTGTGGCTATGGCGGCTATGGTGACGATGACGATGATGATGATGGTGGTCGTGGTAAAGGTAAAAAAGGTCGTGGCAAAAAAGGTCATGGCTACAAAGGCTATGGCGGCTATGACGATGATGAAGGTGATTAAAAAAATCTTAGATACTTTTATTTGGGCTAAATTGAAAAGTATCTAAGACCCTGTTTGAAACTATTTTTACTATCTGCTTCTGAGACTGTTCGGCAACAATCTCAGAAGTGTTTCTTAATCTTAATATAAGAAAGTCCATTGTTCCCCTATTTATGAAATATTCCTTTATTCGTCAACATAGTGAGGAAGACTGCGGTGCTGCCTGTATCGCTACGATCGCTAAACAGTATGGGCGAACATTATCGCTTTCCCACGTGCGGGAAGCTGTAGGAACGGGACAATTGGGTACTTCTTTATTAGGATTACGACGCGGTGCTGAAGGATTGGGGTTCTATGCTCGCTCGGGTAGAGTTAACGCTGATATTTTGGAGAAGTTTGACGTTGACAGGATACCTTTACCAGCAATTGTTCATTGGAAAGGTCGTCACTGGGTGGTACTGTATGGTAAACAGCGAAGTCGTTTTGTAATTGCCGATCCAGCAACGGGTATTCGCTATCTTACTACTGATGAACTGCGTCAGGGTTGGAATAACGGAGTGATGTTGCTGCTGGTACCCGACGAAGCATTTTACCGTCAGCCAAACGATAAAACTGATGGATTTGCCAGATTTCTGCGACGGGTTTGGCCCTATCGCGGTACTCTATTACAAGCGTTTACTTACGCGCAACTTATTGGTTTATTATCTCTGGTAGACCCATTTTTGATTCAGTTTTTAACTGATGATGTATTAATTCGTCGCGATACGAATTTGCTGGGTACGGTTGTGACGGCAGTTATCGTACTGATTATCATCAAGAGAATACTTAGTCTGGTAGAGTATAACTTAATTGCTCATTTAGCTCAACGATTGGAGCTAGGGCTGACCCTAGAATTTGGACGCAAGTTGTTACAGCTACCTTTGATGTACTATGAATCTCGTCGCAGTGGTGAGGTGATTAGTCGTCTTGAAGATATCTCTCGCATCAACGGATTGATTTCTGATGTCGCGGTACGATTGCCCAGTTTGTTTTTTACTGCATTGGTGTCCTTTGGTTTCATGTTGTTTTACAGTCAAAAGCTGACTTTACTATCGATTGCGGTAGCAGTTGCGATGACTGGTTCAACAATGATATTTTTACCAATTTTGCAGCGTCAGGTACGACGAGTGTTGACTCTAGATGCAGAAAACCAGGGAATTTTGGTAGAGACTTTTAAAGGTGCAATGACGGTTAAAACTACTGCTGCTCAACCCCAGCTTTGGAACGAACTGCAAAGTCGGTTTGGTAATTTAGCAACGGAAGATTTCAAGACATCTCAGGTAGGGATTTTAAATAATCAGTTTTCGGGTTTGGTTTCGGGTATTGGTAGCATTTGTTTGTTATGGTTTGGCAGTTCTTTGGTAATTAATCAAGAACTTAGTATCGGTCAACTGCTGGCTTTTAACGGTATGAATGCCAAATTTGTCGGGTTTATTGGTTTTTTGGTTAGGTTTGCTGATAAATTTGCTAAAGTCAAAGCTTCTGTACAGCGATTTACCGAAGTACTAGATGCTAAAGAAGAAAGCGTGGAAGACTGGCTCAAACCCTTTGCTGAAATTCCCGCTAATGCCGAAATTAGCTTTAATCGAGTTAATTTTTACTATCCCGGCCGTACCGATTTATTACAAAATTTTTCTCTGACTATTCCGGGGGGTAAGGTAACAGCTTTGGTTGGTACTTCCGGTTGTGGTAAAAGTTCCTTAGCTAAAATTATCGCTGGACTGCATCCCTATCAGTCTGGTGATGTCAGAATTGGTGCCTACAACATGCGAGATTTATCTACGGAATGTCTGCGGCAACAAGTAGTGTTGATTCCCCAGGATGCCCACTTCTGGAGCCGTTCTATTTTAGAAAACTTTAGATTGTGCGTACCCGATGCTACCTTTGAAGAAATAGTCGAAGCCTGTCAAATAGCCGAAGCCGATACATTCATTAGTCGTTTACCCGACAGTTATCAAACAGTTTTAGGAGAATTTGGTTCAAATCTTTCCGGTGGTCAGCGTCAAAGACTTGCAATTGCTAGGTCAATTATTATGCGTCCGCCAATTTTGATTTTAGATGAGTCTACCTCTGGTTTAGACCCCTTGAGTGAAGCCAAAGTACTCAAAAGGTTATTAAATCATCGTCAGGGACAAACTACAATTTTGATTAGTCATCGTCCTAGCGTGATTCAAATTGCTGATTGGGTAGTGATACTCGATGAAGGAAAGCTTGATATTGAAGGTTCACCTCAATCTTTACTCGCGATTAATGGGGAGCATCTTCACTTTTTACGGGGAGTATTATTAACAGATTCAGATGAACAATCTAGATTTTCTTTAACTGATAGCAATCGGGAGTGATAGAGAGTGATTTTGTGATACTAATTAATAATACGAGATTAATCAAAATATATTTAATAACCTTCCCTTCTCCTTAATAAAGAGAGGGGGGTCGGTCGGACGGGGTGGGGTTAGAGTGTATTGAACTCAACCAAAGATTATATATAGCGGTTTTCAGGCTTATTGGAATACAGATCAACCTCACCCCTTCCCCTCTCCTTGTAAAAGGATACTGCTGGTTATTCAGGGGTGACACCCCTGAATAACCAAAAAAATGAGGGTTTGAGGAGTGCGATCGCACTCCTGCTGATAACTTAAAATCCCTATTAATTCGTTGGGATGAGGGGTCTGACCTACTATTCGCCAACAGTATCCTTGTAAAAGGAGAGGGGTGTCAATTAATACTGTTTATTTTATTAAATTTGATTTATAAAATTTTTATTTTACAGATGTTGAGGAGAAACCCTGCCCATGCCACAATATTCCGACCCCAATCGAGTTAATCCTCAAAAAGAGCAGGTTACCGATGTCACAACTCCTCAAGAAAGCTTAACAACCCATCTAAGACAACGTAATAGTCTTATTTCGGTCAAACCCGAAGCTCTATCTCCGATAGAAGCTCAAGAATTTTTACCTTCTTTGAGTCGGTGGATAACTTTTGGTAGTTGGTTTATTGTCGGGATACTGGGTTTAGGTGCGGCTGCCACAACTGTTGTGACCTATCGCACTACTGTTAAAACTACCGCTACAATTCGTCCGACTGGAGAAGCCCGACTGGTACAGTCTGGAGCGGAAGGAACAGTAAATAGAATTGCGGTAAATAACTATCAACAGGTAAAAAAAGGACAGGCTATAGCCTATTTAGATAATTCTCGTTTGGGTACACAAGCAGAACAACTTGAAAGCAGTATTACCAAAGCCGAGGGACAAATCAAGCAAATTAACGCTCAAATAAAAGCCCTCGAACAGCAGAAAAATGCAGAATTACTTCAGGTAGAGCGGGTAATTACTGCTTCCGAGGCTGAATTAGCTCAAGCAAAGCGCAGTTTTCGCGATAAGAAAATTGTTAGTACTGCTGAAGTCGAAGAAGCGCAAGCCCAATTAAATTTAGCTCAAAATGAACTTAAAAGCTATCGATTATTGGTAGGTAATGGAGCGATTTCTAAATTACAGCTAGCTGAAAAAGAAGCTGCTGTGAGAACTGCTCAAGCTAGATTGAAAAAACTGGAAGCAGGGTTAAATCCTAATGATGCAGAAGTGGTAGCTGCTGAAGCTAAAATTGCTCAAGAACAATCCAGACAAGCAGCTACCGAAGCCGAATTTAACCGCTCCCGCAAACAACTCATACAGAACAAACTCGAAACTCAAAACCAGTTGAATAGCGATATTAAGGAATTAAAGCAGGTAAAAAAAGAATTAGACAACACCACAATTCGTGCTTCAACAACCGGAATTTTATACGGGTTGAAATTGCGTAACGTCGGTCAAGTACTGCGTTCCGGTGACACCATTGCTCAAATTATTCCCAGCGATACACCATTAGAAATAAAAGCAGTTATTCCATCAGATAGGATAAATAAAGTTAAAGTAGGACTCCCCACTCAAATGCAGGTTTCTGCTTGTCCTGTATCTACCTTCGGTTCTGTACCAGGTAAAGTAAAATCGATTTCCCCCGATACAATGTCTATAAATAACTCAACCGATAGCGGAATAGAAGTAACCCCTCAAATCACCCAACCCGGTTATACAGTCATAGTTGAACCCCAAAAGCGAATTTTAAAGACTGCACAACGAACCTGCGAATTAGTTCCGGGAGCAGAAGGTAAATTAACCATTATTTCCAAGGAGGAAACAGTATTGAACTTCTTGATGCGAAAAGCTCGCTTACAAACCGATTTTTAATTATAGGTTCGTAGTTGCGCTTTAGCGCTAAAGCGCAACTACGAACCCATCAAAACTAATATGACAGACTATTCGTTTTGATAGGTGGTAAAAAGTTAGTATTTGCCAGGTTTTCGCCTTCGGGTTAAGTATTTTGGCGCTTAAGCGCAACTACGAGCCTATCCTTCACCATCCGAGCAAAAGCATCCGAAACTTTTTCTAAATAAGGTCTGGTGTAGGGAAAATTTCCTGCATGGTCGAAGTTATGTCTCATGGCTGCATTCAGTTCAAAGATAAATATTGTTCCGTTGGGGAGAATTGTTAAATCTATACCGAAAAAATCCAGTTTGATAATGTCGTAAATTCTATATAGACGGTTAAAATTTTCACATCCTAAATAGCCGCAGGTGTCACCTAAAAAGGCTCGCTCTTCTGTCTGCATCCATTGACTCTCATACATTACACTGTAGCGATCGCCGGAATGGATATCCCATGTGTTGTTGAAAACATTCGCCACTGGATACAGGGTACCGTCGATAAAAAACAGACGCATTTTATGATACACGTTGCGACGAATCTGACAATCTTGAAACTGAATAATGTAATATTCTTGATTGCTGGGACTATTCTGAAAATGTTCGCGTAATGCTTGTTTGTTGTTTATGAGAGCGACACTTTGTCCCGTTTGTGAGCCGACTTTACGGACAATAAAAGGAAACTCGAATCCCCAACCAAAGATAGTTTTGATAATTTCTGCTAAATTCTTTCCACTCCAGTAAACTTTCTCAGTTTTGGGAAATTTTACTCCCGGTATTGTATTTAGACGCAAACTGTTGCGAATTCGACTTGTTTCTAGTACCTGACGGGGATGATTGATAATTGGAATGTCGGGATAACAATCTACAAATCTTGCTGTTGCTAGCAATGATGCTTGTTTAGAATCGGGACAAGCAATGGTATTGAGCATTAAGTCAAATTTGGGAAATTCCTTTAGGTTATCTACATTATTTTCAAAGACATTCAATAAAACCATGTTGTAGTCTTCGTCATTAACCAGGTTACTTATAGAAAAATGTCCTCCCCTCAATAGTTTTTTCGAGGTACCATCGGAACTTCTGAGAATACTGTAGGCAGCGTCTTCTATTCCGCGTATTCTTAATATTGTCGGCTGTTGCGGTGATAATTCATTTTCATTCTCTGTAATCAGGGGGTGAGCTTCCATCACCGGTTTTAAAAGAGCTTTGGCTTCGGGGAGATTTCCTTTCATTCGAGCCAAACCTGATAGAGCAAGTCCGCTTTCATAATCGTTGGGATTAATAACTTTGCATTTATGAAATATTTCCGTGGCTCGTTCAAATTGCCCAATTTTCAGCAGTAGAGAACCATAAGCGTTAAGTAGATTCATATCATCTCCGAAAAGCTCAATCGCACATCGATATTGTTGCAAAGCCGATTCAATTCGTCCCATATCTTCTAATTCTGTAGCTAATGCCATATAGGTATTAAGATTATGAGGGGCGGCAATTTTTCCTTGATTGTCCAATCTATTTACATGCATCCGCAGACGGTAAAGTACGCGCTTACTTTCGGGTGACAGCGCTGTTCGCCCGTGCATTACTTTGTGGTTATGCATGAATACAATTTGACCGGGTTGTAAATGAAATTTTTGCTGTAGATGACTTTTATCGAGTAGTTCATCTAGTATTTTGAGGGCTGCTTGATGTTTTTGTGACAGGGGATTATTTTTATTTAAAGAACGCTCTATTTGAGCTTGATAGTAGCGAATTAAAGGATTATCTTCATCACCGCAGACAATAGCGTGGTAATCCTGTCCAAATGGATAAACTGGTTCTCGCAAACACGCTAAAACCTCTTGGTCAATATTTTGTAAAATATCGTCAATCGGTACCATAATAGACTCACCACCATTGTCATCGGCTTCGATACAGTGAAAACCCACAATCTCGTGGGGTAACATCATATAGGATGAATCGGTATGAGGAGTTAATCGTAAATGAGTGCGACTGTAGCGGGTAACGCTGCTTTCGTCAGCTTCGACGGATTTACCGTTGATGTAGACTTTTGTAAAAGAAACTTTGTTTAGATTCTCGTGATTAGTTTTAGACGGTGGGGAAATTTTGGCTCGAATCGCACGGGCTAAATCCATTAATTGATTGCGCTCTCGTAGGGGAGTAAAACCATTGACGACGATGTAGTAAGGATATTGAGTTAGAGCATCATAGATAGATTTAGATAGCTCGTCGAGGCTGAGGGTAGTATCTTGCTGAGTCGTTGAAGCGGTTTTTACTCGCTGGATTTCAAGGGTAGGAGTATGTTTTGTTGGTATGCTCATAAGGAAATCCAAGTGACTTATAATCATTTTTATAATACTTCTTTTCGTGAAAGGTCTTTTCAAATTTGGTCATGTTAAATTGTCAAGAATTGTAATCAAATTCACTAGTATTTTTTTAAGCTACTTAGCTATTTGATAAAAGTTTGCTGATGATAAACACCTCTGTATAAGCCTATAAATAGAAGGAATAGATAGTTAATTCGGCAAAATGAGGTTTGAGGAAAAATATATAACTTGAAATTTGAGATATAATTAGTTTTTTATTTAAATATTAGAATTATAATTTATGTGAGTGCGAATATAATTCGTAATCTGTGAATTAAAAACGAAAACTATTAAGAAAGCAACTATTACTGTTGAATTAATAACCAAAAGACAATTATATTAACTCAGTAATTATCCATAAGCTGTAAAATATGAGGATGTTACTCCTTCACCCGCTTTCAGATTTCATCGACGCTAATTATAAAATTAATAATCTATCTCCGACTTATTACTATCGTGGATATTCTGCTGATGGGGAATTATTACAACTTCCCCGCACTCAGGAAGCAGAATTTATTGCTCGTGGATTAATGCGACAACTCGCGAATAATCAAATCTATTCCCGTGAAGGGAAAATGTACGGCATATTAATAGTCGAATTACCAAGCGGTGAAAAAAGAATACTCAAAGCATTTTCTGGGTTACTTAATGGCAGTAGCGTTATTGAAGGTTGGGTGCCTGCAATTCCTGGCAGAGAAAAAGTAGTTTTAGAAGAAAGTCGTACTTTGGCAGAATTAGAAGCTGTCAAACAAGAAATTATTCAGTTAAAACAGCTTCCTCAAAGACAACAATATGAAACAATAAAGTTTGATTTTGAACAACGCTTGCAAGAAATGGCTCAACAGCATCAAATTAATAAGCAGCAGCGGAATCGAAAACGTCAGCAACTTTGCAACAATCTCAAGTTAGAAAAATCGCACCATATTTTAATTATTCAATTAATTTTCTTATATAAAGCGTCATTACTAGAAAAACAAAGATTAGCGAAGCATTCATTTCTAGAATATGGATTATCTCCAAATATTAGCAATTATTTGACTTTTTTGATTACGGCAATAACTTACCCAAGCTTGGTATTAAATACAGAATTAGAAAAACTCAAACAAGAAAGCCGTCAAGATGGGATTGAACGAAAGTTACTCAAACGACAGCGCGATAAAGCTTTAATGCCGATAAAGCAGATAATTCACAATGCAGATATACGCATTCGAGAATTAAAGCAGCAGCGTAAAGAAACATCCCGCAAATTGCAATCGCAGATGCACGCAGCTTATACAATCATGAATTTTCTGGGCAATTCGGCAAATTTAGAGCAATTAATGCCTCAAGGCTTACCTACAGGAACGGGAGACTGTTGTACCCCAAAATTACTTCATTATGCTGCAAATAATAACCTAAAACCATTAGCGATCGCCGAATTTTGGTGGGGAAAATCTACTCAAGATAAAATACCTGGAGAATTCTACGGTGCTTGTATCGAACGCTGTCAGCCATTGATGGGTTTTCTGTTGTCGGGTTTAAAATCAAATTCGTTTAACTATTTTCCCAATCCCGGAGAGATTCCGATTATCTACCAAGATGAATGTTTGATTGCGGTGAATAAACCGTCTGGTTTACTATCTGTTCCCGGAAGATACCATGACAATCAAGATAGTGTTGTCAGCCGTCTAATTAATTTATTACCCAATTGCGAAAACATTACGGCAGTGCATCGATTGGATATGGATACTTCTGGTATTTTACTGCTAGCAAAAAATAAACAAGTTCACAGTTTATTGAGTAAGCAGTTTGAGCAAAGACTGGTGAAAAAAGTTTACGAAGCAATTCTTTGGGGGAATTTATTAAATAATTTGTCAAATAAAGAAGGTACCATCGAACTGCCATTATGGGGAAATCCCGAAAATCGTCCTTACCAAGAAGTAAATTATCAACACGGCAAACCTTGTATAACTAAATTCAAAGTTTTAAGTAAACAAGCAAATTATACTCGCATCGAATTTATTCCTTTGACTGGAAGAACTCATCAATTACGAATTCATGCCGCCGATAAACAAGGTTTAAATCTCCCTATTCTCGGAGATAAACTTTACGGGAACGAATTTACACAAGCCAATCGGCTGCATCTTCACGCCAGAGAAATTGCATTTGAGCATCCCTATTCCGCAGAAAAAATACATTTGCAAGCAGAAACACCGTTTTAACGCGGTAATTGGAAGTATTTTTTCTTCCTACAGAGATAAGTATTCAAGCACGATTGTTTATATAATTGCTACTCAGTGATATTGTTTTTCCCTATTCCCTATTCCCTATTCCCTATTCCCTATCTAAACAAAATGTTAAATTAAAATTTGTATTAGTACTCATGACAGTGTTTTACCAGACGTAATGTAAAACTGTATTTCCAAAAAAAGTAAATCACACTACAATATAGACTTCTTGCATTAATTTGTTTTTGCTGTGTTCGTGAAATGGGTGTAGTTACTTTTGGTAGCCATTCTTCTTTCCTTAGAGAATGCAGTTTGTGTAAATATACTGATATTCAGGAGTTAAGCCGTGAGCATAGAGACTCTTGTTCCACAAGCAGACTTATCATCTAACCCTTTTAATAAAGAAAACTTTGACGAAGTTGTAATGTCCACTTACGGACGTTTTCCTGTAGCTATAGAAAAAGGCGCTGGATGCCGTTTGTGGGATACCGAAGGCAAGGAATACTTAGACTTTGTTGCCGGAATTGCGACTTGCACCTTGGGACATGCCCATCCCGCATTAATAGAAGCAGTAACCAAGCAAATACAAAAAATACACCACGTTTCAAATTTTTACTACATTCCCGAGCAAGGAGAATTAGCAAGTTGGATAGTTAATAATTCCTGTGCCGACAAAGTATTTTTCTGTAATTCCGGTGCAGAAGCCAACGAAGCAGCGATTAAGTTGGCGAGAAAATACGCTCATACCGTTTTAAACATTGATAAACCAATAATTTTAACTGCTAACTCAAGTTTCCACGGACGAACTTTAGCTACAATTACCGCCACAGGGCAACCAAAGTATCAGAAAAACTTTAACCCTTTAGTGCCGGGATTTAGTTACGTTGCTTACAACGACATCAAAGCCGTAGAAGCAGCAATCAGCGACTTAGATGAAGGTGATTATGCTGTAGCGGCTATCATGTTGGAACCTTTACAAGGAGAAGGAGGTGTTCGCCCTGGGGATATCGAATATTTTCAAAAGCTGCGTCAGATTTGCGACGAAACCGGCATATTGTTAATCTTCGACGAAGTACAAGTCGGAATGGCACGCAGTGGCAAACTGTGGGGTTACGAACAGCTTGGAGTCGAGCCAGATGTTTTTACCAGTGCTAAAGGTTTAGGTGGCGGTATCCCCATCGGTGCCATGATGGCAAAAAATTCCTGCGATGTATTGCGCTCTGGCGAACATGCTAGTACTTTTGGCGGCAATCCCTTCGCTTGTGCAGCAGCGATCGCCGTTTGCAATACTATAGAAAAAGAGAACATTTTAGGAAATGTAGGGGAAAGAGGCGAACAATTACGCCAAGGTTTGCGAAATCTTGCCGCAAAATATCCCGAATATATCACTGAAGTACGCGGTTGGGGTTTAATCAACGGCATGGAACTGCAAGCAGATATTGGATTC
This sequence comes from Rivularia sp. MS3, assembly GCA_019192545.1. GTDB lineage: Bacteria > Cyanobacteriota > Cyanobacteriia > Cyanobacteriales > Nostocaceae > Rivularia. The sequence continues at coordinate 3,421 of JAHCMI010000046.1, read as the reverse complement.
AATGCTATTGATATAGTCAAAGCTGCCATGAAAGAAGGTTTAATGCTTGCTCCAGCAGGTACTCAAGTTGTTCGTTTCGTACCGCCGTTAATTGTGACAGAAGCTGAAGTAAATACAGCGTTGCAGATTGTTGGTAAGGTAATCGAAGAAATCCGCAGTTAAAATTCAAAAGAAAAAAATTTCTGTTTTTACATCCCGTTAAATTAGCTTAATCAATTAATATAAACCCGGTTTTGTGAAAAATCGGGTTTCTTTATTATCAGTTTAATTAAGAGTAAGTACGTTACAAGAAAAGAAGCAATATGAGCCGCTCAAACCTCTTAGCTTCTTAGGAAGTTCGTTAATTTACGGAGGTGAATTTTACTCGTGCAGTAGCAAATTATATTCGCCGAATAATTCTTAAATATACTTTTAGATTTGAGACGAAAATATTTTTAGCTGTAATTTTTCCCAAACCTGAGAAAAAATCAAACAAATCATCATGAGAAATCCGGCTTTTAGTAAAAACCGGATTTCTGATTTTTATAAATTATTTAGCAATATATCAATGTGTTAGTATAAGTAGTAACGCATCAATAGCTAACAATTTAATGCGTTACTCTACAATTAAAGCGAATAACACACTGCATTCAGTTTAACACCTACACCTCATTACATATAGAAAAGTACTAAATTGATAGCATCTGCTAAAGCTATACCAGTAAACGATTAAGATAGCTAAAGACAAGTAATCTAGAAACTAGAAAATTTATAATCTTTTCTTTATTATCTATTCCTGCTGCCCAGTACAATTAGAATTAATAAACCTTCCTCATTATAATAGTTACTAAAGTGTCTGAATCTTTGTCATTACGGGATAAATATCTAGCCTTAGTCGATGAAATTGTCCAAGCTACCTTAAAGGGTAAAATTAGCTCTCAAGGGCAAGTGTATCAAATGCTGCTCAAAGGCGTTACCGTAGGAACTGGAGAAGTATTTGAGTTAGTTTTGAGCGAAAATTTGGAATCTACTCAGCAACAAGTGGATGCTCAAACTGACGAATTCAAGAAAGCAAAGGCAACCCGTAGTTTAAGGGCATTAAAGACGATTCAAACGCAATGGAAGCAGGTAGAGGAACAAAATAAAGCAACAGAATCAATTTTATCTGCTGCGAGAGAAATCACTACAGCCCCAGAAAACGAACGTTTGGCGATATTTTTGCGAGTTACCGATCCAAATCGCAAACATCCTTTAAACCAAAAACAACTCCAGCAATTGGCAAAATCGTTACAAAAGAATGCCGAGACTTTTAAGTTAGATTATTTAAATGAATTTGCCCAAGGAATTACTAAGGGAATTAGTTCTTGGGGGAAATTACAACAGCATTTGATAAGCTGGATGTACGAACAGAATCGGGCATCAATCGGATTTGGTGGAATACCGGGAGAAAATGGTCCCTGGGCAACTTGGGGAAAACAAGTTGATGGAGAATTTAGCAAAGGTTTATTTAGTACTTTAGCTAAGCAGGAATCTCCCATAGAATTTGCTCAAAATCACCGCAGTATTGGTTTAAGCGATTGGGTTGAATTAACTTTGAGCTTGCAATATTTGCAGCGAGGATTAGTTAATTGGTTTGACCAACAAGCTTATAATGTCAAAGCAGGCTCTAACTTATCAATATCAACTTTCTTAACATTTTCGATTATTTGGAGTCAATTAGGAAACGGTTTTGGTGCCGATACTTCTTATGGTAGTGCGGCATGGCAGATAGTGTTACAAATACTGCGAAATTTTTCACAAAGACCGTATTTTCCTTTATATGGTGGTATTTTTGCTTCCTTTTCAGGTAATTATTTAAAAGATGCGCTTTCCTATTTAGATGAGCCTTTACAAAGAGTCGAAGGAACTCAAGAAAAGGCGAGAATTTTAACAATTTTGGGTTATTCTCAAAGAGCATTAGGACAATATGAAAGCTCGGTAAAATTTCATCAACAAGCTTTAGAAATTGCTAGGAATGCTGAAGATAAAGCTTGTGAAATTGCCAACTTAAATCACTTGAGTCGTACTTATGTAGAGTTGAAGAATTATACTGAAGCCATCAATAATTCTCAACGAGCATTGATATTTAGCAGACAAGCAGGGGATAAAATTTCCGAAGCCAATGCTTTAGCGAATTTGGGTTATAGCGAAGTCATGCAGGCTCAAGAATCGGAAGCAGAAGCAGAAACCTATGAGATGGCAATAAATTATCTCAAGCAAGGTTTGAATTTATCCGAAAAATTGGGGGATTTGCAAAGTAAAGGTTTATGTTTAAGTAGTTTGGGATTAGCTTATATAGTTACCGAGCAAGCTTCAGAAGCTATCAAGAATTTAGAAGAAGGTTTTAAGACAGCACAAACTTCCGGCGATTTATATTTACAAGGTTTAAATTTAGCTAATTTAGCAGAAGCCAATTACAGTTTAGCCAATTTTGAAAGAGCAATTTATACAGCATCGTTAGGAATGTATATACTCAATCAAATAGCTTCCCGAGAATGGCATAAGCCAGCAAGGTTATTATCAATTTTACAAAATCAGTTGGGAGAAGAAGGTTTTAAACAATCCTTGGGAAAAAATCGTCCCAAAATGATTTCTTTTATCGGTGTAGATGGGTACGATTATATTCCTACATTGATAGAAGAGTATCGGAGGAATTCTTAGGAAGTCAAAGGTTAAAGGTTAAAGGTTAAAGGTTAAATAAAGAAAGACTTTGTAGGGTGTGTTATGACATCGGAATCATTTGTTCGAGGTTATCAATTAAAAGAGTCGTAACGCACCGTTTGACTTATAAAAAAACTCAAAGTTGTTAAAAGATAAAATACTTGTCTTATAGGAGCAGGTAAGGAAATGAAGTTAATTATATGATGTTCCTACTACTAAATCCCATAAAGCACTAATTCCATCTTGTTTATATTCTGAATCTTGTTCTTCCTCCAGCCATTTCTCTAGAGCGACAACAACATTATCGGATGCATTTCCTAATTTCTTCAGTGCAAATCGAGCATTGATACGTACTTTCCTGCTAGGATCTTTAAGTAATGGTATTAATTGTTCAATGACTTTATCGGATGTATTTCCTAATTGATTCAGGGCTGAAATAGCACTTCTACGCATATACCATTCATTGTCTTTAAGTAACGGTAGTAATTGTTCAATTACTTTGTCAGATGTCTTTTCTAATTTACCCAGCGCATAAATAGCGCTTTCATGCACGAAATAATCGGAATCTTTAACTAGTGGTAGTAATTGTTCAATCACTTTATCAGAAGCATTTCCTAACTTACCCAGGGCATCAGCAGCACTTCTACGCACATCTGATTCGGTGTCTTTAAGCAGTGGTAGTAATTGTTGTACAACATTATCCGATGCATTTCCTAATTCACCCAGTGCATCAGCAGCACTT
>JAHCMI010000045.1 GCA_019192545.1 Rivularia sp. MS3 | reverse complement strand
GCAGCACTTAGACGCACAAAGGAATCGGTATCTTTAAGCAGTGGTAGTAATTGTTCAAAAACTTTATCAGATGCATTTCCTAAATTACTCAGTGCATTAGCAGCGCTTCTACGCACATCTGATTTGGTGTCTTTAAGCAGTGGTAGTAATTGTTGTACAACATTATCCGATGCATTTCCTAAATTACTCAGTGCATTAGCAGCGCTTCTACGCACATCTGATTTGGTGTCTTTAAGCAGTGGTAGTAATTGTTGTACAACATTATCCGATGCATTTCCTAAATTACCCAGGGCATTAACAGCACTTCCACGCACATCTAATTCGGTGTCTTTAAGCAATATTAGTAATTGTTGTACAACATTATCCGATGCATTTTCTATTTTACCCAGCGCCAACAGAGTACGTCGGCGCACATTTTCATTGGTGTCTTTAAGTAGTGGTAGTAATTGTTCAATAACATTATCGGATGCATTTCCTAATTTACCCAGCACATCAGCAGCGCTTTCACGCACATTTTCATTGGTGTCTTTAAGCAGTAGTAGTAATTGTTCAACAACTTTATCCGAAACGTTTTCTAAATTACGCAGTACAAATGCAGCATTTTCACGCACATTTTCATCAGTGTCTTTAAGCAGTGGTAGTAATTGCTCAGCAACTTTATCGGATAAATTTCCTAAATAAACCAACGCTTGAGCAGCGTTTTTAGGTACAAGATAATCGGTGTCTTTAAGCAGTACTAGTAATTGTTCAATGGCTTCTTGTTCTTCTCCCAATACAGCGCGATATTGTTGAAATCTGACTTTATCTATACTCTCCTCATGCTTTTTCAAAAGTCGTAAAACATCGTCAGCGAATTCCGTTTCATTAAGACTGCAAATAATTTGAAAAACTCGTTGATGAATTTGAGAAATTACTTCTGGGGAATCGCTAATTTCTAACTCCACCAATTGTTCTAAAATTTCCTGTGAAGGGTCATCATCGGCAAGTTGTAAATCATTTGGATCTTCTGCAAGACAATCAGCAGCAAAGAAAAGATCGCGATGCAACCACTTTTCATAAGGACTATTACTATTTAAAATTAAACTAATAGCTTTTGCAGCTTTATTTGATTTCTGCTTTGCTACTAATAGAAGTAAAACTTCCCGCCAGTGGGGGTCATGAAGATGGTTACGAATGTTTTCTAAAACAACTTGAAAACTATCATCATTTTGATGACGATAATCGATATCTTCTGCCGCTAAATACTCTTGAAAAGTCTTGTGAACAAATGCATAACAATTTCTACCTTGTATATCTAAAAGACCGGAGCGTTCTTGAATATACTCTAAAAAAGATTTTGCTTCTTCTTGTGCTTCATATAATTCAATATTTTTACGTTTGTAACGTCTAATGATACATTGACTAAGCTGTTGAATTAAATCATCTTTATTAATTAAAGTTCCCCCTTCTCTATCCTTGGTATTACCTTTACTGTGAATCCAGTAAGCAATTTGCCGCATTAGAGGTTGAAAATCACGAGGCTTAAGATATTCTAGCGGTAAATTATAATTCAATTCTTTACCAGCATCCCAGGCAGTTAATAAAGTTTCAACAGCACTTTCATAAAGTCTATAGCGCTCTTTTGGTAACTCTGCACCTACGCGATTAATTAAAGCAATAATTGTTAGTAACAGCGGATTTCTTGCTAGTGCTTTAATTCTGTCTTGCTTTTGTATTGCTGTTTCTAGATACTTTGTCTGACGTGAGGCTTCTATTTCATCTTCGCAGCGATTTTTGTACCATTTACTGATAAAAGCTTTAATTTTTCGGTCATCAAAAGCTTGAATTTCATAGTGAGGAAAGCCATCTACTCGAAAATATCCGCGTTCGTAACCAGCGGGACGGGAAGTAATAATTACTTGATTGCGAGGAAATTCTTGAAGAAAGCTTTCTATATGTTGGACAATTTTAACTTGTTGATTTTCTTGAGCAACTTCATCCAAACCGTCTAAGAATATTACAACTTCTCCTTGTTCTAACCAATGCTTAAAGCAACCGTTGGGTAAATCAGTTATTTGTAAATTTTTTGCCGCGAATTCTTCAACAAATTCTAAAATATCAACTTTATCTTGTTGTGCTAATTCCCGAATCCGAATAAATATAGGAATTGAATTTGGATTAATATTATTCTCGTTTAATCCTAAATCTTCTAACTTTATTTGAGCTATTTTTAAAGCTAAATAATTCATCAAAGTAGTTTTACCAGAACCGGGGGCACCCAGTAAAACTATCTTTTTACCTTTAATTTTACTTTTGTCTAGTAAATCTTGTGCTGGAAATGGATTGCGTTTTTCTGATAGTTCCTCTAATAATAATGCTCTTTCTTGCTGTGCTTTGAATAATTTTGCTTGCTCTCTACTAATATCTGATGACAAATAGAAATCTAATTCTTGTTTTTTACTTAATTTACTCTTAGATACTTCCTCTGCCACATCTGGCATCACAAAAATATTTTCTAACCTTTCAGAAGTATTATCTTCGTTGACAGCTACTCGCATTCCTACAAAATGATGTTTACTCAACCGGGTAGCTAATTTATTTAAATAATTATATTTTGCAAGTTTAATTTTTAAATATATATTGGTTTCTGATAGAAAAGTGTTGACAAACTTCTCCATCCACTTTGTAATTAAGCTTTCGTCAAATTTATTTATCTTGGCATCTTCCTCAGCCAAACCTTTAAAAGCTGCAACTAAATAATCTACCTGGGGAGTACCCAAGTCATTAACGAACTTTTGAAACTCATCAATAACAACATCTTTAAAAAATTTGTTCAAGAAACCAGGAATTGAATCTGGTTCGCAACGACTAAATAAATCTTCTCCAAGTTGATTGCTTGATTTTATTGCAACATTCAATGCCTTTTCTAGCTCGCTAGGGTTAAGTTTGCTTTGAATTTTATCCGATAGTGGCTTTGCAACAACACCAGCCAGTGGTGCTATTAGTTTTGTAAATTCCACACCAGTCATAATTTATAATACAAAAAATTATATTTTGATGAATTAATTAACTATAGGAATCCTAATTGATTTCTGAAAAATACGTAGGGGAGGCAGATTGGGGTGTGGATTCTCCTCCCCCAATACTGCCGTTGTGTTGCTTGCTGCGCGCAACGCACCACTATATAAGGATTTTGGTGCGTTAGACTAGCGTCGTAACGCAACGGCACGGCAATAATGGAGGAAGAACATCTACACTCCATTTTGCCTTAATAAAGCGGGAAGAAAATCTACACCGTTTTTTGCCTCCCCTACAAATACGTAATTTTTTCAATATTCAAATCGGATTCCTATATTAATACTTGACCATGCAGAAACACTTCAGTAAATACCTATTGAAGAGTATTTTATCTTAAACAGTCAGATATTGATCGAACAGCTATGAAATAAGAGCAGGTAAAATACTTCACTAAGATAATCGGGTGTGTGAGAGGCTATAAAATGTAGGTTTCAATGACATCTTTTAGATGATTTTGATTCATACTTTTATCCCCTCACCGTTATGGTGCGTTAGATGATGTACTAAACTTTTTGTCTTAGCTGATAGATTGTCGTGCATCTAACACACCCTACAAGAAATTAGTTATCTTCATAACGAGAAGAAAAAGGCATAGTTATCTGTCTTATTTTGCCATTAATCAACCTAGGTTTCCCCGAAAACGATTGGCTTAAAACCGCTAAATATAATTAATTTTCAGTTGTATTCGGGAACAACACGCCCTACAATCGAAAATCTAATTCATATATAATCAAGCGCTAAAGCACAACTAGGAACATATGACTAAAATAATTTTCGATACAGATCCCGGCGGTGATGATATATTCGCTTTATTATGGCTGTTGAGTTTACAAAAACAAGGTAAGGCTGAATTAATCGCAGTCACTACTGCCGAAGGAAACATCAATTCTAAGTTGACTTTTAACAATGCTAGTAAAGTTTTAAGTTTAGCCGGTTTTGAACAAGTAGAAATCTGTCGGGGAGTAACTTTAAAACAGCCTAAAGTAGCCGATGCTGCTTATATCCACGGTATGGATGGTATGGGCAACATTTCTCATAATTTACCCACAGCAAAACATAATTTTGATAATGCCGTTTATGCCGATGAACTAATTATAGATAAACTTAACGCTTATCCAGGGGAAATTACTATTGTCGCAGTTGCACCTTTAACTAACTTGGCTGCTGCTGAAACTAAAAGTCCAGGTATTTTAAAGAAAGCCAAAGAAATTGTTATTATGGGAGGTGCTTTCAAAGTTCCAGGAAACGTGACTCCTCACGCAGAATTTAATATTTACTATAATCCACAAGCCGCTGAAAAAGTCTTTGCTAGCTGCAATAATATTGTTGTTTTACCTTTAGATATTACCGAACAGTTGCTTTTTACTCCAGCGATGGCGGAAGAAATTTTAAGTAGTTATCAAAATAATTTAACTCAATTTATATCTGACTTATGCAATTTTATGACAGCAGCAAACTTACGCTATCGTCAAACCAAAGGAAGCAAAGGTTTTCTCGTTCATGATGGTGCTGCTGTTGCTTATCTTTTTTACCCTGAAACGCTAATGTTTCGTCGTACAAAAGTAGATATCGAAACTCAGGGAAATCATACTTCTGGAAAAACTCTTTTTGATGAAAGATTAATAGCTAAAGCTAATTCTAATACGTGGGTTGCTTTACAGGTTGATAAGATTGGTTTTTTAGCTAGTTTGATTGAAGATTTTAACTTTCTTTGTATGAATTATGATTCTTAAATGCAAAGGAATAAAAGGTTAACAAATAATATCTTGTAACACTCTCAAGAAGCTCAAACGAACCCGGTTTTTTGTCGTAAAAACATTTCGCATGTGGTTGTAAAATCAAATAGAAACCAGGTTGATGAAAATGGTGCAGAATTTAAGTGACAAAAGACTTGAGCTTCTATCTAAAAAATTTTCTGCTCCTCACTTGGCTTTGAATTATAAAAATTATCTAGACAAATAATAATAATATTTATTTTAAATATCCTGTAAACTGTATTTAATAAAACTTTACTTCTACTGATATAGCGGGTAAAAGTATAGGTATTTAGCTCGGTTCAAATAATTAATCTGCCTTATAGGGTAGGGAATAGTTGGTACTAAATAGACTATAGGATGATGTAAAACAGGCTTATTTAGGAATAAATTAAGAAAGTGATGAATTCTATACTGGTTTAGCTTACTTGCTTTATAATCGGGTTTAAAAAGTTATGCATATCTAATTATGAAAAGCCTTGCATCTCATTATCAAAAAATCAAGGAAAAACTCAAGTCTCGTTTAGAAGCTGTAAATACAGTTGAGGAAGTAGTCGAAATAGTTAGAAGTGAGATAAACCAACTTGCCGACCTTAATGGTGAATATATCAAAGAATTGACTCCTCCACAAGCACGTTTGGCTAGAAATTTACTCGAAGGAATCAAAGAAAATCTTCAAATATTAGCTTCGGTTGAATTGCAAAATTTAAACGTAGATGTTGCACAAAAGTCTTTTGATATTTCCGAAGTTAGTGCAGAGTTGAATAAAAATATTTTATCCCCTCTTAATACAGCTATTCAAACTCAAAGAAATATTCAAAATTGGACATCGCCCAATTATTATAAACAGATATTATTTAAGCCAATACAAAAAAGTCGAGTTGTCGTTAGTAGTTTATTAGCGGCAGGTTTAGCGGGAACTTTAGAAGGAGGTATTACTTGGGGTTTGGTGGGAGCAGCAATTGGTTTAGTTTCCGGAGGCGTTTTTAGTCAAGTTATCAAACAAAAGCAATTACCAGATATTAGCTCCGAGTCTGCCGATGCAGTGATTCAAACTCAACCTAAAATTTCTATAGATATTGATAAATTACTTAATTATTTATACCAGAACTTGCAATCGATAGACCAAACAGTTTTAACTTACGGTGCAAAAGAAGAAAAATCAAATCAACCCGATTTAGAGAACAATTTAGATTTATTAGAATATCTTCAAGAATTGATGGCAGATGCCCTTGATCAAGACACAAAATTACCGATTACAGTACGCAGACGCATCGAACAAGCGATAACTGTTTTAAGAAACTATGGTATTGAAGCCAGGGTATATCAACCTTCTTTAGAAGCAAATAAAGCTTGGGATATGTTCTATTTTGAACCAAGTATTGACCCCAATATTACCGATTACGTAACTTTAAAACATGCTTTCGTAAAAGATGAAAGAGTGCTGTTACCTGGAAGCGTTATCGAACCTGCTGCATCTATATCTAATTAATAGAAACAAGATTGAGGAGATAATTAAAACAAATGCAAGATTACCATAATACTAAAATAATCGGGTTTGATTTAGGGCATGGTGAAACTGCTTTAACTTGGGTACGTGCCGATAATCAAGAAACCTCACCTCAAAGCTTGTTAATCAACAATCGTAAAAGCCAAATTACTGCGATCGCGCATCATCCCCAGCGGGGAATTATCATCGGTGAAATGGCTTGTCAGCTATCGGATGCATCTATTTTAGAAATTGCTTTTAAAACGAGAAAATTTCAAGATTTATCTTATCAAAAGACTATCGAACAATTTGTCAATGCTATTTATCAGCATTTAATCGATACAAATCAAATTCAAACCGAAGATACAAATTATTTCTTCGTGGGTTGCCCCTCGGGATGGTGGATAGAAGAAATTCAAAGCTATAAACAAATACTTTCCGAAACCGTACCGAATGCCACAGTTGTCAAAGAATCCCGTGCTGCTTTAATGCACGCCAAAGAAAGCGGTATTTTTACAATTCAGGAATTAGAAAAATCTGTATTAGTAATTGATATCGGTTCTTCCACAACTGATTATACTTTAGTTAAGGGTATGGCAGATACTCCCATAGATTTTGGGCACGATTTAGGTGCATCTTTAATAGAAAAAGAAATTCTCAAAAAAACTTTAGAATTACATCGCCAATATAGAGAGAAGCGCGAAGATATTATTAAATTAGGAAAATATCTCAATGAAGAAGAAATTTGGACATTAGAAGAAATTGATAAATTAGAAAAAATTCTTCAGCAAAGTCCTATTTATAGAAATCGTTGCGAGTTGCGCTGTCGTAAAGCCAAGGAAGAATATTTTAATTATCAAGATACCTATCAAGATGATTTAGTTAACGTTGGTAGCGAAGATATCCAGCGTAAGTTTAAATTTTCACCTTTAGTCAACGGAAAAATTATTAACGCAATTCTCAACCAACCTCTACAGCAATTAGATAACAAAAGCTGGCGAGATGACTTCGGCAGCCAGTTAAAAGTAGTCAAACGCAAATTAGACGAACAATCTATCATACCCAGCGCCATTTTACTTACCGGCAGCGCTTCTAAAATGGGTTTTGTAATGGAAATGAGCCAAGATACCTTTCCTAATTTACCTTGCAAACGCGACGGCGAACCCGAATTATGTATTGCTAGAGGATTAGCTCGTTGGGGAAGAGTGTATATTCGTACATCCGGCTTTATGGATGAAATTAGTAAGTTTTTAGATAACGAATTAACGGGTATTGTTGGAAATCATGTTCCCGCATTCTTAGATAAATTATCAGAAGAATTAGCCGACGGTTTGGTAGAAGAAGTAGTGAAACCTTGCGTTAAATCTTGGCGAAATCGAGAAATTATTACGTTAAAAGCCTTAGAATTAGAAATTGAAAATAAAGCCAAAACTTGGTTAACTGGGAACGATGGTAATAGTAAAGTTACCAAATGCTTGTTAGCTTGGTTGGGAAACGTGCAAGATGAAGTTAGAGAAAAAACGGACTCTATTTGTAGCAAATATGGTTTACCTTTAGGTACTTTCGGTAGTAAAACAATTGACCTTGGAGACCATACTGGAAAGGTTCCTACATCTATTTCATTTGACGATTTAAGCGGACTTTCAGTATTTGTCGGACACCTTGTTGCGATTATAGTTGGTGTTGTTCTCGCCGGTTTATTTCATGTAATAATTTTTGCCGGAATCATTGCTCCAATTATCGGGATTGTGGTTTATTTTGCAGGTGAATCATTAGTTAAAGAAACGGATATTCCCGGCTGGGTGCGTAAATTTGTTTCTGATAGTAGAATCAACGATTTAGCCCGTCAGAAAAAGCCAGAATTACAGAATAAAATCCACGAAACATTAACAAAAGACCCCACAATTGCAATTAAACTAGGTAAATCTATTAGTGAATGGTTGAAAGAAACCGTACAAGAGCAAGCTGATAGAGCAAGGTTGTTGATTGCTTAGAACAGTTAACAGTGAACAGTTAACAGTGAACAGTTAACCTTTAACCTTTAACCTTTAACCTTTGACCTTTAATCTCTAACCTATGAGATCATATAAATAACTGCTAATTTCAGTTTCAATCCATGCTCAACCTTACCGTAATTATCCCCGAAGCCTTCAAAGTTACTCACGAACAATTTAAAGAACTTGCAAGTGCTAATCGCGATATAAAATTAGAAAGAACCGCTACCGGAGAATTAATAATTATGGCTCCTACGGGAAGCGAAACCGGAAACCGCAATTTAGGTATTGAAGCGCAGCTATGGCTTTGGAATCGTCAAAGCAAATTAGGAATCGCTTTTAATTCATCTACAGGATTTCATTTACCTAATGGTGCCGATCGCTCTCCGGATGCTTCTTGGATAAAATTAGAACGTTGGGAAGCACTAAGTGCAGAAGAAAAACAGGGTTTTGCTCCTATATGTCCCGATTTTGTTGTTGAGTTGCGCTCTGCTTCGGATAATATGAAAACTTTGCGAGATAAGATGCAGGAATATATTGCAAATGGTGCAAAATTAGGCTGGTTAATTGACCGTAAAAATCGTAAAGTAGAAGTTTACAAACAAGGTTTTGATGTCGAAATATTAGATAATCCGGCTTCTTTATCGGGTGAAGATGTATTACCGGGATTTATTTTAGATATGGCTGAAGTTTGGTAGTTTTCTGTAATTTAATATTGTAATATTAAACCTTTGACCTTTAACCTTTGACCTCTAACATTTGTATAGCGCTATATAATAGAGATAATTAATAATCCCTTTTGAGGTAGGTGCAAAATGAAAACAAATACTCTGCACTTTGCTTCTTTAGTTTGTATATATGGCACATTCGCAACAGTAATTATCGGTGCAATGGATACAGCTTTAGCAGAAAGTACCGTACCATTACCAGACCAATCTGTATTAAATGGTTTATATTCACCAACAGCATCTGAGAGATTCTTTGAAGAAGGACAACGCAATATACAAAGAGAAACAAAAATTTTACTTAATCCAGAACTTTATCGGCGTGAAGGTATTCTCAAAAACAACATAATTAATAGTCAAATTATCGAAGAATTAGAAGAAACAAATCCAATTTTGAATTTTCCTAATGATAGTTTGCAACAAAAATCAAACCCAGATATAAAGTAAGCTTTGATGTCGTACTACCCTGCATTAAATTTAACTGACATATTTCACCAGTGTTAGAAACCCGGTTTCTTGTCGTAAAAGCATTATAATGTCGTTGTCAACCAAGAAAGAAACCGGGTTTCTTTAGGCTTGAGGAGAACAGTGCAAGATTCAAGCTTCAACAAACTTCAACGCCACCCCATTCATACAGTAGCGTTTACCAGTAGGCTTTGGGCCATCATTGAATACATGACCTAAATGTCCGCCGCAGCGACTACAGTGAACTTCAGTACGTCGCATCAAAAATGAATTATCCGCCGATGTCGCAATTGCTCCTGGAATCGGGGCATAAAAAGAAGGCCATCCCGTACCGCTGTTGAATTTAGTTTCCGATTTGAAAAGCGGTAAATTACAGCCAGCACATATATAAGTACCCTTTGCATATTGTTTATCGAGGGAACTGCTGCGAGGGCGTTCGGTTCCATGTTGCCGCAGCACGTAAAACTCGGGAGGTGTCAAAATTTTGCGCCATTCTTCTTCAGTTTTAGTAATTTCAAACTTACTCGAAGCAGTTGCTATAACTTTTGATTTATCTATTAGATATTGCGATAACCATCCACCACCTAATATTACTCCCCCAGCTTCTAAAAAATATCTTCTCTTCATAATAATGTTGCTTTCTTAATAGTTAATCTAATCACAAGTTTAAGTTTTAGTTATAAGTTTTGCCTGAAAAAATGATTAGAAACAGATAATAATATGCTAGTAGGACTTACGCAACCGGCACATTGCAGCTGTAGGGTGCTGTGACACTTAATTAAATTTTTAACGTATTAATCAGGGTTGTAGTGTCACGCACCACCCGAATGTTGTGACAATGACGTAAGTACTGGCTATTTGCAGCCATTTCTATTTATTTTAAGCTTAAACGCAGAATGAAGGGCCGCTGGTTTGTGGGCAGTCGGCAGTCGTAACCCCATGAATAAATTAAGGGGTTTCAAAGCAGAGACGTATTTTTCTCGTACTAAGCCGAACCGAAAAAATATTGAAAATTTTCCATAAATAAATTCAGGGGCTTTAAACCCGCGTGGGCAGCCGGAAACTGAATTTTCTACTGCCCACTGCCGACTGCCGACTGCCTTTCTTGGTAATGCAGAGGAACAACCAGCTTTTAATTTTCCTATAGGTTTGCGTGCAAAAAATCAAATAACTTTGATACATATCAAACTTCACCCTTGCGGGTACTGCATAATGAAGTTTTTTGTAACATACTCGGAATATACACGAATCTCGTGTTGTTTGAATAGTTGTTAAATATTACATTAAACCAATTAAAGGATTTGATATGTCTAGACTTCATGGATTTAGTTATCGTACTGGTGAAAATCAACCTTTAGGTGAATTTGCACCAACTGGTAAATTCGGAAGAATGTTTCCGAGATTGCGTGCTTTTACACCCTCAATAGGAAGTTTGACCGAATTGGGTGAAGCAATGAATGACGTAGATTCCGATTCAGTTGAGGGTGATAACAAGCATGTACCCGCAGGTTATACTTATTTAGGTCAATTTATCGACCACGATATTACTTTTGATACCACTGCTTTACAGGAAGTTTTAGTCGATCCCCTAGCAGTCAGAAATTTTCGGACTCCAAGATTAGATTTAGATAGCGTTTATGGTGGTGGTCCAAAAACTCAGAGATATCTATATCAAGTTCGTGAGAACGATTTATTTTTAATCGGCAAGACAAATAGTCAACCGGGAGGCGGAGATGCTTCTATTCCCACAGAATTACCTAATGACCTGCCTCGTGCTTCTAGTAAATTAGCTATTATTGGCGACCCCCGCAACGATGAAAACTTGATTGTTGCTCAGACACACTTAGCTTTTCTTAAGTTTCATAACAAAGTAGTTAAGGGTATTAAAGATGGTAGTATCCAGCCTTTAAGTTCTACCGATAAGTCTGTTTTTGAGCAGGCAAGAGAATTGGTTATCTGGCATTATCAATGGATTGTTTTAAATGATTTTCTCACTAGAATTATTGATGTATCGCAGCTAGAGATTGCATTACACAAGGGTAGAAAATTTTTCAGATTTAGAGAAGAACCATTTATTCCCGTAGAGTTTTCTGTAGCAGCTTACCGTCTCGGTCATAGTATGATACGTGCTAATTATGACTTTAACCGCGTATTTACTCCTCGTCCTGGTGGTGTTACGCCCGCATCTTTACAGCTACTGTTTCAATTTACTGCTGAATCAGGAAACTCCGTTCCCATTCCTAGCGACTGGATTATCGACTGGAGAAGGTTCTTCGAGATAGATGACAATGTTCCAGTTAACTTTAGCCGCAAACTCGATCCATTCCTGGTTGAGCCTCTGAAAATGATACCTAATATTCCAGAACCTCGTTCTCTAGCTGTGAGAAACTTACTTAGAAGTCGCAGTCTCGGCTTGCCTTCCGGACAAAGTGTAGCTCGCTTTATGAGATTTAAGCCTTTGAGTAAAGCTGAAATCTGTACCGGAACAGACGGATTAGTTGCTGAAAAACACAACTTTCATATCGAATCTCCGCTGTGGTACTACATCCTCAAGGAAGCCCAAATCCAACAACAGGGAAATCGTTTGGGACAAGTAGGAAGTCGTATCTTAGCTGAAGTATTTGTCGGACTTCTCAAAGCTGATAGCAGTTCTTTCCTTGCCTGCAATCCAAATTGGCAACCAACACTACCAGCTAAGAATCCTGGAACCTTTACCATGAGCGATTTATTAAACTTTGTCGGAGACATTAATCCTATAGGCTCCGGGCCGCGCTCAAACGGCGATCGCACTGCTAATAATGCTAATGTTTCTTCACACGTAGCTGCAAGGTAAGAAAAATAAAAACTCCACCGCCATTAGCTCATTAGTGACAACTTAAGTTTATAAACCGTTTGTTAATACTTAGTAGGGTGCGTTATAAACCTAGAGTTTTAACGCACCACTTTACTGTGCATAGTGCATTAGGCTCGGCCGTAACACACCCTAAGATTTTGTTTCACAATAGCTTGTGTATACACAGTAACCTTGATAAAGAAGGGAAGGAATGAGGTAAAACTTTGAATTCAGACAAAACCGAATTTAGAAAAATTAATCATCTTCGGGCTTAAACTCAAGGGAAACACCATTCATACAGTAACGCTGTCCGGTAGGCTTAGGGCCATCACCAAATACATGACCTAAATGCCCGCCGCAGTTACTGCAATGAACTTCAGTTCTAGTCATAAATAACTTTTTATCAACCGATGTCTCAATTGCACCATCTATAGGTGCGTAAAAACTAGGCCAGCCAGTACCGCTATTAAACTTAGTTTCCGAGGTGAAAAGAGGTTGACCGCAAGCAGCACATACATAAGTCCCTTCATCATAATTCTTATCCAAGGGACTCGTACCAGCGCGTTCGGTACCGTGTTTACGCAGTACTTGAAACTGCTCCGGAGTCAATTCTTGCTTCCACTCTTCCTCAGATTTATTAACTTTGAATTTACTATTTGAAGTCGTCATAATTATTGAAATTCCGAATTACATAACCATTAAATTATATTTAATCGCAATATTTCGTTACATAACACTATCTTGCGATGGGAATAGGACATGTAGCATAGGGCATAGATACTTAGAAATTTTAACTAATTACCAATGCCCAATGCCCAATTGCCAATGCCCTGTTAGTTATTCCCCGCCCATAATTTTCGGTACTTTGAAATATTCACCTTCTTGTTCTGGGGCACTTTGGAGGATTTCTTCTCTATTAGCATAAGGCTGTAGGTTGTCTTCGCGTGTCACATTGCTGACATCTATAGCTCTGGTTGTAGGT
The DNA here is from genome assembly GCA_019192545.1 of Rivularia sp. MS3. GTDB lineage: Bacteria > Cyanobacteriota > Cyanobacteriia > Cyanobacteriales > Nostocaceae > Rivularia. Next base: position 60,642 of record JAHCMI010000045.1, on the reverse strand, counting down.
GGTACATCCGTAACGTCTAATTCGCTCAATTGCTCGAAATAATCTAAAATATCACCTAATTGAGTAGTGAATTTTTCTTCTTCTTCCGCTGTCAATTCCAAACGCGCAAGATGAGCAACTTTCCGTACTTGTTCGCGGTCAATCATGTTGTTTAGTTATAAATTAAGCTTAGGAACTGTTAAAAGTTAATCGTAATGCAATTTTAGATAAATAAAATAAACGAGCCAAATGTCCATACCACAAAAAACTCAAAATCTTGTGGTACAAGCATCCTGCTCGTTTTTACATCTAAGACCAATTAATTTTTGAAATTAGCTGTTATGGAACGTTAATTACTAATAACTAACCACTAACCACTAACAACTAATAACTAAAAATATACGTCGATTTGCGATCGCCCTGTAGTTTTGAGCCAGTTTTGAGCTTCAATGTAGTTGTTGGGAGCCATACGGATAGCTCGAATCCAATAATCAGCAGCCCTATCGAACAGAGCTTCTCCTCCATCATGATCCCCAGCTTCTTTGGCTTTTTCACCTTTGAAGTGATAAATAACAGCAATATTATTCAAAGCTTGGGGTAAACGGGGATTGAATTCTAAGGCTTGATGATAGAGTTCCAAAGCTTTATCATGGTCGCCATTACTAGCATAAATTAAACCCATGTTGTAGAGGATATAGCTTTTATCGTTAACGTCTTCTTCGAGTTCCAGAGCTTCCTCATAGTTTTCCAAAGCTTCGGCATATTCACCGTCTGCTTGGGCTGACATCCCGTCTCGGTAATAAACAAACGCTTCCTTGGCTTTTTTATTAGCTGGCAGAAGCTTGAGTATGAGGTCTGCCATTACCGTAAAGGACTTATCGATAAAATTATCGTTCTTCTGAGTTCTTGGCATATCTGACAATAATTATAGTGGTAACTGGTCGCCGATTACTGGTTAGCATTTAATAGCTAATTTAACCAAATTTTTTCGCATTTTCTGTTAATTTTTCTCTCTTTCTGGCTTAATGCACTCCAGACTGTTATGATTTGGATTATTAACTCTTATGCTTACTGCGTAAGATGTCATTTTTTCAGATTGTAATGGGTGCAATAGTTCTTGCAATAATTCAGTATTTCGTACATGGGGGTCTAACCACTTCTGATAATCTGGCTGCTGGAGAATTACTGGCATTCTGTGATGAATTGGTTGTAGTAACTCGTTTGCATCGGTAGTAATTATTGTGCAAGAATTTATCTTTTCGTTTTCGGGAGATTGCCATTCTTCCCACAAGCCCGCGAAAGCGAAAGGCTGTTTATCTTGTAACTGAAAATAATACGGCTGCTTTCTATTTGCGAGGTTTTTCCATTCGTAAAAACCATCCGCAAGTACCAAACACCGTCTGCGTTTAAAAGCAGAACGGAAAGAAGGTTTTTCGGCTAATGTTTCTGCTCTGGCATTAATCATTCTAGGTCCGATTTTAGAATCTTTCGACCATGAAGGAATCAATCCCCAGCGCAGCAATTGACATTGCCGTTTTTCGCTTTCGGAATCGGATAAAACAGTCGCAACATTTTGAGTCGGTGCAATATTATACCGTGCTTCAAACTCACAGTTGCTGATATCTGAAATTTCAAAAATTTCTTTTAACCTTTCTGGTTCTGCTATCAAAGTAAATCTTCCGCACATAGGATTATGGACTCTTAACTTTCCAGGTCTATTTAAATACCTATGATAATTTATTTTTTGTAGCAAAATAGATAACAATTACATAGATAAAACAATTGATTTTCATAACAAATAGAACCTTTAGCTTAATATATAGCTAAAAAAGCATAGGTATTTAAAAAGATAGCGTTAAATATGATTCATAAACATTGGTATTAATGTTTTTCCTTGCACGTAGATGATGAGTAAAAAAATCATTGTATAAATTCAAAAAAGTTAAAATTTAGTTTTAAAGAAATGTATGTATTATGAAAATTTTATAATTAATATTCTGTTTTTAGGAAAATTTATTGTACTTTAAATTTAAATTGAATAATCATTTCTGAAATTGATATTTTTAGTATGGAAACGCTGCGGTTGTATGATTTTTTACCTTCAGGTAATGGCTATAAAATACGTTTGTTATTGACGCAAATTGGTATGCCGTTTGAAAGAATAGAAATAAATATATTGAAAGGAGAAAGTAGGACTTCGGAATTTTTAAGCAAAAATCTTAACGGTAAAATACCAGTTTTAGAAATTGGAGAGGATAAATACTTAGCAGAATCAAATGCAATATTAATGTATCTGAGTGAAGGAACGGAATTTCTTCCTTACGACCATTATTCAAAAGCACAAGTATTACAATGGTTGTTTTTTGAACAGTATAGTCACGAGCCATTTATAGCAACATCTAGATACTGGATTTCTATTTTAGGTAAAGCAGAAGAATATAAAGAAGCATTAAAAGAAAAACATCAACATGGTTATGCAGCGCTTGAAGTAATGGAAAATCATTTAACCGGCAAAAAGTTCTTTGTTGGAGAGCGTTATACAGTTGCCGATATTGCTTTATTTGCTTATACCCACGTTGCGGATGAAGGAGGATTTGATTTAAGTAAATTCAAAGCTATCGGGGCTTGGATCGAAAGAATTAAAGCTCAACCGAGGTTTATTGGTATTGGAGAAGGGTAGAACAGATGAGGGGATTGTAAGATACATCACCGCATTACTCTGTCATCACTCTTGAATTATTATTTGCTACTTGCTACCGATAATTCCTAACTTTTCAGGAATAACCGCAATTGTCATAATGCTCGGGTGGTGCAGTACACTGATTGCCTTATTATTAAGTTCAGTTGGCACTCAGTGTACAAGCACCCTCCAAGGAAAATGTTCTAGTTGCGGCTATTTTTACTTTTTTATCAACATGTAATCATATTGATAGAAGATATTTCCTGCTATTTATCTTTGGATTTGAGAAGTTGTAAGTCGTCCAAATAATACTAAAAGTTTCCAAAAATTAAGCTTTACATCAAATCTGCTTGATAAAACCATGATGTGGTAATAAAGAATATGGAAATTAATTGTAGAGAAAGAAAATTGTGGCTATCTTTAAGGTTCTTAATACGGATGATAGTGGTGCTGGTTCCCTCAGACAAGCAATTCTAGATGCTAACGCTAAAAAAGGTCGCGATCTGATTTTGTTTGATAAAGGACTCAAAAATCAAACTATAACTCTTACGAGTGGCGAATTGCTAATTACTGACGATCTCAGAATTAGAGGACTTGGTAGTGACAAATTAACAATCAGCGGCGGTGGTAATTCTCGTGTCTTCAATATTGATGATGGTACAGATGAATTGATAGAAGTGCGCTTTACTGGTTTAAAAATAACTGATGGCTTAGCAAGTAGTAGTAATGGGGGAGGTATTCAAAATACAGAAGAATTAGTAATTAGAGATAGTACTATTACAGATAACACTGCTGATTCTGCTAGTGGTTTTGGCGGAGTAGGCGGAGGTATCTATAACAACGACGGTATTCTTCGGGTGGTGAAAAGTGACATTACTCAAAACACTGCCTTTGATGGCGGAGGTATCAGCAATACAAGTAAAGGTAGTGTCATAGTAGTAAAAAGTAGTGTCTCTAACAATAATCCTATCGATAATGGTGGCGGTATTTATAACGGAGGTACCTTAAAGATAATAAATAGTAATGTTTCTGATAATACGACTATTAGTGATGACGGCGGCGGTATCTTTAATTTTGGAACCCTTGAGGTAATAAATAGTGATATCACTGGCAACAAAACCAATACTTCAGGTGGTGGTATCGCTAACGATAATATACTAATTGTGAGGAACAGTAATATTAATGATAATACTGCTGGTGGCGGTGCTGGTGGTATCTTTAATGGAGGCAATAGCTTTAGTGATGTAATAAATAGCGATATCACTGGAAATAGCACTGATACTTCAGGCGGTGGTATCTTTAATTTTGGCACTTTTGAACTAAAAAACAGTGACATTACAGGCAATACTGCTAATGATGATGGTGGTGGCATTTTTAACGACGGCAGATTTGGTCGTGGTATCTTCGAGGCGACTAAAAGTACTATTAGTTTGAATAAAGCCGATTTTGATATGAACGGCTCTGGGAATGGCGGCGGAGTCTTCAATACAGTTACAGGTAATTTTATTAATAACAGCACAGATATCTTTAACAATACTCCTGAAAATATATTTACTCCGCTTACTTCAAATCAATTAACGGCAATATAAGCAACTAAATAACCTTGTTACAAATCACAGAAATAATCTTGCCGTCGTTGTTTCGGAGTGGGCGATCGCATAAAATCATTTCCCTAAAAAATTAGCAGTTGCTTACTTAATTCATAGGTTCGATTAAGCGCTATATATGCAATTGGAAATATAATTTAAGTTATAGATTATTTATATTCAAAGTTAGAATCAGTAGTGGATTAGTTCATAGCTTTCTAATTTAAATCCTAATAATCTATACATTAATTTATCATTTGCGCTGATGGGTGAATGAAAATATCTGATTAGTAGCGTGATTATATAAAAAGGAAAAAAAATAATTAAAAAATATGCTTTGGTTTGCAATTTAATTTAATGGGAAGAAAAAATTTTTTGGTAATGAAAGTATGAGATAATCAAAGAAATTGAATAAGGTTTTTTAAATAATGGGAGTATAAGCAAAATTTTTATTACAGCCAAGCCCCCCCATTATAAAAAAATGTTTATAAAATAGATAATACCATTAAAGCGCTGCTTAGAAAAATACACTATTTCATTTGAAATATATTTGAAACAGATAAGCGATGATATATACACTGCTGGCGAAAAAGTAAGTAATTATCTCATTCTAGACGGGATTATATAGAGTAGGATTGTAATAAATCAAACTTTTATTTTTTCAGTAAATATAATTCGTTCTTTTAAAAATTATTGCTACCCAGGCTAATAAGTTTACAAGATTAAAACAGATGTAACTTCAATCCAGATTAAGCGTAATACATATAAAATAAGCATGAGCTAATTAAAATACCGGCTTTTCAAAGAACAGTAAAGACAGAAAGAAATCCATAATAAAAATACTTATCCAACTGCTGACAACAGCTTTAGTAGACGATTCACCAACTTCCTTTGCACCTCCACAAGTTGCTAAACCATAGCTACAACCAATAAAAGCAACTAAAATGCCAAAAACAAAACCTTTGAACAAGATAATAAACAAATCTGATGTTTCTAGAAACTCTCTTACCGATTCTAAAAATATCTCTGGAACTACCTGATAAAACTCTCCTGCTGCAAATATTCCACCAATAATTCCGATAACTAAAGAAAAAATAGTTAATATTGGTAATAATAAACAACAAGCCACAACTCTAGGAAGAACTAAATAATCGATAGGATTAGTTCTCAACATGTATAGCGCATCAACTTGTTCGGTAACTATCATCGCACCGATTTCCGCAGCAAAAGCAGAACCTACTTGTCCAGCAATTATACTAGCCGTTAAAATTGGGGCTAATTCTCGGCAGAAAGCCAAAGCAAAAGCACCACCAACAGCATTAACAGCACCAAATTGGACTAATTCTCTTGCAGTTTGAATCGTAAAAATCATACCAGCAAAAAAACTTACCAATAGCACTGGAGAAATCGAACCGGGTCCAACTTTCACCATATGTTCTAAAATATTGCGGTAGCAAGTTTTCCCTTGCAACAAACGCAACCATATTTGACCAAATAGCAGTAGAGCGGAAATCAAACGCACAACTTATATTTCCTGCTTGCTTTTGGTTGCAATTTTAACGTTATTAATCGTTCGTTGCTAACAATCTTACGCAAGCAAAAGCACAGAAAGGTGTTTGGCTTCCGTAACTTTCATCAATCGGTATCAATCTCAATCAGCTTTTGACGGGAAGAAGCACCCGATTTAATACGAATATAAGATTTTGGTACGTTATATTTTTTTGACAACACTTTAATTAACTCTTCGTTAGCCTTGCCATCTACAGGCGGCGATTTCAAACGTATAGTAAGGCTACCGTCATCTTCTTCGATAATTTCCTGTTTTTTAGAATTAGGTTTTACTTTGACTATTTTTTGCATAAATTATGAAAGTGGTAATAGGTAATTGGGCATTGGGGATTGGACATTGGGTTCTAGATTTACATATTATTGTTGAGCAATGTAATTGATATAAAATTAATAAAAAAGTGCGCTAGATTACCTAGCACACATTTAATTAAGAACTATTGATAACTGTTCGCTGTTCGCTGTTCGCTGTTAACTGAATTAAAGTTCTCCTGGATTACCGTTACCAATTACAGAAATTTTATGACGGTAAACTAATTCTCCACCATACCAACCGGAAACACCGAGAAGAGTTGCGACAACAGTCGAAATTGCTAAACCCCAAGGTAATACAGGTGCTGCTGGTGAACCCCACCGCAGTATCAAGTTGATTACAGTTAATAATAAAGCCGAAATATTAAGCACCATATGCGCCCAACCAGCAGTACGTATGCGAGTTCTTTCGATTCCGTAAAAATCAAGCATTCCAGTTATAGCAGCTGCAATACCAGCGAGAAAACCACCGGCAATTAAATAGAAAGAAGCTCTTGCCCAAAATACATCATTAGTCAACCAAAACACACCATCTGATAAAAAAGCACCAACTAAAAAAGCAATAGGAAATTGTACAAGAATTGGATGAATTGGATGTCCTAGAACAGCTACAGTACTGGGAACACCAGCATCTCGAAATTCTCTATCATCTGTTTCTAAAACTTTCGGAATATTAGGATAAGGAGATGTTCTTCTATTTTGAGTTTCTGTCATGATTAAATAGGAAGGTTATGGTTAAAGGTCAAAGGTTATAGGTTATAGGTCAAAGGTATAATTTGGTAACTGCTCACTGTTCACTGCTCACTGTTCACTGATTACTCTGTAGGAATTTCTTCAACGTAAGCTTCAGCTGACATAATTAATTTTCCTGCTTCTACATCTAAACGTTTTACTGTTAAATCCATTCCTTCTAAATCAAAGTTGCTTAAATTTAGTAATTCGCTGGTTTGATTTACTAATGCTTGCGTTAATTCAGGTGAAGTTTCTTCTTTATCGCCATAATCAACGTTTTCCAAATTTACAGTTTTACCATCAGCGCTAACTTTTGGTACTGCGGAAAATGCAATTTGATGTGTTTCGCCTGATTCTTTTAATATTAAACTGGCATCTAACTCTACTTTGCCACCGCCAGGTAAACGAAAATCTACTTTCCGAGGGACAATACTTGTGGATTTCCCATTAATATTAATTTTCTGGCTCATTAACTGCTGCTGCACGTATTCAGAATAGAAAGCGCGGTTGATATCTTCCTCAAGTAACACAACTCGCGTACTACCTTTAGTCGGTTTAGTAAGTTCAATTTTCCCAAAAGCTGCCTTCATGGGATTGATAGAGACATCCTCAATATGCATGTCTAATTCTTCCATACGGAGGTCCTTATTCATTACCAAACCGTCGCCATCGATTTTAACTGACTCTACGTCACCCTGAACCGCTTTGACAGGATCGGTGTCGATATCAACATCTAAATCTTCAACTTCATCTAATTGACTAGTCATGCCAACTTCGGCAGCTTTATTAAGCGCTTCTTCCCCTAATCCTTTAGTTTCGGGCATTATGATATTTTCTCCATTCACAGATTCCTTTAAGTAAATTTATGAAATTTATTAACAAAAGTTATCTGTCCAATGGGGTAGGAAAGGTGTTTTATTTATCAGTCTTAGAGGGTAAATTTGATTCGGAAAGTATCAAGGGTGAAACCATTTTTTTGGGAGCATAGATTATAGATGTATTTGATAATATTGAGTAAGTTTTGAAAAATATCGCAACAATTAAAAATCCCCTTCTCGAATGTTGAGAAGAGGAATAAATACATTGAATTAATTCAGAAAATATTTAATCTCAAAGTTAAAAGAGAATTATAGATAAGTTTCTCGTATTTCTTGCAAGGTATTCTTGGTTTTAATTCCAGTTAGAATCGCCTCTAATAGATCCAAATCCTGTATTTGAGATATTTCTGGTAAAAGTTCTAAGGCTCCGGCACCGAATTTCACTTTAAGGGTTTGGAAAGGAGTGCGATCGCGCTGGTAGGGTTCGGGATTTTTGGGGTGTCTTAGTTTGCGGTAGTGACTATAGGAGAATCAAATTCTAATCTTAGTTATTGTAAACATCTGACACTAAAAACTATGCTATCTAACGACGTGACACAAGCAATAAATTCATTAACTCAAATTCGAGAAACATTAAACTTTAAAATGAGAAGCAACTGTCAAGATGAATATCTTGTTAGCACTTGTAATGCAATAGATTTAGCTATTCAAAATCTTAACGAATATAAGCAGAATCGATTTACGTTGCAGCGAGTTTGTTCAAAAATTGCTATATACTTACCATTAATTAATGTTATAAATATGCTTGTTAACTTTAGTATAAAGATTTTAGAAAAATTATATTTTTTGTACTTTACAGGCTTGAGCAACACAAAAGCGCTGGATTAAATAACCTCAGCGCTTTCTATTTAGAAAATTAAAATGTAGTTTCAATTACTTTGTATTTACCTCAATTCCTTTTCTTTCAAAACCCCATCAACCCAACTTTTATCTTCTTCACTCAAGCTCGGTACAGCTTCTTGATTATAATCAACTACCAAATCATAATCATAGATTTCATAAACTTGATTCAACAATTCCTGCAAATTAATAACTGGTTCCCTATCACCATCACGTAAAGGTAAAGAGAAAGAAGGAATTACATTTTGTAAGTTAAAAGCATATAAATCGGCTATTGGACGGGTGTCGCCACGATAAACTAAAATTCGATAGTGACTCTGAATTTTATTATCAACTATCGGCATTGGTTGACCTTTTCGTAATAAGTCAATTTCTACTAAATTGGTACGAGTTTCCAAAATAGTTTCTCGTTTCTTTAAATATTTTTGTCTTCCTTTTCCAGAACGTTTATTGCTGGGTGAAAGAATTTCGATTGTAGTTATTAATGTTTCTGTACCAACTTCTCGAGCTTCTAAATAACCTTCTTTGATTGTTAGAGGAATAGGAATTCTAACTTTTACAGGTTCTACATTTGGTTCGGCGACTGCTACGTTAGTTGTTGTAGAATCATTCGCAGTTTGCCGACTTTTTACTGTTACATCAGGAATACCTACCTGTAATGAATCTTCATCTGAAGTTTCATATGTTCTAACTTTAACTGCAACTCTGTATTTAGGACGTAGTTGAGGAGATAAGAATCTAGCAATTTCAGTAATTAACCAATGATGTAATCCGGGAAAAAGTTCGGGATGTTCTAAATACGGGTTCATGCCTGGAAATGGAGAAGACATAATTTATCTCAAACTTTGTGATTTTAAAAGTTCATCTACCCATATCTTATCTTCTTCACTCAATTGAGGTACGGCTTCTTGACTATAATCTATAACTAAATCATAACTAGCTCTTTCATAAATACCGTTAATTAATTCTTGTAAATCAACGATAATTTCTTTATCTCCTTTATACAAAGGTAAAGGGAATTTGGGAATGTTTTGTTTTAAATTAAATAGATATAAATCAGCTATTGGACGTTTATAATAACTACTAACTAAAATACTGTAATCGCTTTTAATATGGTTGTCTAAAATATCCATCGGTTTGCCATCTCGCAACAAGTCAATTTCTATTAAATTGCTCGCACTTCCTAATACTTCTAAGCGTTTTTTATTATAAGCTTTACGTCCTTCACCGGAGCGTTTGTTTCCAGGAGAAAGAACTTCGATTACAGTAATTACTTCTTTTGTATTTATGTCTCGTATTTCTAAATAACTTTCCCTAAATGTTTCAGGAATAGGAAGTGTAACTGTTATTGGTTCAACTGCGGAAGCAGCTACAGTAATGTTTCCCTTTTCTGATTTTTCTGTGATTTGAGAATCTTTTACTGCAACATCACGATTATCTACAAAAACTGCATTATAGTTTACATCTTTATAAACTCTTTCTTGAATAACTACTATAAAAACTGGACGTACTTGAGGAGAAAGATAATCTGCAATTGCTACTATCAAACGCTTATGAATATCACGCCAAAATGCAGGGTTTTCTAAATAAGGATTCATTCCCGGAAACGGATAAGACATTTTTTAATCTCTCTTTAAAAATATTTTTCCTCTGCGCTCTCCGCTCTCTCTGCGGTTTGATTATCTTTTATTCACTAACAATGATAAATAAAAACAAATATTATTTCGATAAAATGTTTATTCTGTTAACAAAATCCTGATGAGACGTAGCACTGCTACGTCTCTACATTATTAACAAGTTCTATTTCATATCGTAACCAAACAAGTTAACGTCAACTTCTCCTAATTTCAAATCGTCTAAACCGTATTCGCTCCATCTTCTTTCCACCATCGCGGCTACTTCGTCATCGGATTCTAATGGCGCACCCCATTCGTGTTCGGTTTCGGGAGGAATTTTAGTAGTAGCGTCAATTCCCATTCTTCCACCTAACCCTAACTTTTCGCTGGCAAAGTCTAAGGTGTCAAATGGTGTATTGGGTAATATAAACACGTCTCTGGTGGGATCTACTTTGGAACTTATTGCCCATACGACTTGACGGGGGTCGCGAATATTTATATCTTTATCTACTACAATCACGAACTTGGTGTAGGTAAACTGCGGCAGAGCGCTCCAAAATGCTAAAGCTGCCCTTCGTGCTTGTCCGGGGTATGCTTTATCTATAGATATTATCGCTGCTTTATAACTCAAGGCTTCCATTGGGAGGAAGAAGTCAACGATTTCGGAAACCTGCTGCCGCAGGATTGGGGTGTATATGCGGTTAAGTGCGATCGCCATCATGGCTTCTTCTTTGGGTGGACGACCGCTAAATGTTGTTAAATACACAGGTTCTTTGCGGTGCGTCATGCATTGAAATCTTACTAATGGCGAATCTTCAACGCCGCCGTAATAGCCCATATGGTCGCCGAACGGCCCATCTGGCAGTACTTCCCCTGGGGTGATTGTTCCTTCTAAAACAAATTCGGAGTCTGCTGGTACTTCTAAATCTACTGTTTTGCACTTAGCTAAACTAACACCCGAACCACCGTATAAACCAGCAAACAGCCACTCAGATAAATCTACCGGAATCGGCGTTGCTGCTGCCATGATAATTAACGGATCGACACCTAAAGCAATCGCTACTTCGAGTTTCTTGCCATTCTCCGCAGCTTTGCGTAAATGTCTGGCTCCACCGCGCACCGAGAGCCAGTGTACGGTCATGGTATTTTTAGATTGTAGCTGCAAGCGATACACGCCGACATTTGGCGTGCCGGTTTCGCAATCTTTGGTAATTACCAAACCCAAAGTAATAATTTTGCCAGCATCACCGGCATAAGGGCGAATTAAAGGTAATTTATTTAAATCTAAATCGTCACCTTGGATAACAACTTGTTGACAAGCAGGGAAAAAATCTCTTCCGGGTTTGGCTTTGACAACATCAAATAAAACCTTACCAAAATCAACCGCTTGAGAAATTTTCTTCGGTGGCTTTGGCTGCTGCAACATCGCCAACTTTTTCCCCAGAGTTTCCAATTCCTGGGGATGCTCCATATTCATAGCCCAGCAAATCCTTTCTACGGTTCCCATCAAGTTCACCGCTACCGGAAAATCAGCACCTTTGACATTTTCAAAAATCAAGCCTGGGCCACCTTTTTGCAGCATCCGGTTAGAAATTTCTGCAATTTCCAATTCAGGGTCAACTTTAGCGGTAATTCGCTTTAATTGTCCCTTTTCTTCCAAAATTTTGATAAATCCCCGTAAGTCTCTCGCCATTGTATATATAAATCGTAAAGTTATTTGAAGCGTTATTTATATTATCAGGCAAAAGTAGGGGATTGGGCATGGGGCATGGGGGATTGGGGATTGGATTATTTTCTATTACCTATAGATTTGAGATAGGCATTAAGTTTGGGTGATAGTTCATCGGTTATTGGTTTAAGTTTTAATGATTGTTCTTTAGTTAGCAGTTTTCTCACATAAGCTAATCTTAAAAAACAGATAGTTTCATACAAAGAGCCTCTAGCAATTCTAACAAAGCGGCGATTATCTTGGTCATTAAAACGTCCTCTACCTTCTGCAATATTCGCACAAACGCTATCAGCTTAACGAACTATTTGTTTACCGACTGTATCTTTTTCAAAATGATTCCATTCTTTAACAATATTCCAAATTTCATTAGCCAACTTTTCAGCTAACTGATAAACCTTTAACTCTACAAAATCTGGTTTAGGCAAACTACTTTTTCTTATTGTGACTTCTTTTCTAGAATTCCCAAAATGAAATTAAAAAATCACATTACTACAATAAATAAAATAAATAATTTTCATTACCAATCCCCAATCCCCAATCCCTAATCCACAACTTACCAAGTCAATTCCTTAATTCTTGCCATCGCATCTTGATAATTCTTCTCTTCACCTCTTTTTTGAAAAATATCTGCTGCTGCTTGATAATCTTCAATTGCTCCGGGTACTCTTCCTAAGTCTGTACGCAATAAACCGCGATTGTAATAAGCCCGAGCGTATTCGGGATTAAGTTCAATTGCTTTGGAATAATCTGTTAATGCTTTGTTCCATTTTCCTAATTCTAAGTAAGCGTTACCGCGATTGTTATATGCAGTTGATTGAGTAGAATCGAGTTTTATCGCTAAATTGTAATTTTCAATTGCTCCTTCAATGTCTTTCATTTGAAAGCGATATTTACCGCGATGAATATAAGCTTTTGGCTCTTCGGGATTCATTTCTATGGCTTTTTCGTAATCTTCGTAAGCTTGTTTGGGATATCCTAAATCGGTATGAACATCTGCACGGGCAATATAGGCATCAACAAATTTAGAATCTAATTCTATAACTTGAGTAAAATCTTTCTTCGCGGCGGTTTTTTCGTTGAATGCGTAGCGTGTTTTACCGCGTTCGTAGTATGCTTCTGTATATTGAGGATTTATTTTTATTGCTTTATCAAAATCTTTGATTGCTGCTAGTTTTTCTCCGATTTCTCTATGTACGATTCCTCTTTGAAAGTAGGCTAAAGCGAATTCTGGATTGATGGCAATGGCTTGATTTAAATCGGCGATCGCCTTACGATTTTCTTTGATTTCGTGACGGGCTAATCCTCTGCCATAATAAGCGTCGGCATATTGGGGATTAAGTTTAATTGCTTGGTTGTAATCTATGATTGCTCCGTTATATTCTTCGATTAAATATAAACTAAATGCTCTATCGTAATAAGCATTGGCATCTTGAGGGTTGTTACGAATTGCTGCACTAGAATCTTGCTGCGATTTTTCGTAGTTTCCCAAACGATAATAAGCGTCTGAGCGAAAGTTGTAAGCTGAGGAATATTGAGGATTTATTTTAATGGCTTGAGAAAACAGTTTTACTGCCTGTTGATAGTCTGCTTTTTCGTATTTGGCGATTCCTTGATAATATAGTTTCCTGGCGTAATTTAAGTCTTTGGATGCGAAGAAAAACCAACCGACTGCACTAATTAAGACAAAACTAGCTAATAAGAAGAATAATTTAGGATTTAATGGTTGTAATTTTAAATTTGGCTGGGATTGATTAATTTTTTGTAAATCGTTTATTACTTCTTTGGCTGATTGATAGCGGTTGTGATAGTTTAAATCCACCATCTTATCGATAATTTTGGCAAGTTTCTGATTTACTTTATGACTGCGAGGATGCCAAACTATTTTTTCGGCATCAGAGTTTTTCTGATTTTTACGGCTGGTAATTTCAGTTGCCGATAAACCTGTTAATGCTTCAATGGCAATTATACCTAAAGCATAAATATCGCTATTAAATTGCGGATTTCGATAATTTTGTTCTATAGGCGTATATTCTGATGAAGCTACTACGTTAGACACAGCTTCTTGCGGCGCACCAAAATCGGTTAAAATTAGCTTGTTATCTGACTTTCTGCGAATAATATTTGCTGGTTTTATATTGCGATGAATTATACCCTGTTGATGTATAATTACTAATATTTCCAATACTTCTAATAATATTTCTAATACTTTTTCGGGACTTAATTTTTGTCCGGTAATTATTTCTTTTTTTAAAGATTGACCGAGAATATACTCTCTAACCAAATAAAAGTTTTTATCTTTGATAAAAAAATTGTTTAAATGCAGAATTCTATTATCCTTTTTAGCTAAATATTCTAAAGGTTTTACCTCTGTTTCTAAGACATTATGAGATATTTTTAACAGCGTAGAATCTTTACTGGATGGGAGAAACTGCTTGACTACATATTTATGAAAATTTGATTGACTCGTATCTTCCCCTAAATAACTTCTGGCTCCTGGAGTACCGCTAAGTAACTCAATTATTCGGTAACGTTCTAAGATAATATTACTCATGATAGATGACGAAATTTATTTATGCAGCTTTGCCATCTTAGTGGAAGCTGCTAAATTAAAGAAAGCAAACCAGGCTGCATTTGCCAATATAAAATAGCAGCAAATATCTATATTAAAAACTTTTATATGTTGAATATATACTTAGATAAATTGCAATTTATTCGCAGTAAAATTTAGTTATTAAACATTTTTGCATCATTTTTTCATATCAAGATTAATTGTTGTAGTTTGGAGTTTAAGTATAATTTTTAATTGTTAGTTGAAAAATTTTATTAATTTATTAGGCAACAAGATTTAAATATTCAAAATACTGTTTTGTATATCTGTGTTTTGATGAGATACATAGCAATCCTATATGAGTTGTGAGAAGTAGATGTCACAAACCCGGTTTTCGGAAAAACCGGGTTTCTCAAATCTCACAAGTGTGTAGATTTCGATTTTTTAACTTTTACTTGCGGATGTGGTGGTAGCAAAATTAAAAAGCCAAAATAGAATATAGGGGCTTTATTACGAAAGCCTAACATTTTATATGGAGCGTGCTATCAGTGGTATTACAAGTTGAAAAAGATATCTACGAAACGAAAACTCAAGAAATAGCGAAAAAATTATTAGCAGGAAGTCAAGAAAATCGTTCATTATTTTCGGCTTTGCGCGACCAAATGCGCCCTGATGATAAGTTATTAGCATGGGCAATGAGCAATCCTGGTTTGCGGGTGCAGCTATTTCGATTTATTGATACTCTCCCGGCTTTGAGAAGTAACCCGGAAATTGCCGCGCATTTACAGGAATATCTCGGCGACGATTCGGTAGAATTGCCTGCGGCGTTGAAGGGAATGTTAAATTTCGCTAATCCGGATTCTGTGCCGGGGAAGGTTGCCGCGACAACAGTTTCTAAAAGTGTAGAAACTTTAGCGCATCGGTATATTGCCGGGGAGAATATCAAGCAAGCTTTGAAAAGTATTGAAAGACTGCGTAAAGAAAAGATGGCTTTCACCGTGGATTTATTGGGTGAAGCGGTGATAACGGAAGTTGAAGCCGAATCTTATTTACAAAGATATATGGATTTGATGGCGCAATTAGCGGAGGCTTCTAAGAATTGGAAGAATGTGGCGTTAATTGATGAAGCCGACGGGGAAGAATTACCGAAAGTACAGGTTTCGGTAAAGTTAACGGCATTTTATTCGCAGTTTGACCCTTTAGATGATAAAGGTAGTGAAGAGAAAGTCGTTTCCCATATCCGCAGTTTGCTGCGTCGTGCGAAGGAGTTGGGTGTTGCCATCCACTTTGACATGGAGCAGTATATCTACAAGGATTTAACTTTTAATATCTTGAAAAAGCTGTTGATGGAAGAGGAATTTCAACAGCGCACGGATATCGGCATGACAATTCAAGCTTATTTGAGGGATAGTGAAGAAGATGCCAAAAGCTTGATTGAATGGGCAAAACAGCGCGGTAATCCGATTACAATCCGGTTGGTAAAAGGTGCATACTGGGATCAAGAAACCATTACAGCAGAGCAAAAACACTGGAAACAGCCAGTTTATAACGATAAAGCTGCCACCGATATTAATTTTGAGAATATTACTCAATTATTATTAGAAAACCATCAATATATATATGCTGCCATAGGAAGTCATAATTTTCGCTCGCAAGCAAAAGCGATAGCAATTGCACAAAGTTTAAATATTCCCCAGCGCAACTTTGAGATGCAGGTGCTTTACGGCATGGGAGATAAAATTGCTAAGGCTTTGGTAGAGCAAGGTTATCGCGTGCGGGTTTATTGCCCTTATGGTGAATTATTACCGGGAATGGCTTATTTAATTCGTCGTTTATTGGAAAATACTGCCAATTCTTCCTTTATTCGCCAGGATATGGAAAATCGTCCCGTTGAGGAATTGATTGCACCACCTGTTATTAAAGAGGAAAAAGAAATTTCTACCCCCTCTTCCCCCCCATCCCCCCATCTCCCCATCCCCCCCTCTTCTTTCCATCCAGCAGCAGATAGCGATTATGCAGAAGAAAAGTTAAGAAAGAAATCTCAAGCTGCTTTTGAAACGGTTAAAAGTCAGCTTGGGAAAACTTATTTACCTTTAATTAATGGTGAGTACGTAGAAACTGACGAAAAAGTTGATTCGGTTAATCCTTCTAATTATTCCCAAGTAGTTGGTAAAGTTGGCTTGATTAATGTCGAGCAAGCTGAAACTGCGATGCAAACAGCGAAAACAGCTTTTAAAACCTGGAAGAAAACTTCTGCTAAACAACGCGCCGATATTATCCGCAAAGCTGGCGATATCATGGAAAACCGCCGCGCTGAATTATCGGCTTGGATTGTTTTGGAAGTTGGTAAACCAGTGCGGGAAGCAGATGCAGAAGTCAGCGAAGCAATAGACTTTTGTCGCTATTATGCTGCGGAAATGGAACGCTTGGATAAAGGTTTTAATTATGACGTAGCTGGAGAAAATAATCGTTATATTTACCAGCCAAGAGGAATTACCGTCGTGATTTCTCCTTGGAATTTCCCCTTTGCGATCGCAACGGGAATGACGGTTGCATCTTTGGTAACTGGTAACTGCACTTTACTCAAACCAGCAGAAACTTCAGCGGTAATTGCAGCTAAAATAACCGAAGTTTTAGTTGATGCGGGAATACCTGAAGGTGTATTTCAATACGTTCCCGGTAAGGGTTCCGTTGTCGGCTCTTATTTAGTAAATCACATAGATACTCACGTGATTGCTTTTACCGGTTCTCAAGAAGTAGGCTGCAAGATATACGCAGATGCCGCCATATTAAAACCCGGTCAAAAGCATATGAAACGAGTCATTGCCGAAATGGGAGGTAAAAACGGCATAATCATTGACGAAAGTGCGGATTTAGACCAAGCAGTTGTCGGTGCAGTTAAATCGGCATTCGGTTACAGCGGACAAAAATGTTCTGCTTGCTCTAGGGTAATAGTTGTAGAAACCGTTTACGATACTTTTATCAATAGATTTGTAGAAGCAACCAAATCCCTTAATATTGGAGAAGCAGAATTACCAAGTACTCAAGTAGGGCCAGTAATTGACGATAAATCTCAATCCAGAATCCGCGAGTATATCGAAAAAGGTAAAGCAGAAGCCGAAGTTGCCTTAGAAATGTCTGCACCAGAAAACGGTTATTTCGTTGGCCCAACTATTTTTAGCAACGTACCGGCAGATGGGATAATAGCTCAAGAAGAAATTTTTGGCCCTGTAGTTGCAGTAATTAAAGTCAAAGATTTCCAAGATGCTTTACAAGTAGCCAACAATACCAACTACGCCTTAACCGGAGGGCTTTATTCTCGTACACCTTCCCACATCCAACAAGCCCAAGAAGAATTTGAAGTCGGAAATTTATACATAAATCGCACCATCACCGGCGCAATAGTTTCCCGTCAACCCTTCGGCGGCTTCAAACTTTCCGGAGTAGGCTCAAAAGCAGGAGGTCCCGATTATCTACTACAATTTTTAGAACCCCGTACCATCACCGAAAACATACAGCGTCAAGGTTTCGCGCCGATTGAAGGAGCGGAATAAAAACCGCCGGAGTTAGGAGTTAAGAGTTAGGAATGGGGCATAGGGCATAGGGCATAGGGCATAGGGCAACTATAAATTTTCTCGTCCCCTTGTCTCCCCATCTCCCCCATCTCCCCCTCTCCCCCCTCTTCCCTCTGCGCTCTCTGCGGTTATTAAATCCGAAATTATTAGAATAAATCACTCATGTTTTTAATTTTAATGTTAGATAGCACCGCTACCGAACATAATATAAGGAACAAATAATATTTAAGATAACCTAATGGCTGAAATAACTGTAAAAGTTGTTGAATGGGAACAGTATCCAGTAATTGAGATAATTAGAAGAAGAGTTTTTCAAGATGAACAGAAAGTAGATGCAAAAATAGATATTGATGGGAGAGATAAAAATTGCCCGCAGTTGATTGCTTATTTAGATAACGCTGTAGTGGGTACTGCCAGAATCAGATATTTAGATAAGAAAACGGTAAAAATTGAAAGATTAGCAGTTTTATCTTATGCCAGGGGGAATGGTATTGGTAAAAGGTTAATGCAAAAAGCTTTAGAAGTGATAGCCAGTGAAAATATAGCAGAAGTTTACATTAATTCCCAAGAATATATTAAAGGATTGCACCAGCAATTGGGTTTCGAGCAAATTGGTGAAGTGTTTCTAGAAGCCGGAATTCCTCATGTGAAAATGGCTAAAAGGTTAAAAGGTTAAAAGTTAAAGGTTTTAAATGGGGATTGGGCATAGGGCATGGGGCATTGGAAATAAGAGTTAAAATCTTTTGCTCGTGTAAGAAATAAAACAGGGGTAAAGTGTAAGCATTATAATCTTCACTAACATACTACTTACTAATTGTTGGATATATGAATTAACTATATATAGATGTTTTTTACAGCTTTTGACTGATAACTCTTAGTTCCTTATTTTCCCATGCTCAATGCCCAACGCCCTATGCCCAATCCCCAAAACTCATGAAACTGCTGATTCTGACTTTAATCTGGCTCCTTGGTGTAATATGCGATCGCTATTGGTTTTTCTTAGATAAATCGATACCTTCATGGGATCAAGCCGATTATTTAACCGGAAGTTTGAATTATTTACAGGCTCTGCAAAATCCAGATTTATTAAATGGGGAATGGTGGCAAAATTTATGGTTGCTGTCTTCAAAAATACCGCCATTAACTTATATTGTGACGGCTTTTCTGCAATATTTTTACGGTAAGGGTTACGATGAAGCAACTGTAATAATGTTGGGTTTCAGCTTTGTTTTAATCTTTTCTGTATATGGCTTGGGTAAAATACTTTTCGGCGACAGCGTGGGTTTATGGGCAGCGGCTTTGTGTCAAGTAATGCCGGGATTATATCGATATCGTTTAGAATTTCTCTTAGATTATCCCCTCGCAGCAATTGTTACTTTAAGTTTCTTTTGTCTGACGCTTTGGTTTTTCACCGGATACAAACACGCAACTTTTAGAAAACAAAAAAATAATCTTACAAATACTTCCCCCCCTCCTCTTCTCTACGCAATATTCTTTGGCTTATCCTTCGGATTAGCGTTAATGGTAAAGCAAACGGCACTATTTTTTCTGATTACGCCGATTATTTGGGTGGTAATTACATCGCTACGTAAAGGATTGTGGGGAAGGTTATTGCAATTAATCTTTGCCTTTGGTTTATCAACGTTAATTTTTGGTTGGTGGTATCGTACCAACTGGCTGCTAATTTTAACTTCTGGTAAACGAGCTACGGTTGATTCGGCAATTGCTGAAGGTGAAGCGCCTTTAAATACGATTCAAGCTTGGACTTTTTATTGGCATCAATTACCATCACAAGTTTCTCTACCGTTATTATTAATCCCCATTTTGGCATTACTACTTTATTGGGGAAAAGCGAAAAAACAAAGGAGAAGAGAAGGATTAGAATTATCAATTGCTTTGAAGTGGATAGCAATCTTTTTAGTTGGGGCTTATATTTTATCCTGCTTAAACCCAAATAAAGATTTTCGCTATGCAATACCGTATTTACCAGTTTTATCGGTATTTTTAGCTTATGGTTTAACTCGTTTTCAAGGCACTTTAGGAAAGCGTATCCGTTGGGGTACTTTCGGTTTAGCAATAATTTTAATGTTATGCAATTTATTCCCCATCGGCGGAATTCCCGGATACTGGTTAACCGAAGCTCTCAGCAATAAAGTTCAACATTATCCTTATATGGGAGAAAGATTTCCTCATACCCAAGTTATTAAACAAATTATTCAAACCGAACCATATTTATATTCTACCTTGGGAGTATTGCCTTCAACCCCGCAAATCAATCAGCATAATTTAAATTATTACGGCGCATTACAAAATTTTCAAGTATATGGAAGACAGGTAGGAACTAAAAAAAAGTTTGTAAAGCAAGATGCAGGTTCTATTTCTTGGTTTTTAACTAAATCAAACAAACAAGGTTCCGTACCTAAATCGCAAAAAATAATTACTAAAATTGTAGAACAGAATGGTGATTTTGAGCTAAATAAATCCTGGAATTTACCCGATGACAGTATCCTTAAACTTTATCATCAGAAAAATCCACCTGTTGTTGTAGAGAAGGTAGGAGAAAGAAGCAATAATCAAAATAATCTTAGTTTAGAAAAAGTTGAAGTACCCCAGATAGCACCACCAGGAAAACCCGTGCCCGTAACTTATATTTGGCAAGGTAATTGGCAAGAATTAAAAAATGGTTTGATGTTAATAACTTGGAAAAATGCCGATAATTCAAAATGGATTCATGACCATGCAATTGCTTTAGGAAAGCTGTACCCTTATGGTATCAAACCGGTAGGTAAATTCCAAGTTACCGAAAGAATAGCAATGCTGCCACCCGCCGATATAAAAAACGGTAACTATACTTTAGAAGCAACTTATTTAAATAAATTAACTGGAGAAACTTATCTTCTTAACTCTCCCCAAACAACTATACAAATTGATTCCCAAGCAACACCAATTCGGGCCCCAGAATTAGATTTATCTACACAATTGCGTAACTTAGCAGCCACATTACCCCAAGGAATCAAAGCATTAAATAAAGTTTTTCCCGAAATAGGACGCATAAATCAATACGACCCCAATCAAGATTATTTAGTACAAACACGTAAATCATTAGAATATCGCTTTCAGCAGGAGCAAAACCTGAAATACGCCTACAGCATCGCATTAACAAACATATTACAGCGCAAACCGCAAGCAGCGATCGCCTCATTACAGAGAATAACGCAACTAGATAAAAATAACCCGTATGCGTGGGCATATTTAGCATTCGTGCAGCTTTACGATTTCCAGGGAGCAGCAGCCGAAAAATCCCTACAGCCAGCATTAGCAGAGTTACCGGATGTTACGGAGATTCAATACTTATCAGGAATAGCCGCATTACAACAAGGTAAATTAATTAAGGTATGGCAGATTGTAAGTGAATTAATTGATAAATAGGTATTTCAATGCGTAGCTTTAAATCAGATATTCTGTCTAATTCTGCTGAATATGCGGTAAATCGATAAACTTTCGTTCAAAAGAGTAACCAAATTCAGCGGCTAAATCATCCGTAGCAAATCGTAATTCAAAGTAATTACTAAAAGTATACGAAAGATTAGAATTAAGTAACGGTTGACGACTGATTATTTTTTAATTCCTATAATTTCAAACAATATATCTAAAACTCAAACTAATTCTTTCGCCAGCACTATTTTGTTTGGGAATAGCGTGCATCCAATTATCTTGCACGGCTTTATCCATATACAAAAGTATTCCAGATGCAAGCAAATATTGAAACTTAATTTCCTTATCAGCTTTACTTCTAAAAGAAATATATCTTTCACAACCAAGGGAAATAATTGCAACACCAGTGCCTATTTTTAACTCCTTCGCAGAATCCGAATGATAACCCATACTAGAATTACCATCGGGATAATAATTTAACAGACAATTATTAGGTAAAAATTCAAGACTCGCTGCTATTTTATGACATATAGGTATAAAAACTGGATGCATCTCGACTTGAGGATAGGTGATATTAGAATAATCATAGGCAACGCCAAAACTTGCTGTTTTTCTCGCTTTTATTCTTTCATCCCAAACGATATTGTCTCGAAGAAAAGCAAATAATCCATGACTATTTTCAATAAAATTATCAATAAATAGTAATTCCGGCTCTTTGATACTCATAACTCAAATTGTAGGGAGTGTTACGGCACAAATAGATTTTATTTTAAATTACTATTTAATAAAGCCGTAACGTACCATTTAATTATAAAGTTTAAAATATCAACTAACAGCTACGGCACTTTTGTTTGAGTGCAATACATTTTTACCTCACCCTGCCCTGCGGGCATCCCTCTCCTTATCAAAGATAGGGAAAGGCTGGTTATGATTTATAGCGAATTATTTTTTACCTCACCCTGCCCTGCGGGCACCCCTCTCCTTACTAAGGAGAGGGGAAGGGGGTAGTTTCGTGTATTACACCCAAATGAAAACTGCTATATATTCTAATTAACGCAAAACCGCTATTTAAATAATGTCGTAACGCACCATCTGAAAATTACCAATTACCAATTCCTGAATTTACAAAGTATAGTAACTCAAAAGCTGATAAACCTCATCTACAGCATTGTCTCTTTTAAACTGAAACTCCTTTGGTAAATCATCTCCAGAAATCCAAATCTTAATTTCAGCATCTAAATCTAAAGTACCGGCACTTTCCTTACTAAAATATTTAATTGATTTATAGGGAATCGATAAAAACTCAGTCTTTTTACCAGTCATTCCTTGTTTATCAATTAAAATAATTCTCTTATTCGTAAAAACAACTAAATCTCTAATCAACTTGAAAGCTTTATGCATACTTTCCCCTTCAATCATTAAAGAAGCAAGTTCCTTTTCCAACTTCTCCGGATTAACCTCAGAAGCATTACCCATCATGCCGCTGAAAATTCCCATAACGTAACCCCTCTTAGTTGATAAATTTGATTGATTCTAGCTTAATTCTAAAAATTTCGATTTGTATCAACTAAATGTATAGACGTAAAATAGCTGCGTCTCCCGGTAGAATATTACAGTAAAAAACCGCAGAGACGCGAAGAGCGCAGAGAAAAGAAGTTTTATAGAGAAGTTTAAACTGATAAGCAAGACAAGGATAATTCCTATTCCAGTAATTACTTCGTCTGAAAAATATTCTGTACCATCTTCTTATCACTACTTGCTGCTGCTTTGTCTAATTCTGCAATTTCTCCAGCATCCAATTCCCAACCCAAAGCACCAATATTCTGCCTTGCCTGCTCGGCATTTTTAGCCCCAGGAATAGGAATCGTACCTTTACAAATGCACCAGTTAATTGCCACCTGAGCCATTGTTTTATTTCTGGATTCTGCAACTTCTCGCAAACAATCTAATAAAGATTTTGCACCGGGAATTAATTGCCTAAATAGAAAATTTCTAATACCTTGAGGATATTTACTTTTATCTGTATATTTTCCCGTCAAAATTCCCAAACACAAAGGGCTGTAAGCAATTAATTTTATTCCTAATTCGTCGCAAACTTCCTTAACCCCCAACTCCGTAACTGGATAAGTTGATAACAAAGAATACTGTACCTGCAAAGTCTTAATCGGTATTCCCCTTTCCGCAAGCCTTTTGTGTACCTTCTGCAATCTTTTCGAGCCATAATTTGATAAACCTACACCCTTAACCAAACCCTGCTCGTATAAATCTCCCAACCCATCCAACAACGCCCATTCCTGCCAAGGAAAATAATTTGCAGTTGACCAATGCATCTGTACTAAATCAACATTTTTCCCCAAACGTTTCGCAGAAGCTTTACCAGCAGATACCATAGCACCTCTAGTTAACCTCCAAGGATAAGCAGCGAGTTTGGTAGCAATGCAGATATCGTCTTTATTTACACCTGCATATTCCTTAGTAAAACGTCCCAAAAGCTTTTCACTCTGCCCGTTGAGCTTTCCCGTACCGTAGGAATCACCAGTATCAAATAAAGTGACACCATTACCGACACAAAGGTTAAATACCTCTTGTAAATCGCTATCCATGCCTTGATTGTATCCCCAAAGCACTTGATTGCCCCATGCCCAAGTTCCGCAACCCATCGTAGGAAGTAAGATTTGGTTAGTTTGCATCTTTGTTGGTTGTAGAAGTTTATTATAAAGTTTAAATTTAAAAGTAAAGCGATGACTAATAGCAGCCCAAATAATTAATAATTGCTAACTGGGTTAGGATACTTTATGTTTCATAACTTTCTATCCAAACTACAGTTTGTAGGTTGGGTTAGGTTCACGAATAAGTATAGTTTCGAGCGAATAATTCAGATTTGAACCGTAACCCAACATTCTTCTTAATATTTTTCATAATCACGATGTTGGGTTACGACACGATCAAAAAATTCTCGTTACAAGCTCAATTTGCTAGACGTGTCTAACCCAACCTACTGACTGGTTTTACAAAAGGGCAAGAAGTTTGAAGTTCCTTCTCGATACTCATACTTTAATTTAGTGGTTAGCTAACGATGCGACTCTTTCTCAAACAGCTAAAACAGTCATAGCTAATCCAGATAATTTAATATTTGTTAGCGCTGCTTCTGTTTGGGAAATAGCAATTAAGAAACAGATTGGTAAACTAAATACTCCTGACGACTTAGAAGCACAAATAAAGCAAAAAGACTTTCAACCTTTACCTATTAATATTTCTCACGCTGCTTATATAGAAAAATTACCTTTGCATCATAAAGACCCTTTTGACAGGATTATAATTGCTCAAGCAAGCAATCTGCGAAAACATGAAAGTTGTAACCCGCGATAGCAAATTTGATGCTTATCAAGAAGTAGTCGTTATTAAAAGCTAGATCGAAAAGCGCTTTGTTTTTTAATTACGACAATAATAGCTTACAAGTTTGAACAACTTAGCCGTATTGAGGTAGAAGAAATGTTAGGAATTACTCTTAAAGAAACTAGAATGTACCGTGATATTAAGGAAGAAGGAAGAGAAGAAGGGAGAGAAACAGAAGCGCGATCGCTAATTTTACGATTATTAATTCGACGAGTAGGAGAATTACCATCACCAGTACGTCAAGCTGTCGAAACCCTTTCCTTAGAACAATTAGAAAATCTCGGAGAAGCGTTACTTGATTTTAATAATATGAGTAATTTACAAGCTTGGCTCGAAGAGGTTAAAGGTTAAGAGTTAGGAGTGAGGAGTGAGGAGTAAGGAGTAGCAAGTAGCGAGTAGCAATTACCAATTACCGATTACCAATTACCAATGCCCCATGCCCAATCCCTTATTCCCCAACTTCTTCCTCAACCACTTCCTTCCTATCCGTCAACGGCTTCACAACTTTCGCAATAGCTTCGGAAATAAAAGCTTTCACAAATTCATCCCTTTTATTTAATTGAAACTGCCTTTGTACAACTTCCGTCATTCCTCCATCACCCCAATCTTGATCGTGACGGAAATATTCGATAAAGCTTTTACCGGCAATTCTGGTTAAATAAGCTGCGGTGACTCCTTGAATGGCTTTCCCTAGCACTAGAGTTGCAATATTTAACTGTAGTGCTGTAGTAACTAACTGCAAAGCACCTTTAACTATGCCCAAACTAGCTAAAGTTTTCGCCAGAGAAAGCGCTAATTCCCTTCCCCTTTCCATATTTAATTCGCAACCGTAAACTTTGCCAATTTCTACTACCATTTGCGCGTTTACCGCAGCAGTTGCGAGTAAATCTACTACTGGCAAAGGTGTTACCGAAACTACTCCCGCACCAATCCACTGAAATCTATCTACAATTTTGTTTGCTTGCCGACGGCGTTGAGTATCAATCAGTTTTCTGGCTTCTTCACCCAATCTTATCGATTGCAGCAAAATATTGTCAGCGACTAAATCTTCTCCTTCTGCCCGTAAAATTGCTGCCATCCTGCGTAACAACGGTACAATTTCTGGCTCCGAACGAAATACATCACCATTTTCTAACTCTACCTCCTGGGGATTAGCCGCGATCGCAACCACATCGCTTGTAGGAATAAAGCCCCGCACTCGCTCGCGCAGTTTAGCTAAAATTACTTGAGTGTCTTCTTCTGCATACAAATCGGTTTTATTTAAAACTAGCAAAGAACGTTTACCAATTTCCGCTAATGCTTTTAAAGGTTCGTATTCGGAGCGTCGTAAATCGTTATCAACAACAAATAATAATAAATCGGCAGATGTAGCTAATTCCCTTGCTAACTGTTCCCTTTCCGTACCGGCAACCCCCGCTTCCAAAATTCCTGGTGTATCGGTAATTAAAATTTTGCGCTCCATCCCCTTGAGACGCAAACAATAAGTTTCTCCTACAGTAGTAGTTCCCATCGGAGCATTTACCTTACCTACCATTCTTCCCATCACCGCATTTACCAAAGAAGTTTTACCAGCACTTCCGGTACCAAACACCACCACTTGAATTTCACCCCGCGATAAATTAGCCTCGATTTCACGGGATTTACTCAGCAAAGCTTGACGGGTAACTTCATCTTGAATTTGCGAAACCTGTTTGCGTACAGCTTCCAAAGTTGTAGAAGCAGTTTCGGTTTTCTTTTCTGGAAGTTTAATATTAGGAGGTTTGCGGCTGCGGCTGCGCTGCTCGCCAGATTGAATTTTTAAAACATAATAAACAAAAGCTGCAATCAGCGCTGCAATTAAAATAACCAGCAAAAACAGCAGCAAATTAACTAAAATCGGAGAATAATAGGACAATGTCCAAGAAAGTCGGTTTAGAGAATCTAGAAACCACAAACCAACCCCGAGGATGACAATTAAACCGATAATTAACGTAACTAAGCGGGATACAGGTAATTTGGGCATAGGGGATTGGTAATAGGTAATAGGTGAGTATAATTCGTAATTCGTAATTCGTAATATGGCGCATTCGCGCCACGCAAGCTACGTAATTAATCCCCCATAAATAGAATTTAGGGGCTTCAACAAAGAATCGGAATTGTTGTCCACGGATAAATCCAGGGGCTTCTGACCTTAATAATTTACCTGGTGATTGGGAATTGGGAATTTACTCGCTACTCACTACTCGTTACTTGCTACTCATTTCTAGATTTTAACTATTCTCTGTGCCCAATCCCCTATGCCCAATGCCCCATGCCCTAAAAGCATTATTTTTTCTAATATAAATGTGAAGGCACTTGTTGAACGTGTCACAATCTTTCAACAGGAAATATAAATAAGGAGATATCAGGTTATGGGATTATTCGATCAAGTTTTGAATGCAGTTAACAATCCCGAGACATTAGGCAGTATGGACGATATTGGCGGTATCCTTAATACCGTACAGCAGTTGAGTGGTAATGCGGGTACGAATTCTTCCACAATGCAATCTGCTATGGGTGTCGTGGGTAATTTTGTTCGTTCTTCTTTACAGCAAAAGCGAGTTACAGAAGGCGAGCAGCAGGCTGAATCTATAGTAGACCAATTTAGCGGTACTTCCCCGAATTCTCAAGCGGTTAATTCTCTTTTCTCTGGAGCTATGCAGCAGCAGGTAGCCCAAGCTATTGCTCAACGCACGGGATTGGATGCAAATATGGCTATGCAAATGTTGCCAATGCTGGTTCCTTTAGTATTAAAATTTTTACAGTCGGGTACTAATGCCCAAAATCCTCAAAGTAGTAGAAATTCGGTTCTTAGCAGTTTCCTTGATGCTGACGGTGATGGTGATGTGGATATTTCCGACGCTATGGGAATGGCTAGTCGTTATCTAGGAAGATAGGTTTAATTAACAAACCTTTTTTCCCTCTCCTTTATAAGGAGAGGGGTGCCCGTAATGGGCGGGGTGAGGTAAAAATGTACGTAAAAATATTTCAACCAGTAGATTTAAAAATTGGATTTAAACGATAGCCAATACCGTAAACTGTTTCAATTGTTTTGCTAGGGGCACCCGCCTTTCTCAACTTCATTCGCAATCCCTTGATATGAGTTCTAACGGCTTCTTCGGTAGGAGCGTCTTCGTAAGACCAAAGATGCTCTAAAATCATCGTGCAACTGAATATGCGATGAGTATTTCTTAAAAACAATTCTAATAAGGCGTATTCTTTAGGAGTTAAAGAAATTAGTTGTTTTTTATAAGTTACTTCATAGCGTCTAGGGTCAAGCTGTAAATAACCGTATTCTAAAATGGGTAAAGATTTTATTTTACCCCTGCGTAAAAGAGCGCGGATACGGGCAGTTAACTCTTCTTCATCAAAAGGTTTTACCATATAGTCATCTGCCCCAGCATCCAAAGCTACAGCCTTCTCATGAGGGCAATTACGGGCTGTTAACAGCATAATTGGTATTTGCAAATTATTGGAGCGTATCTGTCTGCAAAGACTAATCCCATCTAGTTTAGGTAAGGTAATATCTAAAAGAATTAAATCGTAATCAAAAATTTTAATAAATTCCCAAGCTTCTTCTCCATCGTAGGCAATTTCAGGCACATAATTCTGATGAGCCAAAATTAGGCTCACTACTTTTGCAACATATTTGTCATCTTCTACTACTAATATTTTCATCCCTATAGCTTTTATCAAAGCGGAAAAGGATTAAGATAATCACATTTCATTAATTTTAATATTAAAATATTTAGTTGATAGCACTTTACCTTACTTAATGCTTCTCAATTATTCTTTATTTTTTTTAAAGTTCAAATCATTTGTGAGATTTGAGAAACCCAGTTTTTTGGAAAAACCGGGTTTCTTGAGGCTAATTGGCAATAGTACAAGATGTCAGTAGTAATAACTTAAAAAAAAGGGGACTTAAGTCAAAGTCCTCCTTAAAAAGGGGAAATATAAAACTTCGTTAGATACTTGTACGAGGTAGCTTGTAGTTGAAGAGAATGGTTGATGAAAAAGAAATCAAAAAAATATTTAGTAGTGCTACCTGCCGCCATTAAACGATTAAACTGATGAAACAGCAAGTTCGGAATCACTGTTAAAAGATTGACTTTGCCTTGAAAGCGAATTTTCTCTTTGTTGAAAATTTCTGGATAGTTTTTTTGAGATTGCTGCTGTTAGACTATCAGAATTAGACGAAGCCCGTACAGGCATTTCTTGCCAGCAACTCGGACAAAACCAGTAAACATGATTATGGCTAATGTGAGATAAAAGCGTATCTTTACAGCAAGGACAGTAATTCATGATTGCTTTTTAAACCTCTATTAATTATTTGCAATTATCTCGAAAATACGAACAATGGTTTGCTATGGGACTTTGTGAAACATTGATGCTATCAGTATATGAAACAAGTTTGAGGAACTTGTGAGCATTATGCAATCGAGAGTTTATCTGTGCTGAGTAGAATCGGTTCAAACTTAATACTCACAAAATCCTCACAAAATCCTCATATTGTTAGTTTATAAAGGAATCAGGTGGGACTTTATTGGGGATTAATCCATATGCTGAAAAAAATTCTTGTAGCCATTGATAATTTATCTATGAGCCAGCATGTGTTGGATGAAGCTTTATATTTAGCACAAGCAATAAATGCTAAATTAATGATTTTGCACGTTTTATCACCCCTCGACGAGCAATATTTTGACCCTTTGTTTCTACAACCAACTATTCTTTATCCAGAATTACAAATAAATAATAGTAAATATGCAAATGATTGGGATAATCTCAAAAAAAGTAGATTGAATTGGCTGTATTCTATGTGCGAGGAAGCAACTCAATTAGGAGTAAAAGCAGAATTTTCTCAGAATATTGGCGAACCATCCCGAATGATTTGCGATATTGCTCGAAATTGGGAGGCCGATCTAATTGTAATTGGTCGCCGGGGCCGTCGGGGAATCAGCGAATTATTAATGGGTAGTGTTAGCAATTACGTACTTCATCACGCTCATTGTTCGGTATTTATAGTACAAGGAAATATCGCTCATTCTCAAGAAATACATCAAGAAAAAGCAGAAAAAACAGAAATTTTGCGCTGATGAGTTTAAGTATCTTGAAGTTAGTTAGTGTAGAGGCATTTTAAATTTAATGTCTCTACAATTAATTCTTCGGTACAAAGTAATTATAAAATCGTTATCATATAGATATTATTAACTATAAAAATAAAAAAATAAATCATTTGTTATTTAAAGTAAATTAGTAAAACAGTTTATTTTCCCCATTTATTACTTAAAAAACGCAATATATGCAGTCTAAACGGCTTATGTCTTTTAAAAGGCATGATAATTATGTCATCTATTACCAACTTAAATGATTTCCTGTCGATAGATCGGGTTATTAAGACTTATTCTTTAAAGGTTGCACCCGATACTTTGGTAAACGATGCAATCACTTTAATGCTAAATATAAGCTATGGAGATGAAGAAAAGCCTAGCTGTATATTAGTTGTTGATGAATGTCGCTTGGTAGGAATATTCACTCAAGAATTGGCTCTGGGTATTGCTGTTTCTGGAAAAAAATTATCGGAGATACCTGTATCTCAGGTAATGATACGGCAAGTCATCAGCTTAAAAAAAACTGACGATATAGATATATTTGCGGCATTAAAAATAATCCGCCAGCATAAAATTTCTCATTTACCAGTTGTAGATGAAGAAGATAACTTGCTCGGAATTATTGAAGAGAAAAACTTATTACAATTCTTTGTAGATGAACGCGAGCGAATTATTCACGGGCTAAAATACGCAAACGTTAATAGCAAGCAAGGCATTAATCATATGCGGGTTGCAGAAGCCCAAATTAAATTCGATGCAAATATATTAGCTCACGTCAGCGATGCGGTGATTGCTATTGATAAGGAGCATAAAATAATCTATCTAAATCACAGAGCCGAGCAGCAATATAATATCAATGCTGCGGATTTTGTCGGGCGTAGTTTAAAAGATGTGTATAAATATCGCTGGCTGAAGGAAGACGATCGGCAATTTGCGAAAGTCAGTTTATCTAGAAATGGTTGGTGGCAGGGAGAAAATGTTCACATTAAGAAAAATGGGGAAGAAATTTACGTTGAATTATCGGTTAGTCTTTTAAAAAATTATCGCGGCGAACAAATTGGTTTGTTGGCTGTAATTAGAGATGTTACTCAACGCAAACAAGCTGAAGAAAAATTGCGTCAAACCGAGGATTTGCTGCAAGAAGCCGAAAGAATTGCTAAAATCGGCAGTTGGTCTTGGGATTTGGCGAAAGATGAAGCATGGTGGTCTAGAGAACTATATAGATTTACCAATCGCAACAAAGGTAATTCTAAACCAAACGTCGCAACTATCAGTCAATTTATTCATCCTGGGGATAGAGAAAGAGTAAATAAGTTAACTTTAAATGCGATTGAAAAAGGTATTTCTTATGAAACCGAATTCCGATTTATATGTTCGGATGGCTCTATCGGTTATGCATTTTCTTGCGGAAAAGTAGAAAAAGATGCCAAAGGTAATATTGTCCGTTTTTACGGCATTTCTAAAGATGTGACTGAATATAAACAAGCAGAAGCGGCTTTAAGAGAAAGCGAAGAAAGATTCCGTACAATGGCAGATACAGCCCCTGTAATGATTTGGATGTCTGGCTGCGACAAACTTTGCTACTATTTCAATGCTAAGTGGTTAGAATTTACTGGAAAAACTTTAGAACAGGAAATCGGTAATGGATGGACACAAGGAGTTCATCCAGATGATAGACAGCGCTGCGTAGAAACTTATTTTAATGCTTTTGATGCTCGTCAAATATTTTCGCTGGAGTATCGCCTGCTAAATAAGGATGGGGAATATCACTGGGTTTTGGATAAAGGTACTCCTAGATTTGATGCAGATGAAAATTTTATTGGCTATATCGGTTCTTGCATAGATATCACCGAGCGCAAACGGGCAGAAGAGAAAATTGCTCAGCAGGCAGTATTGCTTGATGTTGCGACTGACGCAATTTTATTAAGAAGTTTAGAAGGAAATATTTTATACTGCAACCAAAGTGCGGAACGAATGTACGGTTGGACGGCAGATGAAGCTTTAGGTAAAAAAGCCAATCAGCTTTTGTACAAGGAAATCACCCAGGAATTAACCGAAGCTTTGCAGGAAGTTGGACGCAGTGGCTCCTGGCAAGGTGAATTAAATAAAATAACCAAGCACGGTAGAGAAATTACGGTTGCCAGTCGCTGGACTTTAGTAAAAGACGAAGCCGGAAACCCGAAATCAATTTTAACTGTAGACACCGATATCACCGAGAAAAAACAACTTGAAAGTCAGTTTCTTCGCGCTCAACGTTTAGAAAGCCTCGGTACCTTAGCAAGCGGCATCGCTCACGATTTGAATAACATGCTCACACCAATTTTAGCGATCGCTCAATTATTACCGCTAAAACTCGAGCATGTTGACGATACTTCAAAGGAAATGCTGCAAATGTTAGAAGCAAATACCAAACGAGGGGCTAATTTAGTCAAACAGGTTTTGTCTTTTGCTCGCGGTAACGAAGGTAAGCGCACGGTATTGCAGGTTAAGCATTTACTAAGAGATATCGAGCAGTTTGCTAAGGGTACATTTCCTAAAAGCATTACTATCGAAAGGAATTTACCGCGAGATTTATGGACAGTTTCAGCAGATGCAACCCAACTGCATCAGGTATTTATGAATTTAGTCGTAAATGCCCGCGATGCCATGCCCGACGGAGGAATTTTAACTATTGAAGCAGAAAATAAATTTATCGACGAAAGTTACGCCAAAATGAATATTGAGGCTCAAGTAGGCTTCTATGTCGTAGTTACTATTACTGACACTGGAATTGGTATTTCTCCACAAATCATAGATAGAATTTTTGACCCATTTTTTACCACCAAAAACCTAGGAGAAGGTACGGGATTAGGTTTATCAACGGTTTTAGGTATTATCAAAAATCACGGTGGTTTTATTGAAGTATCGAGTAAAATAGACTCTTACACTCAGTTCAAAGTTTATTTACCAAGTATAGAAGGTAAGGCTTCAGCAATATCGGAAGATAAACAGTTTCCCGCAGGAAATAATGAATTAATTTTAGTCGTAGACGATGAAGCAGGAATTTGTGAAATTATCAAAACCACCCTTGAAACCTATAATTTCCGCGTAATTACAGCTAAAGATGGTATTGAAGCCCTTGCAACTTACGTACAGCGAAAAAAAGAAATTAATATCGTTTTAATAGATATAATGATGCCTTTAATGGACGGCGAAACAGCCATCCGCACGTTACAGCAAATTAATCCCCAAGTTAAAATTATTGCAATGAGCGGATTACTTTCCAACGAAACTTTAGCAGAAGCCAACAGCATTATTTTTCAAGCTTTTCTGCCTAAGCCTTTTAGTGCAAGCGAGTTATTAAATGCTTTAGCAAAAGTTAAAGATTTTAAATAGTAGATATATGTTTTTTATAACCTATCTAAAGATATATTTTTAAATATGTCTTTAAGTGATTGACAATTATGCACAAATAATATTTACTTATTTAACCAAATATTAAAGTTTACTAAAGCATGACTTTCCGAATATTTACAAGATTTAAAAATCAAAAATTAACTTATTTTTCAAATATTTATTTCTTTTAAAGTTTTTGCCTCTTTCTTAAGGTAGAAGTCAATTGAGTTTTAATGTTTTATTCTTAACAGAGTTAAATGTCTGAAATGTTTTGAAATATCGCCTATCTAATATAAAAAAACAATTTATATATAGCTGCCATTCGTCAATATAGCTGAAGATAAGCAGTGTGAGGAGGATAGGAAAAACTTAAAATAATCCGAACGAATTAACATTTCAGACAATGCGTTTTAGCAATATTGCTAACTGCAATTATTACATACATATCAAATTACGGAGTGATTTTTCATGGCATACGGATTTCGTTCAAAAGCTTTAGCCTTAGCTATAAGTGCTTTAATTCTTCCTGCTTGTGCTGAGAATAAGCCAGAAGCGAGCGCACCAGGAGAAACCACCCAGCAGGAAGCAGAAAACGTAACAGCCGAGGAAGTTGCTGATAAAACCAGTAAGTTAATTGGTAAGAGCGTAACAATTAGAAGTAACGCTATCAACAAAATTAGTCCTAGCACATTTGCTGTTACCGATGATGACTTTTTTGGTGGAGATACCATCTTAATTGTGAATGCATCGGGAGAAGCTCAAGAGCTTCCTGAAGGTACAGAATTGCAAATTACCGGTGAAGTTAAGAAATTTGCTAGCGCTGATTTCAACAATGAGTACAAGTTGAAGCTTAACTCCAAAGATTATGAGAAGTTTGAGGGTAAGCCAGCGATTGTAGCTCAGTCAATTGCATTAGCACCAAAGCCCGGTCAAGTTACAACCAATCCTGACGAGTATTACAATAAAGTAATCGCAGTACCCGGTGAAATTGAAAATGTCACGGGTGACGATGTATTTACTCTTGATGAGGAAAGGTTAATTGGTGCTGAGGATTTATTAGTTTTGGTACCAGATAATAAAGATGTGGTTCCATACAAAAAGAATGTCAAAAAAGGCGAAACTGTTGTAGCTACAGGTACATTAGAAAAATTTGTAGTGGCAGATTTAGAAAAAGAATATGGATTCGCTTGGGATGATGGTGTAAAGACTAAGTTAGAAGCAGAATACAAAGAAAAGCCTGTATTAGTAGTTAACACTATATATCCTTCAGCTTTACCTAGTTCTTTGGAGAAATAAGTTTTTTAGTTGGATTTCTAGCAGGGTAAAAAGTTTTGATAGAAATAGGGGTTTCCGTGAGAGATGGAAACTCTTTTTTTTTTAGTTACACAGTTATCATTTCTGTCAGGGTTGGTAATGAGTAATTGGTAATTGGTGCTAAACAAAGCTGATATAATATCTTTCCCGTTTATATCGGAATTATTTAGAATTTTCTCTGTGTTTCTTTTCCTCCGCGCCATCTACACATAGAAGGTTTTTTAAAAGAATTTATAGCTTCTCATAATCAATATGGTGGAGTACTAGGGTGATATAACGTAAGGTTGAGAATACTATCTACCTTTTGAAAGAAGAATTAAGTAAATATCAAGGCATAAACTAGTAGAAAATCTAATCATAATCTAATCATAAATTGTATAGAAACTTAGAAGAAATTATTTATTAAAGGAGAGAATATTAATGCGGACAAAATTACCTTCGTCTTCACCAAGCAAACAAGAATTTGCCGGTGTCTTTCGTTTATTTGGTAGAATCAGCTTCTGGGCACATTTACTTCTAGGTGTAGTTTCCGGAATTTTATTGTTATTAGTAATGTTTAGCCGCAATTTTAGCGAAATTAATAGCGCTTTTATTGGATTCGGCATTTTCTTAGCAGTATGCGGTGTAGTTGCAGTAGGTTTCCGGGTATTCTGGGCTTATCGTTACACTCGTTTAGCCAAGCTTTTACAATCACCAGATAAAAATTTGCATCCGAAAAAAGAAGAAGTTATTAAAATTTTACGTATCGGTTTAATTACTAGCTTGCTGGGAATTGGATTAGGTTTCTTAGCATCTGAAGGAGCAGTCATAGCTGTGCTAGGAAAAACTCTAGCTCAACCTCAAGGAGTTGCAGTTTATAATCCAGAAACGGTTGTACGCTCTATTGATTTACTGCTAATACTTGCCGATGTGACTATCATTGGCGCTCATTTCTTAGGTGCGATTAACTCTTTAGGATTAGTTGAGTGGTTGGATAATTAGGTGTTGCACAATTAAATAGCTACTTAACCTAAACTATTAACTTTATAGAAAGTTAGCCTAAATTTCTTCATATTTTTTGTTGTAAATAATTGGTTTGTAGTACTCCACCACATTAATTTTGCAGGGTTAGAAAGTCGCTCGCTCTGGTTGGGTGTCGCTGCGCGCAACGAACACGCTGGTGTTGGGTTACACTGCGTTTCACCCAACCTACCTTCTTTCATTGTTTTACCCCGCATAACTTATGTGGCAAAGTAGTAGTACTTTGTCCCATTAATGATAAAAAATATTTTTTTTCTACCTCCTCTACCCACTCTTCCCCCTCTTCCCCTTTCTAACCTAACCCGTCAAGATTAATGGGGCAGACTACTCACTGACTTTGATAACCGATTAAGCGATGCC
Source organism: Rivularia sp. MS3 (assembly GCA_019192545.1). Lineage (GTDB taxonomy): Bacteria > Cyanobacteriota > Cyanobacteriia > Cyanobacteriales > Nostocaceae > Rivularia. Next base: position 24,575 of record JAHCMI010000045.1, on the reverse strand, counting down.
ACTTCCGACTACGGAGTGGTTTCCCTTTTTTAGGGAGCTTTGCGTAAGTTTTGAATAAGATAAAAAATTAATATTTATTTTGTTAGATTTAGTCTAAACTCCGTTTATGAAGCCGAATATTTTAACTAAATCGATAATTGCCTTAACAAGTGGAATCACGATGGGGCTAACCGTTGCTCCTGTTGGTGCTTGGTTTCTAGCTTGGTTGGCGATGATTCCTCTATGGCTAATAGTAGCTATCCCCAAACAGAAAACTAAATCTGCTATTTTCCTGCCTTCACTGTTGTGGGCTTTGGGTTATCACGGTACAGCTTTGTATTGGATTACCGGGCTTCATCCCCTAACTTGGTTGGGTGTTCCCTGGTTGGGTAGTATTGCGATCGCGTTGTTTGCTTGGTTCTTTATCTCCTTTTGGGGAGGTATATTAGTTATGCTCTGGGCTAAGCTGATAAGATTATTTTCAACCCGAAATAGCTTGCTTCGCGTGCTGATTGGTACGGCTATTTGGTGCGCTTTAGAAAGAATTTGGAGCGCGGGCCCTTTATGGTGGAGTTCGGTTTCTTACACGCAATCACCGCATAATTTGGTAATTTTACATTTAGGCCAAATTTCGGGGCCGACAGCGGTAAATGCTGCCATAGTTGCAGTTAACGGTTTATTAGCAGAAGCTTTACATACTCGTTTTTCCGAAGGGCGAAATCCTCAAGGTATAAGTTTTCAACGATTGGGGACAATTGCGATCGCGTTATTTATTTCCCTACATTTAATTGGTTTCGGTTTGTATTCTCGTCCCCTTTCTCAACTGCCGGAAGCTACTTTAAAAGTAGGCATAATTCAAGGAAATATTCCTAATAGAATTAAGTTTAAGCCCCAGGGAAGCAGACGCATCATGAAAAACTACACTGGGGGTTATTTAAAGTTAGTCAGTCAAGATGTACAAGCAGTTTTAACCCCGGAAGGAGCCTTACCGTTTTTTGAAGATGAAATTATTCAGAGTGCTTTAATTGCAGCAGTACGGGAAAAAGGCGTTTTAGCTTGGATTGGTGGCTACAAGCGTCAAGGGAAAGGTAGATATACCAACAGTTTGCTAACTTTTACAGAAGTTGGTGAAGTTTATAGCCGCTACGACAAAGAGAAGCTAGTACCCTTGGGAGAATACATCCCCTTTGAAAATATTTTAGGCGATATTATTAATAGATTATCTCCGGTACCTGCAAGACAAATACCGGGAAAATCCAACCAAATTGTGAAAACACCTTTTGGTAATGCTACCGTCGGCATTTGTTACGGCTCAGCCTTCGCCGAACAATTCCGCAATCAAACCGCTAACGGTGGAGAATTCATTCTTACCGCTTCCAATAACGATCCTTACAGTGCCGCCATGCAATTTCAGCATCATGCCCAGGATATTATGAGAGCCATTGAAAACGATAGATGGGCAGCACGAGCCACAAACACCGGATATTCAGCATTTGTCAACCCCCACGGTAAAACTTTGTGGATATCGGGACATGACACCTACGAAACTCACGCAGAAACCATTTACCGAAGACAAACTCAAACTTTATATGTGCGTTGGGGGGATTGGTTGATGTGGGTTTTATTAATGTTGGGAATTGGGCTTTGGGCATGGGAGAGAGGGAGAGGGGGAGTGAGGGAGTGAGGGAGTGAGGGAGTGAGGGAGCGAGGGAGAGGGAGTAGAATTCTAACTGTTCACTGATAACTGATAACTGATAACTGATAACTGTTCACTGCTCAACTCTTACACACGGTGTTTCGCCAAAGTTAGGAGGGTCTGCAAATACTGCTAAAGTATTATATTCGGGACTGCCTTCTTGATAAAGGACTCGGAATGCGTAGAGTCTTTTTTTACCGTTACCTTCTGTGATTACAGTTAAAAGCGTATTGTTAGTATCGGGAAGCCCAGGAATATCAAGTTTTTGAATTCTTCTCAGGTGAATTACGTTAGCAGCAGAGTCTTCGCAGTCTCCAGCATCGGCATCTTGCCCAAATTGTACGCACATTGGGCCATCAAAATCTAAGGTAACTTGTGATGGATCGTCTAACCAAACTTTTTTGATAGTTTCTCCTGCGGGTATAAAGCTTAAATTTGTACCTTGTTGATACCATACTTTTATAGTTGGAATTGCACCACCCAAACCTTGAGCTTGACAGGAAAATATTGAGCGTAAAACAGCGTTATTAGCAAAAACAGTACCTGCCATAAATATACTCGTAGCAGAGAAAATTAAAGAGCCGAGAGAGAGCTTGAGGGAGATTTTCATTGATGGACAAAAAAGGGGAGTGTCGGAGGTGTGGGGAGTGTGGGGAGTGTGGGGAGAGGGGGAGAGGGGGAAGAAAAAATTATTTACTACTTACTACTTACTACTTACTACTTACTACTCCCAATGCCCCACTTCCTAACATCAAATTTGTACTTCTTGATTGACAAATACTTCGACTTTTTTACCTTCTGGTAAATACCAAATATTTGTTCTACGGGACATTTGAGAAATGGCTCGTTGATTGCGACGGGATATTTGCGGCACTACGGTTTTTGTTCCGCCTTCTAATATACCGGCTGCTAAGCTGGGGTCACGGTTGACATTTGTGACGGCTACTGTTCCGTTTTCGCCGGTAACAACTCTGGACTCAGTACGGTTGATATATTCTGCTGCTTTACCAACTCCACCAGCTAAAAATGATATTGCATCCCTACTAACTATTGATGAGCGATTGTTGCGATATTGTTTGGCAATTAATGGCTTGCCTTTTTTACCGCGAATCATTAATGCATTTTGCGGTACGTTCTTTTCTACAATTTCACCTTGTTCTCGCGTCATAATTTTGATTATGTCTAGCTGCATCAATCCGCTTTCAGAAATAGAACTGATTTTTGTAAATATTTGACTTCCTGCTACTAATGCCGTGCTACCGTCTGCTGCTTTTAATGATTTTTTTAAACGCACTACGTAAACGTTATTGTCTTCGTTTTCCTCTTCTCGTCGTCGCGAACGACGGGAAAACCTAGTAGTTTCACCGTATATTGGGGTAGCTAATACGGCTGTAGTTTTGCTACCTGCGGGAATGGTTTTAGGGTTTCTTCTTAGCGATCGCCGAGCTACAGGGGCACGGTATTCCCTTTTTGTATTGGTTGGTGTTTCTTTTTCTTCAAATTTCCTAGCTGTTTCAACTCTAGTAGGAGATGTTCGATTGCTAACAGTTTTATTTTGACCAAAAGAGCTTTGTCCGTAACTACCTAATTTTGCTAACCTTGCCCATTCTTGCATGGGATTGGGCTCTGGCGGTGGTTCAATTTCTACTAATGGCTGTTGGGGTACGGGTGCTGGAAGCTCTGGTGGTGGTACCATTTGAGGCAGTACCGGTATTGGTTTCGGTGCTGTTTTTGCGACTTTTTTGGGCTGTGGTTTGGGTTGCGGTACGTTCACAACCCGCTCAACTTTGACTATTTTGGGTACTTCAACAATACGTACTTGCGGTTGTTGAGGTGGGCGGGGAATCCTTGATATAGATAAATTGCGAGGAATAGGGCGCGCTCTTGGTGAGGGAGTCGGTTTAGCTGCAACAGTTGGTTTTGGTGTGGGTTTAACCATCCTCAACTTTCGCTGTGCAGCTTTTACTGTTTCAAGTTGTTCGGAAAGTGCAAGTTTGGTTTTTAATCCTTCAACTTCTTCTTGTAACTGCTCGACACGGGGTTTAGCTTTAGGTGGTGGCGGGGTTGCGCTGCGAATCGCATTTTGTGACAGTTGTGGGCTGTCATTACTCATGATTTGAGATAAAAATCCCCCTGCAAACATAACGACAGCTAAAGTACCAGCACCAACTAAACCAGCTTTTGCGAAGGGATTTGCAGAAAGTGGTTGCACGGTAGCGTTAGTACTTGGCTCATCTTCTAATTGAGAATTAACATCATTTGATATTTTTTCGCCTTGTATATCTGCGGGAATAGATTCATCTAAACCTACCAGTTTCGCCATCCTAGCTTCCCATTCAGTTAACCCCGTTTCGTTATCTCGAAATGATTTTGATTCCTGATTCATAATATAAATTTAAAATTAGTAATTGGGTATAGGGGATTGGGCATTGGGCATTGGGCATAGTTAATTGTTAATTGATAATTGGTAATTGGTAATTGATAATTGATGATCCACACCCTCCGGGTGAAAACTGTTGACTGTTCACTGTTCGCTGTTTATTAGTAATTAGAATATAAAAGAGATAAATAAATTAACCTTTAACCTTTAACCTCTAACCTCTAACAACTTTTATCTTCAATATCACAAATATTGTAAATTTGCATTTTTGCTTCTCCTAATCGATAAACTGCTAAATTTATGGGAGTTGCAAAGCGGGGTAGAGGGGTTACTTCATTTTTAGTTTCAACTAAAATTTGCTTATTAAAAGGTATTGACTTACCCAAATTATCACCACGGCTAAAAATTAAACGGTGGGCAAAAAGATTAACTTTCCATTTACCATTAGCTATCACCTCCGGTTGAGAAATCTTCTGAATTACTAAAACATTTTGTTCCGGACTTTCTAATTCAAAACTATTAAAATTTTGAGCAAATTCCCGTTTAAAATCATTTCTTAATAAATCGGATACAACATCCCATACTACAGTAGAAGATTGTTTTGGCGACCAGGTAAACATCATAGTCATAGCTTCACCTACAAAACGGCGAATTGTTTCGCGATCGCGTTCAAAACTATCTTTAGCCTGAGCGGTGATAACTCTTCCATTTTCTAACTGTACCAGAATTTGAGGTACAGATTTACGCTTAACTTGCTGTAACATTCCACCGTGAAACATCAGCAACAGCAAAGCGAACAAATGCAAGCTAAATGTTCCGATTGCGAACAAGGGAACGATATTAGTTTGATTTTTTTCTGTATTTAAGGTTCGCATTTAATTTTGGTAATTGGGAATAGGGCATTGGACATTGTTATTTGGAAACTGGTAATTGTTAACTGCTCACTGCTTAGTTGTCACCGATTTTGACAGCGATTAAATCCTTCTGAAGCTAGATTGTCATATTTATCGGTTAAACATAATTCTCTGATTTCATAAATCTCTAATTTATCGCTACGAGTTTTATAAATCGCTTTTTGTAAGTCGGTAAGATTAACGGTTACTGGGTAATTAAAAGCATCTACTGCCTGCACAAAAATATCTTTATTAAATGGTGTAACTATTTTGTTATCTTCACCACGCTTTTGAACTAAATTTGCGACAATTCCCACCCTCCATTTACCAGGTTCAATTTGCTGCGGAGGATAGATTCTAGCAATATTTAATTCTGCAACTATTGCTTGTTTAGAATTATCTGAAAATACTTCCGGAGGCGTTAATTCTGCTACCGTACTCAAAAAGCCTTTACGAAAATCTTCCGAAAATGCAAAGCTAGATATCCAACTACTTGTAGTAACTTTTTTACTACCACCACGAGGTGTTTTAATTGATATTCCTAAATCTTTTTCTGGGTTATTAGCTCTATCGATATTCTCTACAGGTAATTTTCCGCTCCAGTCAAACATCGATTTCATCGTTTTACTGACAAAATTCTCAATTGCTGCCGGTTTTCGCTGTAATTCATTTCTATTATTTACAGGTTTCCCATCAACTAACTGTACAAAAGTCGGTGGTTTTTGTACGCTTAACTGACGAATAGTCAACCCCTGAATAATTAATAAAAGTAAAGTTAATAGATGTAAACCGAAAGTAGCAACAGCAAAGGTGACTAAAAGGTTTCCTTTTTGTTTTCGTTTTTCTAGTAAACGCACCATGAGCAGGATTTTGGATTTTAGATTGTGGATTTTAGATTGGGATGGGGAGTTAGGAGTTAGGAGTTAGGAATTGGGAATTAGGGGTTAGGAAATTTAAAATACAGTAAAAGACATTTATTTCAAAGGAGCAAGATGCTCTTACTACAAGATTATTCATAAAATGAGAAAATTTTAGAAATTTATAACTCATAACTCATAACTTCTAACTCATAACTCTTTTAAACTCTTTCTTGTACCCAGGAGGCGGTACTGCTAATAGCGTTAAAGACTGCAAAACCTCCCGCTCCTGCTGTAACTAAGGATAAAATTGGGGCTAATATTCCCAAAAAGATGATGAACCACATTAAGTCTGGGTTGGTATTAGGATTTTGGGCTGGGCCGTTGACGATGACTGTTGCTGTTAATATGGCAATAATATTGAAAGAAATTTTGGCAATTCCTAAAGAGAAAAATCCTGTCAACCATGCGAAAATCGGTTTACCTGCAACGGGTAATAATGAACCACCTACCGCTAATGGCCCCAAAGCTGCTATTAATAGCATTGTAGCTTCTATCAAATTCTGAAAAGCTGATTGTAGGGAAATTAAAAAGTTTTTGATGGTAATTTGCACGGTGGAACCAATCAAAGAATTAAATGCTTCCTCTGATAAAACACCTGTACCTAACGCGATTTGATTTACCTGATTTTCCAATCTGCTTATCCAAGGGCGATCGCCGTATAAGCTTCGATATTCTTCCCACAAAATATCAATTTTTTCTGTTGCTTTAACAAAACATTGCCTTTGTTGTTCGCCATTCAAAGATTGACAGGGACGTAAAAAAGAACCTACCACATCTTCAGCAATACTCATATTAATTGCTTGCTGGTAAGTTTGATTGATATCGGCTGATTCTACAACTTGTTCGTTGATGCTATTAACAAAATTTCGTACCCCCAAAGTTAAATTTGAGAGTATAGTTCCATTTCCGGTATTAGTTAAAAACAACACTACAATAAAAGGCCAAATTAAACCCGATATCGGACGAGAATAATCATTATTGATAGTATCTTTTAACCACTGCATCATAAAAATTAATAAAGTACCGACGGCAAAAAATACACCAAGATTTGTTAAGGCTCCATATAAATTGTTATCGGTATTATTTTGCAACAAATCTACCCATTGTCTATCCCAACCGTCGGCGATACTTTGAGCAGTCGCCGCACCATCGTTGATAATTTCATTGATACCAATTTGTGCTAAAAACATCTTTGAAATTTATTGTATTTTTTGTAGGGTGTGTTATCGCCGTACTCGTAACGCACCATTATCGATTTTTGAAGGCATCATAATAAATTTGATACCATTAATTCATAATCTATTAATCTCGGATGGTGCGTTAGACGAAGGTCATCTATCAGATAAAATCATATTAATCGTGCGTCTAACACACCCTACAAATAAAAATATTTCTTCCCCCTCTTCCCCCTTTAATTAAATAAATAATCTTCTATTAATCATTTCTTCCTCCCTATCAAATCAACTTGAGAAGTTGTCCTTAAAAGTCTTGCGGCTTCTGCGGATGCTTTGACTCTTCTGGAACGATTTGATTCTTCAAATTCTTGAGAAATGTTAGCTAAATTCAAGTTAGAATATTGCAAAGTTTGATGTAATTGCATTGTCTCAACTAAGTTTTCTGCAATCATCTTTGACTGTTCGTTTTCAATTTCATTATTTTGTAACTGCAATTCAATTAATCTTGATTGACTTGGCCCTAGTAATGATGATAGTGATGAGAATACACCTGAACTATTAATAGCAGTATCTGTAATATCATCTAATAAGTTTTGCGAATCCTCCCGCTTTTGTTGAATCTCTCTAGTAGTATTTTCTAAGGAGTTTTCAATATTCTCAAGTTTATTTCTCGAACGTATTTGCGCTTCTTCTCCTAATATCCCTACTGCAATGCTACGAGTTAATTGCCTATCAACTTCATTTGCGGATAATTTAGCATTAACTGCTGGATTATTCTCAAAATTATTTGATAAGGAATTAATTACAATATCATCTATTAAACTTCTTCTCGCAGCAACCGGATTGGGAATATTTAATTCACCGTTATAGCTATTGATAGCAGTTTGAGCTTCTGATTCTACAGGCAATAAAGTATCAGAGATATTATCCCTTAAATAAAGTTGCAAATCGTTAGCGTAATTTTGAAAATCAACCCACACATTACCCACCTGAGCGATTGCCGGTAATGCTGCAATTAAAGAAATTGAAAGAGTAATAAAAATTGTTTTTTTCATATTAGTATTTGGGAATAGGGGATTGGGGATTGGGGATTGGGGATTGGTAATTGGTAATTGGTAATTTTAACTTACTACTTACTACTTGCTGCTCACTGATTCTTCAACGAAGCTACTAACTGACGAGCAAATGCGGAAATTGCTTCATATTTATCTGCATAAGTTTGCATAAATTGATTTCTGGCAGTTTGTTCGTTGGGATTATTGGCTACCACTGCTAATTGCTCGTAACCTGGATAGTAACGACAAAAGCTGTAAATGCCGTTGTCGTCTAATAACCACTGACTGTAAACTCCTTCTTTACGAGGGAAAAAACTTTCTGAAGCATTTCTACTAATGATGTCGCGGGGATATTTTAAAATGCTTTCAAAACTGTCTACTGCAACCGGCTGAATTCTTCCTATTAACCTAGTCGTTAAATTCTGCAAAATCTTTGACGCTGCTTTGGATTTTGCTATCGTATCCGGGTCTTGGGCTGATAATATAACTCTAATCCCAGCTTTAGCACCATTAGCGCAAATTCTCCCAACTAAATCGGAAATTTGGTCAAATTCAAACAAAATTGGCGCTTCATCAATGAAAAATATCGATGCTGGGCTGCTCAAAGCCCTTCTTAATGCTGCCGAATACGCACTCAAAGATAATACAGCAGCGTCTTCGCTATCCGATAAATTTCTCAACGCAAACACCAATAGCTGAGCATCGGTAGGAAAACTCGATGGTGCGGATATTGCTTGTCCAACTCTACTAGATAACCAGAATCTTAAGCGTAAATCAATCTGACTCAACGCATCCTCTATTCTTCCACCTTGAGCTTCTAAATTTAAATGCTCTGGAGAACAAAACGTGAGAAAATCTTTTAAGGTGGGTGTTTTCTGCCAAGCAACGGAACCAAATCCTTCGTTGATTGCATCTTCATATCTCTTCCTAATTCCTTCGTCGTTGAAAAATGCATTCAACGCTAAGTTAATTACAGAGCGCACTGTCTGAGTTAACAGTTGACTTTCGCTTGATGAACCCAATACCATCGTCATCAAAGCTGATTCTAAGAAAGCAACGTAATCCCCAAATCTATCTTTCTGCTCCTCATAACTCAAAGCCCGTAAATCTGGCTGCTCAAATAAATTATTCGATTGTTTGGAAATATCGAAGTAGGCTCCCCAATCTTCCATAAATTCCGTGTAGTCGGTAAAGGTAGAAGTACCGTCTGGCTTGGGAAAATCCAAAGCTATCACGGGAATATTATGCGCTAAAGCCTGAGTTAAAATTCCGGAAACCAAAACCGATTTACCGGCGCGAGTTGTGGCAAATAAAGCTAAATTTTTATGCTGATTAAACAAGTCAAGCTGAATTGGTGTTCCCCCTTCCTCAGCAATTAACTCAAAACCTTTTCCGTCTCCTTCCCTTGTCTTCACCAAAGGAATTAAACCTGGTACCTCATTGGTTAAATAAAGCTGACGACGATTAAAAGGTTTTGCTAGTAAACCTTCCCAAACAATCGGCAAAGTTTGCAGCCAAATCTTCCAAGCGTATTCGGTTTCTCTAATAACTTGCGCGGGGCGTTGAAAACTATTTTCGATATACCTGGCAGCTTCGTCCAATTTCTCAACGCTATCGCGATGCACTAACATGACAACGCTGGTATATATAGGAACGGCACCCTCATATATCTGCTCTTGAGCCGCTACCGATTTTTTCAACTTTAACTGAGCGCCGACATCAATAGTTTTACTCTTCTCTTCTGCCAGTCTCGCCGTCATATTAGACTGCTTCAAAACCCTTTGCAAAGTAGTTTTCACAATCGCCGGATTCGCCGCACTCAACTGACAAAAAACTTCCGTATCGACAACAGTTTCCCTAGCCAGCAATTCCCAAAGGTAGCGTAATTGAGATGATTTATTTTGCCAGCCTCCGGGTTTTTCCAGAAAAGTCAAAGCACCGACGTAGCGATTATTAACGTTAACCCAACTTCTATCAGCACAAGGTACATCTTTTTCCATCAGCAAAGTTGTACTGTGCAGGTTATCAATTAATAATTTAGTACTCGCCAAGTCAGAATAAACCTGCTCTTGCAATCCCCGCTCATCCAAAGTCACCAATTGCGGAATATCAATAGGTTGACTATCGTTAAACCTTCTCCAAATTTCACCCCAAAGCTGATTTGCATTCATGGGCTTGATATCCAAACCCATTTTATTAGATAAAAGCTGTTCCCAACGGCGAAAACCCTGCTTATAAGCACTTCTAACAACAGTTTCAATCCGCTGATGCTGGGTAGCAGTTAAATCGCCTTTGAATTTTAACCACCATTTTTCACCTTTAGCTAATAACCTTTCTATCCAATCATCGGTATTAGTACTGTCGGGTTCAACGGTGAAAGTAACGTAAATTCGTAAAAACTTCGGCTTGCGAATACCGCTTTGAGTTAATTCCTTGACTCTAGCACGTTCGGCCATTAATAAATATTTGATATTGGGGGAATCAGCTTCTTTAACTAAACTTGCTAACTCCTGCTGTCGTCTGATTTCCGAAGTGAAAGAACCTAGATGAAAAGTGAGTTTTTCACCACCGGGAATATCTTTTAATCCAGCTTCAATATTATTACAAATAGTATCAATTTGTTCCGGTCTTAAAGTTGTATGAATTCCCCTACAATCAAAACCGAAAACAAAACAAAAACTATCTTTCTGATTAGCCTTATTTAAAATATAGCCGCCAACATCTCGACCATCAAGAGATATCTTTAACATCGTTGCCAGATGTAAAGCATCCTCAAAAGGAGTTAACCTAACAGCACTACCTGCGACGTTTGCGACGCTTTTTTTGCCGATTTTTGGCTTCATGGGTTACTTCCAAAAAGCTGTGATAACGTGCAATTCCCCTCGTCCACTTGGGCACACCAATAAACTTGCTTAAAAAGCGCCAACTTCTACCACCTGTTAATATCCACCAAGTCCCCATTCCCCAACCAGCAATCAAAGTAGTCCACAACCACTTTTGAAAATCATCATCAAAAAGACCTCCAAATATTCCATTTACGATAAAATAAGCAGCTAAAGCAATTACCGTCCAAGGAAATATCTGATCTGCTGGCAGTGGCCCTAATGATGGCTGTGTGCCTAAAATTTGATTTACTGGTCTAAAATCTTTATCCATTATTAGTTGTTAGTGGTTAGTTGTTAGTAGTTAGTAAAACTTTAACCTTTAACCTTTAACCTTTAACCTTAATTGTTCACTGATTCAACTGCCAATAATAAACCCAGTTAACACATCGGCAATCGTCACCGCAACAACTACCAATAAAGGAGTTCTCGCTATGTTTTGCCAGTCTTCATCCTTACGAACCGCATTTACAACACCAATTAAAGCAATCGCAATATAAAGTAAATAAAGCGCCCGCAATACATTAAAGACTAAACTAACAGCGTTGTTAGTACCAGAATCATTAGAACCTTGAGTTAAAGTATTCTTAAAAAAATCTTCAGCCTTGCCAAAAAATTGCGCTTGTGCCGGTGTTGCAAAATAATCTAACCAAAATGCACTCAGAAGCAGCGCGATCGCTAAAATTTGCAACCCTATTAACTGACGCTTTGGTAAATTAAACTTCCACGAAATTTGCTGCATTACTACAGCAATTAAACTACCCAATAATAAACAAAATAGTAGTACTGGGCTATGCAAACTGACAACGCTTAAAAAAACCGCACAGGCAATTAAAAATGGTACGGATTCTGTTAAAATAGCGCGGCAATTATTGGCTACCTCAAGCAGGTTGTAAGACGTTTTTCCCGCCTTATTCCTTAAAGCCTTGAAAAAACGTTTCTTGAGCAAAAAAACAATTGCACCCATTTGCTTCATTTCCCGTCAATTTTTAACAGATGTCTATACAGATTTCTATAATCGCCTTTTCAGCAAAGCTGTAATTCATCGTTTTTTCAATTTAACACCAATCATCCTGATTTGGCTTCACTAAGATTAAAATACTAATGTCTTAAAAATATTTAGTCAAATTATACTACAAACTTTAATAAATTGATTTATAAAAATACTTTTTGTAATTTATTTTTCTTAAAGTTAGCTATTGATAATTTTTAAATTTTCATATAGCTAAATATATTTTTAGTCAATCTTCTTCAAGAGGGATTTAATAAGTATTTGATGTGCAAAGTCCTTTTTAAATTCAGAACCTCACCCTCGTTTCCTCTCCTTACTAAGAAGAAGGATGTCCTCCGGACAGGGTGAGGTTAAAAATATAACGTACTCAACCGACGTTAGCTATGTAACTCGTTCCAAGGTTCAGCCTTGGAATGCCTTTAAAGAGGTAGAGCCTCTAATACTGTATTCCTTACCGGAAACAAGGAACAAGTCCTGTCTGGATTAGTGAATACGGCGAAACGCTATGAAACAAACTTGAAGACTTATGTACACACCGCAGCCGATATTTCGTAAAATTAAACAAAAAAAGACGACTAAATAATAGCCGCCTTTTTCGCGTGTTTTACTAAAACCAAAGATAAATTATTCAAAATTTTTGTTAATTTACGCTACAATTGTTATGTATGCACGAAAGATGTCAATTGTCAACTTTAATTAAACTAATTTGACCTGAAAACACTCAAGCGACTGTATCGTGTTTAGCCGAATGTAGTTTTCTAGGGGCACTAATTGAAACTACTCTAGAATCAGTTTCTAAATTTTTGATATCTTCTGGTGTTACAGTTGCCGTAATTAAGTTATCTGAAATGTGACCTCTTAATTTAATTCCTGCGGGAATATAACCAGGCTCTGCAACTTTTATGGTCACGCCAAAAAGGTTATCGCTGTTTGCATGTTGCGATTGCGCCATTTCAGAACCATGTTCTTTTTTATGGCACCCATGTAACATGCTTTTTTTAACACGCACTGGTTTACCTGCTACATAAAGCATAGGTAAGCATCCTTGTTTAAGACTTTAATTTTTTTAGTCGAATAATATTATATTCTATCATTCGATCCTATCACATCGTGCTAACGGCTGAAATAGCGGCGTTGATACTTATGGGACCATAACCGTAACGAGCTTCTTGTAGGGAATCTTCTGGAGGGTTGTTTTCGGCGCTTTGGATTAATATGTTACGAATTTGATTGATATCTAATTCAATGTTGCGATCGCGGGCTTCGCTTAACATCAAAGCGATGATTCCGGTAACAACTGGTGCGGACATACTAGTACCGGATTTACGAGAAGATTTAGTTAAAGTGAGTGAAGATGCAGCCCATATATTTTGTCCGGGAGCGATAAAATCCGGTTTTTTTCGTTCGTCGCGAGTGGGGCCAGAACTGGAAAAATATGATAGAGGCTGACCGGGTTTGGTAGGATCGTAAGAACCAACCATAATAATATTGTGCCCGCAACCGATAGAGCTAACGGTATGAGTATTATCGTGAGGCGGGACAAAGCTAGTTTGGGAACCGTCTTCCCGTTCGATCCAAGCGTGAAAAGTACCGTTGCTAACTTCAATTCCGTGCAGTCGTACAGTCCAAACTCCTCCAGGAAGCTTGGATTCCATGAAAATACCAATCATATTATCACCGTTGTTGGGGTCGCAAAAACGATGAGATAGATAAATCACGGTGTTATCATTTTCGTCTACAATGTCGCCATTTTCTCCTAATTGCAGACTTACCAAAGCTTCGCCATCGGGAGGAAAAATCTCCAAGAGAAATTTATCGGCTCCAGCATACCAAATTTCCATTGCTTTGTACTGCCAATGTCCTCTAGGAATATCCCAATACAAATCGGTAAATTCATTTTTAGCGACTTTACCCGAGCTATGAATTCCTTTGTAATATGAATTTCCTGCGGCAATAACTACTGCTCGATTCGGCTTATTACTTACCAAAGCATCTATACTTTGTTCTACCAAAGCAGTACCATCATGGGGACCGCCATGTAAAGCTAAACTAATATTCACTACACAAGGACGTGTTTCGGCAATTTCAAAAACGAAATCAACCGCCTCCACAAGCTCGGTAGTATCTCCCAAAGATTTATCTACAGCAGAGCCACCATCAGCTAAAACTGCTTCTACAGCACCATTAGAAAAGTGAACGAAAACGATATCAGCTTCCGGAGAAACACCAGGATTTCCCGTACCGTTGCCATTTCCCGCAGCGATATCCATAACATGGGTACCGTGAGCAATTTTTCCTGGATAATAACCCAAAGCTGAATAAGGATTTTCCGATTTTAAAGCTGCATTTATTTCTGCACTGCGATAAACTTTTCCGTAACCAAAAGGACTATCGGGATCGGAAGAACCATCTTGATCCCATAAAGCCAGGATTCTAGTAGAGCCATCCGGGTGACGAAAATTTTGATGAACGAAATCGCAGCCTACATCAATAATTCCGACAACAGCATTTTGTCCTTTTTGTTGTGTAGCTTCACTCTCACAATTCTCCCCCTTCTCTAACAGGGAAAGAGGCTGGGGGGTTAGGTCGTCCGTAGTTAGCTGTAAATTTTGTGACGCTTCTAAACTGACAACGCAGGGAGAAGTACGCACGGACTGCAACCGCGATACGGGGACTCTGGCAGTAACAATTATATCTCCATTGGGAGTACTTCCAACTTCTGCACCTTCTCGAACTTCAGTCATCGAACGCCATGCTTGAACATCGTTAACTTTAGCAATAACAGCAACTTCCCCCACCTCTGTTGAAGCTGTAGGTGGGGTAGATAGCCCTCGGCGACGGCGTTGTATGAGTCGTTGTAATCTTGGGTCAATATCTGCAAAAATATCCGTACATTCAAATCGCATCGATCGCCTTCTTTAGAGTTCAAACAACTTAAAGCCTAATTATTTATCGTATATATCTATTCTAGATTATGATTTTTTTTAATTTAATCAAATAAAAATATCAGTAATAAAACTGATTTATATATAATTCATGGTAGCTCAAATTACCATTTTTATAATTTTTGGGAAAAAATTAGTAATTATTAGGACTTAAACGGTTCGTAGATATAGCAGTTTTCGGTTCAGTGCAATACACCCGAAACCTCACCCCGTCTGAGGTCAATATATATTTCATCCGACTGAAAACCGCTATATATTGGTAGTTAAAATTAAACTCGAATCAATCCTCTAAATTCTCTTCCTCTGAATACTCTGCGCTCTAGAAAGGTTTTCCTCGCCTGCATTAATGTAGTGAATATCACATTAATTTTGATAGGTAAATAAACTTTCAGATTCCTCTCTTTTCTTGTCTCTAGGCTCTGTGTACTTTCTACAGTTTATTTATTAATTAAGAATTGCTTAACAGTCAAAAAACTTCCTAAAAACACATTTACAAATCTCGAACCCATTGTTATATGTAGCGCAGGCTAAACATCATAAAAGCCGTAATAAACTGAGAAACCAATATATAGAGTCTCTAAAAAAACTGTGCTGCAAATTAATAGAAAAACAATCGCCTTAACAGTATTAACAGTAGTGGCTTTAGCCGGATGTAACAACCCGACATCAGGTGACACCACTTCAAATTCCGCCAAGCAAGGAAACGTAATATTTATTCATCCGGATGGTACTAGCCCATCTCACTGGGGTGCAGCGCGGATGCTGCATTATGGCCCAGATAGTAATCTGAATTGGGACAAAATGTCCAATATGGGTATTTATCGAGGACATTTGAAAAATCAACTTACCGGCACTTCCAATGCAGGGGCAGTAATTCACGCGACGGGAGTCAAAGCCAACAACGATTCTTTTGGATTGGATGAAAACGGACAACCCTTGGTTGCAGCTTCCGGTAAACCGCAAACAATTATGGAAGAAGCTGTTGCTGCCGGTAAAGCCACAGCAATCATCAATTCAGGTATTATACCCGAACCTGGAACCGGTGCCTTTGTGGCCAAAACCAAGACTCGTCAGGAGTTTGCAGAAATTACCAAGCAAATAGTAAACTCTGGTGTCGATGTAATTTTAGGTGGCGGTGAAGTTTTTTACCTACCTAAAGGTACTGCCGGAAGATACGCCAAAGCTGAAGAAAGCCAGCGAGAAGACGGATTAAATTTAATTGAAGAAGCCAAAAAAAAAGGTTATACGGTAGTTTATACCCCCGACGAACTCTTAAATTTACCCCCAGACACTAAAAAAGTATTGGGAATATTCGCCGCAACAGATACTTATAACGATGAATCGGAAGAAGATTTAAAAGAGAAAAACTTACCGCTATACGTTTCAGGTACACCAACAGTTTCGCAAATGTTAGATGCAACTTTAAAAATTGTATCCCAAAATCCAAATGGCTTTTTTATTGTTTTAGAAGAAGAAGGAAGCGACAATTTTTGCAATTACAACAATGCTAAAGGCTGTATAGAAGCAGTCAAACGAGCCGATGATGCGGTTGGTGTGGCAATGGAATTTATCGATAAAAATCCCGACACCTTATTAATTACTGCTGCTGATAGCGATGCGAGTGGATTAGAAGTAATTGGATTAACCGCCAAAGATTTTCCTTTAGATAAACCTTTACCAAAACAAGGAAACAACGGCGCGCCCTGGGATGGTAAAGATGGTACGGCAACCCTACCTTTTGTTTCTGGCCCCGACAAGCAGGGAAATAACTACCCCTTCGCGATCGCCTGGGCGGGTTATTATGATTTTACTGGCTCCATTGTGGCTAAAACGCATGGACTGAACGCAGATAAGTTGACCAATAATGTAGATAATACAGATATTTATCGCTTGATGTATCTAACCTTATTCGGAAAAGAAATACCCCAAAGGTAGTGGTTTGTCCTATTAAAATTGACGGGTAAGGGCAGGGAGGGGGAGAGTGGGGGAAGAAAATGTTTTTTATATTTACAATATGCCCGTCAAAACTAATGGGACAGAGTAGTATGGTTTGTCCTATTAAAATTGACGGGTAAGGGCAGGGAGGGGGAGAGTGGGGGAGTGGGGGAGTGGGGGAAGAAAATATTTTTTATATTTACGATATGCCCATCAAAACTAATGGGACAGAGTAGTAGTAATTGTTTTTATTCAAATTGATGGGTTGGTAGTTGCGCCGTCTTCGCCAAATATGTGGCATAAGAAGGTGAAAATGCTGCAACTACGAACAATGATTAACCCCGACTGCATTAATCAGTGGGTATGCCTTCATTATTTGTGTCATTGCGAGTGACAGCGTTAGCGGAGCGTGTCCGGAACGGACATAGCAATCCCAGAATCTTGCGGTTGCTTCGTTTTACTACGTTCAATTTGCAATGACAAATACACAATTAATTTTGCCTAAGTACTTATGGTTGAGTATTATCAAGAACAGAAAATAGAAAAACAAATTAAAGGTGGACAAATATAACTCTGTCCACCTTTGAATATTTATAGGAAAAGGAACACCATTACTTTGAGCCAAGCTATTTGAGGAGAAGCACCCTATCTGAAAGTTTATTGCCTAATTTCCATAGCCGACTAACGACCTTTATTCATCTTGGTATAAGTCTTATTCGTTCCTACAAGGCTCCCAATCATATAACCACCTAATCCCCATAAAACAGGCATTATCCATGATTCATCAGAACTTTCTGTTTGGGAAGGAGCATCATCTACTTTTCTAGCAGTCTCACCATTTTCTGGTGTTTCTTCTATAAATGATTCGTCATTGAAATTCTGTGCTATCAATTGCCCTGATAAGTTGTTGTCTATAGCACTAGCTGGCTTAAAAGCTACAGCAGAAAATATCGCTAGACAAGCAGTTACAAGTGCTAATTTATTAGTAATCCTCATCATAATCCTTAACCTTTTTAATTTGAGTAGATATTTAGACATATGAGGATAATTCCTCACTCTGACCCGAAAATTAGCTGAGAGGGGAATAGTCTTTATATACCTAAATTTTGGCTAGGAATAGCAGTTAGCTTCTATTAGTTTTACTAGAATTTACGGTGTTCAATCAATAACCTTATGCTACAATTGATAGTTTATCTATAGAAGCCAAGCTGCTATTGGTGTTAATTATCATACAGCATTGTTGGTACTTAACCTGACAGATAAATTTTCTTAATTTCTCTAGCCAAAGTTTAAAATTGCTCTAATTATTGAGTATCCAGCAGCTAATAATCGTATTTCCGCATCAACTATGGGGCTATCAGAAGAAAAGCGGTTATTTAACAAATTTAATAAATACTTAGCCAGTTGCGTAATTTTTAGGTTCATAGGTAGGTGACTTTTCCCTGTACTTGTTGTATTTGCAAGCATAATTTTTTAAAAAGAAGATATGTCTTACCGTCTTTCCTGTTAAGATTCAAGACCTATATCAACATTTACGAAAAATTATGGAAGCAGTTTGTTGATTTGTTACAGTTTGCTACAGGGGAAGACATTTAGTATCAAACCGATGTTCCCTAACAATGTATAAAAAAACTTGCTGCTACTTTGAGCAACATATTTTATGGGACAAACCACTAGTGATTTGTCCCATTAGTTTTGACGGATTAATCATTGTTCGTAGTTGCGCCGTCTTCGTTTCCAGATGCCGGATTTAGGAGGCGCAGCCATCTCAACTACGAACGATATTCAAAAATCTTCTTGATTACATCTTCCACAACTTTATCCGGTGTAGAAGCACCAGAAGTAATTCCGACAACAATCTTCCCGTCTGGCAGCCAATTTTCAGATATCTCGATGTTGCCATCTAGCTGGCGATGTTCGATACTATCTTCTGATAGAATTCTTTCTACGCTGTCAACATGATAGGAGGGAATTTTTTTCTCTACTGCAATTTCCTGTAAGTGAGCGGTATTTGATGAATTGAAGCCACCAATCACTATCATAAAATCAAGTTTTTCTTCTACTAGCTCCAACATTGCATCCTGTCTTTCTTGGGTAGCGTCGCAGATGGTATTAAAGCTTTGAAAATGATTATTTAATTCAGTGGGGCCGTACTTTTTCATCATGGTACGCTCGAATAGCTTGCCAATCTGCTCTGTTTCTCCTTTGAGCATAGTTGTTTGATTGGCGATCCCAACTTTTTCTAAATCTGTATCGGGATCGAATCCTGACGAACAAGCTTTACTAAATTTAGCGAGAAATTCTTCTTTATTGCCACCACGCAGAATATAGTCAGCAACATATTCTGCTTCTTCTAAATTCAGAACAATCAGATATTTACCAGCAAACGAACTAGTTGCAATGGTTTCTTCATGTTTATATTTGCCATGAATGATAGAAGTACAGTCAACTTTTTTATGCTTTTCAACTGTATTCCAAACTTTAGAAACCCAAGGGCAGGTAGTATCGACAATTTTACAGCCTTTATCCGACAGCACCTGCATTTCTTGAACGCTAGCGCCGAAAGCAGGTAAAATAACTACATCTCCAGCACCAACTACAGAAAAATCTTTTTCACCATTGTTAACTGAAATAAAACCAACCTGCATTTCTTTCAAGCGTTGATTTACAGATGGGTTGTGAATAATTTCATTAGTAATCCAAATTTGCTCCGAGGGGAAATGCTTGCGGGTTTCATAAGCCATTGCCACAGCACGCTCCACACCCCAACAAAAGCCAAAAGCCTCCGCCAGACGAATAGTAACGTCTCCTCGATTTAAACTATAATTATTATCTCGAATTTCTTGAATTAAACCACTTTGATATTCAGAATTTAATTGAGTTGCAACAACTTCATGATGTCCGAATCCCCGACGGTGGTAATTTTCCGAATGTTGTAATGCGCGTTTAAAAGCTTTTGTATCCATAATATTAGTTGTTAGTTATTAGTTCTTAGTTGTTAGTTGTTAGTGGTTAGTTGTTAGTGGTTAGTGGTTAGTTATTAGTTGTTAGTGGTTAGTTGTTAGTTGTTAGTTGTCAAGAGTTCACCATTAACTGTTCACTGTTCACTGTTCATGGTTAACTGTAAAGCTGAACTCCAAACTAAATAACCATCTGGATTAAGATGCAATCCATCGGTGGTAAAATTTGACCTGAGATTTCCTTGTTTATCAGCAAACAAAGGATATAGGTTTAAGTATTTTACGTCTTCTTTTGCTGCTATGGTTCGCAATTGTTGATTTAACTTGCGAATACGACTATTAGGTATTGCCAAAAGTTTTTCTTTTCCTTCCCAAGTCGCTTGTTCTCCTTGATGGGGTAAAATCGACTGGATTACGATTTGCGCTTTAGGATGCTGCTTACGCAAATAAGCTAATATCTGCCTTTGATTTTCTAAAATAGTTTCATCATTAACACCAGCAATTAAATCGTTAATGCCTATCATCACAAAAATAGACTCTGGTGTAGTTTTGTCAAATAAATTTAATCTTGTTAATAATCCAGCAGATTTTTCTCCGGAAATTCCTTGATTTAACCAAGTTTTATTATCCGGCAACAACTCCGAGGGAAACCACAAACTTAAAGAATCCCCAGCCATAACAGTTAAATTCCGGGGTTTCTTCTCTGCTACAACTTCAGCCTCCTGTTGCAGAATACCCACCCATTTTTGATAGTCAAGCTGATGACGTTTACCCAATTGAGGGGAAGCCGCTGGTTGAATTTGATTTTTAGGAGCAGTTTCCCGCCTCGGGGAAACCATATTAGCCAAAAAAGCGGTACCACCTTGTTGTTCGCCAATCAACAAAATTACCGCTAACAGAAGTATAAAGTTACTCAATAAAGAGAAAAATGCCCAAGTAGGAAAAGTTTTAACAGAACTAGACACGGGTAGCTAGATGAATCAATTATTTGGATATGATAATCTACCCTTCGCTTTTTTTGGGAGAGGGGGAGCAGTTAACAGTGGGATAATAATTAGTTCTTTTTTGCTCTCTTCCCATTAGCAACTACCAACTAGCAATTACCAATCCCCCATCCCCCATGCCCAATTCCCAAAATTACTTTCTCCCTAAATTGATTTTATCTGTATATTCTGCGTTATATGCTTCTTCGCCGTGTTCGCTGATGTCCATTCCTTGTAATTCGGCGTTTTCGTGTACTCTTAATCCCACCGTACTTTCAACTACTTTGAGAATAATCCAGGTACCGAATCCGGCGAGAAAATAAGTAACTACAATGGCTGCTAATTCTAAAAGTAGTTCGTCGGGATTGCCGAATAATAAACCATTTCTTCCGGCTGGATTAACGGCTCTGCTAGCAAAAATACCAGTCAAAATTGCGCCTACTGTTCCACCTACGCCATGTATGGGAAATGTATCTAACGCATCATCAATTTGTATTTTATGCTTGAGGCTAACTGCATAGAAGCAAACAAAAGCAGTGATACTTCCAATCAAGATTGCTGCTATGGGTGAAACGAATCCTGCTGCTGGAGTAATACCCACCAAGCCAGCAACGCCTCCGGTTGCGGCACCGACTGCTGTAGATTTACCGCGCAATACTCTTTCTAAAATTAACCAAGTCAAAGCTCCTGCTGCCGCACTCGTATTGGTATTTACAAAGGCAATTACCGCTAAATTATTCGCTTCTAAAGCACTACCCGCATTAAAGCCAAACCAGCCAAACCACAATAAACCAGCACCGAGCAAAATAAAGGGTACGTTATGGGGTGGACTTAATTTGTCAGGAAAAGTTTTACGGGGTTTTAAGTACATTGCTGCCACAAAAGCCGATACCCCGGAGCTAATATGTACCACCGTGCCGCCAGCGAAATCCAACGCACCCCAACCACCAGATAAACTTAACAATCCTCCGATACCCCAAACCATATGCGCGATGGGGGAATAGATAAAAAATGACCACAAAACCACGAATACTGAGTAGCCTGTGAAACTCATACGCTCTGCGATCGCGCCGGAAATTAAAGCAGGGGCAATAATGGCAAACATTCCTTGATAAGCCATAAATGCCAAATGGGGAATTTGTGGTGCATATTCGCTGGGCTGAAAACCAACGTCATTCAAACCCAGCCATTCAAATCCACCAATAAATGCGTTGCCGGGAGCAAAAGCAAAGCTATAACCCCACAAAACCCACGTAACACCGATAATAGCCATCGCTACAAAGCTCATCATTAGCGTATTGAGTACGTTGCGGGTGCGAACAAATCCACCATAGAAAAAAGCCAGCCCCGGTGTCATTAGTAACACTAGCGCCGAACAGATTAATATAAATGCAATGGAACCGCTGTTAGCATTTGATGGAAAACTCGGCGATGGTATTTGAGCAAAGGCATTATCTATTGTTCCGTTTAAGAAAAGCAGGGTTATAGCTACTATCAATGTAATTTTTTTCAACACTTTTTATTGTCCTTGCTGACTATTTTTGCGGAATTTAAATAGATGCGAATACTTCAAAAATTTAGAAGTGAGGTGTTATTTAATGGTAAAAAGCAGGACGCAGAGATTCGCATTTATAAAAGACTTAGAGGGCAAATTTTGAGAAAAATATTAGCTATAGATTTGGAAAAGATAGCCGAAATTATGTAAATGTAACCCCGATTTTAATTGTTAGAAATAAATCAATATGTGATTTTTAAGCTTTTAATCAAAAGTGTATTGTTTGAAGCGTACACATGGAAAATGGGCATTGGGGATTGGGCATTGGGGATGGTAAATATTTAGCAGTAGCAAGTAGCAAGTAGCGAGTAATAAGTAATGAGTAATGAGTAATGAGTAATGAGTAATAAGTAATAAGTTATGAGTTATGAGTAGTGAGCAGTAAGTTAATTATTCTTCTCCTTGTCTCCCCCTCTCCCCCATCTTCCCCATCTCCCCCTCTCCCCCCTCTGCCCTCATCTCTCCCCTCTCTAAATTGCCCATGTTAAAAAGTTTCATCTTAATCCTACTTCTCGGCTTTTTTGTAGGGCAGGTTGCCCAAAGGCTGAAAGTTCCGGCGTTAGTAGGTATGGTTATAGTTGGTATTATTCTGGGGCCTCAATTTGCCAATCTAATTGTGCCTGATGTGCTTGCAGCGTCTGCTTCTTTGCGAACAGTCGCTGTAATGGTAATTTTGATGAAGGCAGGGTTGGGTTTAGATAGAGAAAAGTTAGTACAGCAGGGAACTGTAGCATTAAGACTGGGGTTTTTACCTGCGACTTGCGAAGCTTTAGTTATTGCTTTAGCTGCAATGTGGCTTTTCAAGTTCGATTTTCCGACGGGATTATTGCTGGGCTGTATCATTGGAGCCGAATCGCCAGCGGTAATTGTACCGGGAATGCTGCGATTGAAAAGTCTGGGTTGGGGTGTGAATAAAGGAATTCCGGATGCTATTCTCACTGGGAGTGCTTTGTCAGATGTTTTACTGCTACTAGTCTTTAGTTTATTGCTAAATTTTTTAGGGCAAGGAGCAACTTCTGAAATTACGCTACCTTTGGGTTTAACTATAAATGCGTTTCTACTGCTTCCCATTCAAATAATTAGTCAAATTTTATTGGGAATAGTTATAGGTTTAGTAACAGCAAAAATTTTGGTGTTATTGCTGATAAAACAAAACTGGACTCAAAATGCGGTACAAGATACTTTAATTGCGGCGAGTTTAGCTTTGTTGCTCGTAGTAGTTGCAGAAAATTTACCAATTTTCTCTGGCTATTTAGCTGTAATGGTAACGGGATTTTTCTTAATTGAATTTGATGCTCCTTTAGCTAGAAGATTGCGCTCTGGTTTTGATAGTTTATGGGTGGTAGCACAAATTATTTTATTTGTTTTATTAGGAGCCAGTATTCAAATACAGGTTTTAGAAAAAACTTTGCTTCCGGGGTTAATTATTTTAAGCATGGGCACTTTGATAGGAAGGGCTTGCGGATGGTATTTATCTACATTAGGCAGTAACTGGAAATTGCGAGAAAGATTATTTTTATTACCCGGTAACTCAGCTAAAGCTACAGTACAAGCTGCAATTGGAGCAATTCCTTTAGCGCAAGACATTGAAGGGGGAGAAATAATATTAGCGATCGCTGCTTTATCTATATTAGTAACGGCACCTTTGGGAGCTTGGGCAATTCCTACGTTTGCGCCGAAATTATTAGAGCGGGGGGAAGTCGATCCTACCAAAGTAAGTATTGCTCGCAGTTTAAAACTGTTAGCTGCCGTCGATACTTCCCCTTCAGCGACTCAGGTATTAATTAAAGCTGCCGATATCGCTCGTCGTGGCGATGGGGAAATAATTGTCTTGCACGTTATTCAAGGAAATAATCCTCAAGAAATAGAACTTCTGAAATTAGAAACTCAAAGGCTGCTAGCAGATATTCGCTATCAATTTGTTACCGTTACAGGTGCAATTACAGAAGAAATTATTAGCGCAGCCCAAAAATACCAAGTTGATGATATTGTCATGGGTAAACGGGGACATAAATCTTGGGAAAAAGTTGTTATGGGTTCAGTTTCTCAAACTGTATTAGAATCAAGTTCAATTCCCGTAATTTTAGTTGATGGTTAGTTTTCTCCGGTAGAAAATTAACGAATCCTCGTGAGAAGGGGGTAGAAATTTTTATGGTTCTTCAGCACTTGGTATGCTATTTAAGTAGTCGTTTTTAGGCAGTCGGC
>JAHCMI010000044.1 GCA_019192545.1 Rivularia sp. MS3 | reverse complement strand
CTTTCAATTCACTTATCTAATTGTATTTTTAGCATACTAAGTACTGAAGAGCCAAAAATATTAAGAATAAAAGCAAATTGCATTACTTTTTGATATATTCATATTTGCAACTTTGAAATTCGATAAATTTTAAAATTTGTATGTATTTTCTGAAAAAATGCAATATATTATAAGTATTGATACGCAAGATAAAATGTGTTTAGTGATGCAGATAAAAATTACAACAATAAAAAGGAATAAATTAAACTCATACCAGCAGCGTATTAGATAGAACAATGTTTTTCGGTTAGAATCGGCTAGGCTTAATTATCTGTACTAAAAACATTTCTAGACATCGCCGCACATGAATCTACGCTTGGTTGAGGTTTATCTACCGCAAGAAAAAGGTGAACGATTTGAAGAGTTAATCGTCGAGTATTCTTCTTTGGAAGTTTGGCAAAAAAGATTAGAGAATAATCAACTGTTATTTAAAATATTGCTTTCAAGCGGAGAAGTAGAGCCTTTAGTTGATTGTTTAGTTTCTCAGTTTACCGAAGTTGAAGGTTTTCGATTGCTGTTACTACCAGTTGAAGCTTCTTTACCCAGGGTAGAATCATCTGATAATTCAATTAATTTACGAGATGCACCAAATCGCATTAATCGCGAAGAAATTTACAATAATGTAGCCGCAAGCGTTCATTTTTCTTGGACGCAAATTGCTTTATTACTGTTATCTTCTAGTATTGCTGCTATTGGTTTGGTACGCGGAAGTGAAGTGGTGATAAT
The DNA here is from genome assembly GCA_019192545.1 of Rivularia sp. MS3. Taxonomy (GTDB): domain Bacteria; phylum Cyanobacteriota; class Cyanobacteriia; order Cyanobacteriales; family Nostocaceae; genus Rivularia. Next base: position 74,499 of record JAHCMI010000044.1, on the reverse strand, counting down.
TGGTGCAATGGTAATAGCACCATTACTAAAACCCAATATGGCGTTAGCAGTAGCGACTACTTTAGGTGATTTATCCTTAGCAATCAAAACTATAAAAGTTGGATTTGTGGGAATTACAATTCCGATTATTTTTTCGTTTTTAATCGGTTTGCTAATTCACATCCGCCCAGACTTACCAGAAATAGCAATCCGCACCAAATTAACTTTACCCGATATTGTTGTGGCGCTGGCTTCTGGTGCTGCTGCTGCTATTTCCTTAACTGCTGGCGAAATCAGTTCTATTGTAGGCGTAATGGTTTCGGTTGCTTTACTACCTCCCTTAGTCACTTGGGGAATGTTGATGGGTTCCGGTGAATGGCAACCCGCTTTTGGAGCAATGGTGTTAGTTATTGCTAATATTGCCAGTTTGAATTTAGCAGCGATCGCCACTCTTTTACTACAAGATGTACGCCCTAGTGGTTGGCTAGAAAATGTTCAAGCCAAAAAGTTAACTCAAATTGCAACCGGTGCTTGGGTATTGCTTTTAACAGGATTGATAGGTGTAATTTTTCTGAAGTTTAGAGGAGCTTGACAGTGAACAGTGAGCAGTGAACAGTGAACAGTGAGCAGTGAGCAGTTATCAGTGAGCAGTGAGCAGTGAATAGTGAGCAGTGAACAGTTAACTATCTGACAGAAAATGCTTCGCTAAAGCGGCGGGTGACTGGCTCAACTAAGAATGTCAAAATTGATTTTTTACGGGTAACAATTTCAGCGTTAGCAGTCATTCCTGGTGTAAACCCTACTTCTTCACCACGCACTAGTAAAGTATTTTTATTTAACTTAATTGTGGTGGGAAATACTAATCCTAATTCTTCATCAACTACTGCATTAGGACTAACACGAACTACCTCGCCGTTAATCGCACCAAATTCTTGGAAAGGAAAAGTTGCTAATTTAACTTTAGCTCTCATACCTTTATTAATAAAACCAATGTCGCGGTTGAGGACTTTGACTTCTAATAACAGTTCTTCTCCTTCGGGTACGATTGAAAGCAACTGTTCTCCTGATTGTACCGGACCAATAGTAGCTTTAACGTCATATACTACTCCCCCTACGGGAGCTTTGATAGTTTCTAATTGTTGCTGTTTCTTAGCTTGTTCTAACTGCCCTGTAATATTAGTTAATTCTTCTTTGCGCTTGTTGATTTGACTAAGAATTTCACTTTGACGCTCCGAAGCTAAGCGCCGTGCTTGACTTTGTGCTGCTTCAAAAGCTGCTTGTGCTTGGCTAATTTCTTGTTGCTGTGCGGCTAAGTCTTTTTCCAAAGATGTAACTTTGTCTTCTGCTTCGGTAACTTTTGTTTTTGCGTCAATTATTTGGTCGTTAGCTCTGGTAATTTCGGCATTAGCGCGGTTGAGTCTATCTTGTGCATCTAAATAATCGAGTCGGGGCACTGCACCTTGAGTAGTTAAACCGCGTAAACCTTCTTCCCTTTTCTTTGCTAAAGCTACATTGCTGTTAACTTTTTTGCGAAGTTCTTGAGCATTATTCTTATTTGCTATGGCATTTTTCAAACCAGTTTTGGCATTCACAAGATTTTCTTGCAAGCGATTTAAACGAACCTTGGCTTGTTTTACTAGGGCTGCTTGACGATTTGCTTCTGCTTCGGCAGCAGTTTGACGTGCTTGGTAATCTTGTAAACGAGACTGTAAAAGCTCATCCTGTAATTCATTTCCTGCCGTTTTAGCCCCAGTACGCTCGGCATCTAAACGACGTAAATCTTCTCGAATCAAATTAGCGCTTTTCGCTAAACGAACAACATCCGCTTGCTGCAAATCGGGATCGCGTTGAATTAATACTTGTCCTTTTTCAACAGTATCCCCTTCTTCAACCTTTACTTTCACAATCGAACCATTACCCAAAGATGTAACTGGCCTAATTTGTGTCGCAGCAACAATTTTTCCCGGTGCAGTAGCTACTTCATCTATTTTAGAAAAATATGCCCAAGTAATCGAACCAAACACGATGGCGCTAATAGTTCCCGCTAAAAGTCTGGTATAGAGCGGTGGTAACTCCTGTACGGCTTTACCCAACTCATAAGATAACTGTTCGTCGGGTTTGGCAAATTCCTGTTTTGTTCTTTGTGCTTGAGATGGATTCGCAACTAAAGAATATTTCATAAAAGGTTAAAGGTTAAAGGTTAAAGGTAATGGGTAATAGGTAAGAAGGGATGGATAGAAAATTATTAACTCACCACTCATAACTTATAACTTATAACTCCCGACTGCTAACCGTTATCCGGTAACTAAATCAGGTTTTGGCTTCTTCTGTTGTACAGAAAAATCCGTTTTCTAGAAAAGTACGGGAAATACTATTTGTGTTGGGGATTGATTATTAGAGAGGGGAGAGAGGGGGAGGGGGTAGACAAGGAGAAACATAACTTATTCACTGCTCACTGCTCACTGTTCACTGTTAACTGATAACTCCACCACCACCGGAGTATGATCGCTGGGCTGAGTTAATTTTCTGGGTTCGATGTCGATGGTGCAGCTTTTTGCTAGTTCGTATAAATCGGGTGTGAGATAATGGTGATCGATGCGCCAACCTCGGTTACGGGGAAATCCGGCGGCTCGATAATCCCACCAGCTGAAATGTCCGGCTTCTGAGGTAAATTTACGAAATGCGTCGGCAAACCCCAAACTTAAAACATTGTCTCGTAAGGCTTGCCGTTCTGCATCGGATGACATGATATGAGTTGCTGGTTTGGCTTTTTCATGAATATCTTTGTCTTCTAAAGCTATATTAAAATCTCCGCACACGCATATATTAGGTGTAGATTTCAATTGTTTCTGTAAATAATCTCTCAATATTTTTAACCACTGCAATTTATATTCATATTTTTCGCTACCTATGGAAGAACCATTGGGTACGTAAAGATTGATAATTCTAATATCATTAACTACACCCGAAATAACTCGCTTTTGTTCGTCCCATTTTGCATCTACATCGGGCAAAATCGAAGTAAAGCCAACTGAAACATTATCCATTGGTTGACGGCTAACTATAGCAACACCGTTGTATGATTTTTGCCCCGAAGTATAAAGATGATAGCCTAATTCCTCAAAAGGTTCTCTGGGAAAAAGTTCATCTACAACCTTAGTTTCCTGCAAACAAAGCACATCAACACCGCTTGCTTTTAACCAATTAATGGCATGTTCTAAACGAGTTCTAATTGAATTTACATTCCAAGTAGCAATTTTCATAAGTTAGTAGTTAGTAGTTAGTAGTTAGTGGTTAGTAATAACTTAATCAGTGAAATCTGTAAAATCCATTTAATCCGTGATATTTGTTAGTTAATATTTTCTACCCCCTCTCCATTACCCAATGCCCAATTTCTAATTATTTAAGATAAATCAATAGGTTCAATCCGGGAATAGTGCGGGAAAGCGTCCATAAAACTAAAGTGATATAAAGTATACCTAGAACCCACTGATACCAGGCTAAAGTACTGATAATTCCGGGGAGGTGTTCGTCTCGTAAGCGAACGTCGTTAAAGCCTAATTTTAAAAGATTATTCAAACTAAAATCATAATAATTTAACCAGTTCCAGCGACGATTCCACAATAAATGTTTATAACGTTCGCGAAATAATTCATACCTTGGTATTACGGGTAAACGTCCGATTAATAACCGCAATTGTCTTAAAGTACCGTCTTCTGTAAAGTATGATGTGTCCATTAAATCGTGGTAGCGCCCTTCTTGGTAAAGTCGGAATAACAAAAAAACTGGTAAAGGTACGATAATAAAAATTATGCAGGCTAAAGTTAATAACGGTTGTGGTGTATTGCGGAAGATGGCAATTAAACCGAATAGCGTGCTGATAGCAAAACTCCCCAACATCCAAGTAGTTTCGTAAACTGTAGGAACAATTTTATTGGGATGTAACCGACGAAATCTATCAACCAACCAAAATAGTACGCTAAAAAACGCGATCGCAATTATTCCGACACCAAATACTAAATAAAAATTGGTACCGTATCCCGATAGCAACAGCAATAAACTTAACCCCAACCATTTCCATGTTTGCAGCAATCGTTTAGCTGGAGTCAGAGTTTCACCAACTACGAAGCGTGAAGCAAGCTGTGTAAATGTTTCTTCGTCGATATCGGCTAATGTCAGTAGTTCGCTTTTTACTTGAAAAGGTTCGTTTTGACGGCGTTTAATAATCGCTTCTGCTTGAACTTTGGCAAAACCCAAATTTATCAAACGTTTCTTTGAAGCATCATTTATATTCGCATCTAGCAAACGACGAATCAAATATTTTGAATATAAATGCTGTTTGCTGTATTCTAATTCGTTAGCGTCAGAAATTTGCTGCAATTGCCGAAAATTTTGAATCAAATTACGCAATACATTTTGATTTCCCGATAATCTTGGTATTCTTAACCTCGCACCAATTTCACCAGGATTACCTAAAATTTTGGCTTTATCGGAATTAAAAATTAAACTTGGTACGTTGAGATAAGCACCTTTAGCAAAAACAGCATCGCTAAAATCAGCTTGACTAAGAATGCTAGCACCACGCATGTTTACGGGTAAATTAAACTGTACCTCTCGGAAGATGACAGACTGCAAAAAACTTGTTTCTTTTAGAAATAAAAAGTCTTGAAAATTAGCTTTAGTAAATTGAGTTTGTTTCAGAAAACGTGCTTGAGAAAAATTTGTCGTACCTTCCCAGCGAGCGCGATTAAAATTAGCTAATTGCTGAAAATTAGCACTTGAAAAATTAGCAGAATCTTCAAAAGTTGTATTTCTCAACTCTGCATTTTTCTTAAATTCAGCTTCCTTAAAATTTGCTTCAGCAAAGAAAACACTTCCTCCAAAATCAACTTGACGGCGAAAATTAGCATTTGCGAAACTAACTCTACGACTAAACCTCGATTGCGTCATATTCGCGACATCATTAAAAATAGCTTTTTCTGCTTCTACAGGCTGAAGAAAAAAGGTATTATTAAATTCTACTTTACCTTTAAAACGAGTTTGCTTAAAAATTAAAGAACCGCGAAACACCGAAATTTGTGCCGAAGTTGTGACATCTTTTCCTAATAGGGAACGACAATCCCTGGAGTTGGGAACAGAATAAGCTAAAGATTGCAAACAAACTTCCCGTAATTTTTCGAGTTGATTTTGTTCGGTTTCAGTAAAAATTGGCGCGATCGCTTGAGCGTACAAAGGTGTTCTTAAACCTAAATCGCTACCAATAAAATCGCCTTCAATTATCGAATCGCTTAAATCTAAACCTACAGGTTTTGTACCATTTTTCTGCAATTCATCTTGCAGTAGTTTATAAAAATTATCTCTAAATTCTTTATTTTCAGGCTGTAAATTAATTTCCATCTCCCGTAAATCTATTGTCAAACTTCCTTGATTGACGATAGGGGAATTAATTCTTTCTTGTAATAATTCTAAAGTTAAAGTATCTCGCTGCGGTTGAGGCTCAGCAGCCCATACTGGTTGGATAAATAAAAATAAAAATAATGTGCAGATACAGATTAATTTGGGCATGGGGCATGGGGGATTGGGCATGGGAATTAATATACATTGTTTTCTTCCCCTACCAGTCTTCACCGATAATATTTAATGTGACAGACTACCACCTTCCCAAATCAAAAGCTGTCTGGAGGCTGCAACAAAACAATCTACAGTAAAATAAATGTAGATTATTATGTACGCGCTATTATCCTATTATCATATGCCTAAGTATTTAACTATTACAGAAGCTAGACAGCAGTTATTAAACTTGCCCCATGAATTAAAAGATGATGCAGTAATTATTACTAAGCATGGTAAACCTGTAATGGCTGCACTAAGCTTTGAGCAATTTGAATCTATGATGGAAACTTTGGCTATTCTTTCTGATAAAGAATTTAGTAATAAGCTACAAAAAAGTATCCAGCAAGCTCAAGCGGGAGAAACTATTACTTGGGAAGAAGCAAAAGCTAAACTTGGATTGTGATAAAATGGGAATTTAAATTCACAGGCTCTCTTACGCACCATCTGATTTTTATAACAATTGCCTAAGTTTAGTTTTCATAGAATATATTGATTTTTAATTCTTTTTAATTCCTAATTTTTTTACTAAGCTAAATTGGTGCGTTACGGCATTAACCAAGATATCTATTTCCCCGCAACCATTACACGCCGTAACACACCCTACAAGATATTATTCCCAATTACCTATTACCAATTAGCAATTACCTTCCCAAATCAAAAGCTGTCTGGAGGCTGCAACAAAACAATTAAGATGCTTCGGTGGATAAAGGAAATTATCGTAAGCTAATGCCATTTGTCTGGTGGCTTCATCATAATCAACTCTACCAATTCCAGTACCCAAACCGGGACATGCAACCGTATTAATTTGATGTTGAGAAAATTGGTTGTGACGACGCACCGCTAAAAGCATAGCCCACATCGCTACATAAGGAACATCCGTGCCCACAATAGGCATGGGAACTCGCATGGTAGGTGTATGTGCGAGAAAAGGATGTTGAGAATTACCCGTTTCCACAATCATCGATGTTCCTACAGGTTGCTCTCCTAAATAATCTTTAAGGATGCGTTGCTGTACCTTATCCATCAATGACTTACCGAAAAACTGTAGGATGGCAGCATCCATACCGCCATCCATCATGCCGAAAGAATTCGCTGGGCTTACTAAACAATCGAAAGTCGGTAACCACTCAAAGTAGTTGTTAACGATTTCGATATTAGGAAAATAGTTGAAATGTTTTTGAAAAGCTGCTGTTAATAATGAATCGGGTGCTACTAGAATTAGTTTCAAGGTTTGTTTCTCCGCTTGGTTACTATTGTAGCGGGATTTTTCGGGGATTGTTTGTCGATATTGTTAGTTTCTAACGTAACCCACCCTTAATAATAGGAGTATTCATTTCTAAATATTATTTCCAATGTTTATAATAAAAATCAAATTCCAAATTGCTTTATGACGTTATCAAAAGGAATTAATTGTTCTAATTGTAAATTATCATGGTTGTCTGAATTTCTGGAAAAATTACCATAATGAACAGCACGATTTCTTAATTTATTAATTTCCTTAAAAGGTTGAGTATCAAATTTTAATTGTTCGTCTAATCTTAATAGTCTTACATATGTAATCAACTTTCCTAAGCCAATACCATGATCGTCATCTAGTATTTTTTTATTTACACCGTTATCAATTAATAGCTGATAAAGAATCGCTTCACATATAGCGCCTGCTAAAATTGCACATGTATCAAAGTTATTATATTTATAATTTAAAGAATACTGTTGATAATAATTCTGGACATAAACTCGAAAAGGTGTTGTGAGCTTAATTTCATCTTGAACATTTTCAGCAAAACTCTGCTTTGGAATTGGTATTTGAAGAGAGTAAAGAGTTTTTCTAGGAATACGAGGCATTACTGTACCTTGCGAAACCTTAGACAAAAAGCTTACAACAAAGTCTTGAGTAAGAAACCACTGAATATAAATTGGTGTAATACCTAATTTTATTCCTTGATCGTTGACAACAATAGCAAATAATCCATGTTTTAATTCTTGGGGTTCATCGGAAGTCTTAAACCTAATTTCTCCATGAATGACAGGAAAGAATACTAAAGTTCCAGGCTCCACATACTTATTTTTCCCAGATAAGTTTAAAAGAAGCTCAGACAGTGGCTTAAATTTGTGATGTTTAAATTTTTGATTCAGTTTTCGTTGAAATTCTTTATCTGCATCTTCCATAAATAATTTTTAATAAATCGAGTAGAGAGGTATAGTCACAATCACTTTCTTGTCACTCCTGGCTAAAGCTGAACAACAGTGAGTATTATTTAAATCATACTAATGATTGCTAATATTTGTATCAAAAATAGCATCTGAGTTCAAGTATTCATCTACACAATTACCAATTTTCTGATCGTCGAACTCGCTTCTAACAACTCGTGAGCTTTCCCCACCTCTTCCAATTAAATGTCCGATTGACGCAAATTTTTAGCTTTCATTCATCCATCTATTTGCCATATTTTAATAAAATCTCTTCGTGATGGGCTTGCGCTTATACTATCCTCTGCAACATCGGCGTTAACATTAATTCCACCACATATAATACTTATACCTTTAATAAGGACCAAGAAATCTCTCACCGTTGAAATGAATCATGTGTTCGGGTTGATCTGCTACCCAAACTTCTGTCTCCCAAGCAATTTCAGCAAGATATCGAGTCATTTCCTTGCGGCTTGGAAAAGCAGTTACAAATACTAATCCTTTCGTACTAAACTTAAAAAGTTGTTTCAATTCGTTGTGACGTTTTAAGTTAACCGGACCATGACTTGTTACTGCTTCTATTAATACAAGCCAATCTTGCTGCTCGTAGTAAACTACAACATCTGGCATTTTACCGTGAGGATCTAATTCAATCCCCATTTCTAGAAATTTCTGAGCTTCGTTAACTATAAATTTATCACCGGCATCACCTACATATAAAACCGAACCTCCAGGTGTAAATCTGGGACAGAAGCTTTCTAAAATATCTTTGATTAAAATGTTTTGTCCACCTGATGATAGCTCAATGGCTTGACCGTCTGGTAAACTTACAGGAATCATTGGTATGTTGCGATTCCTGTCTTCTAATAAATTTGTGATTGAAACAGCATAATTTTGACGCATCTCTTCCCACTGCTCTGAGCCATAAGATTTAAGGAGTGAAAGTACCTGTTGATGAAGTTGGTAACACCATTTCGGGCTGTTAATTGCCCTATCTGGTTTATCTGGGTTCTCAATAACTAAGCCCATTTGTACAAACTGATGCATTGTTTGCCGTCGAACTGTTTCGCGTGTATTTGGTGCGTATTGTTTACCGTAGTTATCGCGAAACCAATCCATCATTTCTGTAATTCTGCGTGCTGGTGCTGTTGCTTGATTCCAAGGTGTTTGAGGACGAATGTCTGCTAATGCTAACAAGCAAAGTGCTGAACGTTCATTTTGTTGCTTTTTTGGAGCAGAAATATCTTTAAGAATTGCAAGCGCTTCTGAGATGCGTTTACTGGCTTCAACTGCATTAATCGCTTCGCTCATAATAGACAAAGTTTTATGTACAACATTATCAAGTTGCTTATCATTAAATTTAGAATTACTAACTTGTCTTCCTAATTTAATTAAATCATCTTTGCAGGGATACTTTATTCTACGTAAATCTGTTGCATTAACTTGTGTGTGTCCGCTAAATTGCCGAAAGTAGCTATCAAATAAAGTTGAATTAAGAAATGCTGCTAAGCCTCGTGCAAGTTCGGGGTTAATTCCTTTACGTTGAGCATGGTAGTAGTTAAGATGATTTTCTATACCTAGCATTGGTGCATCTAAAGGAGAATATACCGCAGCAACAACACGACGCTTTTCTTCTTTAGCAGAAAAACGCTTTGTTAAAACGTAGTAGCCTTGAGGTATTAACCATTTTTCCGTATCTTCATTTTGCTTAATTGCAATCGGCTTTCGAGGGTTATTAGGTGGAAATAAAACTTTTCCTGTTTTCATCGCTTCTGGATAAAGTAGCGGAACAGTTTGCTCATCCAAACTATTTTTCAAAGCTGATTTTAGTCGAAAATCCACCACCGGACCAGTTGAAACCTCTAAACCTATTTCATCTAAAGTAGATGAAAATTGTTGCATTTGTATTCTTAAATAATCTTCAAGAGAGTTTGTAACTATATGAATAAAACTTTCAGAATCATCTTTTTCAAATACTGCGCTATAAGGAACATTTCTAATTTCTAATATTTCATTTAAGCTAGTGGAACTATTACTACTAATCTCTACATATTTTGGTTTAGATTGTGTTTTATTTGCATGAAAAATAATATTTTCCTGTAATACTTTATCTTCTGAAAAAGCTGCGGAACGGCTATCAAAAACATGAATCTTCTTAATTGCCATATTTTGTAAAAAAGCTTTACGGAAAGCACGAAAATATACACCGTTACAGAAACTTCTAGGTGTAATTGCAACTAGCTCTCCATGTTCGACAAGCTGCATAAAAGCCAGCCAAACAAATGCACTATATAGATTTACAGTATCAATTCCACAATTTAACAGTATTTTCTTTTCAACAGAGCTACTATTAATTTTTTTGTAGGGTGGATTCAAAATTGCATGAGTAAAACTGTTAGAATCATTTGCGAACAGTGGTAAATTGTTATCTACAAAAGCCTTAATAAAACTTTCTTCATATATTTGATATTCTGCTTTAATACCTTTATTTTCCAAAGCTTCACAGCATTCTGTTAGGCATTGTTTCAAAGGTAAAATAAAATTTGATTCAATTTCATAGGCTGTTATATGACAACTTTTTACTTCACCAGGATTTACTAAGATTCTTTCTACAAAAGCAGCAGTCAATACTCCTACTCCGGCTCCAGCATCCAAAAGACTGATATCACCAGATAAATTGCTAAATTGTTCTGCCATAAAACGAGCAATTGGTGCAGGAGTCAAAAACTGTCCCAATTGACTGCGCTGCTTTAAATTCAATTTTGAAGAAATATAAATCCTGTTAACGTCAGTAAAGTCTGTAAGAAACGTTGTCATACAGTTAATTTAGTGTCAGATATGAATATATACCATAAATTTCCTTCTAATTATTGCCGGATTTATTAATTACTAAGCTAAATCAAGATAGCGCGTCACGGCATTAACAAAAATATCTATTTCCCCGCAACCATTCCGTGCCGTAACACACCCTACCCTACAAAATACCAATTATCAATTATCAATTATCAATTACCAATTACCAATCCCCAATCCCCAATTCCCAACTACCCAATACCAATCACCAATTTCCCAATCATCGAACCTGCTTCTAATAGTTGATGCGCTTTCCCAACTTCTTCCAATCCAAATGTCCGATTAACGCAAATTTTTAATTTACCTTCATCCAGTAACGAAGCACATTCTGCTAATATCTCGCCATGATGGGCTTGCGCTTCTTTTAATCCCTGCAACATCGGCGTTAGCATCAATTCCAAACCGATTCTCAAATTCCTTTGTCTGGCTACTTTCCAATTAGTTGCGTCGCTTGGTTGCAGAATCGTCACGATATCACCGTAAAATCTTATGGCTGGGAATGTTTTCTCAAATGTCTCTCCACCAACGGTATCGAATGCTAAATCTACACCTTCCCCATTTGTCCAATCTAAAACGGCTTTGACAAAATCATTTTCTTTATAGTTAATCCCACAATCAGCCCCTAGATTCTTGACAAAATCGGCTTTCTCTTTTGAACTTACCGTAGTGCAAACATCAGCACCTTTGAGTTTAGCTAGTTGAATTGCTACATGCCCGACACCACCTGCACCGGCATGAATTAATACTTTTTCCCCAGGTTCTAAACGCCCGCGTTCGTATAAAGCTTCCCATGCTGTTATTAATACTAAAGGTGCGGCAGCAGCTTCTATAAAGGATACAGATTTAGGTTTTGCAGCTACGAAGTGTTCTTCTACAGTTGTAAACTCTGCGTAATTACCTTGGCGAGAAGCCTTCGGCATGGCTTCGCTAACGCCTATTCCACCGTTGCAAAAATATACTTCTTCTCCTACCCGAAAACGTTTAACTTGATTTCCCACTGCTTCCACAATACCCGCACCGTCACACCCTAATATTGCAGGCATTTTATCGGGATAAAAAGTACCGCGTTTGCGAAGTTTTGTATCGATGGGGTTTACTCCAGCAGCTTTTAAACGTACCAAAAGTTCTGTGTTTTGAGGAGGAAGCGGGTTTGAAATTTCCCGTAACTGCAAAACTTCTGGGTTTCCGGGTGCTGTCATTAATACTGCTTTCATGGTTTTTCCTTCGATGCACGCTTCACAAATTACTTTAGCCTAAGTTCTGTCTGATTTTTGATTTTGCGGAAATTCATGTACAAAGCTCTCACATTGTTTTATAAAACAAATGCTAAATATACAATTCTTGATTCAAGTCTCTGTATTAATGCTGTAAATCAATCAAAAGTATGAAGTTTTTTGAGTGCTTATTACTTGAGATAGATTAAAACTATTATAATTAATAATTATGGTAGATATTCTATAACAAAAGTTGTACGCCAGCAGACATATTTAAGCAGTTTACGGCGATTGTTATATGTATGTTAACTAAATCACAATTAACTTTTAAATTACGAATAAATAAAATATAACTTACGGTTGTCACTATTGAATTAACTTGAGCTAAGTAGAAATTCTTAACTTACTAGTTGTGTCAATTCAAGCCCAATATGAAAGGTGATGGCATTGAATTTCTTTGATTAGACTTCTATCTTATCAATTAGTTTAACATATTCTACGTCACGTTTATGTATCATAGGCTGCACTTAATTCACATAAATTAAGTAGTTCCTACTTGTGAAAAAGCAAAAACCTCAATCTAATTAATAGATTAAAGGTTGAGAATTGGCTGGAATTTGTACGTGATTATTTAAACTTAGTTCCTGTTATTAAATCATTTATTTCCAGGAGAAACCAGTATCATGGCTGAAGTTACAAAAGACATGAAGACAACAAAAGATGATAGCAAAGTTGAAAATCAAAACAAAGATATGTCTAATGGAAGTGTTGCAGCTAATGAAGTAGACGATTTTCAAGGAACCGGGTTAGAAATTAACTCTGATATTGATGTAAATAACGAAACTGTGAGAAACTTCGAGTCAGATGGTATCGCTGTTGTTAAAGATGGCGTTAATGTCAATCTTCAAGAAGTAGAATCTGTCAGTAATGGAGATGATGGCTTTGAAATTCGCGGCGGTATAAACGATGTTTCTGTTACAGCGAATGAATCTTCTTTCAACCTCAACGGTGATGATGGTATAGATGTTTTCGGTAAAAATAATACTCTTAATTTAGATAGAGTTGAAGGAAGCTTTAATCAAGCAGGTGGCTTGGGAGTTGACGGTAGAAACAACACCTTTAAGATTAATCTCAGCGAATTTGAAGCAAATAAAGACGGTTTAGTAATTCCTCGCACGGGTGAAAGCAACAATTTCGATATCCAAAATTCTGCCTTTTTTGATAATAAAGATGATGGTATCGATATCTTTGGCAATAGTAATAACTTCACTCTAGATAGAGCCTCTTCAACTGGCAATAAAGAGGATGGTGTAGAGATTGATGGTAGCAATAACAAAGTTACTGGTACCAACGGTAATTTTTCTGATAATGGTGGAGACGGTTTTGGCGATGATATTACTGCTAGTGGTAATGAAATCACTTTGACTGCAACCACATTCCGCAATAACGGTGATGATGGTTTTGATATCGAAGGTTCTGATAATACAATTACCTTAAGTAATGTATCCTCGGATGGTAATGAGGAAGAGGGTTTTGAGATTGATGGACGTAATAATACTGTTACTATTCAGGATAGAAGCATTTTTGGTGGTAATAAAGAAGATGGTTTTGATGTTGACTTCAGAGGTACAGAAAACACCATTAAAGTAGTTGAAAGTGGATTTCGCAACAACGGTGATGATGGTTTTGATATATTTGGACGTAACAACACTGTGACTTGGGAAGATGTCCAATCTTTCGATAATAAAGAACAGGGTTTTGAAGTTGATGGAGATGCTAACACCATTACTATTAAGGATAGTTTCTTATTAGATAATGGCTCTAGTGGTTTCTCGTTTGACTACACTGGAGAAAATAATAATCTGACTATTAACGATTCAGAAATCTTCCGCAATGCTGAAGACGGAATTGAAATCCTTTCCGATAAAAATACCGTTGGACTATTTGGCGTAGATATTTTCCATAATGGTGCATGGGGATTAGAAGTTGCTGGTGATGAGAATCGCATTGAAATCGGCGGAAATACTACCTTTGATAGCAATGAAAACGGAGCTATACTAATTGCTGGTAGTAACAACACTATCGAAGTTCTTAGCGGTACAAATTTAACTGCTGATAATATTATTGATAGAGGCAGCAATAATACTATCAATTTTGCTTAATTACTGGCGATTATTTTAGTAAATAGCAAAATATAATTTATCTGAAATTTTATTTTACAGGTGAATTAAAGCAATTAATAAACCCGGTTTTTCTATAAACCGGGTTTATTATAATATTTAACTATAATTATTTAATTTGTTTCTGTTCTTTTTTCTATTCTGATAAATGAATAATCTTACTTCTTACACTATAAAATCTGGCGATACTCTGAGCGAAATTGCACAACGTTATTTAGGTAGCGCTAACCGCTGGCAAGAAATAACTAAAGATACGGGAGAATGTTTCACCGAAAATGAAGCGCGACGCTTACAAATCGGTCAAATTATTTATTTACCATCAGAAACTCATATTCAAACTAGTAATACTAATAATCAAAAAACTAGCGATAATGGCTTAAAATTTATCGCAGACCATGAAGGAATTATTTTACATCTTTATAATGACCCAGCGAATCATGCTACAATTGGTGTTGGGCATTTGGTACATCATGGTCCTGTAAATGGTTCCGAACCTAAAGAATTTAGAAATGGGATTACCAAAGAAAGAGCAATGGAAATTCTACGCTCTGATGTCATTCAAGCAGAACAAACAGTTAATAAATTAGTCAAAGTACCGCTGAATCAAAATCAATTTGATGCACTTGTCAGTTTTGTTTTTAACATTGGAGAAACACAATTTGCATCGTCTACATTATTAGCTAAATTAAATAATCAAAATTATCAAGCTGTACCAAGCGAATTAAATCGTTGGGTTCATGGTAATGGTAAAAAGTTACCGGGTTTAATTAACCGCCGTCGAGATGAAGGGAATTTATTTCAATGTAAAATTTAATATATAACTATTAGCAATTATCAATTATTTAATAATGCCGAGTCTTTCTGATAATAACCCACTAATTGGAACCTGGAAATTAATTTCAATTACTGCTATATATCCCGACGGAAAAGTTGATAGAGAAGCATTTGGAAGTAACCCCATTGGCTACATTACATACACCATCGAAGGTAAAATGATGGTGGTTTTTTCAAAGAGCGATCGCGCACCCTTAAGCGGTAATTCAGCTTCACCTCTCACTGCTGCCATACATTCGATATCAATCGAAGAACGAGCCGCAGCGTTTTCTACGTTTAATTCCTATGCTGGCAGCTATACCATTGATGAGAACAAAGTTATTCATCATGTAGAAATTGCCTCAATTCCTAATCGTATAGGTAAAAGTTTAACTAGAACTTTTACCTTAGACCAAAATCGAGTAACTTTGAAAACTCCACCCAGCAAAAGCGATAATATCCCGAAAATCTTTGAATTGACTTGGGAACGGGTAAAATCAGCGTAAAAAAGATAAAAAACCGCGAAACATAAAGTTTCACGGTTTGAGAATGTAATGTGAGGAGCTTAACTTTAATATCATTATAACCAGCAAATTGCTTGATAAATGCTTCTGTATCAATTTTTGAAACAATATTTTTTAATTAAATAATAATTTATTGTTATCGAATAAATTATACAGCATTCCTAAATCATTTGTGAGATTTGAGAAACCCAGTTGTTCGGAAAAGCTGGGTTTGTGAACCTATTTTTCTCACAACTTGTAGGTGATTGCTGTATTTATTTACTGCGAACAAATTATACATTGTAATATTAACTGTTTGTAGATAAAAAAAGAAACCGTGGGATATTTCAGGGAGGTCCACGGTTTTTTATATGGTGTAAGGAGACTTGCTTATTTAATTGTCATTGTATAATTTACGAACATCAAAAGTTCGCTGGTAACATTTTTGGTAACGAAGTAATTTCGTTGAGGTTTTATGTGCTTGTTACAACAAAGCACCACCACAACTCGAACCGCTACCGGCAGTACAGCCGTAACAATAGCTAGCAGTCTGTACTTCATTAATTAAATTTAAGTTATTAGCTGCGAGTAATTTGGCTACCGTAATATTTTCACCGTCGCTAGTTTTGGCTGGTAGATTCATCATTTGGTTGAAATCGCAATCGTAAACGTTACCGAGATAATCAATAGATAATTCATCCCGACACATCAGACTTTCTACGGTGACGGGGTTAAAATTAGATTCCAAAAACTGGAGGTAAGGTTTATATAATTTAGTTCTTTCCAAATGAAACTTAGTTCTACCAACTGGTAAATTGGTGATGGCAAATAAGTTATTAAATACAATGCCAAAATTATCTTGTAAGAACTTTTTGTAATCTTGTTCTAATTTGACTTGATTGGGAGTTAAAGCAAATTTTTCGGTGGTAGGCAATTGTGGATTGTAAACCAAATCTAAAATTAAATCCGATTTATAAGCGTAACCTAATTTATTTAACCATTGCAGCGCTTTCACCGAGGCATTAAATACACCATCACCGCGCATTTTATCGACGTTATCGGCTAAATAGCAGGGCAGTGAAGCAACTACTCTGACTTTATGTTTGGCAAAGTATTCAGGAATGTCGCCAAATCCATCTGCAAAATAAATCGTTAAATTAGAGCGAACAATTACCTGCTTGCCCTTATTTCTCGCAGCTTCAACTAATGGTTTGAAACCGTAATTCATCTCCGGCGCGCCACCAGTTAAATCGACAATCTTAACTTCAGGAAACCTATTAATTACTTCTATCAACTGCTCGCAAATCTCTGGAGATAGTTCCTCTGTTCTTTTTGGTCCCGCATCCACATGACAGTGACTGCAAGCAAGATTGCAACGCTTACCTAAATTAATTTGTAAGACGTTGATTTCCTTTTTAGTTAAAGTCGAATTAAGTTTACGATTGAAGGGTGTTACTGTAGTTTGAATCATTTATAAAAAAGTTAGGAGTCAGGAGTTAGAGGTTGGAAGTTAGGAGTTAGGAGTTAGGAGTTAGGAATTGTTAATATTTTAGGTTCTTCAGTACTTGGTATGCTATTAAGATAGTCGTTTTTAGGCAGTAGGCAGTCGGCAGTAGGCAGTAGGAATAAATTAGAGTAAAATCATAAAAAATTAAATATATAAAACCTGAAAATCTTATCTAGTAAGTATTTAAGGTAATTTTGCGCTTTAATTTAGCATACTAGAAACTGAAGAGCCATATTTTATAGGATGAAAAACAATAAGGGAGCTATTCGGCTCCCACTGCAAATGCTTTTATAATTTCTAACTGCTCACTGCTCGCTGCTCACTGTTCGCTGATTAGCAGCAACCGCCGCCGTCGTAGTACCAAGTAGAATCGGTGACAATGATTTTTTCTGGTAATGTTGCAGCTAAGTTTTTCGCAGTTTTATCGCATACGGCGGCTGGAATTCCTCGCTGTAAAATATGACCTTTGTTATCATCAAAGAATGGCTCCGAACCGGCGTAGATAGCTGTTTTACCGGTAAAGATACAGGCTCCATCTTCTGGAATCGGTACTTTAAAAGCTACAGAATCTAGACTTTCTAAAAGCAGGTTTTCTTCTAAACTATAAGTAGTAGCTTCTAGCAGACGATAAGGACGACGAGCGCGAATTTCAACTTGTCCGAAACCAACATTAGTAATGCGTTGAACGTACTCTTCATAAGTTAACGCACCAGATAAACACATTGCCCTCAATCGCTGATCTTGCTTTAAATGTTCTGGTATTGAACGAGTCGCAATTGGATCGCTCATTTGCAAGCGCCCGCCCGGTTTTAATACCCGATATGCTTCTTTTAAAGCACGAGTTAAATCTGCGGGTTCAAAAATATTAAAAAGACAGTTTTGCGCGACAATATCAACCGAACTGTCGGCAACTGGTAAATTAAAAGCATCACCTTCACGAACTTCGACGAAGCTAGTATCAAACCAAGGATTATCTTTGGTTGCAAATTCTAAATTCTGCTTAGCAGCTTCGCGCATATCTGCAACTGGATCGACGGCAATCACCGCACCCGCACGACGGGAAAAATAAGCAAATTGTAAAGCTTCTAAACCACCGCCAACGCCTACATACAATACTGTAGGTTCGTTACTGAGTTCGTTCGCATGAACGGTAGTACCGCAACCGTAGTTCATTTCCTGCATTTTCAAGGGAATATTTAACCCTGGTAGCTGCATGGGGGTACTTTGCACGCAACATAATCCTACTTCAGGGGTTTGCGCTACTTCGCTGTAAAACTGGGCTGCTGTTTCTAAATAAGTCATTCGATTTTAGATTTTGGATTGTGCTGTATAGATAGTAATATTAATAATTTTCGTCGGACAAAGGTTACATACAAGCCTCTAAATTGAAAAAAGCGGTGGCAGGTAAGAACCCACCCCACCGTTGATTCTACAAGGCTGACAAAAATCTGGTAGCAGATTTAATGTTTTATAAATTTATTTAAATACTTTTTCGTCTTGGGATTATTAGTTTTTGCTGAGAAGATGCTTGGATTATGGTGAATTGGGAATTGGGCATAGGGGATTAGGCATTGGAAATAGTTAGTAGTGGGAAAAAAGATTAAAATTGGAAAACCAATAACCCTATTAAAAATTCTGCTCAATACAGTCGAAGGCATTCATCAGGATGGGCAGATTCAAATCGCTGAGTTACCGCAGAATTTAGCACAAAGTATTCAAGAAAATTTTCTTCAACCTGGTAAAGGTTAAATTATAGAACAATTAGAGACTATAGCAGGTGTTGAACAAGCATTAGAAGAAGTTAATACCGGAAAAACTCGTCCTATGAACGATTTTATTGAAGAAATGCAGCAAAAGATGAGGAAGATTTAGAAGGTGGTGTTTAAGGGAATAATCCACCTTCACTAATGCCGTGCGGCTTAAACAGCTAACACAATTACTTGGGCTTTAATTATCCACACTACAGGCGATCGCCAGCTGTGCATGTTGCGAGAAAATACTTTTATCGAGCATTTCCACTGTATATTGCGGTGTTTGGCTCAGTAATTTCTCAATTCTGCTGTTTGCTGCTGCTACCACCGATTCATCAAGGCTACCGTTTGCTAACGCCTTGTTAAAATCTTCAGCAATAAATTCGATTCTTTGGGTAGATGATGATGGCAAATTACCGCACATCAGAAATATATCACAGCCTGCATTTAACGTACTTGCCACGGTACCGCTTTTGTCATACATATCCGCAACGGCTTTCATATCTAAATCATCCGATACCACAACTCCTTCAAACCCAAGTTCTTTTCTTAGTATCTGATTCAAAATTGATTGAGAAAATGTCGCTGGTTTATCTCCTCCAATCTCAGGAAATAAAATATGTGCTGTCATAATCAAGGGAATTTTTTCGGCAATTAAAGTTTTGAAAGGTATTAATTCTCGCTTTTCAATTGCTTCCTTAGTAAAATTAAGTACCGGCAATGCCAAGTGAGAATCGGTGTTTGTGTCTCCGTGTCCGGGGAAATGTTTGGCACAAGCAGTAATTCCCGATTCTTTTAATCCTAGGAAGTATTCGCGGGCATATTCAGCCGCTGTTTCTGGTGTTGTATCGAAGGCTCGCGGACCAATAATCGGATTGCTAGGGTTAGAAAATATATCGGCAACTGGTGCCCAAGATACGTTGATTCCCAATGATTTTAGCTCGGTTGCCATCGCCGCAGCCACTTCCCTCGCTCGTTGGCGACAAACGTAGCTATAAGGAAATCTAGTAATCGGTAAAGGTGGACGAATTACCCTTCCCCCTTCATGATCGATAGAAACAAACATTGACTTACGCTCAGTATATTCTCGTATGTCTTGGCTGAGTTTTTTGAAAGTTTGCAACCAGATTTCATAGGGTTCGCCGTCGCGGAAATTTTTAGCAAAAAAACAAACCCCCACTGGTTTGATTGTACTGAGTATTCTCTTATCTTCATCAGTTAATTCAGTACCCGAAACGCCAATAATTAAGTGATTCCCGAAGTTCATAATCAATTATCAATTAACAATTTTTAAATAATAATGTTAGTGGTTGGTGGTTAATAGGTGGTTGTTATACGATTTCTGATAGTGTTGAAGAGAGAGGGGGAAGAGTGGGAAGAGAAAGAGATGGGAGACAAGTAGACAAAGATATTTTTAACCTTTGACCTTAATTATTCCTAACTCACTATGCCCAATTACCTATTATCTATTACCAATTACCAATGAATAAAGTAATTTTTCACATGGCATTCCCCGTCACCGATATTGCTCAAACTAAAGCATATTATGTCGATGGTTTGGGATGCACCTGTGGAAGGGAAAATCGCAATGCTGTAATTCTTAACCTTTACGGACATCAGCTTGTGGCTCATGTAACCAAGGAACCACTTACACCACAAAAGGGTATTTATCCCAGACATTTCGGCTTGGTTTTTACTCAAGAAGCTGACTGGGAAGATTTATTAACAAAAGCGCAACAAAAAAATTTACCATTTAAAGAAACAGCTAAAAACCGTTTTGTAAATACTCCCCTCGAACATCGTACCTTCTTTCTCGAAGACCCATTTCACAACTTGATGGAGTATAAATATTATCGCTACCCCGAAGCAATTTTCGGTAAAGCTGAATTTACTCAGATTGGTGATAGGAATTGAGTAATGAGTAAGAGTTTATTTATTCTTCCCCCACTCCCTCACTCCCTCCCTCTCTCTCTGTCACTGGAGACGATAACGCCGTGGCGATCGCTCTCAAGCTTTTCTCATCGGTAAGCATCCAAGCATGATTCATCACTGACACCACAACGTTATCTCCTACAGGCATTTTTGAACTACTTGCCGGGAAAATCATCATGTCGTAGGGTGTCCAAATTGAAGTAAAATTAATTTGCGAGAGCATTTGAACATCGCTATTTAAATCTTTAAGGAAATGACTATTGGGACGCATTTGTACGCAACCAAGTCCTTGATTAAAGTAAGCTATAACAGTACCGTGATTTGGTGCTGAAAGTGCAATGAACCTTTGCACCCGGTTGATTCCACCCAATCGCTGGATATAATAACGACTTACTATTCCTCCCATACTAAAACCAAGCAAGTCAAAAGGCTGCTCTTTACCAAAGGTAGCTTCAACTTTAGCTGCTACCTGTTGCGCTAAATCATCTAAACCCACAGTACCGTCATTAGGAGCCAAATCTAAGTCGTAAACCTTCAAACCGCGTTGGTTTAAAAAAGGAATCATCCTCCGAAATACTTTACCAGTATCCCAAATACCGTGAACTAACAATACGGGATTGCTTTGCTGATTTACCTTTTGCATTTAATACATAGAATTTACTTTAGTTTATTTAATGTAGCGAAATCAGCAAACACTCATCAGGGGAACCAAGAGAAATATCACTGGTAATAACTAATTTGTTAACTTTTGTTAAATCATCTTTCACAGTCTTGCTCTAAGTAACAAGAAAACCTAATAATTGAGATGAAGTTAAAATTACCTTCAACCGCTTGAGGTATAAGACATTTGGCAGTTGTAGGTAGTAGAATTAATCTAAGCTGTTACTCAAACTATCCCTATCTAGTAAAATTCTTGAAATGTAGATAGGTAATGGTAAACAAGCATTTTTGAGAATTGTTTACTTTCATTGCGTAATTATTAATTTATTTGGTCAAAATTCGGGTATAAAAGACGAAGATTAAGCACGTTTAGTTTTATCAAAACCTTAATTTGGGGGGATTATGAAATTTATTTCTGGACTTTTCGGTGGAAAGAAAGATGGTAACTTCTTTTTAGAATTAAAAGATGAGCCTGACGAGCCAATGCCAAAGACTAATTCTAAGTCGGATGAAGCACCTGCATCTAATACTAGTAATGGATCTAAGGCAGCTACTACAGCTAAAAAAGATACAGTCAAGGTTAAAGATGCAGACAAAGAAGTAAAAGAAGTAGCATCCGACGAAGTAAAAGAAGTGGATGTGGAAATGGTTCAAACGGCTAAAGGTGTAGAAGCTAAGCCTGTTCCTGTAGAGAAGAAAGAAGCTAAAAAGAAAGCTGCAAAAAAAGCTATATCGGATGCGGTTAGCCCCGAAGAAGATAAAGAAACTCTTTTTGCACCTAAATATCTGATACCTAAAAATGATAATGTTCGCCGTCGCCCTGGTGCAAATATGAATTCATTTTTAGATATGGCTAGTAAAGTTAAAACTCCTTCTAAATAAATCGCAATTCTGACAGATTTATTCATTTGATTTAATCAAAACCTGGTTTCTTGAAGCCAGGTTTTTTTATTGTTTGAAATTAGACAAATATGCATTTTGCTTGACAATACTATATTAATAGTACTCGTTTGAGCAATTAAATTCGCATCCACATCCCCAAACCGGTATATCAAAAAAGTATTTACAAACATTCTAATAAGTAAACTATCTAAAGATGACTTTTATGTAAATAAATATTAAGTATGCTTTTACATTTGCTCATCTTATATTAAGAAATATGCAATTTTATAGACTATTTTATAGCGATCAATTTAATATTTTCTTAATGTTTATTTTTACTTATCTTACAATTAGGTTTTTCTTGTCAAATGAAAGCTAAAGAATTGTTGCAAAGCTACGCGGATGGTTTAAGAAACTTTAGCGAAGCTGAGTTGGCTTCTTTATCTTTAGTAGGTGCAAAGCTTTCTCATGTAAATTTAGAGTCTGCGACTTTGGCAGATACTAATTTATCTAAAGCTGATTTATTCAACGCTAAGCTTTGTAAAGTTAGATTTGCCAGAGCAAATTTGAGTGAGGCTGACTTAGGGGAAGCTGATTTAAGAGAGGCAAATCTCAGAGAAGCTAATTTAGCGGGTGCTAATTTAACAGGTGCAACGCTGATGAATGCAAATTTAAGTGGAAGCAATTTGAGCGGTGCTTGTTTGAGTGGTGCGAAACTATTAGGTGCTAATTTAACGGAGGTGAATTTAACTGATGCAAACTTGAAAAGTGCTTCTTTAGCAAAAGCTCAACTGATACGAACGGATTTAACTAATGCTGACTTTACTCGTGCGAATTTCTATCAAGCGGTTATTTCTTTAGTTAAACTGCGAAACACTATTTTGCATGATGCGGTAATGCCTAACGGTAAGTATTTTGCTCATCCCAATTTATATATTTTGGATAATATTAATAATCCCAGTGATACAAATAGTGTGAAATTGAATACTAGTGAGTTAATACAATTAGAAGCTTATATCCAAGACGCTGTGGCAATACTTTATTGGAATATTCCTAGAAACGATAGTACTACTCCCGAAGCGATTAAAAGTATGATTATAAAGCAGATTAATAAATATATTCGTTTAAAGGTTGCTTTGTTTAGTTCCCTTGAGCAATTACCTGCGACTGGTGAGTAGTTGTTAATTGGTAATTTATAGCTAGTATTAATAATTACTCGCCTAAGAGTATAATTAAATCAGCTTGAAGAAAAGCCATAATATGAATTATTAACGTGAACTCTGGTTAAAATATTCGGCATTCATGAGTGATGAATAGTAAGGGGTTGATAAATGAGAGTGAATTCTAAACGGAAATTATATTAAATCTGTTGGTATCAGGATTATATATTTTTTAACGCAGAGTCGCGCTAAGGTGAATGCAAAGAAACGCAAAGTTTTTGGAGTTATTTCTTTATAGTTCTGATGTATACAGAAAGGATATTATTTAATAGTTTGTGCAATAGGAGCTAACTAACAAAACATTTATTAGGATGGTTTATGAGATAATTATAAATATGATAATTCACCAGATGAGCGCAATACTAAAGGTTATTATTTGCTTTGCTGCATTCAGATAATGTTTTTGTTGTTAAAGATTTGGGTTGAATAGCAACAAGTTCAACTTGTCCCTTCTGATTACGCATAAAACCAGTAGCTTCTACGATAGCTGGTTTAATTGAAATATTTGTAATTTCAGCCGCATGATTATTTTGAGGAGATACCGATAAATTGCGAATATCCGACCAAATACGATTGAAATTTAAGGATTGACTGGGGTTATGCGGTATTCCACCTCTTCCGGTAGCGACAAAAGTACTGCCGGTATTTGTAGAACATCCGGACGTAATTTTCTCGGATGAATCTGCTAATTTTACGGGTAATTCTACTAAGCCAGAATTAGGCTGAATACTAAAATTATTAATTTCTATCGTACCGTTAATTCCGAATTGAGAACTTGCTGTTATGTCGTTTGCTTCTGTTAGCTGTTGGCGAAATTTTAAACCGAATATACCTTGAGTTGTAATATCAATGTTACCGCCGTTTCCTTCTACTGCGTTGGCGATGATATCGCTGTTTTCTAAACCTAAGATGATGGGGGAATTGATGGTAATATTGCCGCCGTTGCCGGTTCCTTTTGCTTCGGTGTTAATCGAACTGTTGTTGCTCAAAAATAATAAATCTTGAGTTTGTAAGGAAATATTGCCTCCCCCACCAGACTCAGTTGCTGCCGTAATTTGTCCTTGGTTATGCAAATAAATTGCTTCAGCTTGAATATTTAAATTACCAGCATTTCCAGTACCAAAATTTCCGACTGTAACCGCAGCACCCTTTTCAATTTTGAGTGTTGGTGTATTAATTTTTATACTGCCAGAATCTCCACTTGGTAATGCTGAGCCACCAAAAAGAAGTTGTAATTCCAGTGGTAACGGCTGAGCGTTGGAACTAATTAAACTCGGTAATAATGTCTGTGAAGCTTGAGTCGTACCAATTATTTCTACAGAATCTGAAGCATTAATTAAAATGTCTCCAGCTTTGCCGCTACTTCTTGTTGATGCCAAAATACTTCCTCCCCCACTCATAGATAGTTTTCCTGTATTAATTGTCAAATTACCAGCATTACCGGTCATAATACTTTCGGCGGTAATACTACTAGGGAAAAAGAAAGAGGGAGTATTAATATCTATTTTGATTTCGTCGCTAGCATTTACAGTTAAGTCTCCACCATTTCCTTTACTAAAAGTTGTTGTACTAATAATTCCACCATTTGTTAAAACCAGATTGCGGGTAGATACCATTAACTCCCCTGCATAACCATCACCAAAAGTAGTTGAAGTAATAGCGCTACTTAACAATGGATTAAATGGAGAAAATTTAGATAAAGTCAGGGTATTTGCAACATCAATAACGATGTTACCTCCAGCAGCAGAACTATATGTTTCGTTGAGGATTACACCGCCATCACTTAAGTTCGCTTGGTTTGCTTGGACAGAAATCGTACCTCCCCCACCAGTACCTAAAACTTGTCCAACAATACCACTAGCTAAAAAACTATCTGGTATGGTGCCATTTATAGTTAAACTATTAGCAGCATTAATATTAATATTTCCACTAGGTAAAAATCCAAAGTTGCGTATTAGTACTAAAGAACCATCTTCAACGTTAATATTATTTCCTTGAACTTGGATAGAACCACCTCCCATTCCACCCGCATCAACTAAGGCTTGTTTTAGTAAACGAATATCTTGGAAATTATCAACTGCATCATAGGAAAATTGCCAACCTTGTGATGATGGTTTCAGTGAAATTTCGGCATTTTGAACGCTACCTAATTCTAAATGTCCATCTGCTGCGGTTAAAATTCCGCTATCTAAATTAATATCACCACCAATAAGAGCTAATGTTTGCCCGGATTTGACACTCAGCCCCGTGTTCTCTGCCGTACCTGCAATCGGGATAATTGCAGGGCGATTTAAGGGATGCCCCGTACCTTGCACGGTAATATTCCCTGGATTTGTACCTATCTGTAATCCCAAAGGAACACTTACAGTTAATAATGGTGTTTGTTCTGAATCGATAGCGCTATAGTTAAAACCATCTTCAAACAAAATACTTTCTGCCGTACTACCTAAAAATGAGCCTCCAATATCCAAGCGAGCATTTTCCCCAAATATAATTCCCGCAGGGTTAATTAAAAATAAATTAGCATTACCATTAGCTTTTATTAACCCGTCAATATTGGAAATATTTCCACCAGTTACTCGATTAATAATATTATTGATATTGTCAGCATTCTTAAAAGTTACCGAACTGCCGGTAGGAATAGAAAATTCTTTGAAACTATGAAATAAATTATTTCCTTTTTGAATGCCGTTAAGAATAGTAAAATCATTACCGTTTGTATTGACAGTTGTATTAGTGGTGTTATCGGATGTTACCTGAGCCACTCCTGGTAAAATAATTCCCGAAGTTAGTAAAGTACTTATTAATCCAGATAGAAATGCAATCCCTTTCATGTTATTTATTTTTTTCTTCTGGATATATAGTTCCCATTCTCTTCCTGTTACTAACTGTAGTTAACCCCTTTTTAAAAAAGCAGTGCTATGACATATGATGCGATGAAATATCCAGATAACACCCGTTTCTTACTGTCGCAGAAGATTACCTATGTTGATGAAAGGGGAGAGGGTGAAGATAAAGAATATTTACATTCTTGTCCAATTACCAATTCCCTATTCCCCATTCCCTATTCCCCATTAGTGATTGAGCATTTGTAAGTTGTGTAATGTAGCGTATAAACCACCTTGCCGTAATAGTTGTTCGTGACTACCTTGTTCGATTAATTCACCGCGTTTGAGTACAAAAATTCTGTTGACGTTGCGAATGGTAGATAAACGGTGAGCAATAATAATTGCTGTACGCTGCTCTAAAAGCTGATTTAATGCTTTTTGAATTCTGGCTTCTGTTGCTACGTCTAAATTAGCTGTTGCTTCGTCTAATACTAGTATTTGTGGATTGCGAATTGCGGCACGTGCAAAGGCTAAAAGCTGTTTTTCTCCGCTGGAAATATTAGTTCCTCTTTCTCTAAGTTCAGAATTATAACCCTGGGGTAATTTTTCGATGAATTCTTCTACGTTTGTTTTTTGGGCTGCTGCTCGAATTTCTTCAAAGGTGTAATTATCGCCTAATGTAATGTTGCTTTTGACATCACCGGCAAATAAGAATCCTTCTTGTAAGATTACTGCTAAATATCTTCTTAATTCGGCTTGGGGTATTTCTTTGATATCTATACCATCTACTAAAATCCGTCCTTTGCTGGGTTCGTAAAGACGACACAATAAACGAATTATGGTACTTTTACCCGCTCCCGTGGGACCTACTAAAGCGATTTTTTCGCCGGGATTGATGGTAAAATCTAGATTCTTAATTACATAATCATCATCTTTATAAGCAAACCAAACTTCTTCAAAACGGATTTCTCCTAATTTTGTTGGGTCAATTCTATCATCGGTATTTTCTAAGTTTTCAACGATTTCATCTATATAGCCAAATTCAAAGCTATTTGTCAGCGAATATCTGGGATTTGCTTTATCCCTAATTTCTATCGGCTCATCTAATATATCGGTAATTCGCTCGATGGCTGTAAAACCTGCTTGGATAATCGTAAATTTCTCTGCAAATTGTCGTAGGGGTTCAAATAATCTTTGAGCGTAGAGTATAAAACTTGATAGTATCCCAACCGTTAAATTATCTCCTAAGATTAACCAACCTGCAATCAACAATACACCGGCGATCGCTACTAAGGCAATCCATTCCAAGGTGGCTGAAACGGCGGAATCGTGGAATATAGTTGTATCTACTTCTTTGACGTAACGGTTATTGGTTTTCTCGAATAATTTAGCGTTAAATTTTTCTCTCCGAAATAGCTGTACTACGTTAATACCTGTAATGTTTTCCTGTAGCTGCGAGTTTAGGGCAGAAAGTTCTTCTCTAGCTTTATAATTGGCTTTACGAAATTGCTGCTGGAAGTAAGTAATTAAGGCTGATACGGGGAAAAGTAAAAATAGCAGCAGTAATGCTAGCTGCCATTGGGTGTAAAACATAAAGCCGATAATTACTAAGGTAGAGAATATATCAGCAAATATGCCTACTGCCCCCGTCGCAAATACATCTCCTAAAACTTCTACATCGGATGTCAATCTAGTGATTAATTTTCCTACGGGAGTTTTATCAAAGAAGCGTACTGCTAAGGAAGTTACATGATGAAATAAGTCTTTACGAATATCGGCAGTAATATTTTGCCCTACTTTCTGCACTAAGTATCCCTGAAAGCCTGTTAATACAAGTTTGATAATAACTGTAATCAATAAAAGTATTTGCAGAATTAACAATCCTTGTTCGGGATTGCTGCTGATAAACTCGTAGGTACTCGGTTCTTTACGAACTAAGGAAATTACCTGCCCCACAATCAACGGTTGGATGGCATTGGCTATCGCTACCGGTACCAACAGTAACATTGATGTCGCCAAAAGCTGTTTGTAGCTACTTGCGTAGGGAACTAAACGCAAAAATAATCGCCAATCATTTTTACGAGGACGATTTTGCTTATAAGATTTTTTTAGAGGTTTGGAGATGCTCATAATAACTGCATTATATTAATTTTTCATCAAAATTAAGATGATTTTTTTATTGATGCTTGCACTCACCATGCTTAGCTATATCTGCAATTCCCCCCCAGACTACTGCTGTTTAATTGGAATTATTGGGAAATAAATATCTGACAAGTTTAAACTTGACTACAATGTTCCACACTTACTAAGAGCATCATATACGATTCCCATTCAAATAAAGCTATCGTAAGGGTTTGAGATAGTATGGCTTAGTTTAAGGCGATCGCTACGGGCGTAACTGTTATTTTTGTTCAAACTGCTGCAATATTTGGGTTTGATAGACACAACTCTTTTATAAAACTTCATGTATTTCGGGAACAATAAGGGATTTTTATAGCAGCCATATCCATCATAATTTGATTTTCAAGTATTTGTAGATACACCATTTGATAAATATATTTTTTAGAATTTGTATATAAAGCTACAAAGGTGAGTCAAATGTCAATCATCGGCAGAAATCCCTACAG
This sequence comes from Rivularia sp. MS3, assembly GCA_019192545.1. Lineage (GTDB taxonomy): Bacteria > Cyanobacteriota > Cyanobacteriia > Cyanobacteriales > Nostocaceae > Rivularia. Next base: position 45,747 of record JAHCMI010000044.1, on the reverse strand, counting down.
AGGTAAAAAGTTAGGTTCGTTTCGCAAGATTGATGGTTCGGAAAATAATTTACACAATCGAGAGTTAGGAGCTACGGGTACGCCTTTCATTCGTGTTGGTACTGTTGAGTATGAGGATGGAGTTGCTAGCCCTGCGGGGGTTGCAAAGGACGCTTCCGGAAATGCTTTAATCGGTGTTGATGGTAATAGTGTTAGTCGTCAACCAATTCCGATTTTTAGTAAGGCAGAGAAAAGGAGTTTGCACAAATCAGGTTTGGAGGTAGTTAGAAATCAGGATGGTTTAAGTAATAATCCGGATGCACCCTTCGTATTATTAAATCCTTTGGATCGCCCTAGTGCCAGGGTAGTAAGTAATGCTACTTCTAAGTTAAAAAAGGGTGAAACCGATCCAAGCTCTCAAGGTTTAACTGGGATAAATTGGGCTTTTGGGCAGCTAATTAACCACGATTTAAATTTGGCTAGGTTGAGTGAGGATAGTTTCAATATTGACATTCCTGAAGATGATTCAAATTTTACCCAAGATATTCCCCCGACTCCGACAATTAATAGGCAGAAGGATGGGGGATTGGAGTTTGAGTTTCCCAGAAATGCTTTTGCTGAGGGGACGGGAATTATTAAGGATGGTAAATCTGTGGCAGCGGAGGTACCTAACGATTTAACTCACTGGCTGGATTTATCTGTTGTTTATGGTTCTGATGAGGAATTAGCTAATTCTTTGAGGAGTTTTGAAGGAGGTAAATTAAAAGTTTTTTCGGAGGAGACGGAATCAACTAGCGATGATTTGATGCCAGCGGATACAGAGCAGGTAATGAGGGGAGGATTTTTTCAGGGGGTAGGTTTTTTAGCTGGTGATGAAAGAGTCAGCGAGCAAGATGCTTTAGTTGCTCAACATACTTTGTGGTTGAGAAATCACAATCGAATTGCCCAAGATTTATCTCAATTCCATCCAAAATGGGATGATGAACAGATATTTGCCAGAGCGCGGCAAATTAATATTGCTCAATATCAACAGGTGGTGATGTATGAATGGTTGCCGCAGCAGATAGGGGAAGTTAGTAAGTATCGGGGGTATGATGCGGGTGAAACTCCCCAAATATCGGATGAATTTAACGCCGCTGGCTTTCGTTTTGGACATTCTCAAACGGGTAATAAAATAGAGACGGTTGATAGCGAGGGGAATGCTACAACTTTACCGTTGTTAACTACATTCGGAGCGCCGAATGTGACTGAGGGTAAAGATGTTGATGAGATTTTGAAAGGTAGTACGGTAACTTTAGATGAAGATGTCGATACTAATGTAGTCTTCGATTTACGAAATGCTTTGTTTCCTCCGGCAGGTGTGGGATTTGATTTGTATTCGGCAAATATTCAGAGGGGAAGGGAAAGAGGTTTAGCCGATTACAATCAAGTTAGAGTTGATTTTGGCTTGGAAAGGGTAAAAAGTTTTGATGAGTTAACTTCGGATAAGAGTTTAGCTAAAACTTTGCAAGATTTATATGGCACTGTGGAAGATGTTGATTTGTTAGTAGGGTTGTTTGCCGAAGATGCCGTCGCACCTTCCGGAGCCGGGGAAACAATTCAAGCTATTGTCGGAGAGCAGTTTGAAAGGTTGAGAGATGCCGATAGATTTTGGTTTGAAAGAAGTTTTAGGCAGGGTGGTTATTTTACTAAGAAGGAGATAAAGGAAATTCAGCAGACGACTTATGCCGATATCATTAAGTTGAATTCTGAAATCACCGAGTTGCAGAAAAACGTGTTTTTAGAAGTTTCCGAAGCAAATCCTTTAAATACAGAAAGTCTTTTCAGCGATGGATTATTAGATTTGCAAGGTGATGATGGTAAAGCCAAAATTGTAGTTAAGCAAAAATCTTTATCTGACAACACAGTTGGTTTCTATCGAGTTGAAGATAAAGAGGGAACAATTATAGATAAAGTAACGGGTGCAACCCTGACACCAGAAGACGGAGAGAATTATCAAAAAGCTGCAATTAAAAATAGCGTAGTGGATTTTCAAATTGCAGATAACAGGAGCAGGAAAAAATTCCACGTTGACTTACCAGATAATAGCCTCCTCGCTCCCTACTTAATTGCAGATGGAAACATAGAAGACTTTGAAAACGGTGACGCTCAAGCATTACTATCCTTCGGTGCTGCAAATAAAGAAAATTCCAGCATCATCGAACTCGGTAGCGAAGATAGTAATGTCTTTAAATTTGCCTTCGACGATTTAATTAACTCAAACTCAAATTCACATTCCGACAACACCATGATGGTGAAAGTGAAACTTTGACAGTTAATAGTGAACAGTTATCAGTTATCAGTTACTAATTACCAATTATCAGTGAGAAGTTAGGAATTAAGATTTTTTACTCCTTCCCTCACTCAATCACTTAAGTAATCTTCTACCGGGAAGGGAGTAGTGCATCTTCCCAACTTCCTCGATTAACAACATTGAAATTACAAAGGAACAATTGTATGCAATTAACTCAACAGCAACAAAACACCTTGGTAAAAATTTCTCAGAATCTGATAATCACCGACTTACTGGATTTATTGCAAGGCAAACTGCTTGCTTTAAGAATACCTAACTACTACCACCACGAACAAGCTCAAATAATTAGTGAAGAATTAATCGAGCAAGACAGTTTAGAAAGATACCATCGAGCGCCGGATGTAGGAGTACAAAGAACTGGAATTACCTTCTTTGAAACTAACGGCAATATAGAAATGCTCGAACGTTATTACCAACAAGCTCCAGCTTGCAACAAAAATATCCGCTACACCTGCTCTCCTTTTCTTTCCCCCATCGATAAACTGAGATTAGATTTAGGAGATATGTGGTTAGCTGGTGCCTGTATCGAAAATGTCCACAATCGTACTATGCTAGCCGGAATTGGTAGAGTATTTGAAGATAACTTTGAACTTCCACCCCATCAAGACATTTTGGCAAGGGATGTATTAGACGCTCCCATTTATCCTACCTATCCTTTCTCCGACTTAATAACTCAACTCAGCAGCAATATCTACTTACGCACTCCCAAATTTGGCGGAGAATTAGAAATTTGGAACGTTAAACCAACGTCTTTAAGACAACCAGAAATTCACGACAAAGAATATAAATACGAAGGAATCATCGACCGCAGAATTTTACCACCAGCAACAGCAGTTATTAAACCCCAAATCGGAGAATTAATTTTATTTGATTCTGCAAGAGTTCATGCTGTCAGAGCCTCTCATGGTGGCCCCAGAGTTTCCATGTCCATGTTTATCGGATATCGCAATCCTGATGAACCTTTAACTTATTGGAGTTAGGGAATAGTGAGTAGCAAGTAGCAAGTTAAGAGTTAGAAAATAAGTTTTGAGTTACATAGTTAGATTAATTAAATCTAGAGTTCTCTAAAACTAGACCTTTCATTCCCATTCATTACTCATTACTCGCTACTCGCTACTCATTACTCATTACTTTCTCTTCCCCCGCTCCCCCACAACCCTCTTCCCAAAAAACCGGACAGGAATTAATTTACATGAAACTTGTAATTGGATAGAAGGATAATTTGAGTAAATTATGGCAGAAATCGAAACTGCAAGACTGCGACTCAGACCTTATACTTTGGATGATTTGGATAAATTATCTGTAATTTTGAGCAATCCCGAAGTTATGAAGTATTCTCCTAGAGGAGTCATTCCCAAAGGCAAGGAAAAACAAGTTACTCGGGAAATTTTGGAATATTTCATCGAACATTGGGAAAAATACGGCTTTGGTGTATGGGCTGTTATCGAAAAAACCAGTAGAAAATTAATCGGTCATTGCGGACTTAATTGTCTATCTAATACTCCCGATATCGAAGTTACTTACCGTTTTGACCAAAATTACTGGAATCAAGGTATTGCTACTGAAGCCGCAAAAGCTGCTATTAACTACGGTTTCGAGTCTGTCAAACTCTACAAAATTATCGCGATCGCATCCCCCAAACATATTGCTTCTCGCCGAGTTATGGAAAAAGCTGGCTTAAAATACGACAAAGATGCCCACTTCTACAAAATTGACGTAGTTTACTACTCTATCCTCCGCGAAAATTGGCAACCTGATTATTTTTGATTGGGAATTGGTAATCGGTAATTGATAATTGATAGAGACGAAATAAATCACGTCTCTACATTTTTTTCAAGTTTTATAATCAACAATCATCAATTCATTAATCATTGATTTAAATCTTGTATTCATATTCCGTTACAAATCCGTTACCGTTGTTTACATAAAAATTTTTATTGATAGGATTCTCAATTAGCTTACGAGATTACAAGCAATTTTAGTGTAATATGGGGTTTGTATGCTGAGGGAAGCAGTAAAACTAATTTTAATAAATTTGACTATTTTTAAATAAATTAATCTATCGAGCATGGTTGTTAACTTGATAATTGCTTGATAAACGTACTACAACAAACGAAAAACAGAGCGATCGCCTCAATGTTCATATTAAGCAATAATAATTTTGATGTAATTAAAAATACTAAAAATAGGCTTCTGTAATACGTATATTGACAATAGATGTTTTATATAGGCTTTAATCTCTTTGTCTACAAAACTGTTTTAGCTGATAACTTGTACCATTTTAGTTAAGCGCAAAGAAACCGGGTTTAGAGAAACTAGTGGTTTGTCCTATTAATAATGACGGGTAAGGGCAGGGAGGGGGAGAGGGGGAGAGTGGGGGAGTGGGGGAAGAAAATATTTTTTATATTTACGATATGCCCATCAAAACTAACGGGACAGACCACTAGTGGTAAACTACATAAGTCCTGAAGGGTTAATAGCAAATTGACTTTTAATAGATCAATCCTGTAAATCATCTTTCTCTGAGCTCTTTGCGTCCTAGAAGGGTTTTTTAAACAAAGCTTATAAACCATTCAAATTAATGTAGTAACTCGATGATATTAGGTTTGTCTTAGTTCAACCCAACCTACGAGAATAAAAGTATTGATAAAAACGTTGGCTACGAATATAAACCCGGTTTTTTATCTATAATTACACTGAAAAAGCTTGAATCGAGTATAAAAAAGATAATTAATAAATCTAGATTTTAAACCAACCACTAATAAATATCATGGATTGAATGGATTTCACTGATGCTCGTTACAACTAACCACTAACAACTTCTGACAACATTTCCAAATGCTTCTCTACAGAAGCCAAAGTATTAGCAGCAATCATTCCCGAAGCAGCAACTGCTGGTAAACCAATTCCGGGAAATGTCGAATCACCGCAACACATTAAACCTTTTAATGGAGTATTCGCACCGGGGAATAAACCGGAACCCGCACGAATTGCTGGGCCGTAAGAACCATTATGACGACGTAAATAACGTTCGTGAGTTAGGGGAGTACCAATTAAAGTAACTTCGCAACGAGAACGAATATCTGGAATAATTTTCTGTAGCGCCTCCCACATAATTGCAGCGCGGGTTTGTTTCTGCTGTAAATACTTTTCGCTATTCCTATTCATTCCCTGCCATAAATCGTAAGGCTCGTTGCCGGGAGTGTAAACGTGAATGCAATGTTTTCCCGGTGGTGCTAGAGAAGAATCTAAAACAGAAGGAATTGATATCAATACTAAATTCTGAGGAGCAGTAATTCCTAATTCCCAATCTTTGACATATATATAATGACACTGCAAGTCTTTTATATCCCGAGCGTCAATTCCCAAATGTAAATGCATGAAACTTTCACATTCAGGTGTTTTTCCACGCTGCTCAAAAAACTGTTGCGGTACCGAGTTGGTTGGAATTAATTTCAAAGTATCCCACACGGAAGCATTTGATATCACCACATCTGCTCTTAATTCCTTCCCACTTCTCAACTTTACGCCGACAGCGCGTTTATTTTCGACAATAATTTCTTCAACATGACTATTTAACAGCAATTTACCATCATATTTCTCAAAACCCCTTACCAAAGCATCCACCAAAGCAGCAGCACCACCCACCGGATAATCCAACTTTACCCCCGGACGATACCAATCCGCGAACATAAAAGCAACTTCCGCAGCAGAAGTACCATTTGCCGGTAATCCCGAAAGCAGAAAACACAACATATTCAACCAGTTACGAATAAAGCTGTCTGTTACAACTTCATCCATAATCGAACTAAAAGCCCCAGTTAATTTACCAACATTAAGAAAATGTTTTAGTAAAGAAGGTGCAAATTTACCCACCGTCTTCACAGCACCGAAATCATAACGTATAGCCGCCGAAGGAATCGCGATCGCAGCATCGGCATAGGGAGCCATAACTCGCTGCAACTGCCGCCATTCCCTAACTGCTGCTTCCCCCCTTAACCGCAAAAGTACTTCACAAAATTGTTCCGCACCCACGGAAGTGTTAAAATCTCCTTCAGGGAGAAAACAACCCCAGGTATCGTAATTCGCCCATTCACAATCTTCCCCAACAGCATCTAATACCTGTCGCAAAGGATTATTGGAAGGAGTATACGACAAACCAGAATATAATGATGGCCCAGAATCAAATTTATAACCTTTATAATTAAAAGAATGCGCCGCACCTCCGGGAATTGAATGACTTTCGCAAACTTTTACGTTAAAACCATATCTCGCCAACAATCCCGCACAGCTTAAACCCCCAATCCCGCTTCCGATTATTATTACTTCCATTATTTTGTTAGTTGTTAGTGGTTAGTTCTAAATTTTAATTCGATAATATATAGTTCGATTATTCGGAATTATCGAACCAATGTATCTAAATGATATAAATTTCCTCTTCTTCTTCTTTCCTCCGCGCTCTTTGCGCCCTCTGCGGTTTAATAATAATTCCTACACAACCAGGTTAAATCTCAACTAGTAATTCAAAGTTGTTTTTTACAGCTTTATATAATATATGAGTGTGGGAGAATAAAATTTAAGCTGTATTGAACGGCTATTTGTTTTATGAAGAAACTTTCGGATAAAAAACCGCACAGACACGAAGAGCGCAGAGGGAAGAAATTAAGAGTGAGAGAAGTAACTCAGCGAAAATAGTTAGTAGGTTGGGTTAGACACGTTTGGAAATTTGATTTAAAACGAAAAATTTCAATCGTGTCGTAACCCAACACAGCAATAGAAGACAACCATAAATAATGTTGGGTTACGATGCAATTTCTAATTCCTTGCTTTGGGCATGACAATAATCAAGAGCATCTAACCCAACCTACAAGTATTCGTTTACTATTAATTAAAAATTCGATAATCTATATTTCGTTTCTACGAGTTTATCAAAATATAAATATCGCGATATAGGTAATACGCTTAAAGCAACTTGATTATGATAAAAGATGGTACGTTAAGCGCGAAACGTACATATCTATTTATTATTTGATTTAACTGTCGCGCTATAAGGCAGCCTAAGATCAAAAAAATTGATAATCTATTTTTCGGATTTACAGGTTTATCGAAATAAAGGGTATTTGATATTTGTGGAAATTTAAAGTTGTTTTTAACAGCTTATTCATGTAGTGGGAGCATCTTGCTCCCTATTACCAATTTTCAATTACCAATTACCCATTTGCTGTTTCCGATGCCCAATGCCCAATTTTCAATTCTCTATTCCCCATTCCCTTTTCCAAAAACCAAACCACTATATAGTTGAAAAGCTGTATCCCAATTAGTTTGTTCTCTGCGAATTATCTGAATATGGGATTGAATTTTGTTTAAAACGTCGGTTTGATCGATGCATGTTTGAGCGAAGGTGGTAAAATCAGACCAAATTTTGACTTGTGGTAATTTACTGTTGAGATAGTTGAGTAAATTATTCCAGTTAATTCTAATGGTGTTTTGGCTACTTTGGGGAGAAATTGCGATTCCCTTACTAAAGTTATAACCGTTGTCGTAAATTCTTAAAATACAGTTTCTGCTTGGTAAATGCAAATCACAAAAATGGAAATAATCTTGAGTTTGGGTTTTGCGGTGTAATTTACCTCTAACGTTTAAATCAACAACTTCTTCAAAAATTGGTAATAATCCTTGTACTTGTGCGGTTACTTCCGACCATTCAAATACTAATGAACCAAGTTGTTTGTCTTGATTTTCGCATACTACGGTAACTTGAGCGGCAAAATCTTTAAAATAATGAACTTGAAAAACTTCGATTTTATTGATTTGAGCTAACGTACTCCAAAAACAGGGAATACCGGAATTGACTAACTGCTTTCCATAATATTGTAATTCTCCTAAAGCGCCGCTACGATACAACCGCCAACCGCGACTGGGTAATAATAATCTAGCGCTGTAAGCATCTATTCCTAAGATGCTGGCTAATTTTTGTGCTGTTGACTTTTTTAACTCGTTAGCAATAGGTTCAAAAATTAATACAGCAGTTTCTTGATTTTGGGGGTTTGATGTTGCTTTTGCGATCGCGTCTTGCTGTTGCTGTTTTTCAATATCTTCTAACCGTTGCAAACCCTGTCTTGCTTGGGTAATTATTTTGTTATTTGTACTATCGCGCAATAGTTGACGGTAAACTTTTTCAGCTTTGTCATGTTTTCCCGATACTTCATGTAATTTTCCCAAATAAAGCTGTACCTGGGGGTTATCTGGAGATTCTTTTAATAATTGTTTTAATAAATTAGCTGCTGTACGATAATCTTTTTTTTCAAATGCAGATGCAACTTTGTCAATCATCATCGAATTTTAAATTTTAGATTTTGCGGAAACTTGACGGGGAGATGTTCTTCCCGTCAAAGTTTTCAAGACGGATTTTGGATAAAAACAGTTTAGGAGTTAGGAGTTATGAGTTAAGAGTTAGGAATTAATAGTTACCAGTTATCAATTACCTATCCCCTATGCCCAATCCCCTATGCCCAATTCCGTTATACTTCACTTGCTGCGGATATTATGGACATGGCAAAAATTGGTGCTGTAACTGCGCGGAGGATGCGATTACCTAATGAAACTGTTTTGAACCCATTTTGCAGCGCAAATTCAATTTCTTTTTCAGTCCATCCGCCTTCGGTACCTGTGGCAATCGTTACTTGTTTATTATCTTGATTTTGTAAGTAATAGAGTAAATGAGGGGAATTTCGGCGAGCTACACAAATATATTTTTCTGAGTTATCAAACGATGACAAACTTTGTTTAAAATCAATTGGTTCTAAAATTTTCGGTATTTGAGTTCTTTCCGATTGCTCTGCGGCTTCTGAAGCGATTCTTTTCCACCGCTGAAGTTTTTGGGAACTGGGTTTTAATAAGGTGCGATCGCCGATGACTGGTGCAATACAAGTTACGCCTAATTCAGTACAATAACGGACAATATCATCAAAACCGTTTCCTTTAGGTAAAGCTACTATCAGGTTTACGGCTATTGGTAATTCATTATCGACAGCTATTTCCTGTAAAATTTGTGCGTCAGTAATATTAAGTTGAGATAGCCACCATTTACCCATGCCATCCATCGCAATGAATTTATCGCCTTCTTGCAACCGCAATACTCTATATAAATAATGCTGCTGTGGTGAAGTTAAAGTTATTAGGGTATTTTGGATTTGGTTGGGATTGATGGTGATGCGCTGCATAAATTTATTAATATTAAATTTTTCCCTATTCCCTATTCCCTTTTTCAATCAGCAGTATATTCTTGAGTGGGAATTACCTTTACCTTTAAAGTTAGTGGCTTGTTTAAATCATCTTCTAAGATTTGTTGAACTAGCTGTATTTGTTTTTGTGAAAAATAGTTTAATGGGGCGGTTATTTCCATATAAACTAAAAGTTTTTCTCCATCTTGCTCAACTTCAACTCTTCTAATGTTGGAACTTGTAAAAGTATCGGTTTGACGGAAAAGTAGATATTCGATGCTGCGACGAGTATGTTCTTTAACTAAAAACTTTTCTAAGGATAAACCCAATGGTAAACCCAGCATAATCAAAGAGAAGATTGATATTACTAAGCCGTGGCGAGCCTTTTCAAAAGAACCATAATTGTGAGCTAAAAAGACTAAAGAGCCACTAAAGATAATACCAGCTAAGTTGGCAAGAAACAAAAGTCCGGAGCCAGCAGCAACGGAATTTGAATTCATACCTAAACCAATTCCTACTACACTCAAAGGTGGAACTAAAGCTACAGAGATAGCAACTCCCGGTAAAGCATTAGCGATACTGCGTCTGGTTAAAGCAAAACCACCGGCTGCTCCTGCTGCTAATGCTACACCTAAATCTAATAATGTAGGACTTGTACGCCCCATGATTTCAGAGCCAAAAGTTCTGATACCAACTAATTTTGTAATAACTATAGAAATAATAACTGTTAGCAATACACCTTTGAATAAAGTGAAACTCGAACGCTTAAGTAAACGCTGATTTCCCGATACTATACTATAGGCGATCGCAATGATTGGTCCCATTAAAGGAGCAATAATCATCGCACCAATGATAGTTGCCGCACTATTCGCTAATAATCCAAAAGTTGAAATAACTGCCGACAAAGCTAGCAAAGTATAGAAACTTAGGGAAGGTACTGCACCCCTCCATAATTTGCGGTTAATCCCCGCTATAGGCATGGGTTTTTCTGCTAACCAATGCCAATCACCGCTGTTACTATTCCACAATTCCGTTAACTTAAGCTTACCCCAACGACTAAAATTTTTAACAAATAGCAGCATTCCAACCTCAGCATTGGTGCAATCAGAAAATCATTTTTATTGTAATGAAAGTTAATAAATATTAATTTGAACTTGAGATGGAATTAATTTTTACTTCAGTTTGAATTATTCAGTCTTTAGATAGGGATTTGGGAATGGGTAATAGGTAATTGGTACTCTTAATCTTTTAGATATTGAATAAATTCTATTTTCGTCTGGATGCTAGCCAACCTATAAGAGTAAAAAATAAAGTTGCTGCAATACTGATAAATAAAGAAGCGTAAAACGGATGTAGTGGTTTATTAAAAAGTAGATATAAATCTACAGGTTGCTTGATTTTATCAATTTGTTTTACAACAATACCTGAATGCTGTGTAACAACTCCGGAAATAATTGCACCACCACCAAAGCCGATACCGATTGTATTTATTGTAGTGTTGAGTTTGCGATCGCGCTTGGTTTGTTCGATTTCGACGATACCGCGAATTGACTGTAGAAGTTGCTCAAATAAGCTTTGACCGGGTGTAAGATAAGCTAAGTCAGTATTGATTTGTTCTATAAAGGTATCTTCAGCTAATTCTACAAAGCTGGATAAGAATTCTAAATTATCTTGATTACAGAGTTTTTTTATTTTGTCAAGATAAAGTTTGTAGTTTTTAATATTAGTTTGAATGGTAGCTTTATGTAATTGTAAATCTCTTAAACAGCGAGAGTAGTTAAAAGAAATTGCAGGTATTTCATTCAGCCATTGATTAAACTCCTTGAACTTAGCATTAGCAGAGTTATCTTTTAAATTATTAAATCGATTTACCTTTTCTTCTAACTTACTATATTCTTCCCTCGCTTCATGATAGCAACAGCGAGATTTATAACGAGCATAAATAATCTTACTACGACAATTTAAAAGGTCAATTAAAGGATAATAAAACTTTTCAGTATTTTCTGAATCGGTTGTTTGTTGATTCGTATTTAACCAAATTAGAATATGACACTGTTTTTGAGGTGAATCGGCATCATTGTTGTATTCAAATATCCGACTGTTTAACAATTTTCCCTGATTTTGACATGAAAGGTTTAATTGATTAAATTTAGATTCAGATATTAAAGTTTTTACACAAGCATCTGCAAAACCTTTTTCATCGTTAATTATTTCCAGAGGTTGAGCAAAGAATACCAAAGTTTGTCCAAGAGTTGCTTTTATATTACTTGCAAGTAAGCAATCATCTTGATTTAATCCTTTTAATTTTGGAAGTTCAATTTCTGAATGTGGATAACGAAAAGTTAAATCGAGAGCATAAGTATCGTGAATTAATAAACGGTTTATTTCTCCGCTTAAATGCAGGTTTTTTTGATGCTTAATAGCTGTGAATTCGATAAAACCTTTGTTTTTGTTTAATTGTTGATTTTCTGGGATTGATAAATTTTCTAGTTTAGGAATATCTAGTTTTTTACCAATTTCTTGACATTTTTCCCATAAATGATTTGCATTTTCGACGGGTTTAGAATCGTTAGCTAGATTTTTGTAGAGATGGAAAGCGTAGAGAGTTAGTTTAGGATAAGCTACCTTTGCTGTTAAATAATCCATTTGAAACTTAAAAATCAACTTCTGCGATTATTTTTATCTTTACCCTTACCCTTACCCTTAGATGAACTTTGTTGAATAGCATTAAGTAAAGCCTTTTTATCAAGCTGATATTCAGGAATATTAGAATTAACTTTAACACTACCAGGTCCTCTTTCAGTTCTAGAGGAAGATTTATTTAAAAGAGTTAATTGAGCATCAAGAATTTTAGAATGTCTTTGATACCAAGTTGCAACAGCATTTGATAGTTGCTCGGTATCGTCGGGTATATTAGTAATGAACTCTTTTAAATTGGTAATATTGTCTTGAGAAAATAAACCAGGTTGAGTTTTGAGTAATTCCATAAAAGCGTATAAATTTTGCTCTGCAAATGACATATTTTAACTCCTAATTACCAACAGCAGTAAATGCAGCCCAATAGAAAGGTGATTGAAAAGGTTTACTGTTTGCCTCTATTTCTTTGAAGAATACCATTAACTGTATTTGTTGCAGCGAATTATTTAATTGTAAATTGCTCGCCCATTCCTGTAAATCTTCCTTTGTTGAATCCCTCAGCCAAGTTTGAGCTTTATTTAAAGCAACTGGTACGGAAATATCTTTTATATGCTTGAGATTTTGAATAAATTTGATCGTTAAAAAAGACGTTGATAAATCATTTACCGTCCACAAGCTACTGACTACACTCGAACTTCCAGCATATAGGAAACCGCTGGGTAAACCAATATATTCATCGCTGGTATTTTGAAAATCAATTAAACCAGTTTCGCAAGCTGAAAGTACGACGAGACGACATTGATTTAAATTAAAATCTCGTTCAAATAAATTACCTAAAGTTAAGCATTTATTTAAATTTAATTCATCGTTTTCAACTGCACCAGCTAAAAGCAAACAAGAATTCTGAGGTGTTTCCAGGTTAAACGTACCGTGACAGGAAAAGTGTAGATAGTTAGCTTGTTGTATTTGTGATGAAGCTTGAGATAATGCTGTTTGAGTAGCTTGTTTTTTCGATAATATTTCTTTGTTAGTGAATAACGATGAAATTGTTTCTACTTCTAAATCTGTGTAGTCTAAATCTTCTGTGGGGTTTTGGATTGCGAATAGGGAATTAAAATCAACTCTTTGTCGTAAATTTACTTGTTGTAAGAGTTGACAACTGGGAGCATAACTTACACCATCGGAAAATTTATCGCATAGGAAACTACCATCTGATAAAGGTAATGCGTGGAGTGGGAATAAATGTAGGTAGCGATGGGGAATTAGAATTAAGTGAGAACAACTTTTTGGTATTAGCTGGAGAATTTCTTCTATATTTAAGATTTCTGCAAGTTGAGTAAGACTAGAAGCGAGATTGTCTTCCCATTCAGTTTTATTGTTGTAATATGCATTCAAATAATTAAAATTCCAATCTTCTAAAGCTTTTAAATTATCAGCAGATGTAGATGAGTTAAATCTTTGAAGGTTGTCGGAGGTAATAATAAAAGTCTCGAAGCCTGTATTGGTAATATACCATTCAATAACTGCTGTATTTTCATTTAAAGTTGCTTGGAATTTCTTAAAATTAAAACCCGAACCTACAGGTAAATATTCATCTTCTAAACTCTTCTTCTGCTGTCTTAATTCCTGAAGTTGTTGAGCTAAAGCTGTTGGGTTTTCTGCTTTACCATTTTGGATTTTATATTGTCCGGTAGCTATTTCGTCTCGGAGTTTTTCTATTTGAGTAACTACATTAGGGGGGAAAATTGTTTTGCGATCGCGTTCTAGAATAAGTTCAACTAGGTTACGGGTTTTGCTGCGTTCGATATACTCAATTGCTTGAGTATTTTTTCCCAATTCCAAACAAACTTCCACCATAAGGCGATAAAGTTGATTCCATTTTTCTCTTTGCTTGCGTTTGCTTTCCTCTCCAGAAATAATCTCATACCGCAATAATTCCACTTTCGCAATGGCGGATTCGCAGGTATTGTAAGCATAATTAAAACTACCTGCATTGTGGTAAAGTATGCCCAAATTTAATAAAGTTTCTGCGTTATTTTGAGGGAAAGCTTGGTAGGTTAGAACTTGCAATGCAGCTTGGCAACAATAAATTGCTTTTTCAATATTTTTGGCTGGAACTCCATTTATTCTGTCACTATAAGCAGCACTTAAATTACTTTGGGTACTAGCCCATAGTTGAGGGAAAGCTTGGAGGGTGTAGACTTGCAAAGCAGCTTTGTAGGCTTTTATCGCATTTTCAATATTTTCAGCTTTATCTCCTAATATTCTTTCTCTGTAAGCATTACCTAAATTATTTTGTGTCCTAGCCCATTCTTGAGGAAAAGCTTGGAGAGTGTAGACTTGCAAGGTAGCTTTATATGCTTTTATTGTATTTTCAATATTATCAGCTTTATCTCCTAATATTCTTTCCCTGTAAGCAATGCCTAAATTATTTTGCGTCATTGCCCAATATAGAGGAAAAGCTTCATGGGTTCTAACTTGCAAAGCAGCCTTGTAGACTTTTATCGCATTTTCAATATTTTCAGCTTTATCTCCCTTGATTCTGTAGCTATAAGCAATGCCTAAATTATTTTGCGTCATTGCCCAATCTTGAGGAAAAGCTTCGTGGGTTCTAACTTGCAAAGCAGCTTTGTAGGCTTTTATCGCATTTTCAATATTTTCAGCTTTATCTCCTAATATTCTTTCTCTGTAAGCAATGCCTAAATTATTTTGTGTCATTGCCCAATCTTGAGGAAAAGCTTCGTGGGTTCTAACTTGCAAAGCAACCTTGTAGGCTTTTATCGCATTTTCTATATTTTCAGCTTTATCTCCTTTGATTCTGTAGCTATAAGCAATGCCTAAATTATTTTGAGTCATAGCCCAATTTTGAGGAAAAGCTTGGTAAGTGAATATTTTTAGAAGTGTTTCATAACAGGCGATCGCAATTTCCATATTGCTAGCTTTATCACCCATTGGAAACTCTTGAATTAAATTACCAAATTCAGCAATCACTGCTGGAATAAATTTAGCTACATCGGTTCCTGCTTCAAAAGTATTTAATGCCCAACGACGTAATATTGCAGCAAAAATATCATCAAGCTTATCTGTATTTGCAGCACACAAAGGATAAACAACCTCTGCATCACCCTTGCTATCTAAAGTTGCTTGCAAAATTTCCATCAAAACTTGCCTGTAAGCATCTAATTGATTTCCCAAATCCCTCAACCATTTAGCCGTATCTTCATTGCCTTCCTCCGACATCATTTCCGCTACAGCTTCCACCGCCAGCACAAAAGCAGGATCGAGTAAATCTCGATTCGCTGCTAATATTTCTCTTTCTTTCCCATTTGCACAACTTAGCAGTTGTTGAATCAAATCAAGATAAGCATCTTTACGCTGTTCGTTCATAGGTAGATACAACTATAAGTAGCAAAGTTACCATGAAAATGATTCAGTACGATTGCTTGAAGTTCCGGAATATTACTGAGAAGCAAGTAATGATGTATTTAACAATATGGTGCGTGACGGTAATTTCAATTTATTTTGTTACAGATGATAAATTATCGTAACCGTCACAGCAGCCTACAAAATATGAAATATTGATAACTGTTAACTGTTAACTGAAAATTGGCTTACGACAACACCTGCAAATACCTCGCAGAAACCTACCCCACGGAGTTCGCAAATTGGCTGCTCTCTACCGATACCTCAAATATCAAAGTACTCAAAACCGAACTTAATTTAGAACCAATCCGTGCTGATTCGGTGACATTGTTGCAAACTTCCAACCAAATTTTACATATAGAATTTCAAACCCAACCAGAATCAAAACCACCCCTCGACTTCCGAATGCTGGATTACTATGTCAGACTCAAAAAAATTTATAAGTGTGACATCGAACAAGTAATCATCTTCCTTCAACCAAGCAATTCGGAAATGGTTTTCAAAACTGAGTATGTAGACAAAAATACCCGTCACGGGTATCGAGTCATTCGGTTATGGGAACAAGATTCCACAACTTTACTAAATAATCCCGCATTATTACCGCTTGCTGTATTAGCAAAAAGTAATTCACCCGAAAGCTTATTACAGCAAGTCGCGAGTCAGGTAGATATGATTGAGGAAAGTGAAGCACAAAAGAATATATCAGCCTGCACCCAAATCTTAGCCGGATTACGATTTGACAGAAATTTAATCAACCAACTATTTCGAGAGGAAATTATGCAAGAATCTGTGATTTACCAAGATATTATTCAAAGAGGAGAAGCAATAGGGGAGCAACGGGGGAAGAAACAAGAAGCGCTGAATTACACTATGCGTTTACTCAACCGTCGAATTGGTAATATAAATTCACAAACGCAGCAGCAAATTGATGCTTTATCTACAACTCAATTAGAAGATTTAGGAGAAGCACTGTTAGATTTTTCTAGCTCAAATGATTTAACTACCTGGTTGGAAAACAACTCCTAACAAATAACTAATGTAAAGTTGGGTTTTGCTATCGCTCTACCCAACCTAATAACTATTTACTTAGATAGGATTATATTTTCAATAAAATGGTGCGTGACGACAAATTCAAATGAATTCGTATATTTGATACCGTCTAATGTCGTCACAGCACCCTACATGTTTTATAACACTTAAAATTAACAAAATAGATGGTGCGTGACGGTAATTTCAAATCCTGCACGTTACAGACGATAAATTATCGTAACCGTCACAGCAACCTACAATTACTCCCCTCTCCTTGACAAGGAGAGGGGCTGGGGGTGAGGTTTCCTCTCCTTAATAAGGAGAGGGGTTGGGGGTGAGGTTAGGTGAGGTTTATTCTGCTTCCAAATAAGCTTTTATCGCTTCATTCACCATCTCAGTCATGGGTTTACCCTGACTCTCAGATGCTTGTTTGAGTTTGTCGTAAACGTCATCTCTTACTGTGACTCTATGTCTCAATTTCTTACCGATAGTAGTACTTTTCGGTTTATAGTTCTCTACATATCCCCGAATCGCATCAAATCCAACTCGATTACAAAAGTCTCCAAAGCTCTCTTCTGTCTCTTTACTTTCTTTAAAGTAAACAAACATCGGCTCTAGCTGCTTTTCTAATTCCTCTGCTTTCAATTTCTGCATGTAAGGTTGTGCTAACCGAGTTTGATTTGGACAACCTCCCAACCACAATTGATATGTATCTGGTGCGCTACCAACAAATCCTAATTCTGCCATGTATGGACGAGCGCAACCGTTGGGACATCCTGTCATTCTGACCACAAAATGCTCTTTTTGTAAACCTAATTGATTTAAAAGTTTACGAATTCTATCCAAAATGCCGGGAATTGCTCTCTCTGATTCGGCGATCGCTAATCCGCAGGTGGGAAGTGCGGGACAAGCCATTGCATAGCGTACCAGTGGTTCAATTTTTTCAGGGTCGCTATTTACACCGTGATTTTGTAATATCTCCTCGATAGCTGCTTTTTTATCTGGTTCGATATCGAGAAATATCAGATTATGATTGGCAGTCAATCGAATATCTAAATTGAATTGCTCAACTATTTTTCGCAGTGCGGTTTTGAGTTGAAAGGAACCTTCATCTTTAACTCTACCGTTTTCGATGGAAATGCCTAAAAATAGCTTTCCGTCGCCTTGTTCCTTCCAACCGAGATAGTCGTAATATTTGAATGATGGTAATTGTTTGAAAGGTTCAACTGACTTACCAAAATATTCCTCAACCTTGGAACGGAATTTTTCTACACCCCAATCGTTGATTAAATACTTTAAACGAGCGTGTCTTCTTTGAACTCTGTCACCATAATCTCTTTGAGTCGCAACGATTGCTTTAACTAAATCGTAAACGTCTTCTTTAGAGACATAACAAATCTCATCAGCCTTTCTAGCAAAGGTTTCTTCTTTGTTGTGAGTTCTTCCCAAACCACCACCAGCAAAGATATTGAATCCCTGCAACTCTGAATTATCATCAGTAATTACCACCAAAGATAAATCTTGAGTATAAAGGTCAATGCTATTATCACCGGGTACCGTAACGCTAATTTTAAATTTGCGCGGCATGTAGTGGGTACCGTAAATCGGTTCGGGAGAATCGTGAAAAATTGTTCCCGTACCGTTGCGCTGACGGGCAGCTTTAACTTCCGGACTTTCTTCGGCGCTGATAGCTTTTTCTCCATCGAGCCAGATTTCATAATATGCGCCAGTTTGCGGTGTAAGTAAATCGGCTATTTTATCGGCGTAATCAATCGCATATTGATATTCTGGTTTATTTTTAAAAGGAGCCGCAGGAGCCATTACATTACGATTCAAATCTCCACAAGCTCCTAAAGTAGAACCCATGTTATTAACAATCGCAGCAATAGTTGCTTTAAGATTTTTCTTGAGAATTCCGTGTAGTTGGAAACCTTGACGAGTAGTTATCCGCATAGTATGGTTTCCGTAATCATCACTAAGCTTATCTAAAGTTAAATATAACTGCGGTGGAATAAACCCCCCTGGATTCCGGGTTCGCAGCATCATTTGATAATCTTTTTCTTGTCCTTTAACGCGATTATCGCGATTATCTTGCTGATAAGAACCGTGAAACTTGAGAATTTGTATCGCTTCTTCACTAAAGTGATTAGTATCTTGTTGAATCTCAGTAGCTACAGGTTCGCGCAAAAAATTACTGCGTTCCTTGATTCCTTCAAGCTTAGAAGATTTACGGTTTGTGTTTTCGGGAGGAGCAGACTGAACCATTACAGTGGTATTGTGTTCTCGTAGTGACTACCTACATCGCCGAAGCACCCAACAGTATTTCAATAACCAGTTCGTTTTAATAACACCGACTAAAATAACACCTTCATCTCTAATACCAATTTAAACTTGGAAAAAGTTGAAGATGTTTATAAGACAGAGATTAAACGGTATTACTGGTAACTGTTCACTGATTACTGTTCACTGATAAAGATGCATCCCTTCGGCTAAGTACATTCCCAGTATTCCGGTCGGAATTAAGGGGAATAACTTGATTTTATCATGGTAGGAAGCCCCATCGATTTTTGAAGCAAGACTTAACAGTTAACGGCAAACAGCGAACAGTTATTTATTAATTATTTCTCTGCCCTCTGTGCCCTCTGTGCCCTCTCCCCCTCTTCCTGAATAATAAAAACTCAGTTTCTCAACAAATATGCTGAAAAACTGAGTTTTGTTTGAGGCTATTTATGTAAATCTAAGCAAATGTAAAAACTGTAGCTGCAACAGAATAAAACTACGGGTTACTTACATTTTAGATTCAGCAATATTATCGGCACAAATCATTGTTAATGACTCGGCTGATTTGTTGGGAAAATTTCTGAGTATAAAGCTATCGATGCTATTTCAAGGTAAAACCAATACCGGTACCGATATTAACAGGCATAGCGTCGCTATTATCGAAACCATCAAGGGATACAGTGGCATTACTATAAACAACAATACCCTTCTTAACTTGAGATTCAAAACCAAGACTTGCCGTAACTGAATCGTTATTACCTAAAGGAGATGATTGACCATCGTTTTCTACAAAGCAGTAGCCAACAGCACCATATAAATTAGTGCGCTTGTTTAGGCTGACATCACCAGAAACTTCAGGGTTGATACAGGTTGTATCGTTGTTCCATAAAACCTTAGTACGTGCGGATACGGGAGTACCTTGAATCTTCAAACGACCTTGAATATTGCCACCAAAATTAGCAGCATCATTTTGCTGTCCGCCGTTGGTTACCTGAGTACTAATACCACCACCAACATAGCTCTCATTGAATTTATCGGACTCTGCCAAAGCCTGACCACCAGATAAAACAATACTTGAGATTAATAAAGAAGATAAACCTGAAATAGTAAGACAGGACTTAATAAAGCGTTTCATAATTGTCACCAAATATAGTGCAGTTTGCTTTTACATTTATTGTCGAAAAACGAGTTAAAAGGTTCCAAAAGTTCTCGCTATAATTGTTAATTTGTTACTTACAACTCTGAAAATCCTCGTATATAAATATTTTTCTAATTTATAATTCAAATCTGCTCGAAAAAACAATCTTTACATGACTAATAAGTGAGAAAAATGTTTCCATAAATTAAACTCAAAAACATTTAGGTAGACTCTTTTTAATCTGTCACAAATAATCTGGATAAATTAGTAGTTTTTAATAGTTAAATTTTAATTAATTTTGAAATTAACTCTTTTTGCTTCCGGATAATTTTTATAAAAATTAAGAATGAGAGAGGGGAGAGAGGAGCCATTGCGTTGCGACGGTTTACCGCGTTGTAACACATGGCGTGGGGAAGAAATAACTGATAACTGACGATCCATACTCAACCAGCGAACAACTGTTAACTGCTCACTGTTCTCTCAACTCCATAAATGGCGGCGAAAATTAACCATGAAAGAGTATTTAAGCGAAAATCAAACAGCGTTACATCTACGGTATTGAAAAGTATCCAGCCGAGAAACACTAGTAAATAACTAAAAAAGATTAATTTGTCTTGCTCGGGAATAACTCTAAATAAATTAATACCTTTAATAAAAATCCAACCGAGCAAACCGCAAAATAACAGCGTTGCAATCAATCCAGTTTCGGCAGACAGCATTAAAAATAAATTGTGCGGATGGCCCAGCCAAAGATTCATTTTACTCTCGTATATCTGCGAGAAACTACGCAATCCCCAACCGGTGAAAGGACGCTGTAACGATAAATTCCAAGCAAAATCCCATTGAGTTGTACGCATTAAAGCTACAGGTCTATCTGGGTGTAATTGGTCGTTGAAACGCGCCCAGAAGAAAGCCGGAATAATTTTCCGAAATAACTCTGCAATTGGTGAGGGAGCAAAAGCAGCTAAAACCACGCTACCGGCAATCCCCATTACAAAAGCTACAATTAACCGCCAACCTTGGTATAAAGCATAAGCTAAGCAAGCAACTAAAGCTATCACCCATGCATTACGAGAGTTAGTTAGAATTAATCCTGCAAAGTTGGTTATTACTGCAAAGGTGAGGAAGGGGAGGAGAGAGGGGGAGGGGGGGAGTGGGAGAGTGGGGGGAGTGTGGGGAGAAAATTCTATATTGTCTCCTTGTCTCCTTGTTTCCTTGTCTCCTTGTCTTTTTGTCCTCAGTCTTCGCCATTCTTGCAACCATAAACCCAAACTCAATATAAAAACTATGGCTAAATAACCAGCTAAAATATTGGCGTACATGAAAACAGAAGCCATGCGGTTGGGTGGATTTCCTCCAGCTACGAGATTCCAACCGAAGATACTATTCCATAATTGCGAACTACTCCATCCTAAAAACAATTGTCCGATACCGATAAATACAACTGGTAGAGAATTTATGGTTAAAATCCAAGATATGCGTTTTAATTGCCAAGTTGTTTGAATTAAACAACTCCAGCCCGCGAACAGTAAAAAGAAAGGTAGTAAATTAAATAAACCGAGGAAAGCCGTTAGTTTATCCGCAGCGAAAACAACGGTTATTAGCAAAAATATACTTAAACAAATAAATCCTTGATACAAAGGATATTTAAGAATTTTACGAAAATCTTGCCCAAAAGGAATTAAAGCACTTAGTAATAAACCTATAGCAGCCAAAGCCGGAAACAAAGGAAAGATAAATAACCCTAACTGCAAGCAATACCACGAAAATCTTAATTTAGGGTTTGGATGTCGTAAATATGACCATATTTTCTTCATAGATTATTAGCTGTAAATGGGGATGGGGCATAGGGCATAGGGAATAGTTAACACTGAGGAGTTGGGAATTAGGAATAATTTAATCTTCCTTCTCTCCAATGCCCAATCCCCAATCCCCTATGCCCTTTCTTTACGCCATTTCCCAACATTCATCGCGAGTCAGACGAATTTGCGCCAATGCGAAAATAGTCGGAATAATTCGTCCGTAATTTGTAGCGATCGCTCTCCAACCTAAGTCAGCGAAAAACCAAGCCCACATCATGGGGCCGATAAATGCAAATAAGCTTCTGACGGCACCATAACGGGCTGCACTTACTGCCATTCCACGACGGGCAATTTGTGCGGTTGCATAACCCCCAAACTGTTTTGCAGCAGCATTACTACCTGTAATTGCTGTTTGCTTTGCAACTTGATAAGTAGCGAAATGTGTGGCAAACTGACGGGTAATTTGTTTGAGCAACATTGGCCCGATAACCGAAGTTACGGCTATGGCACTACCGCCTTTAAAAATTAAACCCAAGGGGTCTTTTTGTAAAGCTAAGGGCAAGGGTTCGTTAAGTTCGGATTTTATTAAATGCTGCTGTACTTTGTTAGTTAACTTTCTTTTCTCATTTGCGGGCAATTTTTTCCAAACTTTTCCTAAAAGATGTAAAAAGACTTCAGCTTCTAAATCAACTGTTGTCAAGTCATCGGCATAAGAAATTTTTAAATATTTACATACTCCAATCAAAGCCTCGCGGTAAGTAATTTGCTGGCTACGTCCCCGCAATACCGTCATTCCATCGGCTGCCAAAAAACAAAAACGTTGTTCAATAGCATCCAGCCAAGCCTGACGATTTTGGCTTTGTACTTCTATCGGTTCTGGTGTTTGCAGGTAATCTAAAGGATTAAACTTACGACTAAATAAAATTGCAGTCAAATCTTGCAATTCTTCTTCGGTAGCTAATTCTAGCGCTGCCCTTAATTCATCCAATTTCCCTTTCTCCCGAACGTACATTTTTTCCCGTACCTTATTCTACTATTAGCTTTCGGCACTCATGAGTAATCCTTTGTACGATAGCTAAAAACTAATAACTCTATACTACGAACTATTGACTGATGACTGATATTACTGTAATTGGTGCCGGGATGGCGGGTTTAGTTTGCGCTCAACAGTTAACCCAAACTGGATATTCGGTTTTGGTAATAGATAAATCCCGTGGAGTGGGTGGAAGAGTTGCCACAAGACGTTTATTTGATACACAAGCCGATCATGGTGCCTGTTATCTCAAACCAAAAGGTGAATTTTCAAAACGTTTGGTAACGTTACTTTCCCAAAAAGGTGATTTAGAAGTTTGGACTAACACGCTTCACGTTAAAGAAAATTCTTCATCTCTCACAGCTAACATTACATCATCTCTTCCCTATACCGCACCAGAAGGAATGAATGTTATAGCTAAATTTCTGGCACAAGGATTACAAATACATCGCGGACAACGTGTTAACAAAATTACTATTAATTCTCAAAACCAATGGCATTTAACTAGTGAAACTAATCAAGAATTTACAGCTCCATCTTTAGTGGTTGCGATTCCAGCACCTCAAGCTATGATGCTATTGGAATCTTTACCAGGAAATTTATTTGACAATAAATTCCGAGAAAAACTGCGAAGTGTTGAATATTACCCAGCAATTACCGTAATGGCAGGATATGCCGAGTCATCACAACCGGAATGGAAAGCAATTACATTTACACAAAATTCCGTATTGGGATGGATTGGGTTAGATAGTAGTAAAAGGAAAAATTCTGTTCAACCCCACTTTGTGATTCATAGCAGCGCAGACTTTGCCCATAAGAATTTTGACTCGGAAAATTTACAGGAAGTAGGAAAAGAGATATTAAAAAATGCAGCTGCGGAAGTAAATTTACCTTGGTTAAATAATCCCCAATGGATGCAAGTACACCGTTGGAGATATGCATTTCCTAAAACACCATTGCAACAACAAAGTTTACCAGCAGAAACACCTTCACCTTTAGTATTTTGTGGAGATTGGTGTGGTGGAAATCTGATAGAAAGTGCAATACTTTCTGGAATTGCAGCAGCAGAGCATATTAACAGTAAACTTCAGCAAAGAGAATTACCAGGAATTAATTTTTTTGATGCTTTGTAATTATTGATTAATCTTAGATAGTGCGTTATGGCTTTTATCAAGCAACTGAGGTACAGTTTGACATTATCCTAATAAAGCGGCACTCTACTTCCCCTCTCCTTGATAAGGAGAGGGGTTAGGGGTGAGGTTTTTAGATGTATCTCAATAGACACAGAAACGCTATAAACCGATTAAAATTGTCTGGTTTAACACACCCTATAAAAAAACGTAGTCTTGCTACATATTTATAGATTATCCTTTAACCTTTAACCTATCACCTATTATTTTATTGGATCGTGTCCCCAATTCATCAAAGAATAACGCCAAGGAGTATCTTCTATATCACCATCTGGTTTCTGGGCACAATGACGATGAACGTAACTAACAACTTTCCTCATATGAGAAATATCATCATCGGTGTAATCGTCTTTCTTCTTTTCCAAAATATCGATGATGTGTTTACCAGACTTATGTCCTTTTGATTCATCATCACCATCATCTTTTTGCCCGACAGATTTAGATTCCTCAGTTTTTAACCAAGACTCTAATTGTTTAACTGTCATATTAACAGCTTCATCAAATTCTTTAATTACAGTTTCTGTATCTTTACTCATTACTAATTAATTTTAATCAATCTATTAATCATCAACTTTATCTAAAGATTCCGGTTTATGAGCAGCTTTTTTACCACTTTTATCGCTTTCAACTAAATATTCTGGATTATCTTTAGAAGCTGCAACATGATGTCCTTTAATCTCTGTTTCAGAAGTCAATTTTTTCTTAACTTCACCAGTTGTCTTACCACCAGCAGTATTCCACTGTACTTTATCGCCTTTCTTAAATTCGTTGCTCATGTTTTTTATTCTTAATTTATTAGTTTTCTTAGGATTATTTTAAGTAATGTTAAAAAAAAGTCATCATTCTAGAGACATCATTCTTCAGATAGATAAAAAGACGTAGCACTGCTACGCCTCTACACCAATTATCGGTTACAAAACACTTGATAACTGTTAACTATTCACTATTTACTGTTCGCTGATTAAAAAACTTCCAAAGGCAAATGATGTAATCCTTTCATATTTGCCAAAATACTGGTGGCTTTTTCAATCAAATCGACATTACCATTTAATACATCATTACGAGTCATATTATGAATATAATCGGGAATGACTCCAGTATCTTCCAAGGGAAAACCATTTTTATCTCCTACACGAATAGCACGTTTAACAGCCATTCTCATTTGTGCATTTCTTGGTAAAGGGGAATAACCCAAAGGATGGAATAAATCGTAATATTCCCAAATATTTGCACCACCAGCGCCGGTGCTTTCATTAGTTCCAAGAATCACTCCTATATTATGATCTTGGAATCCCGCCGCAAAAATTTCTGTACTGCTATAGCATAAAGCATCGGTAATCAAAATCGTAGGGCCAAAATATTTTCTTCCGTATTGATTAATCTCATCAATATAATAAGAATGTCCGCCAATAGGATGTCCTAAAGAATAAACAGCACCAGTATCTATCAAAGACTCAATCGAACTTTTCCAAGGCTCTGGAGCTACTTTTAAAGTTGTTGGTGTATTTAAAAATTGAAATAATTCTGGTTGAATTTTATTCGCCGTAAATAACTGAAGCATCATTTCAGCAGCTTCAATATATCCACCACTATTGCCACGAATATCAATAATTAAACCATCTTTAGGTAATTGTTCTAAAACACGAATCAAATCTTGAATAAATTTTTGTCTATCATAAATCATGAAGCTGTGAATTCGGATATACCCAAACTCACCATGAACAGTACTGCAAATGCTCCATTGAAAATCGGTTTCATAAAATTTTTGATTATTTTCTTGAGTAGTTGAAGCAAACAAACTTTTCTTTATCTTCTGTAATTTGCTAGCTTCAAAATCAACTCCTAAAGAACCATAAACCTTCAAATTCGGTACAGCTTGACTGCTTGCTTGAGCCTGATTTTCCGGTAGATTCCAGGTTTGCCATTGAAAACGATGTTCGTAATGCTCTTGATTTTTAGTAATATAAGAAATATACAACCATTCTTCATTTGGAACTAGATATTTACTTCCCGAGCGCAAAGTTAAAGAATTTAAACCGTGAATTCGACATGCATGTTCGCTATTAGCATAAGTCTGCAAACCATTTAACTTAATAGCGCGCTCTATAGGTACACCATTCCAATGAGTTACTATCACCCCTTTTTCTAAACTTTCATGCTCAAAATCTTCGCTTACATGAGAAACAATGTAATACCTTTGACTATTTTCATAAAATTCTTCAACGATGAAAGGTAAAACAAAATTAACAGACTGATACGGCATCGGAGGGAGATAAACTGTATGCAAATCCCTAAGCTCTGTAAATATGCCAATCATTTCCTGCTGAAAGTTAAGTTCGCTCATTTTCACCAGTCGATATTTCAGCAGCTTTAAACGTTGTACTGGATCGATAGCATTTCGAGCGCGCTTTAAAGGTAAATGGACGTATATATTCTCTATAAAATTTAAAGCTTGATTAACAATCTCTTCTCTTTCTTCTCTTATTGATTGCTCGATGATTTGCTTTTTCTGTTCTTCCGTCAATCCCATCGAAGCGACTACATTATCCAACTTATAGTCAGCCATAGT
Organism: Rivularia sp. MS3; assembly: GCA_019192545.1. Classification (GTDB taxonomy): domain Bacteria; phylum Cyanobacteriota; class Cyanobacteriia; order Cyanobacteriales; family Nostocaceae; genus Rivularia. The sequence goes on along the minus strand of JAHCMI010000044.1, from coordinate 19,091 downwards.
TCTTTTACTCCTCGCAGCCTGTGTTAGAAAGAATACAGCTATTGTTACACAAACTATTTTTTGCAGTAAAAATTTTAACTTTTAATACAGCAGATGTATAGTTGAAATTTCTCTGTAGGTAGAATTTAATTCAAATTAAGAAAGTAGCCAAAATTATATTTTAGCTACTTACTACTTGCTACTTCTTACTTCTTTTTCTTATCCAGCAATTTTTAGCTTCATTTATGACTTATGGGGAAATAACTCAGTTGCATGTATTAGCTAAACCGATAAAAAAAGAGCCATAGCAGTATAACGTCTCCTTAAATTGTGACTAATATTAATAATTTAGGAAAAATATTTTAAGAGCGTACTTGCACGCTATGGGAATTATCGAATATATTTTGAAGCTGGCGATTTCTAGCTTCCAATAAAATTTTGCAATTTTTTAGTTCGTTTTCTGCCTGCTGACGGCTAAATATTTCTGTTTTTAAACGATTATTTTGCTGGCTAAGTTCGCTCTCTCTTTGCTTTAATTCAAGCTCTAATCTACGAATAGTTAACTGATGTTTAACTCTAGCCAAAGTTTCTTGTAAATGGAAAGGTTTAGTAATAAAATCTACAGCACCAACTTCAAATCCTTTACGTTTATCAATATTCCTAGCTAAACCGCTTAAAAATATGATTGGAATATCTTTAGTATCTGAATTTGATTTTAGTTTCTGACATAATTCATATCCATCAATCTCTGGCATTCTTACATCTAGCAAAATCAATTCCGGCAATTTAACTTTGATAGTTTTAAAAGCCATCTCAGCATTTATCGCTTGTCTAACTTGATAGCCTTCCGACTCAAGAATAATAGATAAAACTTCTAAATTATCTGGTTCGTCATCAATCACAAGAATATTGCCCGTGCAACCTGATTTTTGCAATATTTTCGTCATATTTATATCTTTTACTTTATACAAATCCGGTTTTTCCGTGAACTTACGAACGAAATCAATAATCAGGAAACACCAATTTAAATAGAATTATTTCACTCTAAAGGCTATGCTTTTGCTTTTTCACCCCTACATATGTGATTCATCCCATGAGACTTACTACATCTAAAGATGTTTAGACTCTATCTAAAGATATATTATCATAACATCTTTTGGCATATATTTTTATACAAAATAAAGATTTATAAGTCAAAAAGTCTATTTTTTATTAACTCTGATGAGATAATATTTAAATGTTACATTTAATACAAATGTAACATTAACTAAATATGAAGAGAAGGATTTGGATAAAATCGGGCTTTAGCTGTCATAGTTAGGCAAAAGCAAGAATAAGAAATAATTAAACTCCACTTTTTGATACTAGAACATAAATAAGCCGATTTAATGAAAAAAACCGGGTTTATAGCTTAGCATATTGCAATATTTATCGACACTAGGGGAAGTTTTGCATTTATTGGTGAATCATAGTTGGGGAGAGGTTACCAAGAGTATTGCTAAACATCCTAATGCTTCGGAAAGTGCTTTGGTGAAATTGCTGACTCAATACGAACGTCTGATATCTGAAAGACCAAATTTACCTTCGAGAGTTTTAGCAGAACTTTTGAATTATGGAGAAACAGAAGGAGAAAAATATTATATATTTTTTGTTATGCTGTATCTCAAACTAAAGAATCAGCGATTACTCAATCTTGTATAAAATCGGGGTTATTCAAAATTGATAAATTTGAAGATTTTTTATCAGAAACAAATGATTTTCATTACTATGAATACTTACCTCGTAAAAGAAAACAGATTCTATCTCAATTTTTTAAAGCTAAATTTCCTGAAACAAAAATTTATCATTTAGCCTTATACGATATTGATTACACCTATATTCTTGGGAAACACATCATCAAGATTATGTCGGAATCAAAATTTCAAGAGATTACGATTACAATCTTTAAATATTTAACCCACGTAGGTGGGTTTCGCTTGTGTAGCAGCGGTTTCAACCGCCGGGTTTCTTGCCTATTCTTATGTAAAAACAATTCAACCTTGATATAAAATACACCTGAAAATAAATCTTTCCCTCCGCGTCCCTCCGCGTCACCCTCCGCGCTCCTCTGCGTTTCAAAAAATTACCTCTGGTGCGTGACGTTAAAAACATACATTTAACTTCCCCACAGCATCCTTCAAAACGTCACAGCACCCTACAATCTATTACTTGCTACTTGCTACTTATAAATCACAACTCCCTAATCCCCACTTCCAACCCCCGACAAACCTCAGTCAAAAAATCTAAATCCAAAGTATCAATCTTGTCGCTGGGCTTGTGATAATGAGGATTCCTTAAAAACGAAGTATCAGTTACCATCATTGCTTTATAACCAGCATCCCAAAACGGTGAATGGTCACTTCTTCTAGTATCAGCAACTATTTTCCCGTTATTCGGAACCGGTAAAAACTCGCTCTGAGTCCCACTTTTACGAAAACTATTGCGGAGTCGAAATAAATCGGGAAGGGTTTTCAAATTACCAATTAAAGCAATAAAATCTCCCGTATCGGGATAAAACCTTTTCAATATCGGAACCGGATAATTTTGCGTGCCAGGATTTGCATCGCGATAACCTAACATTTCCAAAGACATCATCAACCGCAACTTCTGCTTTTCTCTGACTAATTTTGCTACATAATCCGTGCTACCTAACAAACCAGCTTCTTCCATATCAAAAGCTACTAGTCTTATAGGATACTTAACTGGCTGAGTAGCAAAAATCCTGGCTAATTCTAATAAAACCGCTACACCAGTAGCATTATCATCAGCTCCCAGACTTCCCGGAACACTATCATAATGAGCCGCAATTAGGATTGGTGATAAATTGTCCTTTTCAGTTTGAGCAACTGAAGGTAAATTCAATATGAGATTTTCATGGAGTTTATTATCAACTTTAAAGGTGTGGATTTCCACACTTCCCCATTGTGAAAAAGAAGCACGAATGTATTCTTGGACAAAGAAATGTCCTGCTGTTGCTAAATAAGGATCGCGTTCTCGTGCTATCTGGATAAGATGGGTTTCTAGTTGTTCTTTTAAATCCACGGATAAACGTCGGAACTATAAAGGATAAAGGATGAGACTTAAGTGAAGGATGAAAAATGATTTGTTTTTTCGAGTACATTTATTGCCCGATTGAGCAATAAATCAACCAGAACTGTTAATCGCTGATTCTGTAGAAAAACCAGCATCATTTGAAACAGCAAACTTGATTATTGATAATTTAGTTGACAATGTATTTCTCAACTGCAAGATACAATAAATCAAGCATTACTTCTAAACATATTTTTATTAGGACATATTAGGAGGGATCGTAGGGCATGGGCAAGGTCGTAGGCATCGACTTGGGTACAACAAACTCTGTAGTCGCCGTTATGGAAGGTGGCAAGCCGGTGGTTATTGCCAATGCGGAAGGAATGCGAACCACTCCCTCGGTTGTTGGCTTTAGTAAAGACGGCGAGAAGGTTGTAGGGCAGATGGCAAGAAGACAAACTGTCCTCAATCCTCAAAATACTTTTTTTGCTATCAAGCGGTTTATGGGACGCAAATATTCGGAGTTAAGTCCGGAATCGAAGCGGGTTCCTTATACGGTGCGTAAAAGCGAACTTGGTGATATTAACATTGTATGTCCCCGTGTTAAGAAGAATTTCGCACCGGAAGAAGTTTCGGCGATGATTTTAAGGAAATTAGCCGATGATGCGAGTAAATATTTGGGCGAACCCGTAACTGGTGCAGTAATTACCGTTCCTGCTTATTTTAATGACGCTCAGCGACAAGCTACCAGAGATGCCGGTAGAATCGCTGGTTTAGAAGTATTAAGAATTCTCAACGAACCAACTGCTGCCGCTTTAGCTTACGGTTTGGAGAAAGCTGATAGCGAAGTTATTTTGGTATTTGACTTGGGTGGTGGAACTTTTGATGTCTCCATTTTGGAAGTTGGCGACGGTGTATTTGAAGTTAAAGCTACATCCGGCGATACTCAATTAGGTGGTAACGATTTTGATAAAAGGATTGTTGATTGGTTAGCCGAGAAGTTTTTGGAAGATGAAGGTGTCGATCTCAGACGCGATCGCCAAGCTTTACAGCGGTTGATGGAAGCGGCGGAAAAGGCAAAAATCGAACTTTCGGCGGTTAGCGTCACCGATATTAATTTACCTTTTATTACTGCCGACCAAGATGGTCCAAAACATCTGGAAACTCGTTTAACGCGATCGCAGTTTGAGGCGATGTGTGACGATTTACTAGGTAGATTGCGAGTTCCTGTCAAAAGAGCGCTGCGAGATGCCGGGATGACTCCCAGAGATATTGAGGAAGTTGTACTTGTGGGTGGTTCAACCAGAATGCCAATTGTGGAAAAATTGGTAGAAGCAATGATTGGTTTGCAGCCCAACCAGAATGTCAACCCCGATGAAGTTGTAGCCGTTGGTGCTGCCGTACAAGCCGGTATTCTCGGTGGCGAATTAAAAGATGTATTGCTGCTTGACGTAACTCCTTTATCTATAGGTTTAGAAACTATTGGCGGGGTGATGAAAAAGTTAATTCCTCGCAACACTACAATCCCAGTGCGTCGTTCCGATATTTTCTCAACTTCCGAAAACAATCAAAATACAGTAGAAGTTCATGTAGCCCAGGGCGAGCGGGAAATGGCTGCCGACAACAAATCCTTGGGAAGATTCAAACTTTATGGAATACCCCCTGCACCTCGGGGAATCCCGCAAATTCAAGTATCTTTTGATATTGATGCCAACGGCATATTGCAGGTAACGGCATTAGATAGAACTACCGGAAGAGAACAAAGTATTACAGTTCAAGGTGCCTCTAATTTAAGCGAAGCCGATATCCAGAAAGCGATTCGGGATGCAGAAAAATTTGCCGACGTTGACAGACAGCGCAAAGAGAAAGTTGAAAAACGTACCCGCTCCGAAGCATTAATTTTACAGGCAGAAAGACAACTTCGAGAAGTAGCCCTAGATTTCGGAATGCAGTTTGCTCGCAATCGCCGTCAGCGAATTGATAATATTTGCCGGGATTTACGCGATAGCTTGAAGGAAGATGACGATAGAGGTATCGATCAAGCTTACGCCGATTTACAAGATGCCTTATCCGATTTGAATAAAGAAGTACGTCAGTATTATGCCGACGACGAGGAAGACGATTTATTCGGTACCATTCGCGACATCTTTATCGGCGATAAAGAAGATGACGATTTTTACGATAGAGGCATCGGTAGAGGTGCCGATAGAGGCTACGGTAGAGACTACGACAGGGGTTACGGCGATAGAGATTATGACCGGGGCTACGGTAGAGACTATGACAGAGGAGCTTACGGTAGAGATGCCGATAGACGAGGCTACGGTAGAGATGCCGATAGGGGTTATGGAAGAGAACGCGACGATAGGGGCTACGGTGGCGAATCCGATCGAAGTTACCCCAGAGACAACAGCTATCCTTCCTACGATGCCAGAGATAAAGGTTATTCCTCTCGCAAACCATCTAAACCCAGCTACCGAGATAACTGGGATGACGAAGATGACGATTGGCTCTAAAGCCCCTCAAGCGAGCTTTTTACGAGCAAAAGTAGGTTAGTATACGGGCGGTTAACTCCGCTCTTAGTTATTTAACAATATACTGATGAAATAATCCGGCTTTTAATATTAAGTGATAGTAAACAAAAACAGTAAAAACTAAACATTCCAAAACTTTTTTCCTCAGTCTTCAAAAAACACATTTCATCTTTTGGACTGAGTTAATTGTCGAGCCGAAAACATAAATCATCAACTACAAAGAAAATCTAGTTCTTTAATATCTTTAATACCTTTGATGCAAAATATGCGAATCAATCCTTTGTCTAAAAAGCTTGCTATATGAGAAAAATCAAAACTAAAATTAAAATTATTTATTGATATTACTAATTCCGAATTACCTATTATTCATTACCTACTCCTGCTTACAAATCGAAAGTTAAACAACTTACTATGCAAAACTTGCAGAATTTTCGCGATTACTACGAGATTTTAGGAGTATCTAAAGATGCTCCAAACGATGTAATTAAAAAGAGTTATCGCCGATTAGCACGTCAATACCATCCCGATTTAAATCCTGGTAACAAAGCCGCAGAGGAAAAATTTAAAGATGTAAATGAAGCTTACGAAATATTAAGCGACCCCGGTAAACGTGCCCAGTACGACCAATTCAGCGTTTTTTGGAAGCAAAATGGCTTTGCTGGTTCTAAATCTTCTTCCCGTAAAGGTGCGAATCAAGGAAACGGCAGTCGTACTTCTAACGATGTCAACCCCGGTAAATACGATAACTTTGATACCTTTATTGACCAAGTATTTGGTGTCAAGAGCAAAGGAAATAAATCTTCTACTGCTTCTGCGAATACTCCCAAAACCGATCCATTTCGGACTCCTAGAACCAAAGTTTCTTATACACCCAATGCCCGCCAAACTCGCCGGGATATAGAAGCAAGATTAACTTTACCTTTAGAGAAAGCTTATCAAGGTGGCCTAGAAAGAATTCGTCTTGAAGATGGCCGCTCTTTAGAAGTGAATATGCCCCCAGGAATGGTAACCGGACAAACAATTCGCTTGCGTAATCAAGGTATTAGTGGCGGCGATTTATACTTAAAAATTACCGTACAGACTCATCATATATTTAAACTTGACGGTAACGATATTTATTGTCAAGTACCAATTACTCCCTGCGAAGCAGTTTTAGGAGGGCAAGTAGAAGCACCAACTTTAGATGGGTTAGTAAAAATGACAATTCCTCCAGGAGTTAGATCCGGACAAAGGTTGCGTTTAGAAGGTAAAGGATATCCCAACGAAAAAGGCAAACGAGGAAATCAACTCGTAGAAATCCAAATCATTACTCCGAGTCCTAAAAATATCAGTTCTGAAGAACGCGAACTTTACGAAAAGTTACGTGCAATAGAAACTTTTAAACCTCGTAAAGATTTGCTGAGATAATTAACTAAATTAACAATTAATCTTAATTAATCTTGAATTTTAGGTCAAAAAATCCCTCTATAGATTGATTTTAACCTTCGTGCAGTATCTTATTGAAATTTACAAATATTCATGGATTTGAGATTTCCATACCTTGCGATAAAAAGATAGTTTTAAAATATTAGAAAAAACTGTTTGCAAGGTAACGAACATAGCCGTGAACGAAGATGGGACAAAACTAAGTCGCACTTATCCGACCTACTATTCCTTGTTAGGTCTGCATCCAGCAGCTTCAGCAATCGAAATCCGTCGTGCTTATCGAGAACTTAGCAAATGCTATCATCCCGATACTACAGATTTACCTACTGGACTTGCTACCGTTAAATTTCAAAAACTCAATGAAGCATATGCAACACTAAGCAATCCCCAAAAACGTTTAACTTACGACCTCAAAATCGGTTATTCTCGGTTTGGAGTTATTCAACCACCCTCCGACTTGAATCGTCCGGTGAATCGTAACCGTTATGCATCTAGATCGGCTTATCTCGATCCTACCGATCGCCCTCTTTCACCCGGTGAGATTTTCGCTTTGTTTATTCTAGGATTAACTTTCTTAGGATGTTTATTGCTAGTAATAGCTGTAGGTTTAACTAGGGGTGAAGCTGCTTTTCAGACAAATATAGAACAACCCGAAATTACATTACAACGACAGATAATGAATTCAAATCAACCAAATATTGTAAAAAAAATTAATAATTAACTTTTCAGATTAAAGGTTAGAAGTCAAAGGTTAAAGGTTAAAGGTTAAATCATGACTAACAACTAACAACTAATAACTAATAACTAATTTTATGTATCTTCTAAATTCAGAAACTCCGCTGTACAATCATCCTCTTCCTCAAATTGAGCAATGGCTAGAAAATCTTGGCTGTCAGCAAGACCCAAAATGTTTGCATTTATGGCGAATACAGCGACCTGCCTGGGAAGCCGAAATCTGGCTTGATATTGAAGAAATCACCGTTAGATATTTAAATGCAGGGCAAAATCAAGAAGACATTCAGCGCTCCTTCAAATACTCTCTAAGTCGTAAAGATGTAGAAGAAGCAGTTTTCAGCGGACCGTAGGTGGAGGGAGTGAGGCAGTGAGGGAGAGGGGAGAAAATAACTCTTAACCCAATTATCAATTATCAATGCCCAATACCCAATGCCCTATCCCCAATTCCCTTTAACCTTTAACCTTTGACCTTTGACCTTAAACCTTTAACCTTTAACCTTCTTCAAACTTTCCCAAACCTTCTATCTCTTTGCTGATAAGCAGATAAAGCTTTACGAAATTCGCTGCGGTCGAAATCGGGCCATAATGTATCGGTGAAATATATTTCTGAATAAGCAGCTTGCCACAAGAGAAAATTGCTCAAGCGCATTTCTCCACTGGTGCGAATAATTAAATCTGGGTCGCAGTGTTTAGCAGTGTAAAGATGATGCTCAAATATGGCTTCATCAATTTCGTGGGGCTGCATTAATCCTTTATCCACCTTTTCGGCGATCGCCTGACAAGCTTGAATAATTTCTTGCCTGCCCCCATAGTTAGTCGCAACATTAAAATCAATGCCGCGATTATCTTTAGTTTCTTCCATCGAACGACCAATTTCCGCTTGTAAGGCACTCGGCAAAGCCTTTAAATTGCCGACAAAACCAATTCTGACGTTCTCTTGTAACATCTCCCGTAGTTCCTGACGCAAAACCCGTTGGAACAAAGTCATCAAAAATTCAACTTCCTCTTGGGGTCTACCCCAGTTTTCAGTAGAAAAAGCATAAACAGTTAAAACTTTTATTCCCCAATCTTTACAGCAACGAAGTAAATCCTTGAGAATATCAGTTCCCCGCTTGTGCCCCATAATCCGAGGTAAACCCCTACGTTTAGCCCATCGACCATTGCCATCCATAATTACCGCAACATGATGCGGTAACAATTCCCTGTTTAAATCGCTTGGTAAATATTCTAAATTTGTTGATTGTGCTGTCATTTTTTATCCCGAGAAGCGGTCGATGGTAAACCGAGTAAACGTGAAATTAATGCCATAGATTTACCACGAATTTGACGACCCAAACTAAGCAAACCAGGGGCTACAGCTTCCCGATCCACCGTAGGAGAAAATAAAGTCTCCAAAGAATCTCTCAGCTTCGTGATTGTTAATGGTCTATTAAGAGTTCCCCTTTCAGCTAGAGAAATAGAACCCGTTTCTTCCGACACAACGACACAAATACAATTTTCCACACGCTCGGTAATTCCCATAGCTGCCCGATGGCGCGTTCCCAACTGACGGGAAGCAGTACGTCCCGACAGCGGTAAAATTATACCCGACGATACAATCCGAGAACCACGTATCAATGTTGCCCCATCATGCAATAGAGTTTTAGGCTGAAAAATTGTTTGCAGTAGTTCCTTAGAAACTTCAGCATTCAACTTAACTCCCGGTACGGAAAAATCACGCTCGTCAATTGGACCAGTGGTTTCTATAATTACCAAAGCACCAATACGGTTTTTCGATAATTCTCTAACCGCATCAACAATTTCATCAATTACACTATAGGATTTCGGCACCGCTAAACTCGAAGTCTGGAATAACTGCCGAAATTCACCACGCCCTAATTGTTCTAGAAAACGGCGAAACTCCGATTGAAGAGTTATCGCCATCGCTACAGCACAACCATATACCAGGCTTTGTAAAACAAAATTTAATAGTTGTAGCTGCAAGAAGCCACTAACAGCAGAAGCTAGCATCAATAGAATAAAACCCCGCACCATCCATAGGGTGCGACGTTCGCTGATTATTACTAGCATCATGTAAGTCAGCCCCAGCACTAACATGATATCCAGAGTCTTTAACAAGGGCTGCGACCATCCCAGGTTTGCCAGCCATTGTTTCCATAAATTCCCCATGACATCTGGATTACGCGCTTTGTTTGAAGGATATATTGCTCAAATTTTAAAGAATATAGATGCCTTATGGGCAACTTTCCAGCATAGTAGCATGAAGTATGGAGCATAAACTTGATTTTTTTAGTCTTCATGCAACATACTACTTTGCCGTCATCATACTTAATTACTGATTTTTTTTCAGCCGTTCTGGCAAGCAATCCTGACGAATCAAATCTTGATATGACTCGCGTTGCAAGATTAAACTTGCTTCACCATTATCAACTAAAACTGCTGCCGGTCGAGGCAAACGGTTATAATTGGATGACATACTGTAATTATACGCACCCGTTCCCATTACTACGAGAATATCTCCCTCCGAAGTTGGTGGAAGTTGAGCATCTTTAATTAAGATATCTCCCGATTCGCAATGTTTACCAGCAATTGTCACTTTTTCGGTTAGTGGTGCCGACATTTTATTAGCTACCACTGCTCGATAAATTGACTCGTAAGTTATTGGACGCGGGTTATCTGACATTCCTCCATCTACGGCAATATATTTACGTATTCCGGGAATTTCCTTTGATGCACCAATACTATATGCAGTAACGCAGGTTGTACCAATTAAAGAACGTCCCGGTTCGCATAATAATTTTGGCAAGGAAATATTCGCCTCTCCACAAGCTTTTTCAACTACTTGGCAAATTGGCTTTACCCATTCTTCTATGCTCGGTGGGTCATCGGATTCAATATATCTGATTCCCAAACCGCCGCCAACGTTTAATTCCGTAATTTCTATACCATAAGTAGCAGCTTTTTTCAACCATTCTACCATTAAAGCAGCTAAATCTTGATGTGGTTGGCGCTCAAAAATTTGCGAACCAATATGAGCGTGTACTCCAACACAATTAAGTGAAGATTGATTTTTGCTCGCGAAAGCAAATACATCATCAAGGGCATTAGGATCGAAACCAAATTTACTATCTAATTGTCCCGTGCGGATGTAATCATGGGTATGACAATCAATTCCCGGAGTCAGGCGTAGCATAATCCGGTAGGGTGCGTAGCTCGAATAATTATTGTCGCGAGCTAGTTCTACCAAAGTATTTAGCTCGTACCAGTTATCTACAACAATCGTACAGCCGGATTCCACAGCAAAAATCAGTTCATCCCGAGACTTATTATTGCTATGAAGATAAATATAGGCGGCATCCGCACCAGCTTCAATCGCAGTATATAATTCGCCACCAGAAGCTACATCTATTCCCAAACCTTCCGATGCCACAATCGCGCATACAGCCAAACAATTCCATGCTTTAGAAGCGTATAATACTTGAGATTCGCCTTTATAATACTGCTTAAAACTATCGCGATACTGACGGCAAGCAGTTCGTAAGCTTTCTTCATCTAGAATATACAGCGGAGAGCCAAACTGTTTTACCAGCGTCGTAACGTCACAACCCCCCACTTCTAAATTGTCATTTTTATTAACTTTTGCACTTAGAGGTAGAAGCGATTGATTCGGCGAAATGCCAACATTTTGATTGCTAGATAGTATATATTTACTGCCATTAGCTTGAATCCCAGCAGGGTGAGTCGATACCATAACGATACAAGTTATTTACGTTTACCTGAAGGCGACATTTGTCTCCCGTTACCCAGTGTACAAAGGGCAATGTACTATAACCAATAAAAGTGAACTTATTTGAGCTAAAAATTCAATCTCTCGCGTGGGAGCATCTATCTTTAATAGTAGAGTTAGATAAAACTTGCTTTAATGGCTTATGGTCGAAAGAAGCTTATCAAAGAGAACTTGATAGCCCAAACAGCGAGTTAAAAGGTTTATTTTCTCCCAAAACCGGTGAAAAGCTTTTGGGAATGGGTTGTTTTTGGTCAATTTTAGAAGAAGCCCATATTACTATTTTGGCTGTAGATCCTCAATATCATCGTCAGGGCATGGGTGCCGCTTTACTTTACTCTCTCATCAACACCGCTCGCGATCGCAGTTTAGAAAGAGCAACCTTAGAAGTAAGAGCAAGCAATCAAAGTGCAATTTCTTTATACGAAAAATTTGGCTTCCAAATAGCCGGAAGAAGAAGACGTTATTACAAAGACAATGACGAAGATGCTTTAATCCTTTGGCTTGGCGGCATACACAAACCAGAGTTTGCTCAAACAAAAGCCAATTGGAAAAATTTTGTTAACCAAGGCTTGAAGAAATCTTCCTGGCAGTTAACAGTGAGCAGTCAACAGTGAGCAGTTACCAACAGGAATTTATTAGTTGCGATTCACTACTCGCTACTTCCTGCTTCCTACTCACTCCCAATTCCTAATCTCCTTAAAATATGCTTAAAAGTTATGAGTATTAATAATTAAATAATATTTTGTTTAACTATAAAGGATTTTTATAAAGTTCATAATCTTCTTGACGAAAATGCATGAAAATGATATTAGTGATGATTGGAAAATATGAGCGCAAAATTGTCAATCTAAGTGTTTGTAGGTCGCAGTCAAGATAAATAGCATACTTAATCAAGCACCTCAGTACAGTGACTACAAAAAAGTAGCAAATAATATGTAACTTCAATTGGTGCAGTGGGTTCCTGACATTAAGATGTCTAACAAGTTTCTGGCGACACCCATAGAATTTGCCTGTGCTAAAATCAGCGTACCGGCACGACGCAGGCGATGGGAATAATGCCTTATGTTTGAACGCTTCACAGAAAAAGCCATCAAGGTAATAATGCTTGCTCAAGAAGAGGCTCGCCGTCTTGGGCATAATTTTGTTGGCACCGAACAGATTCTTTTAGGTCTGATTGGCGAGGGAACTGGCGTGGCGGCTAAGGTGCTCAAATCAATGGGCGTTAACCTTAAAGATGCCAGAATCGAGGTCGAAAAAATTATAGGTCGAGGCTCGGGTTTTGTTGCCGTGGAAATTCCGTTTACCCCACGGGCAAAGCGAGTTCTGGAACTATCTTTAGAAGAAGCTCGCCAGTTAGGTCACAATTACATCGGTACCGAGCATCTTCTGTTGGGCTTAATCCGCGAAGGAGAAGGCGTAGCAGCAAGAGTACTCGAAAATCTTGGTGTTGACTTATCTAAAGTCAGAACCCAAGTTATTCGTATGCTTGGTGAAACCGCTGAAGTTACGGCTACCGGTCAATCTGGACGCAATAAAACTCCGACTCTGGATGAATTTGGTTCTAATTTGACCCAAATGGCATTAGATGGCAAGCTTGACCCCGTGGTTGGACGTGCTAAGGAGATTGAGCGAGTAATCCAAATTTTGGGTCGTCGTACAAAAAATAACCCCGTATTAATTGGGGAACCTGGTGTTGGTAAAACAGCTATTGCTGAAGGACTTGCACAACGTATTGGAAACAAAGATGTTCCTGACATCTTAGAAGAAAAACGTGTAGTAACTCTTGATATTGGTTTGCTTGTTGCAGGTACCAAGTATCGGGGTGAATTTGAAGAACGCCTGAAAAAGATTATGGATGAAATCCGTCAGGCGGGAAATGTAATTTTAGTAATTGATGAAGTACACACCTTAATCGGTGCTGGTGCGGCAGAAGGCGCTATTGATGCAGCTAATATACTAAAACCTGCTTTAGCTCGTGGTGAATTGCAGTGTATCGGCGCAACAACGCTTGATGAATACCGCAAGCACATCGAACGAGATGCCGCCCTCGAGCGTCGTTTTCAACCAGTGATGGTAGGTGAACCTTCAGTAGATGAAACTATTGAAATTTTATACGGTTTACGCGACCGTTACGAACAACATCATAAATTAAAAATTTCTGATGAAGCGGTGCTAGCGGCAGCTAAATTATCTGACCGTTATATTAGCGATCGCTATCTTCCAGATAAAGCAATTGATTTAATTGACGAAGCTGGTTCTCGGGTACGTTTGATTAACTCGCAGTTGCCACCCGCAGCTAAAGAGTTAGACAAAGAACTGCGTAAAATCCTCAAAGAGAAGGATGATGCAGTACGTTCTCAAGACTTTGACAAAGCTGGCGAACTACGCGATCGCGAGATGGAAATCAAAGCAGAAATTCGTGCTATTGCTCAAAACAAAGCCGGTAGTTCTGGCGCTAATGGGGAAGAACCCGTAGTTACAGAGGAAGATATTGCCCATATTGTTGCTTCTTGGACTGGCGTTCCGGTGAACAAACTCACCGAATCCGAATCTGAGAAATTGCTGCATATGGAAGACACCTTGCACCAGCGTTTGATTGGTCAAGAAGATGCAGTAAAAGCAGTTTCGCGTGCGATTCGTCGCGCTCGGGTTGGTTTGAAGAATCCCAACCGACCAATTGCTAGCTTTGTGTTCTCCGGTCCTACTGGTGTAGGTAAAACTGAATTAGCTAAATCGTTGGCATCTTACTTCTTCGGTTCGGAAGAAGCAATGATTCGTCTGGATATGTCCGAATTTATGGAGCGTCACACCGTCAGCAAGCTGATTGGTTCGCCTCCTGGTTATGTCGGATACAACGAGGGCGGTCAGCTAACTGAAGCTGTGAGACGCAGACCTTACACGGTAGTGCTTTTCGACGAAATCGAAAAAGCGCACCCCGATGTATTTAATATGCTGCTTCAAATTCTTGAAGACGGTAGATTAACTGATGCTAAGGGACGTACTGTAGACTTTAAAAATACCTTGCTGATATTAACTTCTAATATTGGTTCTAAGGTAATTGAAAAAGGTGGCGGCGGAATCGGTTTCGAGTTTGCCGAAGATGCTAGCGAGTCTCAGTACAATCGCATCAAGTCTTTGGTTAACGAAGAACTCAAGCAGTACTTCCGTCCTGAATTCCTCAACCGTCTGGATGAAATTATCGTCTTCCGTCAGTTGAATCGCGACGAGGTAATGTTGATTGCCGACATTATGCTCAAGGAAGTATTCGGACGACTCACCGAAAAAGGTATCAAACTAGAAGTAAGCGATCGCTTTAAAGAGCGATTGTTGCAAGAAGGTTATAACCCGAGTTATGGTGCAAGACCTTTACGTAGGGCAATTATGCGCTTGTTAGAAGATAGTCTTGCTGAAGAAATACTTTCCGGACGTATCGGTGAAGGTGATACAGCCGTAGTTGATGTAGATGAAACCGGAAATATTCTTGTTCATTCTCAAAAGACTGAGGAAGACACAACTCAGGATGATGGACAAGATGATGCTTTGCAAGAAGCTGTTGAAGGGTAGTCAACAATTAAATTTTAGTTAGTTATTATCTAGAATTTTGAGAATTACAAACGGTAGAGAAACTTATTTTCTCTACCGCTTTTTTATTTTAAGTTGGTAGTGGTATATCAGTTCTAGTTTTCTCTTTGCCTTTTAACTCCCGCTTCTAATTCTCCCGACAACCAGCCATCAAACTGCGGATAAACGGGTAATCTCGGCAGCAATTTCCAACCCCGAGGCTGTAATATTTCTCGCAATTCGTTCTCCTGAATATGCGGATAATCCGGGTTGACTTCATCTTTGGGACTGATTCCCCCTAAATCTCTGGCACCTGCTTCGATACAGGCGAGTAACCATTGTTCGTCTTTGACTAAGTTTGGTGGAATTTGAATCTTTATATCTATGGGTAAAATCTCGCGTGCTTTGGCAATAACTTGTGGTAATTGATGTGGGTTGAAAGCTGCTGCATCAAAGCTTTGTTGAGTTCCGGGGCTATGTGGTTGTAAGATAACTTCTTGTATATGTTTATAATTTTGATGTATTTGGGATATCGCTGCTAATGTGTCCCAACAATCTTCTAATGTCTCTCCAATTCCTAATAGCAATCCGGTTGTAAAAGGTATTTTTAATTCACCAGCCCACTGTAATTGTTGCAATCGTAATTTAGGGTTTTTTCCGGGTGCATGTTTGTGAACTGTCTGCAATAATTTTGGTGTTAACTGTTCCAACATCAATCCCATTGAAACATTAACTTGTTTCATTTTTTGCATTTCCTCATAACTCAAAACTCCCGCATTTGTATGCGGTAAAAAACCCATTGATAAAGCTAAATCGCATAAATCATAAATTAGTTTAAACCATTGTTTGCGACGTGGTGAACTTGGATGAACTTCTCCACTAAGGATTAAAATTTCACAAACATTTTGTGTTTGCAGTCTCTTAAAAATATCTTTTGCTGCTGACAGAGAGATCCAAGGGCTATTTCCTGGATCGGCGCGAAAATTACAGTAGCTACATCTGTTAAAGCATTCATAAGTCGGAACAATTGTGTATGCAGGGCTATAAGTAACGATGCGGGAATTATATAATGGCATTTTATTTGGTTATTAAAAAAACTAATCTGTTATATATACTGCAATATTTTTATTTTAAATACAAATTAATGTCATAAAAAAGGTACCCGTTTGGGTACTTCGGATTAAAAGTAGTTTTTTTTAAAATAGATACAGCATTAATTTTACGGTAGACATTAAACCTAATTACGGTGAATTATTAATTCGTTTACAGGATAACTTTAACTATGGAGAAGGGAAATCTCGGTTTTATTTTAAAGATGGCTCAAACGATAAATCCTCAGATTTATCCAGGACGAGAATTAAAAATTAATTTGGAAGAATTACGTCAACTTCCGGAAGGTTCTTTAGGCAGAGAATTAGCCCATTTCTTAGACAAAAATGGTTTTGAACCTCTCAATTCCGGAGACTGGATACAGCGCACTCATGATGTTTGGCATGTTGTAACCGGACTTTCTCCATCTAAAAACGATGAATTTATATTGCAAGCTTTTACTCGTTCTCAAGTGTTTCGTCCATCTAGTGCCATTCTTGTACTAGCTGGTTTGTTAACACATAAATGCAATTTACAAGAAATTACCCAAGTTATTAAAAATGGTAAAATGGCGAACAAACTCGTTGATTGGGATATTGAATCAGATTGGGCTACTCCTTTAGCTGAAGTCAGAGAAAAATTAGGCGTAACACCTTTGAAAAGTTAGGAGTAAGGAATTAAAAACTTGGTATTTATCAAATTTTTTCCATGCCCAATGTCTAATTGACGATTGCTAATCAATAAATGCCTCCTGCTGTTTGGCATAAATATTCTTCAGGTGCTTTTTAACTGTATTAATAGTAATATAAAGTTTTTCAGCAATTTCTTGGTAAGAATAATTAGCCCGCCGTAACAACCAAACATCGGTTTCCCGTTCGGTTAAACCGTACTTTTTAGCTTCTGAAATAGCTATGCTTTGATTTGTTTGTTCGCGGTCTTCTAAAGTAACTATTATGTAATCATCATTGCCACTATTTGCTTGCAACCAACGAACGCGAACACGTATTGTCAGCAATGACTTAGTTTTGATTTCCGATTCTAATAATATTTTTTGCTGAGGAAACATTTGACGGCTTTCGATTAAAGAATCGCAAATACGGCGAATTTCTAAGGGTATTTCACCTTTATAAATGTTTTTACTTAATTTTTCACAAATATTACCTGCGCGTTCGTTAGCATGAATTAATTCACCTTTTGCTGTAATTACAAAAATTCCATCTACAAAGCTTTCAATTACAGCTTGCATCAGATTCAATTGGGATGCAGGCTGAGTTTTATTATATTTTGGTTTACTATCGTAAAATATATTACTATTGGTAGATGACAACTTTTGATATTGTTCTAATACGGATACATTCATTGTTTATCTCCTTAAAAATGCGAAAAAACCTTTTGTTAAGTAACTAGCTGCATTGTTATAAATGAGATTCTGTATTCGCAATGATTGAGCAGCAACCCTGAAGAAAGTATTGAAGTAAGTGAAGGCACAGAGAAATTTACAGAATTTCCCTGAAGCAGAGTGAAGTTTTTCTTAAGTAAGCCAGTATAGGGCAGTCAGTCGATTCATAATGACTGTATTGCTACTTTAAGGCTAAGAGAAATTTACTAGGGAGTTCTGTCGTGAAGGATTTAGCTACTATTGATGAATTTTTTGGTTTAGAACATCAGCTTAAATATGTTGCTCTTTTGAAAGGTAAGGTAGGTTTAACCCGTCGGCGAGCCGAATGCTTTGTGAAATTGTGGGCTTATTTGTTACTCAAGCAGCAGCAAGAATTAGGAATTGCCAGTAAACCTGTAGCGGATTTAGATTTACCTGAAGGCTTCGTTGCCTGTACTCATCGAGAAGCTAACGAACTATTTTATGCACAACAAGATAGAGGCAGCGAACGTGCTGCGGGAATGATGATTGATAAGTTAGTGGCGTTAGGACTTATCGAAAAGGAATTTGATGGCAATAACATATGTATTCGTATTTGCTCTCCATTATCAGACATTAATGAGTCAGCGCAAGTTAACGAACCTATAGAACTAGTTACCGATAGCTTTAATCCCCGCACCGATACTATACCCGTTGCGACTTTTTTAGCTCGTCAATACGATTGGATGAACAAAAAAACCACCGCTGCGCCTCAAAGAATAGCTCGAAAACTTCGTGCTTGGGCTAAACAATATTCTAAAGGAATGCGGGTTTTACGTCGTTGCGATACTCAAGATCCTATTGGTTTTTGCTTTCTTTATCCTGTAGCTGCAAAATCAGAGGAAAACTTTTTTCTACCACCAAGCAAAAGTTTACATTTAAGTACTGCTTCTGAGATAGACCCTTTTGAAATGGCAGAAGTAGGAGATGAAGATTGCACTTCTCTTTTTATCCGCAGCTTTCAAATAGATTCTGCCTACTTACAGCACAGCAACCTATATCAATTATTAGAAGATGCCCGAAAAACTCTCATTAATATGCAAGCGGATTTTCCCAATCTTTGCGATTTATATACTTTGACGATTAATCCATTAACTCAAAGCCTAGCACTAGCAATAGGTTTTCAGAAAACTGGTCAAGATCCACAGGTATCTCTTTATTGGATGTATATGGCTTTAGATAACTATTTGAGCCTCGACATTGAACAAGCATTATCAAATCTTAAACTCGATTGATGCAGCTACTCTCCTAATATATAAGTTAATTTTTAAGAATTATTGTTTTTTATAAATTAGCCGTAACTCTTATTTCCCAAAAACTTTAGCCGATAAGCTACCCCTATATTGCAGCATTAATTACAAATTTTTTCTGAAAAAGCTTTACAAACTGAAATATTTGTTTTAGTATAAGTACATAGGTTGAAAAACCTAATTATTTGTTCATAAAACAAACGCAATTATCTGAACCATGACAACCACATTACAAAGACGCGAAAGCG
>JAHCMI010000043.1 GCA_019192545.1 Rivularia sp. MS3 | reverse complement strand
CCCATCTCCCCATCTCCCCATCTCCCCATCTCCCTATCTCCCCATCTCCCCATCTTCCTATCTCCCTATCTCCCCATCTCCCCATCTCCCCATCTCCCCATCTCCCCATCTCCCCATCTTCCTATCTTTCGATTTTCCTACTTAATTAGTAGGAGGTGGAGGTAGAATTTCTTCCTGTTGGGGATTATTCTGTTCCTGCTGGGGATTATTATTTACTGGACTATTATCTACTGGAGTCGGATTACTTCGTTGCAAATTAGCATCATAAAAGTAAACGCGACTGCAATATTGAGTTGAACTAGAACAAGTTGCTTCAATTGCAACGTTGCTAACATTGTTCACATCAACGGATACATTTGCTACTTGTGTTGGGCCTACAGTTACAGTTTCAGTTGGTTTCCCATCTAAAAACAGTTGCACCCGAACGCTAGGACTATTTACGTTATTATCGCGCATTCCAAAGCCCAAATCTAAGGTTTGAAATACGTTTTGAGGGCGATTATCTGGTTTAATTTTACAAGTTAAAGCTGCCGAACGATAACCAGGCCCTAAATAGAATTTACTATTGTAGACCGCTTTACCAATTGAAACATCGAGTTTTTGCTTGCGAGCGCTACCGATACCGCTTTTAACGCATTTTGCTTTTAACAAAGAAGTCGGACGCAATCTTTTTTGTTGTTGAGCAGTTACTTCACCCGAAGGAAAAACAGCAGGCAATATGACTGCAATTGGTAGAAGAACCGAGCTAATTAATTTCTTTTTTTGCATTAACATTCAAAAATTAATTTCATTCAAACTAGGTGAAATTCAAGACAATAATACCTAATCATGCGGATTTTTTTTGTATTAAAAAATTTGGGATTGGGTATGAAGCATTGGGCATAGGCAATCGTTGATCGAGAACAATTAAGAAAAAACTGGAAACCAATTAATTCATCCTAGCTGTGCGATAGTATACCAAATCAAAGTTGTTTGTAACTGTTATAGCGCTACGCGAAGGTTAGAGGTTAAAGGTTAAAGGTCAAAGGTTTATGAATTATAGATTTTAACTTTTGTTTATGTTCTAATTTTTTAATTTCCCTCTCCCCCTGTTCATAAAAAAAGGGGCACGGAAACCCGCACCCCAAAAAGTTGTTAAGGAAGACTGTTTTTAGTTGAAATTAATCGACTCGAACCCGGAAGCGAACAAATCCAAACTGTCCGCCCGCCGGTAAGGTGCCGAGGTTGG
Organism: Rivularia sp. MS3; assembly: GCA_019192545.1. GTDB lineage: Bacteria > Cyanobacteriota > Cyanobacteriia > Cyanobacteriales > Nostocaceae > Rivularia. The sequence continues at coordinate 77,013 of JAHCMI010000043.1, read as the reverse complement.
TAAGTACCGCACCGTTTGTGGGGGTACCGTTACGACAAATATTTTGGAATTCTGCCGGTACTGGAGATAAAGGTGTTAGGAAGTTACCGTTATCTGCACCAGTACCGCCACCGTTTACGGTGATACTACCGCTTACAAAGGTTGTACCGTTGGGAACTACGTCACAAACCCTGACGTTTTGCAGAGCTTCCCCACCTTCGCTTAAGAAGTAAATCGTGTATTCTATTTCATCACCACTTTGTACGGGTGTGTCTAAACTAGTAATACCTACAGGAGAAGATTGGGGAGAAGAGTTGAGAATATTATCATTTTCATCATTGGAATCATCTTCAAACTGGTTAAAGACAACACCGCTAATGGGTTGATTTCCTCTTAGTACGTTGGTAATCCGTTTAACTAAACGTAAATTAGTTGGCCCGGATGCTCCCAAACGGCCCGGACGGAAACCAAAGTCTATTTCGTTTCTGTTTGGAGTCTCTTCGGTTAACTGAGGAGATAATGTGGTTTCGGTGGTTGGACTAAAGTCCGTAGGTCTGGCTGCTTCAACGGTATAGTTACCCAAAGGTAAACCGTTAAAGATATAGTTACCGTTTTCATTGGTGGTTGTGGTAGCAACTATATCACCATTGGAATCTCTTAAGGTTAATTGAACTCCGGGGATTCCTTCTTCACCTTCTTCGTTTGGTTCTTTAACACCGTTGTTATTGCTATCGGTAAAGTCTTGTACTCCGTCACCATCGGTATCGTTAAAGACAGTATCGCCGATAGAACCACCATCTGGACCGCGTAAGCCAAAATCAGCGTTAGTTAAATTTTGTCCCGGTTGTAAATTCCTTTCAATTTGCGAACCGCCAGGATTAGTTACCTCTGGTAGATTTAAAGGAGGATTCACCGCAATTCTGTAAGGTCCTGGTGGTAATTCGCCGAAGGTGTAATTACCTTGGTCGTTGGTAGTGGTTTCTTGAGTGGTATCGTCGGCAGTACCTAATTCTCCGTCGGGTCCGGGCTGAGTTAAGGTTACGGTAACGTTAGGAACTCCAGGTTCTCCTGCATCTCTCACACCATCACCGTCCGTATCGTTAAATACTTCATCGCCGATTGAGCCAGGATTCTCGCCTCCGAATCCGGTCATTCTAATACCGAAATCAGCACTATCTAAGTTTTGTCCCGGCTGTAAATCTACTGATATTGGATTAGCACCTGTTGTCAAGATACTACCGTCGGGAAGCACCATCTGTACTTGATAATCTCCTGGTGGCAGATTGTCAAAGGTGTATTGACCTGCGGTATTTTCATTGAAAGCAACAGTATCGGTATTATCGGTACGTTGTTCTTCAATTTGGTCATCGGAAGTACCGAATACACCATCTTGTCCGGGACGAACTAATCGGACTACAACACCACTAACTCCTGGCTCTCCTGGTTCTTGAACCCCGTTACCATTTTCATCTGCAAACACGGTATCGCCAATTGAACCAGTTGACGGTGGCTGGAAGCCAAAATCAACTGTATCAATATTTTGACCGGCTTGTAAATTAACTGGGTTGTCTTGCGTCAGCGTGGGATTTAAGCCTTGAGGAGGATTGCTTACGGTTACAGTGTAGGTTCCTGGAGGCGCAACAAAGCTGTAACCACCGTCTTCATCAGTATTTGTAGTTGCAACTACATTACCATCACCGTCTCGAAGTACCAAAGTTAGTCCGGGAATTCCGCTTTCATCATTATCGGGAGTGCTATCTCCGTCATTATCGAAGAAAACTAAATCTCCGATGGTTCCTACTTGCTGTGGTGAGAAACCGAAGTCAGCGGTATCAAGATTTTGACCTGGTTGTAAGGAAATAGGATTGGACGGTGTTTGAGTCGGACTTAAACCTTCGGGAGGATTATTTACCGTGACTGTGTAGTTACCGGTAGGAACGTTAGGGAATGTGTAATTACCGTTTTCGTTGGTAGTTGTAGTTTGAGTTGTGTCGTCAGGAGTACCAAATTGACCGTCGGGGCCTGGATTAACTAAAGTAACTTCAACGTTCGGAATTCCAGGTTCACCTTCGTTTTGATTACCATCGCTGTTGTTATCTTGGTAAACGGTATCGCCAATTGTACCGGTTGGTTGCGTGAATCCAAAATCAGCGGTATCTATATTATCCCCTTCATTCAAGGTAATTGGATTATTAGGAGTTTGGGTTTGACTTAATCCTCGAATTGGTTCCTGAGATGGGTCATTGATAGTAACTCGATATGTTCCCGCAGGTAAGTTGGGGAAGGTGTATCTACCGTTGGCATCGGTTCTAGTATTACCGCTGATATCGTCATCATTTAGACTTTCACCAAACACGCCGTCTGGGCCAGTTCCTGCATAGTTAACAATTACACCAGGTATTCCAGGTTCACCTTCATCTTGTTGACCGTTATTGTTCAAATCGTTATAAACGGTGTCACCAAGAGAACCAGTACCTTGCTGTTGTCCTGGTGCTAAACCAAAGTCAACATCATTGTTGGTTTGATTTTCTTCTAAGGTAATGGTTTCGGGTGGGGTTTGTGTGGGAGTTAAACCATCAGGATTATTAATTGTCACCCTGTAGTCACCAGCAGGTAAGTTGGGGAAACCATAATTACCTTGTTCGTTGGTGGTTGTGGTAGTGGTTGTATCGTCTGGAGTACCCAACTGACCATCTTCACCGGGACTAGTTAAGGTAACTGTAACTCCAGGAATACCAGTTTCACCTTCATCTTGCTCGTTGTTACGGTTGGTGTCGTTGTAAACCGTATCTCCGATTCCACCGGTATCTTGTCCTGTTGGCTGACCTGCAAAACCGAAGTCAATCGTATCAATATTTTGACCGCCTTGCAGATTAATAATATCCGGTTGCGTTTGAGTCGGATTCAAACCATCAGGAGTTTCAGTAGTAACTCTGTAGTTTGCCGGAGGTAAGTTTGTAAACCCATATATACCGTTGTTATCGGTAGTTGTGGTTTGAGTTGTATCGTCAGCAGTACCCAACTGACCGTCGGGGCCTGGTTGTGTTAAGGTAACTGTCACCCCAGGAATACCGGTTTCACCTTCATCTTGTTGGTTATTGCTGTTGGTATCGCTGTAAACAGTGTCTCCGATAGAACCAGTTCCGTCTTGTTGCGGTGCGAAACCGAAATCAACAGTATCTAAATTTTGATTTTGTGCTAAAGCAACTGTTTCATCTGGGGTTTGAGTCGGAGTTAAACCATCGGGGGTAGTTGTAGTAACTCGATAGTTACCCGCAGGTAAATTAGGGAAACTGTAATTACCGTTTTCATTGGTGGTTGTGGTAGTGGTGGTATCGTCTGGAGTACCAAATTCGCCATCTTCACCGGGATTAGTTAAAGTAACTGTCGCTCCTGGAATACCGGTTTCACCTTCATCTTGCTGGTTGTTACGGTTAGTGTCGTTGTAAACCGTATCCCCAATAGTTCCTTGCCCTTGACCTAATGGTCCCGGTACAAAACCAAAGTCAACTGTATCTAAGTTTTCACCTGGTTGTAATTCTACTGCATCGGGTTGGGTTTGAGTAGGGTTATCTCCTTCTCTAGGACTGGTTGCGGTAACTCTATAATTACCCGCAGGAAGATTGGGGAAGGTGTAAATACCTTGTTCGTTGGTAGTAGTAGTTTGAGTCGTATCGTCTGGGGTACCTAATTGTCCGTCGGGACCTGGAAGGGTTAAGGTAACTGTAGCTCCAGGAATACCTTCTTCCCCTTCGTCTTGTTGATTGTTGCTATTCCCATCTGTATAAACCGTATCCCCAATACTGCCATTTTGCTGCGGTGCGAACCCAAAGTCAGCATCTTCAAAATCTTCACCAGGTTGTACGGTAACCGTTTGCGGTGGGGTTTGAGTTGGGGTTAAACCATCGGGAGGATTGTTAACCACAACTTGATAGTCACCAGGAGGTACGTTGGGGAAACCATAACTACCGTTTTCATCGGTAGTTGTAGTTTGAGTTGTGTCGTCTGGGGTGCCAAATTGACCGTCGGGGCCTGGATTGACTAAAGTAACTTCCACGCCAGGGATTCCCGGTTCACCTTCATTTTGAGTTCCGTCACCGTTCTCATCTCGGTAAACTGTGTCCCCAACCGTACCGCCTGGAGCAGGTGCAAAACCAAAGTCAACTGTATCGATGTTTTCACCGGGCTGTAATTCTACGGGATTGGGTTGGGTTTGAGTTGGATTCAACCCGTCGGGTGTTGCTGAGGTTAATTGATAATTACCGGCAGGTAAGTTGGGGAAGGTGTAAATACCTTGGTCGTTGGTAGTGGTTGTTTGAGTTGTATCGTCAGGTGTTCCTAATTGTCCGTCGGGGCCTGGACTGGTTAAGGTAACTGTAACTCCAGGTATTCCCGTATCGCCTTCGTCTTGGACGTTGTTGTTATTGTTATCCCGATAAACCGTATCCCCGATACTACCTAACTGCTGCGGTACAAAACCAAAGTCAGCATCTTCAAAATCTTCACCGGGTTGTACGGTAACTGTTTGCGGTGGTGTTTGAGTTGGGGTTAAACCATCGGGAGGATTATTAACCACAACTTGATAGTCACCAGGAGGTACGTTGGGGAAACCATAAGTACCGTTTTCATCGGTAGTTGTAGTTTGTGTTGTGTCGTCTGGGGTGCCAAATTGACCGTCGGGGCCTGGATTTACCAAGGTGACTTCAACGCCAGGGATTCCCGGTTCGCCTTCGTTTTGAGTTCCGTCACCGTTCTCATCTCGGTAAACTCTGTCCCCAACCGTACCGCCTGGAGTTGGTGCAAAACCGAAATCAACTGTATCGATGTTTTCACCGGGCTGTAATTCTACGGGATTGGGTTGGGTTTGAGTTGGATTCAACCCGTCGGGTGTTGCTGAGGTTAATTGATAATTACCGGCAGGTAAGTTGGGGAAGGTGTAAATACCTTGGTCGTTGGTAGTGGTTGTTTGAGTTGTATCGTCAGGTGTTCCTAATTGTCCGTCGGGGCCTGGACTGGTTAAGGTAACTGTAACTCCAGGTATTCCCGTATCGCCTTCGTCTTGGACGTTGTTGTTATTGTTATCCCGATAAACCGTATCCCCGATACTACCTAACTGCTGCGGTACAAAACCAAAATCAGCAGTATCAAAATTTTGACCTGCCGCTACAACAATAGTTTGTGGTGGTGTTTGAGTTGGACTGAAACCTTGAGGAGGATTGTCAACAGTCACTCGGTAATTACCAGCAGTTACGGGGAAATTATATCTACCGTTGTTATCAGTAGTAGTAGTTTCGGTTGTGTCGTCGGGTGTCCCAAATTGACCGTCGGGGCCTGGATTTATCAAAGTTAAATTAATTCCAGGAATTCCTGCTTCGCCAGGATTTTGCGTACCGTCGCCATTGGTATCTTGATAAACAGTATCGCCAATTGTACCTGCATTCCCCGGCGCACAAATAGTGAATGGTGCTAAACCGATAGTTTGGTCTTGCCCTCTTGGTTGAGAAGTATCTGGAGTATAAACAATGTTGATCTGGTCAACAGCACCTTGGGGCGTTACAGCAACGTTACCTTCACCTCGATCCGGCAATGAGTTCTCAGTTTGACCGGAAGCTGTATTTCCAGAAACTTGGGTAAATGAACCGAGGGCTTGCAGATTAACAGGAACGTTGGAATTATTATTAGCCGCAGTAACAGTAGTTATATCTCGGAAAAATCTACCATTATCTCGCTCGCCTTCTTGGTCTACATCCAACAAAGTTAAAGGGGATGCTAAAGTTATAGGCTGAGCAAAAGTAATAGTAAGAGTTGCAGAACCCGGTGCCAAATTACCAGTTTCTGGAGGTTTACCAGGACCAATATTTAAACGTAGATTTGGCCCAGTCAGCCCACCATAAACACCACCGTCAATTCTTGATTCGGTTCTATCAATAACTTCACCGGGAACTTCTTCAGTGAAAGATAAAACTGTACGTATTCCGCCAATACTATAGACTTGTGTTAAATCTTGCAGGCTATCGCTAGCATTGAACTGTATTGTTTCTGGCGTAGTACCCGCAGGACAACTTGCTGCGTTTTGCGCTATGGCCTTGCCACTCCCCATTATTGGTACTTGGGGTACGCCCAACAAAACCGCTAGTAAAGTTGTAGACAGAAAGGGATTGGAGATATTTCTTGATGATAGCGTCGTATTATTTGCCACCGAACCCGGTTCCCCTTGGGTAATTGCCGATAAATGCTTAAATAAAGCTTTCATTTTTTGCTTCCTAAACAACGAAAAATATTGGGTATTGCGGAAATTGCGGTCTTGGGGTCTCCCCAAGTGGAGCAAATTTCCAAGACAGGGAATGGGCATTGGTCATTGGGAATAGGGAGGCGGGGGATAAGAAGAAATTTCAACTATTAATTTCTAACTCCTCGCTCCTAACTCTAAAATCCAAAATCCAAAATCCAAAATCCACAATGCTTTACCTTCCTTCGATTTGTAAATCTTGCTCTTGGTCGATGATTTCGAGGTCTATACCCCTAACATCCTTGAAGATAATTTCAGTACGTCTATCCCGTGCGTAGTCCACAACGTCTGTACCTCCGGGAACCTTACGTTGAGTTTCACCAAAGGAGCGTATGGTCATCCTTTCTGGTGCTATTCCCTTACGCAACAAATAATTTCTCGTAGATAATGCTCTTCGTTTACCTAATGCCTGGTTATAAGCGTTACTAGCTCTGGGGTCGGTATGACCTTGTAGTTCTATAACAATGAAAGGATATTGTTTGAGGACTTCTGCAACTCTATCTAGTATTTGGGCACTTTCGTCACTAATGAAAGATTTATCTAAAGCAAAGTGAATGTTGCGCGGGACTTGAATCTGAATTGGGTCTGGTGGTGTTTCGTCTGGTGTAAGTGGTGGTGGTGGTGTAACAACTGGTGGTGGTACCGGTTTAGAAACGCACTGAGGAGGATTAATCGGTTCGATCCGGGGCGTAACGTTGACATTGGGCGGAGTATCAATCGTACCAATCTTTGTAGCTACCGCCGGTTCAGAAGTTCCGTACTGCGGGTCAGTTGCGATCGCGCTGATCATGTCCCCTGGCTGCACGTTTTCTACTTGAGCGGTGAATTCGCCGTCTTCATTAACGCTTACTATGGTCAGTGGTTCTGTCAACGCACCGTAGCCAGGTTGATATATGGCTTCTAGTCCCCGCTGATAATCGCTCAATTTATAAATTGCAACTTCACTGCCTTTATCAGCTTTACCTGTAATAGTGGCGCTGCTGCCATTGGGTGCAAAAGCTTTTTCGCTAAATCGTGGAGCGTTGATTGCAGCATTTCCCGTATCTCTACGCCGATTTACTGAGTTACGTTTGGGGTTTGGCCCATCTCCGCGTTGAAAGTCAATTACTCCCAGGTTTCTTTGGCTGTTGAGGTCGATGCTCAATCCTTCTAATGCAGCAAATTTATTGTTGCGAATGTCGTTCTTTTTCGCTACACCTCTTCTACCAACATCGTTGTGAGGAAATGCTGTAACGACGACTCCAGGTCCGGCTTGATGGTCAATTTCGTTACCAAGTACCTGATGCTCGCTGCCCATAACAAAAACAGCCGCTCTTCTTAATCTTCTGCCGTTATAGGTAATTTTATTATTCTGTACTAATATCTTGCCTTGAGGTTTGAATAAGTACACTCCCGCACCGTCGTTAGCACAGATTAAGTTACCCAAAATCTGCGAATTATCAACTACACCTTCAAACCGCAAAGCATCGGGCATTCCGTCGATACCGTTACCTACAATGATGTTTTGCACAACTTGAGTATCTTCTGCTCTTACCGAAGTAATAATTGCACTACCAGCATGGTAAGAAATGCGGTTTTTACGAATGTTTGCCCCTTTACTGTTAAAAGCATAAACACCAAAAGCCGAAAGTTGGTCGGGTACTGTTTCGTCTCGGGTAATTCCCAACCAGTTGTTTTCAATGGTTACGTTTTGCGGGGGTTGATCTCGTTCCCGAAACGGAAAGCTGCTTGCGGGTGGTCTTTGCTCGCTGATATCCGGAGGGGGGTTGCGGTGAGCAATGACAATATCCCCCGGTGGAGTTGTCAGAGTTGCGGGTTCGGCTTTACCGTCATAAATCAACGCGCTTCCCAACTGTTGCTTAATGGGTTCGGCATTAAAACCGTACATATTCAAGCCGCGAATGGTGATATTATCCGCAACCACCGTTAAACCTCGAAATACTTCTGTTCCTGTAGCGGGTTTAATTGTCACTAAGGGAATGGGAATGGCTATTTCCGCAGTTGCCGAGGTATTGGGATCGTATCCCGGTTGCGTTGTTCCATCAACTGTTAACCCCGGTGCAGCCAAATCGGGTAGCACCGTTTGCAGTTCGATAGTTGTCGCCCCTGGCGGTAAATTAAACTCAATACTGCTTCCACCAGCAGTTGCAGGAGCAATTTGAGCTTGTTCGGCACTGCTGAGTTGTTCCGGGGTTAAAGTTCCGTTAACAACTTCAATCGCTTCTCGCAAAGTTAATTGACTATCAGCCGTTACCGCACCATCTGCATTACTATTTACTACTGCTCTAATCGCAGGGGCTGAGGGAGCAGTTGGGGTAGAAAATTCCTGCTCTTGTGCAAATGCAGCAGAGGGGAAAAATAATATCGAAGTTGGGATTACACAAAATATTTTTTTATTAGGTAAAAGCGAACGAACCATAGGTAAAAGCAAAAAAATTACCTTTAACCTTTCACCTTTGACCTTTAACCTTTGACCTTTAACCTTTGACCTTTTTTTTGACATTGCTCACATCCTGTGACACCACATTTGACAAATATTTCAACAGCTAGTTTTTCAGGTTATTTATCAGCTTGGTTTGAGAAGATTTATTGCTAGGAACTCTCGACTGAGTATTAGTTGCAGGTAATTTTTCTCTTCCCTGTGGCTTCTTCAAACGGTTAACCAATTTGCTTTCTGAATTTTTCTTCAAACGCTCGCTTAATTTGGTTTGAGGTTTCTTAGACTGTCGTCGAGAACCGTCTCTTACCAAAGGTGAAATTTCTGATTCCTGTTCCTGCTTTGGTACTGGTTTCTGCAATCCAAATCCGCCGAATAATTCGTTCAACTTCAAGCTGACATTCAGATACAGTCCGCCTTCCGAGCGATATCCGGTAAAGTCGCGGTCGTCAACGCTACCGAAGGCGTAACCGACTCCCAAACGCAAATCTGGAGTTAAGTAATATCCCCCTTCTACGGCAATTCCAAATTCGTCAAAGTCAGAATTATTATTGGAATCTTGACCAATCCAGCGTCCTTCTACTGCTAAATCGGTACGGTAGCCCAACTTATAGGTAGCTCTTGCTTGTGCTAGATTCACGGTACCGTCATAGCGATCGCCGTCAAAATAAGTTACACCATTACGCAGCGCATATTTACCATAAAATTCCCATCTCCACGACGGTGCATAAATACCTTCTGCTGAAAATACGTGTCCTGTAGCTGTAGAACTTCCCGTAAATTGGTTTTCAGGTATGGAGTCAAAGTTTTGTCGCCATTCGTATTTAAGTAAACCGTTAAATTTATCGTTGGTTGGATCGCGATAAGCTAAACCAATTTTTAAGTTAGCGGTGTCTCCTAATTCTTCAAATCTTACTCCTTCGGCAGCGCCAAAGTTATTTACCGTCGAAGGCAGAAAAACGTTGGCTTCACCTGCTTGTTGGAAGCGCGCTAATGCCGTTAATGCCGGAGAAATCTTACCTGCGGCTCCAACCGATATGAAGGTGGTGTCTCCTTCGTTACCATCGCGGAATTCAAAGCGACCGCTGGCTTTAAAGTCAGGATTGTCAGTGTATTCCAAACCAACGCTATATACCGAACCGGCGAATAATCCCAAAGAAGCCGCATCTTGTCCTACAGCGTAATATTGAGGTATTCTATCCCCGGCTGCGGTGGAGTTAAAGATGTTTCTGAATACGTATTGATAACCCAAGCTCAATCGCAATCCCGGCGCGATGGGCATTCCGTGATTAACTCCTAAAGCACCTTGTCCCTGCAAGCCATTAAAGCCAGATAATACCGAATAGCGTCCGTTAAAGGTAGTATCTTTGGCTAAGTTGTAATCAACTAAAGTATCTAAAGTTGTCAGGGAATTACCAGGTAACAAGCTTGTATCGTCGTACCATTGATGCGCCAGTCTAAAAGTAACACCTTCAAACGCCTGCCAATCCAACCCTAAAGTAGTTCTGTTGGGATAAAGTGGATCGGAACCGCTCAAATTTGCTTCGTTCTGAGCCTGAAAAGTCAAAGATTGAGTTAAAGGAACTTTCAACCGCGAGACAATTTGCTCTGCATCTCCATCAAACTCATCATTTACCCTATCTTCCCGCGAACGATTCACATATTCAACGCTGGCATCTGCAATGCCAAACTTTTGTAAAATACCCGCTCGGAAAGTCTTTAATTCGTTATTTAAAGCTTCCCCAGGACGCGCTTGTGGTTGAGGATCGAATAAATCGAAGAAGTTTACTAAACCCGTACTAGCTCTACCAAAGTTTTCTTCTACATCGTAGGATACGCCCAAAGTTGTGGTATCGGTCAACTTACCCAGCAAGCCAGCACCGTAACGAGTTTGTCCTGGCGAAAAACTAAAAGTAGCGTTGTTATTAAAATTCGGCTCTACCGAACGGTAATAAGCATTTAAGTTAATCCGGTCATTTAAATTCCCAATCGCTTCAAGACGGTAAGCATTTCCGGTTAGTTCGTCACCGCCGCCAATATCGCTTTCCGACCTGGCATATTCACCAAGAATCCTACCAAAACGACCAAATGATAGCAGAAAATCGGCTCCATACAGTTCAAAATCTCGGTCTCCCTGGTCTTCCCTCAAATAAGAACCGGCGATAAAAGATTTACTATTGTAATTCTGCGAAATATTAAATTGTGCCCTTGCACCATAAATATCGGAATCTTCGCCAAATTCCGGCTGATAGGTAACAACAACCTGTCTTTGCAAAGTTGCACCAAAAGGATTAAGTTCTGTTGCCAATATTGGACTTAAGAGCCTTATCGTGCCTCGGTCGTAATCTATTTCATAATCTCGACCGCGATATAGCTGCTGTCTTTTAACAATAGTACCCGGACGGTTAATTTCTTCAGCTTCTAAATAAACGTTCTCACTTCCTGGAACCAATAACCGTCGCGATAAAAAGTAATTACCGCTAATACCTTGAGGAGTGAAAGTATCTCGCTGAAAACCTTCAACGTTATTGGCATATAAACCAGTTATCTGCAAAGGGCCAAAACTGTAATTACCTTTAAATCCGTGCAGTGCCCTTGAAGTTCCACCATATAGCTGCGAAGGTCGAGAAAATTCCTCGGTTCTGTAATCCCCCCACATCGCATAATCGGGGTCTCCACCAGGAACCTTAGAACTGCGCTCAAAACGAGCGTAAAAACTATCTATCGAAGGTGTCGTCGGAGTTACCGTAGAACTATCACCATATACAGGATAGTTTTGCTCGCAAAACTGAATTCCACCGAATAACCTGTTTCTACCTTCACAATCTTGGTTAATTGGTCGCTCGCTGTTAAATGCACCGGTAAACAGCCACTCGCCAACTTTACCAGTCGCAAATATCTGAGAATCTAAATCTACTTCAGTTCCATCATCCGCATCTGGATTGAGGAATTCTCTGCGACTACCCCAGAAATTTGTACCTCTAGCACCAACACGGAGATTGATAATACCCGTAACTAAGGAAGGACGCAAGTAGGTGGTGAATTCTACTTGTGTATAGGCTTCTATCGGCTGGCTAACTAGTTCGTTATTAAATAGTCTTGTATCTCTGCCGCTCTCTAATATTTCTTCTCCATCAATTGCCCTCTCTCTCTGTCTTAGGGTAGATGCAGGCTTTTTAATTTTATGGACAGCCGCTCTAATACGAACCGGTTGAGCTTTTAAACCTGACTGTAAAGTGGCAATAAATTCTCCATTAATTGCACGAGCCTGAAACCCTGGAGCATCTTTATTTTGGTCGGAACCAATAAACTTACCAGCGCTACTTGTCAGAGTTACTTCTACATCCCGAGGAATTACTTCCCCTTCATCGTTAATAATCTGTCCCCGTATCTGAATCGTCGAACGTCCATCAGCCTGTACTACTGGGTCTCCCACAGGAGTAATCTCCAACTGTACTTTGCTGCGACTTCTTTGTCTTGGGGAAGGAGTCGAATTTTCTTGGAGCGGATTCAGGGGTTCTGCTTGAGTTTGTTGGTCTTGGTTCGGGGTTTGCTGTTGTTGCGGCTGTTGTTGCGGTTGCTGTTGCGGTTGCTGCTGCCGCTCAAACAAAGAGCCTCCCCGGTCGAACATAGAGCCAGAACCAGAGCTTCCTGGAGAGATAGGAGAAACTGGGCCATCTCCTATTTCCGCCAACTTCACCGACTCCTTCAAAGATGGCGAAATGTTAGAAGACTCTGATATTAGATTCGGTTCAATATCTTCGCCTGGGATTTCTTTTCTAGTCTCAACAGGCAACGCAGTCTCAGATTTGGAGACAGGAAAGACTTCGGTGCTTTGTTGTTTAAGCTTTTTCGTTATCTTCTCAGAGGAAGAACCTTCAGAATACTTTAGGATTGAAGAGGTTTTAGTATCTTGACCTTTAACCTCTTTTACTGTATATAAAGACTCTTTTAATCTAGAACCTATAGATAATTGAACCTTTTCATCTGAGTCCGCAGCTAAAGCTGAAGAAGAGCAAATTGTAGAAAACCCTAAAACTGCTATAGCTACCGAAATACCTGCACCACCTATTTTCAGCAGTACAGATAACATAGTATGGCGATCGCCATTACTAAATTGCAAGCGAGATTGTTTCTTATTCATTCTTACCCTCCGAAAACGCAGGTGTAACGCCAAAATTCACCCGCACCATGCTTCCAGGCGCTAATTTCACCAAACGTGACGGGCTATTTGTCTCAATAAAATATTTATTCGGAGCTAGGGAGTAACCTGGTAAACTGCTTAAATCTAGTGCCGCAGAGCGATATCCAGAAATCACATTTGCTAAAGAATACAAACCATTGGCATCGGTAACAATGCGATTACCATCGTCCATGTAAATCACTGCATTCGGCACTCCAGGTTCGTTTGGCTGCTGTTCGCCGTCAAAGTTTTTATCGACAAACACTCTTCCAATTAAAGTACCGCAGTCAGACAATATCCCTTGACGAATCCGCAATCTGTGACTAGATTGGTTACTCAGCAAACCTCCAGCCTGTGCTTGAGCTAAGTTTCTCCCGCTTCCACGTATAGAATCTGGAGTCACCTCAACCGCATAGTTAACAACCATACTTTCTCCTGGTTGCAGAGTAGCAGTCGAACTTGCAGTAAAATTTGTTCCTCGATTTGAAGCATTGATATCTGGAGTGTTAATATCTACTGCCGTATCACCGATTGAACCCCTCAACGAATCAGGAACTAATCGCAAGCCTAACGGCAGGCGATCGGTAACACTTACATTCGTTGCTGGCGACTGACCAACATTTTCAATTAATAACCGATATATAACAGTGTCCCCAGGTTCAGCAGCAGCGCGATCGCCTGTTTTTGTTAAACGTAAATCTGCCGGAGTTGAGCTAACAGTAACCTGGTTAGAATCAACTCTATCGTCAGACAAGTTATCAGCACCGCCACTTGCGGTATTCTCTATCACTGTTTGGGCAACAGTCGGTATAATTCCGTAAGTAATAACACTCAAGGAACCAATAGTTAATAACAGGCTTTTACGCCTTAGCCATGAAATTAAAAATGTCATTGGAAGGCATCAATGCAATAAATAGCAAAAGTTTTCTAAGGTATAGGTTTTAACAAAAAAACCTATTTGTCTCTAATTCTCAAATTCTTACTAGTAGCAAAGAAGTGTATCACTAATCTCCGCTAAGTTATAGGTAGTATCGAGGAATTTTTATTTTAATTTCTCCTGATATGCAAAATGTATATTTTTTTGCAATCAGAGCATATTATTAACAGCTTGTCAAGATTAAAACCAGGTGGATGTATCTATGAATTCCTGTATTCAATTCATCAGCTAGTTAGGGATTTCTAGATGAATCTATTAGTTTCACCCTTTATTTACAACTGAAAATAGTACGACAAACATTTCCACACAACTGTATGCATGAAAAACATTTATTACAAATTTTAGCCGAGTTTATCTAAGTTAATGCACGCCTTTTATTAAGGAAAGTAATTCTGAACCGTTACCTTTGCAGGAACTGACAACGAAGAAATATATGCTTCGCCAATAAGGAACTAACTAGACTGCCTGGTTTACATGTAATTGCAACTGGAAATTAGCTCCTAGATACAACATGTAACTTTGTTGTTAAAAATATTCGTCTAAATTGCTGTTAATTGAAATAACTTTAATCTTGCAGGTCTGCGGTACCAATTACCATCAGCCGAGAAAAATAAGATACGCCGCTTTTTCTTGAGTACTAAATAAAAAATATTCATGCTAACCTCCATAACCTTCACACCACTAACATAAAATTGCTTAAAACTGAGTATCCCACGTATGGGTTCTTTTTGAGTCAGTAATTACGTTCAGATAAATACTAAAAGTTTCCACGTTAATTATTTATTATCGTGTTACCAAACTTTTAAACACCTGTCGCAATATATATTTAGAAAACTGAACCGTAGTATCCGTTTATATATCAGAGAACCTTTGTTTAGTCATTTACTACATTCAAGCTTCTCCTTAACTCAGTATTTTAAAATTGTCTTACAGACTGCTTGTTTCCAATTTACAGTCTATAGAACTACTTAAAACCTGACTTTGCCGAATCTTTATCTAATAGTCACACTTAAGTAATATTACCCAGAAAATCTTTTTAAGCAATCAGGGTTTGTACTTTTAGATTAGTATAAAATATATCTATATTTTTCTAAGTTATATTACTATAAGTATAAATACTTTATACCTTCTTAATTAGTATCATTTAATATTGCATTACAGCATCGAGCAATTTTTGACTTATGAAAGAAGTTATCTAATTAAAAAAAAATAATCAAATTATCCTGAAACTACCATACAACCTTTGTATAAGTAAGTAGAGTTAGTAATCGATAAAGTTATGTCATTTAATATTGACTTTTAGCAAGACGCTTCATTCATAATTTGATAAAACTTGAAATATATAGTCTAATGTGATTAATGTAACATTTTTACTGTCTCGATTAGTATTCGACTAATTTTTGCATAAGCCAACTTATATCATTATTATTATACATACTTTAAGGGTATACACGTATACTTATGTGTATGATAATATGTAGACAGTTTATGAAGTGTCTACTTTAAAACATCCTCTTAGTATATTTAGTGATTCTTTTTCTCAGGTTATCACTGAGGACAATCTTGAATACAAAGGTTAATAAACTTTACATACCTCAACTCATTAAAAAGCTAACAAGCATCAATAACCATTTATTTTGATGGCAAATATTTTAGGCGGCAATACCTGCTCAAGCGTGTTATTTAATTAATCCACGTGTTAAAACAAAATTCTTAAAGCTGATTTTGTTCTAAGGCGTGATTATTAAAAATAAAACTTTGCGTCAAATTTTTGCTACGTTTTCATTTTATTAAGTTATAAAATAACATTTTTACTTAATATAAATTAAAGGAATACTGCGTTCTCTGATTTTTTCATTAGCAAGCCCTACCAGCAGAGTAATAGCTTTGCCGGTAGTATAATAGCAGTTTATTTATTCTCGAAAGGAAAAAGAAAAAAATTAATTTAACTATAAAACTAGTAAACGTAAATAAAAGTATATCTTTTGAAAAAATAGCTGGCGCTGCAATCGTAACAAATGCAGCGCTATTTATTAATAAGTATCGTCGTATTCAGGTGCTTCCATACGTCTTTCCGAACGAGGAGGTAGAAATTCAGCGCGACGTACTGGAGTAGATATGGTATTTCCCGAACCATTATAAGGATGAATAACCTGTACCGTTCGAGTCGGGCGTTGTTTCTGGGAAAATAATGCAGAAACTCCGGCTACCACAATGCCGCCGCCAACTGTAAGTGCCATCCCTCCTACAGCCCAAAGTATCCCTGATGACCACCAAGGTTCTTGAGATTGTTGTAAAGCAGCTTGTTGAGCCGAATTTTGATTTTGTTGGGCACTTAGCTGCGACTGATAGTAAGCTTGAACTTGAGATTGAAACTGCTGATTTTGATTTTTCAACTGGTCATTTTCCCGTTGAAGCACGTCAAGTTGGTTTTTCTGACGTTCCAACTGCGTCCGCAATTCCGACATATCGGCACTCGGAGGAATTTGATTGGGGTATACTGGCAAACCGCCAGGATAAGTACCTGGTTGAGGCATATAAGGTTGTGCGACTACAGGGGATTGCACTTGCGGGCTATTAAAATTTGGTGTTAGGGAATTACCGGAACCCTTCAATAACAAGAGAGCCGCTAGTCCAGCAACTGCAACTCCACCAATAAATGCCATACTTTCACTCATAACATTTGCCCCTATAACGCGACAAAATTGAAATCATTGATAATTTACACTCTCTCACACTCATTATTTATACCTTAACCAACTTGAATTGTGTAACAAAAATATAATAATTCTGAGCCAGCTAATTTCAGACCGCTGGCAATAGCTTTATATATTCAAGATCATATCGGTGAAATTGTCTACTACAGACGGTTGAATCCCACATTATTGTTATGCATCTTTTATATAGTTTTTTATTGCCATCAACATTAGTAATAAAGGTATATTTGATTCATATCAACCTAAAATTATGTTTTAGAATTATAGGCTTCGATAAATATTGAGCTATTGCTCCGAACATAGATATTTCGCGTAACTTATATTTTGCCAGCAGCAGAAATACTCGAATAAATCTCGAATAAATTAATTTTGGTCTTATATTATAAATAATAATTATATTTTTTATACAATCTTAATAATTATCTTATTAGCTTCATGATTATTCAATTTTCATAAAAATCCTTTTATAACCTTGAAGCGTAAAATTAGTAAATATTCCGGCATAAACAAGGTTGATTTTGCAAAGCATTCCCTTAAATTAGCCCGAAGCTATTTACTATCTATAAGCAAAAAAATTTAATCCTATTTGAACATACAAAGGCTAAAAAGAATTAAACTCTAAGCAATGCTAATATACATTATTAAATATTGTTATCGAATTAGCTAGATTTCTATTTATAGCATTAGGTAGATTCCAGCCTCGAACAGAAATTGAGAATCAGTAGCTGTTTTTCAAAAATAACGCTGTTCGGTTAGAAAATAAATTAAACTTTTAGTCTTTCCAAATCGTTGTTCTAATCTCTTTAGTAATCTCAGCATACCTTAAGAAATTTATTTTGAGATAGAAATTAGAATCTATTAACTAACCGAACAGTCGCCAAGAGAACGAACTAGCTTTTGATTTGAATTTATTGCTTCAAAGTCCTTTCAAATCTTAAGTTCCCTCTTTTTGTTCTATTTCAGCTAGAAGTTTATCTCTTTGTTCTGGGGAAAGTCGATCTAATTGATTTTGTAAGAATGCTTTTTCGTATTCTTCTCGCTGCTGATGGTAAGTCATTTTGTTTCCTACTGCCCGGAAAATATAGCTAAACAACCAGCCAATTAAACCTGTTACCAATAAAACTTGGCTCCAGATGCCAGCGCTTAAGTCATTCAAGCCAGCGATTTGAAGAACCACATAAGCCAAACCACCCAAAACAAAAACGCCAAATACAATTCCGATAGCGTCAATGCGTCGCATTTGTTAATATGCCCATGCCTTTACAATTAAAAACTTATGGAATTAATTAAACTGATTAAACTTCAATTTGTCTTCGTTTAGGTCTGAAATTAAGAAACGGGGATAGCAACAACAAACCTGGAAAGAACAAAAATACTAAAAAATACATAAAGCCTCGTTCAAAAGAACTGACTGAATACCAGCGAAACTTCATATAAGTCAACACAAGAACCGGAATTACTAACAAGTAGGAAACTGCTAAGCCTAAGTAAGTCAAAGGTACAATCGCAGTCTCAAGCTGTAAGTTCTGCAAATAATCAAGTAGATTTTGTAACATCTGTTAGGAGTGAGTCGCTATTTGGGTTGAATCTGTGACATACCTAAACTAATTTTAATTTCATTAGTTTAGACTTCTCAGCGACACCTCTATAAGGACATTAGCTGAGCTTTTAAGCCGTGTGCCTCACGGACTGGCAGGCGAATAAAAATATTCTTCTTTGCTTGTAGGCTGCATTCGTGCATTTTATTTGAATTGTACCTACATCTAGCATTCTACCAAAAATCTAGGTTTGTAATTCATTGGTGCCATAGCAGACAGTTATAGCAAAAAGCTGATTGAGATTGCCGCAAAGTTACAAAATACAAATAAATCGCTTTGTATTGATTTTTGACAACTCAACCCTTCTATTGCTTGTTACAAGGTAAATACAGGTCGAAAAAATTGACTAAAAAGACGTTGTGAAAAAAAAAATTGGAAAAATGTTGGACAAATTACGTAATTAATGGTCAAATATATGAGGAGATATTTGAACAACAAGCAAATATCTACAAGTTCCCCAGATAAATGGGGGTGTGGCGGAATGGTAGACGCTACGGACTTAAAAAGTTGAGCCTTGCTGAAGAAATTCTTCAAGTGGATGCTCTCAAACTCAGGGAAACCTAAATCTTATACAAGACATGGCAATCCTGAGCCAAGCCGAATTGTTACGTTAATATATTATGTTTAACGATTCGGAAGGTGCAGAGACTCGACGGGAGCTACCCTAACGTAATAACAGATAATTTTTGATTATTTGTTAAGTCGAGGGTGAAGAGAGAGTCCAATTCTTAAAGCCTTAAATAATTAAGATTATTGAGGCAGTAGCGAAAGTTGCAGGAGAATGAAAATCCGTTGACCTTATAAAGTCGTGAGGGTTCAAGTCCCTCCACCCCCACTAATAATATATAGTTTGATTACCGTCCCGAAAGAAGCAACTTTCGGGACTAAATTTTTTTATAGTTAACAAGAGTCGCCACAATTATCGCAATATCCTATTAGTGCGCGATCTATAAAAGCGTGTTATTACGAGAAAAATATACTGTTTGCGGTCATTCGAGTAGCATATCTCATAAAAATGGACGGGTTCGTAGTTGTGCTGTTTTCCTCTCCTGATTCGGGAATATTAGGCGCTGTAAGCGGAGCTTTCTCGCAGAGTAGCGCAACTACGAACAATGATTAAAATGATTAACCCCGCAAAACTTACGGGTTCAAGTAATATCGCCTACCTTAGCTCTACACCAAACCTATATTTTCCCGATCTTAATAATTCTAAAAGAATAAATAATTAAGGATATGGTCGAGTCCAGTATAATTTTTATTTTTTAACTTCGGTAATTACACAATTAGATGCAATATTTTTACCCTGCCGTCATAAAAATATCAAATTTATGTAAAAATAATACTTAAGTTTTCAACAATCGATTGATGCTCCTGTTTGTGAAGGATAAGCTAGTAACAACTGCCTTCAGGAGACTTTTGGGTCTTGAGAACCATAACATGATTGTTGATCGCTTACCGAGTATACAGGGTAAAAAGCATCTTCTTGATTTGAATGATAGAGGATTAGATGTGCAAGCTGCACAAGAGAAAGTTTACAGCTTTTTTCTAGAAATTGTTCAAACCCAAGAACCAGAAGATGTTTTACAAGAATTTAAAGATTTATTTATAAATTGTTTAGATTCAGCTAATCCAAATTCTGAACTAGGAATATACCAGATATTTGTCGGTAGTAACGAACCGGAGTTTCGCAATACTCTTAAACGGACTTGTTATATACTTATTAATAATTGGGAAAATCGTCGGAAATACAAATATATACAAAAGTTAATTGATTCATTTGCAGAATATAAACCCAAAAATAGTTCAAGCTGTTCTAGAAAAATTAATATTTTTAGAGCTTGGTTAAATAATTTTATTAATAGTAAGGATTGTCAAGAGCTAAATTTATTTGCTATTAGACACGAGGAAAAAAGCAAGCTGCATTGGACAAAGCGCTATAGCTCTTATCTATTACTAGCTCAGTCTACAGACAAGAATAACCCTAAAGAACAACAGCAAGCTGCAAAGCGTTTATCCAAACAATTAAAAGATAAATTTAAATTTGAGCTAGCAATGTATATTGCTCGTTCTCAATCTGCTGCTTCTAATGTTAACCGTTACCGCAATCCTAGTATTTTAGGAGATGAAGTTTTACGTTTAATAAAAGTAATCGTTGTTAGAAAGGGTGTATTTAGCTATGAGAATATCGCTAATATTTTCGTAAAACAGACTCGAAGCCAAAATTTACACGAATTTAAACACAGCTTGCTGAAATATTTAATCTATTCGGTGAATCACCAAGGATTTACTGAAACATTAGAGCAGCAACTTTCTCATAAGCTTTTCCGATGGAAAACAGATTACGATGGGGTAAAAATTGATAAGAATTTACTATTAAGAGCTTGCAATAAAATTATTGATTGTTTGATATCGGAAAATGGGAAAGAACCTTCGCAACTATTCATTTTATTGCTTTCTAAAGGAAATCCCCTGACTTTAGTCATTACCCTTCTAAAAATAGTGTTAATTAGCAAATATTCGCGTCGTCATTTAGAAATGCGTATTGCTAATATTATTAATTATTACGAAAATTTTCAGGAGGAAGAATGTGACTGGGTGATTAACTTTATTGAAATATTCAACATTACTTTTGCAATATATGCGGAGAATGTTGAATATAATTTAATCAAAATGAAAGATAAATCAACCCAGAACCAAGAAAAAACGAATTTGGATACTTATCGAATATTTTCTCAGTTAAAATTACATAGTAAAGAATAAATTTTGATAATTTTATATGTAAATTTCTAGCAAATACATCATCGATAATGAAATAATTTTTAAAAAAACCTTTCGTCAAACCAGGCAAGAATCGCAGCAGCGGTTTCAGAAACAATACTAATTAAACGATACACAACACTAGCACTAATGATAAGTGCTATAGGAAAAAACTGCTGCAAAAGAGCTATTGCAGTTGCTTCAAATATTCCTAAACCACCGGGGGCACCTGGAATAATCAAACCTAAAAGCCAAGCGAAACTAAATCCTCCTATTATTATAGGAATTTGACTAAAATCTATTGGAGCTATTGCATATAAAGTTAGAATAAAGCCAGAAGCACGAAATAGTAAAAATCCTAATTCACCGAGCAAAGGTATTAGTGGATAGCGATTCATGCCTAAAGAAACGCTGCTAATATTGCCAGCTTGAGATTTTTTGTTTTTTTGACGATGTACAAAACGAATTACAGGGTTAAGAAATAATGGATGAAGTAAGCAAAGTGCTACTATTAAACCTAATATTTGACCAATTAGTAAAACAATAGAGCTTTGTATTAAAGTAAACTGACTGCATAAAATTACAACGATTAAAGCTGCCGTTGCCATTAATAACGGTTCGAGTAGTACGCTGATAGTTGCCGCGCTAGTACTAACTCTTAATTCTTTTGCAGCCATAATTCGTCCAATATAATGTCCTACATTGCCTGGTAAATATTTAGCAATATTCGTTTTGAGATAAGCTTGAATTAGTTTTATGGAGCTTGCCGACTGATTAAAATCTTGCAAAATCCAAGTCCATACCCATCCAGCCCAAATATGTGCTAGTAAAGTTGCACCAGTAGCAGTAGCCAAAATTGCCCATCCAGCTGCATCAATACGAATCGCTGCGACTTCTTGCCAATTATTTCTTAAAGCTGTTGCTAAAAAAAACAACGTTCCACCTAAAAGCAGCCAGCGCAAAACTTGCTTAATCATTACTGTAATTTTGCTGATAAAGTTTTCAAACAGGCAAACACAACAAATAATATGTTAAATCGACCATAAGCCCAAGTTTTTCTGGTAACTTTATGCAAAATTTTAAATATTTATTTTAAAGTTTTTAATTTTATTTTATTCTACGAAGGATTAGAGACACTTAATTTTAAAGATAAATATTACTTTATATTACTTGCTTTTTGATAAGGACAATAATTTTGATTAGAAAATCAATTAGTTAATTTCAAGGCATAAAAGTTTATATATAAAAAGTTCAATAACTAATAAGTCTAAGTTCAGCTAATAATTTTAACTACTACTAAAATGTAAATTAAGGCGACAAAATAAAAAAATAGACATCATAATTTTTAGCTCCTGATATATTTTCTAATTATTAGTAAGTTCTATAGTATAAATCCATCTTTAGATAGATTTCAAATAATAGATTTTTACAACTAAATACTTATGTATCATCAGCGAAAAATTTTGCTTACATAATTTGGTAAAACAGCGATTGTTTATAATCATATCTCTCTAAGGTAAGAGAAATATTTATTTAAATGTCTTGCAATAATAAGACTTCCGTTAGAGAAACTATTGATTTTTTTCTTGTAAGGTTGATAACGGATAGTTTGTTTTGCAGTCTTCTCGAATGAGAAGTTATTACTTGCTCGGCTTTATATATTTAATGTAGAAGCTGCTTGTTTGCTATTAACTACGAGTGGTTTTCTGCGCTGTCTTAACTCGATTAGATTGCGATATCTCAAAAATTCACACTTAGCGATTCGCTCGGGGTTGATAATTTTTTTGGCGAGTATATTATGATTTATAAGAAACATAACTTTTAATAGTTGCTAATATTCTTTAAACATAATGCCAATAGAATAAAGGTTTTAGTCTGGTTCGGAGACTCCAACCTGTAAACATAGTTTCCTTTATTTGAAGCATAAAGCCTAAGAACAGGTTACTAAATGTAAATTATAGAGAAATCCAGCATTAGACAAATCGATTTAGCTGTTGCAAAAATGAAGAAGATTGTAAAAAGTTATCTAAAATAATCAATTTTGATTATTATTCAATACAGTTTAGTCAACGAATCAAGACAGTAACAAAAGGAGCAAACAATGAAAAAATTATTTTCTGCACTAAAAAAAATTCAGATAAAGCAAATTTTAACTGCTTTTGTATTGGGAACGTTGCTGTTTGTTACCCAAGCTTGTAGTTCTGTATCAGCAAAAAGCCCCGATTCTACCTATGAAGGAGGAATGAATCAGTATAGCGATGTCGATCCTAGAAGTAAAGGCGCTGAAGCTGCTGCAAAAATGAAAGCTAAAGGTTTGAAAGATAATGCAGAAGTAAACGAAATCGATCAAACAGGTAGTTTGACAGGCAATACTCGTCGCACTTTAGATAAGAAAGCAGAGAATTTAGAAGATTTAGGGAAAAACCTCAAAGAAAGCGGAAAGTACGCAGCAGATAAAGTACAAGATAAAGCTGAAAACTTTGCTGAGGGAACTAAGAGAGGAGTCAAGAATATTAAAGAGAATACCTCTAATGCATTGGATAGCATTACCAACGCCGCAGGTGATACAGCTGAAGATGCGAAGTTAAGCACTCAACGCGCTGCTCAAGATGCGAAGTTAGGTACTCAACGTGCTGCTGAAGATGCTAGTAATGCAGTGCAAAGAACTCTTAGAAATGCAGTTGATTAATAAAATTCTTTAATTGAGGCATTAAGGAATTCAGTAAATTGAAAATGGGGTAAGTACATGTTACTTGCCCTATTTTTGTATGAAATTATAGGAAACATGATTAGGCGATTTACGTTGCGCTGCATTTTGCAATACAACAGCCTGAAATTATTTTTTCAAATACCAAGCCTGTAATGCTAACCTGTGAATTTCTTGCCAAGGAATATTATATTTTCTTGCTAATTCAGCACAGTCTGCATATTCCGGATGAACGTTTGCAATTGATTTATTTTGTAACGTTCCTATCCATGCCACTTTAACCTTAACTTTGCCATATTCAGTTTCTAGCTGTTGAATTTCTCTTTGCAATACAGAACGTTGTTGGCTAAAACGGCGAATTCCTAAAGTCGTAGTTTCTCGAAATAAAACCGTTTCACATGCAGTTAACTGTTCCGAATGACAAATTACAGTTAACAAAATTCCCGGACGATTTTTTTTCATGCCTACAGCTTGGGTAAAAACATCCACCGCTCCTACAGCAAATAACTGTTCAAATATATAACCTATTACTTGCGGACTAATATCATCTATCTGAGTTTGTAGAACATAAATATTTTCCAAATAAGGACTAGTAGTATCTTGATGTGGTTGATTTACTAACTCACTATTATGTTTAGTTTTATATTTAGTTTCTTCGTGGTTTACTTTATGCTTTATATCTTGACTTTTGTGCTTTTTACTATTTTCAAAATCAGTCGTTTCACCCAACCAAATCTGTAAAATATTTGGTATTTTCAAATCTAAATTCCCAGCACCCATACCTACCTTTTCAAGATTCATCTCGGGTGGGGAACCGAATTCTGTTGCCAGAGTCGTAACTATAGCTGCACCTGTAGGTGTTACTAATTCTTTTTCAATACCGTTGCTATAAACCGGACATTTCCGCATTTCCCACAATTTTAATACTGCCGGTACGGGTACGGCCATAATTCCATGAGCAGCGCGTACAGTTCCTCCGCCAGTCGGCAGCTTAGAGCAGTATAGTAAAGGTAATCCTTCACTATTGCTGTCAATACCCAACCAATCCAAACCCAAACAAGTACCGACAATATCCACAATGGCATCCACGGCTCCGACTTCATGGAAATGAACTTTTTCTGGAGCAATACCGTGAACGGCACCTTCTGCGACTGCTAACTGTCGGAATATTGCCAAACTCCAAGCTTCAACTCTTGGAGGCAAACCCGCTTTTTGAATAATTTGCTCGATCTCTGGTAAATGCCTTCCATGATGATGGTGATGGTGAGACTGAGACCACTCGCGTGGGTCATCTCCCGACCTTGAGCGAAGTGGCCTTAGCGGAGCGTCTCCCGTCAGGGAGATACCCGAAGGGTGATGATTCTCAACTAAATCTACATGAATCTTACTTGCTTGCTGACTTTTGCGACTGACAAATTCCGTCCATAATTTATATTCTTGCTCTATTCCTAACTTATTAAGATTCTCCGTTAAGTATTCTAGACTTACTCCCAGGTTTACTAAAGCCCCCAAACACATGTCACCAGAAATTCCAGTCGGACATTGAAAATAAACAATTTTACTCATGATTACGTTCAACAGTTAGCAACGAACAGTTAGCTTTTAAAAGATTTTTAATTAGAAATCTAAAATTATAAAATGAATTTTGACTTTTGAATCCATTTATTACATGTTTTAATTTTCCTTTCATGGCAAAAATTTTTACACTCCATCCTGATAATCCCCAAGTTCGTCGTATAGAAGAAATTAAAGGAGCATTACAAAGCGGTGCTGTTATGCTTTACCCCACTGATACAGTCTACGCAATAGGCTGCGATTTGAGCGTTAAGTCAGCAGTGCAGCGAGTGCGACAAATAAAGCAGTTGGCAAATGAAAAACCATTAACATTTTTATGCCCTTCTCTTTCAAACGTTGCTACTTATGCTTTTGTTAATAATGCAGCATATCGAATTATGAAGCACTTGATTCCAGGAACTTATACGTTTTTACTGCCCGCTACAAAATTGGTTCCAAAATTGGTACAAAATCCAAAACGTAAAACTACTGGAATTCGAGTCCCCGATAATCCGGTTTGTTTGTCTTTATTAGAAGCTTTAGGCAACCCAATTATTTCAACTTCGGCACATATCCCCCCCGCCGACGATGATGAAAATGCATGGTTAGAACAAGAACCTTTATCGCGAGTAGAGCTATTTGACCGGATGGAAGGTTTAGTAGATGTAATCATAGATACTGGCAAAGAACCTGGAGTAGAAGTCTCCACTATCTTAGATTTGACTGAAGAACAGCCAACAGTTGTACGTAAAGGGTTGGGTTGGGAAGAAGTTGAAGGGTGGATGTGAGGATTTTGGATCGGCGACTAAAACAAATATTAATAGTAGAAAAGCGCTTTGTTTGTGAAGATGCTTTATTTTTTAACAAACTAAAAAAAGATTTGTCATTCAATTTGTATTTTTCGCCAATTTTGATACTCCAATTCTAGAATTGTCACATTCATCAAGCTAAAATGTTGGTAGAGGTACCTTGATGCAAAGCTTTAACTCATAAGGCTTTAAAGCATTTTAAAGTATTTATACTCAGGAGTGTGACAGTCGCTATTTCAAGAAACTCGAAGAAAGCGACACACCAGCATATCCGGAACCTGCGGATATTTCTTACATTCATAAATGTGAGCAGTGCTGATGGCGACTCTTGAAGGATAGAAGCTCAAGACAAGTGCCCCCCCAGACTGACTCCGTAACCTTTACGGTGCAGTACCAATCCTAAAAAATGATGAAAACAAACATTGCTAATCTACCTTCTTCCACATCTACCACTGAAGTTGACAACGAAAACAAAACCGCAAATGTTCAATCGCAAGAAACTAACAATGCATTAATTCAGCAGATATGTCAAGAGCTAGAATCTCAGGTTAAAGCGACACCTGGGACTATTCAAGTGGTCGCGACTCGCATAGCTAAAGAAGTAGAGCGTATTTGCGAAAAAAGCTACCGCATTCAAACATCCGGACAAGTTAAATCTTGGTTATTCAGTTTAGCGCGTCACCGTTTGCAAAAGTGTTTGCATTACTATCAATTAGGTTCCAGACGCGGTCGGGTAGAATTACATAGCACCCTCGGTTCTATGGTTTACCGCCACATCAGTCTACCCGGCACTCAGTTGGGTTTTGATGCTCGTTACAACTTGATTGAGGATTTTCTCCAAGCATTCTACATCGAAGCAATTAAAGCCTTCCGTCGGGAAAACGAATTACCTCAAGACTATACCCCCCGGACTCGCTTGCAATTAGGGGAATACATGGCATTTTCCGAACAGTACGCCAAGCGTCGTATTTCTTTGCCAGGTAACGCCAACCAACAGCTAATTATCCTCCGCGC
Organism: Rivularia sp. MS3; assembly: GCA_019192545.1. Lineage (GTDB taxonomy): Bacteria > Cyanobacteriota > Cyanobacteriia > Cyanobacteriales > Nostocaceae > Rivularia. The sequence continues at coordinate 50,032 of JAHCMI010000043.1, read as the reverse complement.
TCAAGGATTTAGTCGTCGTTTGCCACAAGAAACTACCGTTGATATGGAAATGGCTTTAGAATCTGCTAAATCCGAAGATGCTGAAGCTTACCAACGTAGCTCCGCCGTTCAACAAGTGCGATCGCAGATGGTTGCACAAAACACTTACGATCCGGCTGAAGAAGCAGAACGAGATAGAGTTGTTTCTGAGTTGGTAAACTACTTACAAGCTCAAGGTCAAAATGATTGTGTAGACTATCTATCTTTGAAATTACAAGACCTCAGCGCTCCGGAAATTGACAAAATACTCGGTTTAACTAGCCGTCAGCGCGATTATCTGCAACAGCGTTTTAAATACCATGTAGAAAAGTTTGCGCGTACCCATAACTGGCAATTAGTACACCAGTGGTTGGGTGCAAGTTTGGAACAAAAATTGGGCATGTCTTCTAGCCAATGGGATGCTTTTGTCAGTCAACTTTCCGAACAGCAACGTCATATGTTGCAACTCAAAAGCGCCAAGCAAAACGACCAAGCAATTGCCAAAGAGCTTAAGTGTACTCCCAAGCAGCTACAAAAGCGCTGGACTAAGTTACTAGAAATGGCATGGTCGATCCGTAATGGTAATACTGAAATTCAAGCAAGTTAAATTCTTGGTCAACAACATCTACCTTTCCAAGCTTTTAACATCTTTACCGCGAAATTGCATTTGCTATCAATGAATTCCAAAACTATTCAAGCAGTGAAAGTACTCGAAATCTCCTTCACAAATACGAGCAAAAATAACTTTAATCGCTTGTTGATTTGTGAGGAGATCAATAGGGAGCCTCTACCAAGATTATTGACTTAATTATTATATTTATCAAAGTGTTTTCATTGTTTGTAAGTTAATTGGATGACATATATAAATCTATAAATGCTAATACTTTAGTACCAGAAAATACATTAGTACCATGTTATTGTAACTTCTTATTTATCAAAATATCAAAGAGGCATTTCAAATTAAAACGACATATTAAGCAACGCATAATAAAGTACTATTTCTGTTTAATCATAGAAGAAGCGGGAATAGTGGTAAAGGTTGCAGAGAATGACAAAAGTTCGGGGTATGCGCGCACAAAAAGCGGGTGAGATTTTAGAAAATCATGTAGAAACCACCCTTAGAGCATATGGATTTTTTCAGGTATGTTCTCAAGTTCCGAAGAAGCAAAAACGAGAATTACTTTTGAATTCGATTTTATTGCCTAAGCGCTATGCAAAACAGGTTTTTATTGGCAGCGGTATTTATCAAACTGATATTTATGTAGACTTCTATATTGTTGGTTTAAATGGAATGCCATCTGGTTTAATTATCGAATGCAAATGGCAAGAAAGCGGGGGTTCGGTAGATGAAAAATTTCCTTATTTAAATTTGAATATTCAATATTCTTATCCCGCACCAGCGATAGTAGTCATCGGTGGAGATGGAATGAGAAATGGAGCAATTGAATGGTTGCGAGAACGAGAACGCGATAACCATAATTTATTAGCGGTGCAGAGTTTAGAAAGATTTATTGCTTGGTCTGGTAGATATCTTTGATGTTACTGCAACGCCGCATAATTAAAGATTTTTGTAGGATGATGTTTCTCTGGGTAAAGTCACGGTAAAAATAGTTCCTTTTCCGACAGAGCTATTAATTGCAATTCCACCATGATGTATATCAACGCAGCGTTTCACAATAGATAACCCTAATCCCGTACCGGGTTTTGTCTCGACATTGTTAGCTCGGTAAAATGAGTTGAAAATATGAGGCAAATTTTCTGTGGGGATACCAATACCTTGGTCTTGAACGCGGAATTTAATTTGATTGGGCAATAAACTTAGTTCCAAATCTACCTTTGTATTTGCTTGGGAATACTTTAGTGCGTTTTCAAGCAGGTTAACTAATATGTGATGGATAAGTTTAGCGTCAAGTATTGCATTGGATGAAGCATCCCCTAATACTTGGAAATTAATCCGGCGATTATTGTAATTAATAATAGTGTTAATAATTTCTTGGCATAGTTGAACTATATCAACCTGATTTGGTTGAAATTGTAAGGAACCGGCTTCATCTTCGGCAATTATCAATAAATCTTCAACTATAGATGTAATCCTTTCAACTGATGAGTTGACTTTTGTAAAATGTTTTTGCTTTTTCTCATCTGTCAATTTGTCTATGTTGTGGTGCAAAATATCGGCTGAGGATTGAATTACTGATAGAGGTGTGCGAATTTCATGGGATATTGTGGCAATAAATTCAGATTTGGCGTTACTTAGTTCTTGCTCTCGTTGCAATGCTTTGTAGGTTTCTTCTTCTGCTTGCTTGCGGTAAGTTATATCTTCGGCAATGCCTACCATACGATAAACCCGCCCATTTTCGTCCTTAACGGGAAAAGTGCGATCGCGAATCCAACGAATGGTACCGTTAGGCTGAATTATGCGGTATTGCTCATCCATCGATGTTGGGTTGTTTTCAATTGCAGCCATTTTATGGGGAAGGTCTTCGGGATGTACGCTATCTAAGAAAGTTCGGGGTTGCTCGTAAAGTGAAGCACAACTTTTACCCCAAATTTTCTCGTAAGAAGGGCTGATGTAGAGAAATTCGGTGACATCAACATCGCATACCCAAAACACGATATCAATATTTTCTGCAAACTGCTTAAACTGCTCTAAGCTTTGATTTAAATCTTTGAATTCTTGTTTACGCTCGGTAATATCTTCAGCAGTACCTGCCATACGATAGATATTACCTTGGTCATCATAAATGGGATAAGTACGGTCGCGTACCCAACGCATCGTACCATCCGGGCGAATTATGCGATATTCTTCATCCATATTCCACGGTTCTTTGCCTATGGCAGCTTGGGTAATACGCTCGACATCATCGGGATGAACCGCTTCTAGAAATGAGTGAGGATTTTCTATAAGCGAAGCAACAGTCCTACCCCAAATTTTCTCATACCCAGAATTCATGTAGTAATACTTGGTTACGTCAGGAGAACAAACCCAAAAAGCAAAATCTACATTATCCGCAAATTGTTCAAATACTTGTAATTGTTGTAAATCCACCCATCAACTCCTAGCTGAATCAGAATATTTAATAAGAAGTGATTAATAACTCGTGAATGGTGCCGCGATTTTTAATATTCGAGTTAATGACTCGCGGTGCTTTGATCGGAAATATGTTGAAATTGATTTGTGCATACAGTTCCTTAATAAATTGACAATCTGAGTTACACACCATTATTTTTACACCCCGGCTCGCTAATTGGGCACAGGTATCTCTTAAACGTATCTGGTCATCTTTGTTAAAAGAATTACGGCTGTAAGCGGTGAAGTAGCTGGTGCTGCTGATAGGATGATACGGAGGGTCAAAAAACACAAAATCATCGCTGCCTGTAGCGTAATCCAAAACTTCTGAGAAGTCTGCTTGCCTGATTTGCGCTAATTGCAATGTTTCACAAGCCGAATACAATAACTGTGTAGGGCAGATTTTGGGATTTTTATATCTACCCAATGGTACGTTAAATTGCCCCTTGGAATTAACTCTATAAAGACCGTTGAAGCAAGTTTTATTCAAATAAATTAAACGTGCCGCTTTTTCTAAATCAGTTTTTACTAATGTTTGACGCAGGCTGTAATAATACTCTTTGCTATGATTGTTTTCATGTATTTTAAGCAGACTAATTAATTCTTCCAAATTGTTTTTTACACAATTATAAGTATCAATCAGTTCCGAGTTAACATCAGTTAACATGGCTGCGTATGGCTGAAGATGGAAAAAAACTGCACCTCCACCTAAAAACGGCTCATAATAATTCTTATAAGTTTGTGGTTCGGGTAAATGAATACGAATCTGCGGAATCAATTTACTTTTTCCACCAGCCCACTTGAGAAAGGGGCGCGGTAAAGCTTGTTTAGAGATTTGACTTACCATTAAACTTAAAATTAATCGCTCGCTTGTAAGGAGTAATAAAAAATCATAAACTATATAATCTTATATTAAGTGGGGGAATTAACTTCTTATTGGATTACAATAAACATAAAAGTAAGTACATCAAAAAACCTCTAGTTTATAAAAATACTCTCTAGAAAAAAGATGTTTGATGGTTTTTGGGATAATGTCTTTCGCTACCCTCGCTACTTTATAACTACTCTATTAGGTGTATTTCTGAATGCGTTTGGTTGGCTCGAACCAGTATTTAAACGCCCTGCCACCTTAATAGCTTTTATAAGCCTGCTAGTGGGTATTCTCGTTTTTATTTCTTTTACCCTGCGTGCAATGCTTGGTTTAAGTACAATTTAGTCAAGGTAGACTAGATTTTAATGGGGGTTCAACCCCCCGCTTTGCTATTTGCCTATTTTTGTGTAGTAAAACCTCTGTTAGGAGGCTATTTTTATGGCTACTAATCGCCGCGTTTCCCGTGTTGCTGAATTAATTAGACGGGAAGTCAGCCAAATGTTACTCAACGGAATTAAAGACGATAGAGTCGGTACGGGAATGGTTAGCGTTACTGATGTAGACGTGTCTGGCGATCTACAACACGCTAAAATCTACGTTTCTATTTATGGTACTGATGAAGCTAGAGAAGAAACGATGGCTGGTTTAAAATCTGCTACTGGTTACGTTCGCAGCGAACTCGGCTCGCGAGTGCGCTTGCGTCGTACCCCAGAAGTCATTTTCCTAGAAGATCGCTCTATTGAAAGAGGTAACAAGGTATTATCGCTTTTGAACCAAATTAAAGATCGACAAAAGTCAGATTTTCAAGAAAATCAACCATCTGATTGAAACTTAATTACTCATTCACAGGAGACAATGGCGATTACTTTTTCTTAATCAAAACTTAGCCAAATACCCAAGCAGACGCGATCGCCCTTGCGTCTGTTTCATTTTATTTACTGTTCAACCACATTAATTATCAGGGGTACACCAACTTTATTAATTACTCGAATCAATTCTGGGGTATTCTCTTCCTCTGCGCTCTAGAAGGGTTTTATTATTTTCTCCCCCTGCTCCCTTGCTTCCCTTGCTCCCCCTGCTTGCCCTTACCCATCATATTTAATGAAAACGAGTACTAAGCATATGCGGATGGGCAAAAGTGCGGCTCAGTTTACTCGTACTGCGAGAACCTCCGCACCACAAATTCTCTCCATGTCACAAGAGTTTGAGATGTAGTCTTGTATCTCCTGCAATCTGCAAAGTACTGTTATCAATTTGGATTTGTTTACTTCGATTAAATTGTGACGGCTTACGGCATAACAGGTGAATGCCTTCTTTATCAAAATCTAATATCATACATTGTTCCGAAGAATTATCATCAAGAAATTTTATCCAGTTTACGAAAGTTAACAATCTTTCATCCAATGATTTACGTAAGTTAATGGGATTTAACAAACAAAATATGAGTGACGTATTATACTAATTGCGTTGGAACATATTACTGCTTACGCAAATAAGGTAAATAGCTCAAGTTAATGCATAATCATCGGTACGATGCTCTATAGGATTTATAACTATCTTCGAGTTGTTACAGCTTTTTATCCGAGAGGTTTTTCTAATAGTTAGTGCTTTACTTAACTCAGCAATTATTTATCTGTTTAAGAAATTATTAACAGCAAGTAAAGTTATTGCTTTTTTGTTGTAATTTAGCTTTTATACAAAGCGATAGATTATACATTTTAGTCGGCTAAATATTTTTTGCTTGTTCCCCTTCGGACAGATGCATTCAAGCTGAATCATTGCTATAGATTAATTATTCAATTTAAAAGCCCATTTATAACCTTACAAATACCGTCTTATGTATTGTTTTAACTGCCTAACACTGTTTAACAACCCTTTCATAAAATACAATGCAACAAAAATTAAGTAATTGTCTCATTTGCTACCTAAAGCCGTCTTATTTAACAGACTTAAAGAATATGTGATGAATTGATGACATTTTTAACATATCTTTATATTTTTTGAGGTTTTATAGCGTCAAAATGAAATTACTTCCGTATAGCAAATTACAAAAAATAGCAGCGAATTGGTTTTAAACCATGTTCGTTTGTGGTTAATTCTGGGAATAATACTTACGTGTAAAATAGCGAGTGGTAACTATGAGTGTGAATACGGTGCCTTCTATCAATTACTCTTTAGACGTGATTCAAGATGAAGCACGGCGATTAGTTCAAAAGGGAGTAGTTAGCCGACAACAGCCGATATATACGTTATGTCAATACATACCGGCAAGAGAGTGGGTTTGTATTGAGTGCGAGTTAGAAAAATGTGAATTTCTACTACGCGATCGCATAGCGGATTTGATTGGTAGAGAGGTTTGGGAAAACGACTAAATTTTGAATTCGTGAGGTACTTTGTGGGTGCAAAAACTGAACGAAATTACATTCAATACTGGCAACAGTTATAGAATCTCTGTTTTGAATCTGAAAAAACCTGTCCAAATTTGTTTTGATACGACAACCTGAAAGTCAGCACGTCCTTTCCGCAGCCATCTAAAATCGTCAACGGTTTGAATATGGCTTTCATTGTGGGGTGTGCTGTCTTTATTTTGCGGGATTCCGATGCTCAATTGGATAGAAACGAGTAGATAGATTTGATTTTAGTGGTTATGAATTTTATCCTTTTATGAAGATAACGTCAAGCTAATAGCTATATTTTTTGAAGAAGGGAGGAGTAAGAGCGGGGTTTCCCGTAGTTGCTCCTCTGCTTTTTGCTCGGGAAGTAATCGAGCTAATTTCTTCGAGTTTCAGGATTACGTATAAAAGTTTCTTCTTGCTCTTGTCACGAACATAGATAGTCTTGATTTGAAAATAATTTTGCGGCATAAAATATTTCAAACTTCCCTAGAAAGTAAAGAATGGCTTTTAGCGAGCCTAGGGCGTGTTTTCTGCCTCTAAACGCTCTAGGGTTAAGCCTGTAAAGGTATAAAAATCCGGGTTTTTCATAGTCTGCACGGGCGGACTTTGCAGGTATAGCCTCATCCTTGAAGGGTGAGGGCTACGCGGGAATAACGTCTCCCCGCTTGTATAACCCCTAACTTAATTTTTTTGTTATGGTGGTTGGAAACTTGGGCTAATTAGCTGTTAGAGGCAGGTATTGCTGTCCTAACGGTGCTAAAAAAATGAACATTCTTACATCTTTCCAGGGGAGGAAAATAGTTATGCATGAAGTCGCGAACACAAATACTCGCGAATCCTCCAAAGAGCAAGCGCTTGTGCTGTGGTTTGATGACATCGGTATTAATGATATTCCTATAGTCGGCGGTAAAAATGCGTCTTTGGGGGAAATGATTGGGCAGTTAGCAAGTAAAGGGGTTAACGTTCCCACTGGTTTTGCTACAACTGCTTATGCTTATCGTTATTTTATTCAGTCTGCGGGTTTAGAAGAAAAGCTGCGAAATATTTTTAATGATTTGGATGTAGATGATTTACAAAATTTACGTACAAGAGCCAGAAAAGCGCGGAAATTGCTGCTCCATACTCCATTCCCTAGGGATTTTAGGGATGCCATTACTAAGTCATATAAAAAATTGTGCGAGCGGTATAATGCCGATACTGATGTGGCTGTGCGTTCGAGTGCAACAGCAGAAGACTTGCCGGATGCTAGCTTTGCAGGGCAGCAGGAAACTTATCTGAATGTAACTACAGTTGAAGAAGTTTTAGCAGCTACTCATCGTTGTTTTGCTTCCTTATTTACAGATAGAGCAATTTCCTATCGTCATACAAAAGGATTTGACCATTTTGAAGTTGCGATCGCGGTGGGAGTGCAAAAAATGGTGCGCTCGGATTTAGCGACTTCGGGAGTGATGTTTTCCATCGAAACCGAAAGCGGTTTTAAGGATGCGGCTTTGATTACGGCTGCTTATGGTTTGGGGGAAAATGTAGTTCAAGGTGCAGTTAATCCCGATGAGTATCATGTTTTTAAGCCAACTTTGATATCAGGATATCGCCCAATCATTGATAAGAGATTGGGTAGTAAAGAAATCAAAATGATTTACGATGACGGCTCGAAGAACGTTAAAAATGTGTCGGTGCCTGCTGCCGAAAGAGCAAAATTTGCTTTAAACGATGAAGATATATTACAGCTAGCACGTTGGGCTTGTTTGATAGAAGACCATTATTCCAACGTCCACGGAAAGTATACTCCGATGGATATGGAATGGGCTAAAGATGGTATTACCAACGAATTATTTATAGTCCAAGCTCGTCCAGAAACGGTACAGTCGCAGAAGCAGCAGAATACTTTAAAAAGCTATAAATTTGTTAAAGAAGATAAGGGGACAAGGGGACAAGGAGACAAGGTGAATAATTCTTCCCCCCCTCTCCCTATCTCCCCCTCCCCCCATCCCCTCACCATCGGGCGTGCTGTCGGTGAAGCCATCAGTAACGGCAAAGCGCGGGTAATTGTAGATGTTAGCCAAATCGAACAGTTTCAAACTGGGGAGATATTGGTAACGGATAGAACCGATCCTGATTGGGAACCGATTATGAAAAAAGCCGGTGCGATTGTAACGAATTCGGGTGGTAGAACTTGCCATGCTGCAATTATTGCCCGAGAGTTGGGCGTACCGGCAATTGTAGGATGCGATAACGCCACCGAGGTTTTGAAAACTTCGCAGGAAATAACGGTTTCTTGTGCGGAAGGGGAAGAAGGTAAAGTTTATCAAGGATTATTGCCTTTTGAAGTGGAAGAAGTGCATTTAGAAGATTTACCTCGTACCCAAACGCAAATTTTAATGAATGTAGGGAATCCCCAAGAAGCGTTTCGTTTATCTACGATTCCTAATGATGGCGTGGGGTTGGCTCGCACTGAATTTATTATTGCCAATCAAATTCAAATTCATCCGATGGCTTTGCTGTATTTTGATAAGTTGGAAGATGAGTTTGTGAAGGGACAAATTGCGAAGGTTACAGCACAATATGAAGATAAACCAGCATATTTTGTCGATAAATTAGCTCAAGGTATCGCCAGAATTACAGCAGCATTTTATCCGAAGCCGGTAATAGTCAGGATGTCGGATTTTAAAAGTAATGAATATGCGAATTTGTTGGGGGGTAGACAGTTTGAACCCAATGAAGAAAACCCGATGTTAGGTTGGCGGGGTGCAGCGCGTTATTATGACGAGCGCTATCGCGAAGGTTTTGCATTGGAATGTCAAGCTATTAAAAGAGTCAGGGAAGATATGGGTTTAACGAATTTAATTCCCATGATTCCTTTTTGTCGGACTCCCGACGAGGGGCGTTTGGTGTTAGAAGAAATGGCGAAAAACGGCTTGGAGCAGGGTGTTGATGATTTGCAAATTTACGTGATGTGCGAGCTACCGAATAACGTAATCATGGCAGAGGAATTTGCTCAAGTTTTTGATGGCTTTTCTATTGGCTCCAACGATTTAACTCAATTAACTTTAGGATTAGATAGAGATTCTTCGTTAGTAGCAAGGTTATTTGACGAGCGTAGCGAAGGAGTTAAAAGAATGGTGAAATTAGCAATTCAATCTGTGAAAAAGCATAACCGTAAAATTGGAATTTGCGGACAAGCACCAAGCGATTATCCCGAGTTTGCTCAGTTTTTAGTAGAGGAAGGAATTAATTCAATTAGTTTAAATCCAGATTCTGTATTAAAAACTATGTTGGAAGTTGCCAAAGTTGAGAAGAATTTGTAATTGGTAATTGTTAATTGTAGGGTGCTGTGACGGTTAAAATTATTTCCCAACCATAACGAAATTATTTAAATTTACCGTCACGCACCATTGATTAATTTAGTTAGTAGGTTGGGTTAGACGCGAGGATTAATTTTGATTCAAATTAATAATAATTTTAACGTAGCGAGACAATTTTTCTATTAGATATTTTTGCAACAGGTGTAGGTTGGGTTAGACACGACAAGTAATTTTGATTGCAGCGATAATTTAAGTTATCGTGTCGTAACCCAACATTTTGTGATTGAGATAAAGGTTTGTAGTTGTGCCGTCTTCGCCTCCAAGAAATACATAGCATATTTAAATTTTGCATCAACTATTTAACCCGCTTGGGGTTGCAAACCTCCGCAGTTGCTACAACGGAGGGAACCTCCCTACGGGTTCGCTAGTTTGGGGGACGGAAACCGACACCCCCAACTATATTCACCGCAACGCACTGCTCTCCAAGCTAATAGCATAAGTCCATTTTAATGAACTAAAATGAGTAGATAAAATGAAAATATAATGGTGCTATCAAATTTATTAAATATTCATCAGTTTATCAATTATTCTTTAGTCGTTACCTCTAAAGAGCTAGATATTTCTCAGTTTATCAAAAGTTATTTAATAGCTATTCCTTTGATTTTAAGTTTGATGATTGAAGACAAATGGGTTAAAAATAGCATTATAAAAAACCTGAAGGAGCTACAAAATTCTGAGTTAGGCTTTACACATGCATATCTAACTATATTCAATGGAGGTGCAACAGTAATCGCATGGAATATTTTTTATTCTCGCAAGATTCCTATTCCTAGCAAAACTTTTTTAATTACTTTTCTGCTGTTATCAGTATTATGGGGAATTTATTTACTGTATATTAGAATGAATTTTAAATATGAAGAGTAAAAAGTAGGTTAGGTTAGTAACCCAACATTAATATTGTGAAACAAATGATAAATTAATGCGATAAACTAGCAATATAAATGGTAAATTACGCAGAGCTTCACTAGTTTATAATACTAAATCTATTTAATAAATATTTAAAAATATGAATACAGCGTCAGAAAGTTTAATACATATTCTTCACATTATCAAATGCTTTTTATTTATTATTCCTTTAATTATAAGTATTCGTACTGAACAGAAATGGATACAAAATAAAATCATTGTTAGAATGAAATTTTGGCATAATACGGGTAATGAGAATTCAGAACAAAATAACAGGTTTATTCCAGCGAAACAATTTTTTATGTTGAATATGTTCGCAACAGTAATCGCTTGGAATGTTTTTTATTCTTTTAATATTCCTATTCCTAGTATAAAGTTTTTAATTACTTTTTTACTTTTATCAGTATCGTGCGGAATTTATTTACTATATATTAGAATGAATTTAAAATATGAAGAGTAATTAGTATCATATACCCTATACCTCAGTCGCTTTTGTCCGATAAATAATCAATAATTGGCTAAAATATATCTAATCTTTCTCCTACAAAAGCTATGCAAATCGTTTTGCCACCTGAAGTAGAAGCTATGGTACAGCGCCGAGTTGCTACTGGTAAGTATACAAACGCGCTTGAAGTTATTCTTGCAGGAGTCAAACTCCTCGAACAACAAGAAGATATTTATCAAGGAAGACTAAAAGAGCTTCAAGAAGAAGCACGGATTGGATGGGAGGCTTCAAAACAAGGTAAAGTTGTTGATGGTGCGGCTGCAATGGCACAGATTCGAGCTAACCTGCATTCCAATCATAGTGCTTTAGAAGAATGATTCCACAGTTTCGTCTTACCGAACCTGCTATTAAAGATATTGAGCAGATTGTTAACTATATAGCAAAAAAAGCTGGCTTACCACAATCTGAGCGTTTTTTGAGCAAGCTAGACAGTAAATTTGCTAAAATTGCTCAATTCCCAAATCTGGGGCGACGACGTGACGAAATTTGACCAGGATTGCGTAGCTTACCAATAGATGATTATCTTATTCTTTATATGCCCATTGATGAAGATGTGGAAATTTTCCGTGTTATCAGTGGCTATCGAAATATTTCAGCTTTGTTTGCAGAAGAAAGTGAGTAAAAATTTAGAAAGTAGGTTGGGTTAGACGCGAAAATTAATGAAGGATTGTAGCGATAATTTTGCTTTTGTGTCGTAACTCAACACCAATATTGTGGAAGAAATGATAATAACTATTTATTTTTAGAATTAATGCGTTGAAAAATTAATTCAGATGCTGGGTTGCGCTTTGCTTCACCCAACCTACAATACTTATCGCTATCGTTCGTTTTGGGAGATGATGCAATCGGTGTATAAAAGATGCTTTGATTAATTTATAAAAAATCAAGTTTAAATTTCCAATGACGTTTATTAATACTTCTAAAATTTTCTTCCCGACTAATAATTTCTAAATATTTCAATAGTAGCAAGAGTTCAATATCATTTTCTTGCCCTTGATATTGTTTAACTAAAATAGCGTTCCCGTAATTATAGCGGTTTTCACTTGGGTGCAATACAAATCGACCTCACCCTCGTTCCCTCTCCTTACTAAGGAGAGGGATGTCCAGAGGACAGGGTGAGGTTTCAAATGTATTCGACTCAACCGAAAATTGCTATATATTTAAATGTTTCAGGAGTATCATCTACAATCAAAACATTATCTCAGATAAAACCTTTTCTCTTAACTTTCTTTAAAGGTTTTAATGTCTCAATTATATCTAATTCCGGATTTCTTCTAAAAATACAGCGCTCTCTGGTAAAAATAAATGCTAATTGTAAGTTATCTGGAAAAATATTTTTGATGACTTCACGAGCATAGTCCGAGCTAGATGCAGTCCATATAGCTAAATTAAACCATTGATTACAATTTAATATAAATTCTTCTAACCACGGTCTTTTATAAACAAAATATTTCTCTAATCCAAAATCTAATTTAAAATCAGGTAGTCTATCAAGTTGCTTTTCGGAACTATAAATTAATGTTTCATCAATATCTAAAATTAGTAATTTATTATTATATTGATACTTAAGATGATTATTCACTATTTATGATTTAGCTATAACTCAATTATGTCATACAGCGACTTTAAAACAATTGACCAAGCTGTTGCTCAATTAGAATTAACTGTAGAAGATATTCCTCATTTATTTAGTAATATTGAATCTGTTGAACCTTCTGTGCGTTTAAAAGAAACTTTAGATGAGACTTTAGATTTAGCATCGAGTATCAGTACGGAAAAAGCACGCTCTGAATTAATTATTACACCAATATTATTAGAAGTAAGACGAAGGTTTGAGAATAAAATTGGTTATTTTTCTGGTAATACGTTTAATATTGATGAATCTAAGAGTTTAACAGGTGCTTGTGATTTTCTTTTAAGTGCATCTAGTAATCAATCTTTAGTCACTGCTCCTGTTTTAACCTTGGTTGAAGCTAAAGACAACGATATTCGTATCGGTTTAGGACAATGCGTAGCTCAAATGTTTGCTGCTCAGATTTTTAACATTCGTAGTCGCTCTGAGAAGCTATCTATTTATGGTGCTGTTTCTACAGGTACCAATTGGAAGTTCTTGGTATTAGAGGACAATTTAGTAAAAATCGACCTTACAGAATATTTTATCACGCAATTGAATCAGATATTAGGTATTTTAAGCGAACCTTTTAGGGTTTATTTTGAATCAAACAGAATTAAATAAAATCAAATTGTTAAATCGTTTTTATGATGTAAAAAAAATTCGGCTATATTCTTTTAATGAGTTAAAAGGATTATCAGTTAGTAGGTTGGGTTAGACAAGAAAACAAATTGTGATTGTAATTAGAGTTTTAGATATTGTGTCGTAACCCAACATATAATCGATAAAGTTTTATAATACGTCATTTTTATTTAATACATCTATTCAAATATCCAGCTTAAAATGTTGGGTTGCGCTGGGCTTAACCCAACCTACAATTAAAATAAATCCGAAGCTCTGCTTCCAATTCTGTATTCCTTGCCAAAGATAAGGAAAAAGTTATTAAATGACATCATTACTCGAAACCCAACGCTTAATCATTCGTAGATGGATTCCGGAAATTGATGCGGAACAAGCTTTTACAATTTACGGAGATGCTGAAGTAATGCGCTTTATCGGTACTGGTAAAACACAAGCAAGTATTGAAACCCAGCGTCAAAGTTTAGAAGCAGCAATTGCACGCTACGAGCAAAGCAACAATACGACAACCGGAGCTTGGGCAATTGTAGAAAAACAATCAACAACAGTTGTAGGAACGATTCTACTCAAGCAATTACCTGACGAAAAACGTCAACCTACACAAGATTATGAAGTTGGCTGGCATTTGAGAAAAGCTTCTTGGGGTAAAGGCTATGCAACCGAAGCAGCAAGGGAAATAATTGATTACGGATTTAATATTTTAAAGTTGCCAGTAATTTATGCAGTAGTGAAACCGGAAAATAATGCTTCGGTTAAAGTAACTCAGCGATTAGGTATGAAAGCTTTAGGAATTACAAATCAATATTACGGTGGCGTAGAACTTTTATTATTCAAATTAGATTCGCAAGAAAATAAATCCAAAATGCGCTTCAATAATTAAGGGATGTAGTGGTTTCGGCTTGACAATTGTGTGATGACTCAAAAACGGTCTTTTTTGTGGTTTAAGATTGGCATGTTAGCAGTGCTGCTGCTGTCACTTGGCTTAAGGTTTTGGGGATTGGGACGATTTAACACGTTAGTGTTTGATGAGGTTTACTACGCTAAGTTTGCTCAAAACTACTTGAGTCAAAATCAATTTTTTGATGGTCATCCACCATTAGGAAAATATATCATTGCTATTGGCATGTGGCTGAGTGATTATTTTCCTTTTTGGCAAGATACGGTAAATGTTCTTACAGGTGTAGCTCGCTCACCCTGGAGTTATCGTTGGATAAATGCGCTGTTTGGTTCTTTTATTCCGCTGATTGTTGCTGGTATTGCTTATCAATTAAGCTATCGTCGCAGTTTTGCTTTTTTGGCTGGTTTATTTACAGCTTGCGACGGCATATTTTTAGTCGAGTCTCGCTATGCTTTAATTAACCAATATATAGTTATTTTCGGACTGTTGGGACAGTGGTTATTGCTGATTGCTTTAGGAAAAACTAAAAAACAACGCAAGCTTTATTTAATACTTTCTGGAATTAGTTTTGGTGCGGCAATTGCTACAAAGTGGAATGGTTTATTTTTTTTAATCGGTATATATTTAAACTGGATTCTGGCTTGGTTGAAGCAATATTTTACAGCGCAAGATAGGGAAAATAGTACAAATATTGTTTTAGAAACCGATCCATATTACATTTCAACCGCAGAGTTAAAAAATTCTACCGCTACATTAACCGCTCCTCAGAGAACTATAGAGAAAGCTTTAATATTACCGCTACAAAAAATCGGTCAACTAAAAGTTTTTACTGCTGCATTTTACTTGGGAATAATTCCACTAATAACTTACAGCTTAATTTGGATACCCCATATTTTACAAAATTCTAAATATGGATTTATAGAAGTACATAACCAAATTTTATCTTTTCACGGTCGTCTTGGTGGTAATACTTCTGAGATACATCCTTATTGTGCTGCTTGGTATAAATGGCCGTTGTTAACTCGTCCGATTGCTTATTTTTATCAAACAGCAACGAACGCGAGGGAACCCGTATCAATCATTGGGCCACCTTTACCTTCAAATACAGGTAAAGTTATATATGATGTTCATGCGATGGGTAATCCATTGTTATGGTGGTTTGGTTTTGCTGCTTTGTTGTTTTTAATCGTAGCAGTTTTACTCAAGCAGATAATAATTCCTTCTCTGCAACAACAGCGTTTATCTTTTAATTCATCATTTTCTGTTGATACTGGAATTGCTTTATATTTACTGTTGAATTATGCAGCTAATTTACTTCCTTGGGTAAAAGTAAATCGTTGCGTTTTCATATATCATTATATGACTGCTGTTGTGTTCGCGTTTATGGCTTTGGCTTGGCTGATAGATAAATGCTTGCGTAGTTATAATTTAGAATTTCGAGCTTTCGGACTTACAGTTGTTTTGCTAATTATTATTGCTTTTATTTTTTGGATGCCGATATATTTAGGCTTGCCTCTTTCGGCTGATGCTTATAGGTTGCGGATGTTGTTTAGTTCTTGGATTTAATCGATTAGCAATTAGCAATTAGCAGTACTCTGCCTGAGTATACGCTTCGTTTATTGTTAATATTGCGAAAATATCTGCTTACAACAAGTATATTGTTCTTATTCAAGAGAGAAACATAAATTATTAATTATATATATTTATTTATAAAAATTACTTAATAGTTAATTTTACAGAAGTTTATACTACTCCAATAATTAGCTATTCTTTGATAATTCTTATCAGAAATATCAAGATTAGTTTGTTATATTGGTAACGCTAAATAAAAATAATTCATAAGTAAGAGAAATATAGCGCTACGGTTACGGTTAAAGGTCAAAGGTCAAAGGTCAAAGGTTCAAGAGTCAGAGGTTTCAGCCTTCATTAATGTTCTAACCGGCAGAACATAGTCTATAAATAATGAACTGCTATTTTATTAGGTATTGCAGTTTAAAAGTAATTAAAAACAAGATACTGTCTTGATTTTTTGTGAAAGATGGTGGTGAATTAATCCCAAGAAAAATATAGGAGTAGTCAGATGATAATAGATTCAAAACAAAATTCTCTAAATTTAAAGAACTTAAAAGAACCAGTCATTAATTTCAACAGCAAAATCCAAAATCATGGTGTCTTAATTGTTCTTCAAGAACCCGAACTAAATATTTTACAAATTAGTCGTAATGCTGCTTCGATGCTTGATTGTCCTATCGAAATGCTTTTAGAAACTAATTTAGAAGATTTGTTAGATCCTTATCAAATCGGAAGAATCAAATCTCGTTTAGCAGAAGACTCGCTTGATTTTACCAATCCGACAAAAATTTGGATAAAAAAGAGAAGAGAAGATTATGCTGTCTTTGATGCGGTATTTCATCGCAATTCTGAAGGAATTTTAATTTTAGAATTAGAGCCAGCAATTACTGAAGACAATATTCCTTTTTTAAGTTTTTATCATTTAGCTAAAGCTTCTATCAATAAGCTACAAGAATCTGCTAATCTTCAAGACTATTGCCAAATTATTGTTGAAACAGTACGCAAAGTTACCGGATTCGATCGGGTGATGCTTTATAAATTTAATGAAGACAATCACGGTTGCGTATTAGCTGAAGATAAGCTGGAAACTATGGAACCTTATTTAGGTTTGAATTTTCCGGAATCAGATATTCCGAAACCAGCTAGGAAAATGTTTCTTTCTAATTTAATTAGATTGATTCCGGATGCAAGTGGGGAATCTGTAGATTTATTTCCTCATTTAAATCCAATTACAGAACGTCCGGTTGATTTAATTAATTCTAGCTTGAGAAGTCCTTATCCCTGTCATCTTGAATATTTACATAATATGGGTGTAGGTGCTTCTTTAACTATATCTTTGATTAAAGATGGTAGACTCTGGGGGTTAATTGCTTGTCACCATCAAACCCCGAAATTTGTTTCCTATGAATTGCGAAAAGCCTGCGAATTTTTAGGAAGAATGATATTTAATGAAATTTATAGTAGAGAAGAAACGCAAGATTATGATTATCGGATGAAATTAACCTATATTCAATCGACTTTGATTGATTATATGTCTCAAGAAGATAACTTTATTGCTGGTTTAGTTAAACATCAGCCCAATTTATTAGATTTAACTAACGCTCGAGGTGCAGCAATTTGTTTCGGCGGTAACTATACTTTAGTGGGTGAGACTCCCAAAGAAGAAGATTTAAATAATTTAGTTACCTGGCTGCAAACTAATGGTGATGAGGAAGTTTTCTATACTAATTCGCTTCCAGAAATTTATCCCGATGCCGAGAAATTTAAAAATATTGCTAGCGGTTTATTAGCGATTCCAATCGGTAAACGAAATTATGTATTATGGTTCCGTCCGGAAGTAATTCAAACTGTCAATTGGGGAGGTAATCCCGATCGAGCATTTGAAGTTAACGAAGAATCAGGAAATTTACGTTTATGCCCGCGCAAATCCTTTGAATTGTGGAAACAAACCGTTCGTTTAACATCTTTACCTTGGCAATATGTTGAAATCAAAGCCGCATTAGAATTACGAAAAGCCATAGTTAATATTGTATTGCGCCAAGCTGAAGAATTGGCAATTTTAGCAGCTGACTTAGAACGTTCTAATGCCGAACTGAAAAAGTTTGCTTATGTTGCTTCTCATGATTTGCAAGAGCCTTTAAATCAAGTAGCAAACTACGTGCAGCTTTTGGAAATGCGCTATCAAGATGCTCTTGATGAAGATGCGGATGAATTTATTGGTTATGTCGTCGGGGGAGTCAGCTTAATGCAAACCTTGATAGACGATGTACTTGCATACTCTAAAGTGGATATGCAGAGTATCGATTTTATGGCAATTTCAGCCGAACAAGCTTTAGAAAAAGCCTTAAATAATCTTCGCAGACGCATCCAACAAACGGGTGCTACAATTACTCACGATGAATTACCAACCGTCATGGCTGATAGTACTCAATTAATGCAGCTATTTCAAAACCTGATTGGTAATGCAATCAAATTTAAGAGCGAGAAACCACCAGAAATTCATATCAGTGTATCTCGTTCCGAAGACGATTGGCTATTCTCAGTCAGCGACAACGGAATCGGAATTGATCCAAGATTTAGCGATCGCATTTTTGTGATATTCCAAAGATTACACACTCGTGATGAATATCCAGGTACGGGAATGGGTTTAGCTATCTGTAAAAAAATCGCAGAATGCCATCGCGGAAATATCTGGGTAGAATCACAATTAGGTGAAGGTGCAAGATTTCATTTTACTATTCCATTAAAAGGACGCGAACGTGAGCGTAGAAACGGAACAAAAACCCAGAATCATCTTTTTGGTAGAGGATAATAAAGCTGATGTTCGTCTCATCCAAGAAGCTTTCAAAAATAGTTCTTTACCCCATGAGATGCTCACGGTTAGAGACGGAATAGAAGCTATGGCTTTTTTAAATCGGGAAGGCGAGTATCATAGCGCACCTCGCCCCGATTTAATTCTTTTGGATTTAAATTTACCGAGAAAAGACGGTAGAGAAGTTCTTGCAGAAATTAAAACAAACTCAAAATTAAAACGCATTCCCGTTATAGTTTTAACAACTTCACACAACGAAGAAGATATTTTTCACAGTTATGACTTACACGTTAACTGTTATATTACCAAGTCTCGTAATATCAGCCAATTATTCAAAATTGTTAAAAGAATAGAAGATTTTTGGTTAGAAACAGTAACTTTACCAAACGAGCAGTGAACAGTGAGCAGTGAGCAGTGAATAGTGATAAATTATCAATTAACTCCTGTCACCGATCAAATGGATTTCACTGATTACACGGATAATTATTGATTAACTCTTAACTCCCAATTCAAAATCTAAAATCTAAAATCCAAAATCTAAAATCCACATGACAGCAAACTCGATAAACATCTTGTTAATTGAAGATAATTTAGCGGAAGCTAGATTGTTACAAGAATTTTTGAAAGATGGTTCTTTCAAAGAGTTTAATCTAGTTCATGTCAAAAGATTAAGTGAGGCACTTGATGCAATTGGTGACGATATTTATACACCTTGTTCGTATAACATTATTTTATTGGATTTAACTTTACCGGATAGTCAGGGCTTAGAATCTTTAAAACCTTTAATGGCTCGCGCTCCTTGCTTACCAGTTGTCGTACTAACTAATACTAACGATGAGCAATTAGCTATAGAAGCAGTGCGACAAGGAGCGCAAGATTATTTAGTTAAGCGACAGATAAGTCCACAATTACTAGTACGTTCTTTACGCTATGCTATCGAACGCAAAGAATATTTAGAAACATTGCGTGCTGTAAATAAATCTCTTAAAAATAGAGTTGAAGAAAGAACCGCTGAGTTGATTGAAGCTAAAGAAGTCAATAAATTTAAGTCAGAATTTGTATCTATATTATCTCATGATATCCGCAATCCTTTAAATGCTATTTTACTAGCAGCAGGATTATTGAAAAATAACGATGATAATTTAAACCCTGACAAAAAAGTTGCTCACTACCAAATGATTCGTTCGGCTATAAAAAATATGTCTTCGCTATTAGATGAAGCTTCGTTTATTGGTAAAGCAGATTCTGGTAATCTTAATTGCGAACTTATCGGAATTAATTTAGTAGATTTTTGTCATGCAATTGTTGAAGAAATACGGTTAACTGCTGCACAAAATAATATAAATATAGTTTTTAATGTTACAGGAAATCTTAACGAGTTTTTAGGTGACGAGAAATTACTGCACCATATTTTAACTAATTTATTAGGTAATGCCGTTAAATATTCTCCATCTGATAGGGAAGTTGTTTTTGATTTAATTTTTCAACAATCAGCAGTAATTTTCTGCATTAAAGATTCAGGCATCGGGATTCCAATACCGGAACAACAACATCTTTTTGAACCATTCCATCGAGCTTCTAACGTTGGAAAAATTGCCGGTACCGGTTTAGGATTAGCAATTGTCAAAAAATGCGTAGACGCTCACGGTGGTGAAATTACACTTCAGAGTCAAGAAGGAGTTGGCAGTACTTTTACCGTGACTTTACCAGTTATCAGTTAACAGCGAGCAGTTATCAGTGAACAGTGAACAGTGAGCAGTGAACAGTTAGCAGTTAACTCTTCAAAACAAATGAAACGAAGTACTAGTATTTCACCACATAAGTTATGAAGGGTAACAATATAGCGGTTTTCAGTTGAATAAAATACAAGTAAAGTTGTTAAAAACCGGGCGGGCAGGGATGCCCCGAACTTTGAGGGGAAGAACATCTCCCCGTCAAGTTCTCTCCACCCCACAAGACTGTATTGGACTCAAGTGAAATCCGCTATAATTTGACTTTTAATAAAATTAATCCTCCTTATCCTCTTTCTCCGCGCTCTTTGCGCCCTAGAAGGGTTTTATCTTAAATAGTGTATTCCTAGATTTATGGCTACAGAAGATAATCAAGAGTTTTATCCAGAAATCGATGATATAAGTTATTCAAGAATTTTAGAATTATCCAAACAAGGAGATAGTTATGCAAAACGGAAAGCGTATGCCAAAGCAATTGATACCTATTATGAAGCTCTAGATTTAGTACCCGAGCCTTCAGATTCAGAAGTATATACAGCAACGAATTGGCTTTTGAATGCTATTGCAGAAGCATATTTGTTGTCAGGTGATTATGAAAATGCTCGCATTGTAATTAACCAAGCGATGCGTGATGCAGATGGAACTGGCAATCCGTTTAGTCACCTAATTTTAGGAAAAGCTCAATTCAAATTAGGAGATTTAGATCGAGCCGAGGATAATCTTGCATTGGCTTACATAGGAGGAGGAAAAGAGATTTTTGAAGGAGACGATCCAAAGTACTACGAATATTTGAAAACCTTGATGAGAGATATGGATTAGTTAATATCAAATAAATGGGATTCATTGTGATTTCACTACTAGTCAGTTTCAGATACTTCCTCAGAAGCACCAGCCTCACGAAGCAATTGCTGTACTGCCCAATCCGCTAACATTATCGGTGTATTACCTTCATTGTCTGCTTGATTGACATCGGCACCCGCTTCAATCAATGCTTTTACCGAATCGGCATTATCGCAAGCTACAATCAGTGCTGTTTCACCACTATCATTACGTGCATTGACATCGGCTCCCCGATTAACTAAAAACTTTATTATTTCAGCCCGGTTAGAAGCAAAAAGGCTGCTAGCGATACACATTAAGGCTGTTGTACCTTCTTCAAATTCTTCTTCACCACCAAGATTTGGATCTGCTCCGGCATTTAACAACGCTTCTATAACGCTTTGATGTCCGTACATTGCAGCTAACATTAAGGGACTTTTACCACATTCAGTAATTGTGTTAGCGTCTGCACCTTCTGCAATTAACTGCTCGACTTTGGCTAATTTACCGTACATTGCAGCATTACCAAGTTTTTCTGACAAAGATATATTTTCATCATTATCAATATCATTTTCCATTACTTGAGACATACCAGCAGAAGCAAGCCCGCTCGTGAATTGCAACAAACCGTGCCCTGGGTTGGATTGCTGGCGGATTGTGTATTCATCTACCATATGGGCGATCGCCAATAAATCATCAAACATCGCTAGCACTTCACCACAACGTTTTTCAAAGTCTTTAACGTAATCTAAATGCTGTGCTATTAGTTGGGAAACATTTAAACCTGGTAAAGAAACGCGAAATAATCCTTGTTCTTCGTAAGCATTTTGAATAACTTTTACTGTGGTGGTTGTGAGATAGCTGTTATCAGCAAATCTAGAGACGCAATCAATTCCCCCGAGGTTAGATTCTTGTGCTATTACTGAAATTGCAAAATGCTTTTCGGGACTAACATATGCATAAATTTCTATCTGGTGAAACTGAGAGCAAATTAGTTTTCCGACATAAACCATACCTTGATTCGCCAGTATTTGCCCGATTTCAAGAATCCTAGCATGAACATTTTCTGGCAATTTTTCATATTCTGTACCAAAGTAATCTCCACCTTGCCCGCTATAAATTAAAGGAATCGGTTGTTTTGTACTCATAGGATTTGAAAATATGATTTTAAGCTGAAAACCAAAAACTAAAAACTGGCGGATTGTAGACGGGTACCTGGTACATCTCTATAAATTCATACAAACGTAAAGGGAGCATCCTGATTTTGAACAAATATTTTACCCGACACCCTGTAAGGGTGCGGCTATACAAACAAAGCCCACCTTCGTGGGCTAAGAAATCTCGAAGCCCACGAAGGTGGGCTTTGTAATATTAGCCCCAGGCTTCTAGCCTGCGGGCTTGTTGCGAATTTGGGATGCTCCCAACGTAAAGTTGCTGGTTAAAAGTTTAATAATCATAGGTTTCACCTTTATTAATGTCCTAACCTTATTACCTAGTGCTATGGAAAGCAAGAGTATAATAACAGGTTCGGTAACACCAACCATTTTGACACTTGTGTCATAAAAATACTTTTAGTTTAAAAAAGCACAATCAAATGAAAGAAAGACGAAGAAGAAATAGCAACCCAAAAGAAAATCCCTGCCTTATCTGCGGCTATGAAGAATATATTTGGGGAACTAGTCTAGGAGGCAGGAATCCGGCTTATTTCTTTCCTGAAGGAAGAGGTTGGTTCAGGATATCTGAACCACTTCACACTCGTAAGTGCGGTTGGTGCGGTAATGTACAGTTTTTCTCTAATCTCTGCGATGGTTGAATTGATTTCGCTATTTTAATTTCAACAAAATTCTTTCACTCTAATCCTAAATGCAGCTTTAACGCTGCATCTACCAGTTGCATTATTTCTTGACTCAAACTTCCAAGACTTCTTCTTCAATACGTTGCTTGGAAATTGTTCGTACTTGATTAGCCTGTATTTTTGAAACTTTTGATAAACCGCTATCAATTTTCTGCAACAAAACCTCGAAAGTAAGAATAATTTACAGTAGGAATAAAAAGTAATCTATATTCTTACTACTGATAGTACCTCAACACTCGTCAAAAATTAATTTCAAAAAAACATTGACCAATCGGTTTAAGTTTGTTACTGTTAAAACATGAGCAGAGGACCAAACAAACAATTTGAGCCAGAAATGGCTCTAAGTAAAGCGATGGAGGTGTTTTGGGCGCGGGGTTACGAAGCTGCTAGTCTTGCCGAGTTGTTGCAAAATATGGGCATCAGTCGTAAAAGTATGTACGACACCTTCGGTAACAAGCAAGCTTTATTTCTCAAGGCTTTAGAACATTACGCTCAAACTAATCTCCGTTCGATTAAGGAACAGTTGTCGGTATCGGGTTCACCGTTGAAGAATATCGAGCAGCTTTT
Organism: Rivularia sp. MS3; assembly: GCA_019192545.1. Classification (GTDB taxonomy): domain Bacteria; phylum Cyanobacteriota; class Cyanobacteriia; order Cyanobacteriales; family Nostocaceae; genus Rivularia. The sequence goes on along the minus strand of JAHCMI010000043.1, from coordinate 26,400 downwards.
ACTAAGTATGCAAAAAACTCACGGTAAATCTGGTAGTAAAGGCTGTCTCCTAGGTACCTGTACTGCGGATTTTGATACTAGCGATGTCGAAATTGCTCCCGTGTTACGCAGTTATTTCGACAGGTTGGAGAACATTTTCTATGAAGCTTTTTCTAGAGCTATAGCAGCAGGGGAGTTAAGCAGGGAAGCTGACGCTCGCGATTTAGCAAGAATGCTGCTTTGTACAACTCAGGGAATGGCTCTCGTAGGCAGGGTTTTAGATAGCGAAACTATTCCTCAAAGCGTGGTTTTGACTACTATCAAAGCGCTGAAGCAGATGTAATTTTTTTTGGCAAAACCTAGACTGATTGGTTTAAGTTTTGATTTAAATAGCAGGATTAAACAATGTTTGCAAGTAAGAACAGAAAATCTCGATTTTATATCAAAGTTGAAAGCGAGCCAAAGGTTCGAGATTTTTCCAGAGGAGAAAAACAGGTTCTTCACGTTTGTATTAAATCGAATGAGAACAAGTCTTCACTCAGATAATTAAACAAGGAGAAAAAATTATGGGACGTTTAACTAATAAAACTGCGGTTATCACTGGTGGTACTACTGGTATCGGTTTTGCATCGGCTAAACAGTTTATTGAGGAAGGGGCGAGAGTAATTATTACTGGACGTAATGAACAGAGATTAAGAGAAGCTGTTGAGAAATTGGGAAGCAATGCGATCGCAGTTCAAGCAGATGTGCTATCTCTTACCGACTTGGATAGATTAGCAACTAGAGTCAGAGAAGAATTTGGTAAGCTCGATGTTCTATTTGCCAATGCTGGCAGTGGTTATTTTTCACCATTAGAGCAAGTTGATGAAAAATTCTACGACAATCAATTTGATATCAATGTCAAAGGTGTTTTCTTCACGGTACAAAAATTAGTAGGATTGTTGAATCCGGGAGCCAGCGTAATTTTGAATGCTTCTGCCGTAAATCAGAAGGGAGCAGCCACTGGAAGCATTTATTTTGCCACAAAAGCAGCGGTGCGTTCCTTTGCTCGTTCCTTCGCTGCGGAATTGGGCGATCGCCACATTCGGGTTAATTCACTAAGCCCTGGTATCGTGCGAACAGATTTTCAGAATAAACTTGATTTACCTGAAGGTGCATTTGAAGGATTCATCGATGCAGTTGTACAAACAGCACCTTTACATAGGGAAGGAGAAGTGGATGAGATTGCCAAAGCTGCGTTATTCCTTGCTAGCGACGATTCTTCTTACATGACTGCTTCTGACATGGTTGTTGATGGTGGATTTATGAATGTTTAAAACCTCACCCCGCCTCCGGCACCCCTCTCCTTGTTAAGGGGGGTGAGGTTGAGAATGTGTATGAATATCGCATCTCTACAAACTATTGCGATTGCGGAATGACGATAATCTGTAAATAATATTTTCGAGTAAAGAATTAAAGGAATTAATCCAATGAGTAAACCAGTTTGTGTAGTAGTTGGTGTTGGTGCGGGTAATGGTGAATCTTTTTCTCGTAAGTTTGCCGGTGAGGGTTATCAAGTGGCAATGTTAGCCAGAAATATCGATTATTTACAAAAATTAAGCCAGGAAATACCCGATTCAAAAGCATATCAATACGACGTTACAGGAATTGATAAAACAGCAGAAGTATTTAATAAAATTGAATCAGAGATGGGGACAATATCGGTTTTAGTTTATAACGCCGGTGCTGGTGCTTTTGCAAACATAGATGATGCGACGGTAGAAGATTTTCAACGGGCTTGGGAAGTTAATAGTAGAGGTTTATTTGCTGTTGCCAAACAGGTAATTCCCCAAATGCGTAAAAACGGCGGAGGAAATATTGTAATTATTGGAGCAACTGCATCTGTTAAAGGTGGTGCTAATTTTACACCCTTTGCTTCTGCAAAAGCTGCTCAGAGAAGTTTAGCGCAATCGATGGCGAGATATTTAGATCCGCAAAAGATTCACGTTTCTTATATTATTGTTGATGGTGTAATTAATTCAGAAAAAACTCGTCAATGGATGCCAGATAAGCCGGAAGACTATTTTATGAAATCCGATGAAATTGCCGATTCAGTATTCTTTTTAACTCAACAAAAACCTTCAGCTTGGACGTTTGAATTAGATTTACGTCCGTTTGGGGAGAAGTGGTAATGGGGGATTGGGGATTGGGCATTGGGCATAGGAGTGAGGGAGGGAGAGAAGGAGAGAGCGAGGGAAAAGATAACTAGTTTTACTCATTACTCATTACTCCTAAATCATCGCTTCTTAATATCCCCTATCCCCCATGCCCAATCCCCTATTCCCTAATACTTACTTTTAGGTAACTACTTTACTTCGGTTAATAATTTTATTACAGTCATGAGCGTGGAAATGCTTGTATGACGAAACATAAAATATTTATGCCTTATATTGCGATCGTTTATTTTTCTGGGATGGGACATACCCATTTGATGGCTGAAGCTGTTGCTGCTGGTGCTAAAAAGGTTGAAGGTTCCACCGTGGAATTATTGCGTATCACTGGCGAACAAATTACCGATGGGCGTTGGCAGGATGATGCGATGATAGAAAAGATAAATCAAGCTGATGCGATTATATTTGGTTCACCTACCTATATGGGTGGTGTTGCCGGACAATTTAAATGTTTTATTGATGGTGCAGGGGTTTGGTTTGAGCAGAAATGGAAGGATAAAATTGCGGGAGGTTTCACTCATTCGAGTTCTTTGAGCGGTGATAAGCAAGGGACTTTGCTGTATTTAGCGATTCATGCAGCGCAACAAAGTATGATTTGGGTAGGTATTGGTGATTTACCGAGCAAGTATTTTGGTAAAGATGATGGTGTAAATCGTCTGGGTTCGTTTATGGGAGTAATGGGGCAATCAGCACTCGATATGAGCGGTAAGCCACCATATCTAGATCCCGGTGATGCTTTGAGTGCAGAAAGATATGGAGAAAGAATTGCTTTAGCTACTCAAAAATGGCAAAAATAGATAAAGGCAGGCTTTACAAGTTAATTCCTAGTACTCAACCACATAAGTTATGAGGGGTAACACCAATTTCATTGCGAACAAGATTAATCCTTCTTATCCTCTTTCTCTGTGCCCTCTGCGCCTCTGCGGTTTTTTTTAAAAGAGAGTTTATAACCCCGCACAATTAATGTGGTGGAGTACTAGTGGTCTGTCCCATTAAAATTGACGGGTAAGGGCAGGGAGGGGGAGAGGGGGAGAGTGGGGGAGTGGGGGAAGAAAATATTTTTTATATTTACGATATGCCCATCAAAACTAACGGGACAGAGTACTAGTAGTCCATCAAGTCAACAAAGCAGGGGTAATTGTTTTTACTACTTACTACTTACTACTTGCTACTTCCTTCTTTCACCGGTGAAAAATTAATGGTTGGAAGCCCCCGGATTTATCCGTGGATGTCAATTAGGCTTCTGTTGAAGCCCCTAAATTGTATTTATGGGGCTTAATTACGAATTACGAATTACGAATTACGAATTATATTCACCCAGCAATTTTGGCTTGTTCGAGTACTAGGTTGAACCTGGGAACTAGAGAAATAACCCTGCTTCAATAAGGGGGGTTGAGGGGATTTACATGATGTCAAATTTTAACGATAAATTAGTTATAGATAGTTGGAATCAAAATGCCGACTCTTGGATAACTACGATTGAAAATAATGAAATAGAAAGCCGAAAATTAATTACTAATCAAGCGATTGTTGATGCAATTACAAGCTATTCTCCTGATTCAATCCTTGATATTGGATGTGGTGAAGGTTGGTTAACTCACAATTTGACTATCAAAGGAATAGAAGCTTGGGGTGCTGATGGGGTTGATAAATTAATTAAAAAAGCGCAATTAATCAATCGTGGCAAATTTGTGGTTGCAAGCTACGAAGATATTGTAAATAGTAATATCCCCCCAACTTCCCTTATCAAAAAGGGGCTTTTTGAAGATACTCAGTTTGATGCTGCTGTTTGTAATTTTTCTCTTTTAGGCAAAGAAACTGTAGATAATTTAATTCATTCAATCCCTAGTTTATTGAAAAACAATAAATTATTGTTTATTCAAACCCTGCATCCAATAATTGGTTGTGGGGAATCGCCTTATATTGATGGATGGAGAGAAGAATCATGGAATTGTTTTAAAACTGAGTTTAGAACAGCAGCACCTTGGTATTTTCGTAAATTAGAAACCTGGATAAATTTATTAAAATCTGCTGGTTTTGCAATTTTAGAATGCCGAGAACCAATTAACCCTAAAACGAAAAAACCTGCTTCAATCATTTTTATTGCTGCTCATGAATAATTGTCAGGTATGTGACAGATAAAATAAGTGATTAAATATAATCACAAAACAATTCCGTCACGCAGTAACTAATTAATCATAATACCCTAATGGACTTTTTCTCTAACGACTTGTCTAAATAAATGTTTTTGTTTTTTTGATATTTCTAAACAGCGATGAAGAGTAATAATAAATATTCCTTCTGCAAAAATTTTACAGCTTTCTTCGATTATGCTAATACCGCGATGAACTATATAAGCTACATTTTTGTCGCTAATTAGCCAGTAAGCAACATCTTTTGAATCCGTGATTAAATCAAAAAATATCATCATAAATGTTACAAACAAACCAAGACTAAATAAAGGTAATGCTAATTTAAATTTTCTTATTTCAGATTTAGCCCAATATATTACTCCTCCAGCACATAAAGCATACAGCAACACAATTAAGCTATCTATTCTATCTGTACTATCTGTTTCTTGAATCTGAAATACATTATGAATGAATATATCTAAGTTTTCATGAATTTTTAATATCTCATCTAAACCTAGAAATATAAAGCCGAAACTGACTATAGCCCAGAAGTTGTAACTGCGATTAAGAATTGAATTATTTATAGCTGCATCCGATTTCCTCGATCTGTAAACTTTCCAAGCTAGATAAGCAGCAACTAAAAGTTGTAAAAAAGAAAACCAAGTTACATAATTTTCCGAAATTGGAAATTTTGATAAATCTTCTCAAATCTGCCGGTTTTTTTGAATTAATTACTTATAAGCCTGCTTCGATAATTTTGATTTATCGGAGTTGCTAAATCTTCAGAATTTAGATTGTATGATGTTAAATCGCTGAATTTTCCGGGAATACTAACAATAAGGCTCAAATACTAAGGTTTTGCCTGAAACAGTTGCTAGTAACTTTTTCCAAAGATTTTTGTTGTGCATACTTCATCTTATCGAGTTCCAAGACTACCTAAATTATCAATATGGTTAGTTTGCTCCATCAGCTTGCTACCTTTGACTCTAAATCTTGCAGGAATCGATTTCGCTTCACCAGCACCACCAGATTTAAGTTTAATTGAGCAAGTCAGCGAAGCATTTCAAGTTAAAGAAATTATGTATCGTAGTCTCGCAGGAAGCTTTGTGCATACCATTTTGGAATGGAGTGCTTTCTGTGCGGCAATTTTTACCGTCATTTTCTCTTTAGCTCATTTCAAAATCAAGGCAGATGTAACTACACCGATTCTGGGGGTGACTTTGTTTTGTTCGGGAATGATGGATGCTTTCCATACTTTAGCAGCCAACCGCTTAATTGAAGCTGTTGCTGACAATCGCAATTTAATTCCTTTTACTTGGGCAATTTGTCGTCTTGCTAATGCTTCATTAACAATCGTAGGTATTAGTTTTTTTATGTTAGACAAGCCAAAAAAAAATCGCGGTAATTTTGGCTTTGTAGTATTAACGAGTGTTGGCTTTGGCGTACTTTCTTATATGGTTATCCATATTTGTGCTACAAGCGAACAACTTCCCCAAACTTTATTTCCTGAATCATTAATTACTCGTCCTTGGGATATTTTACCGCTTATTTTATTTGTGATTAGTGGTATTTTTATATATCCCCGTTTTTACAAAAAATATCCCAGTTTATTTTCTTACGCATTAATTATTAGTATTATCCCTAATATTGCGACTCAAGCACACATGGCTTTTGGCTCTGGTGCTTTATTTGATAATCATTTTAATATTGCTCATTTTCTGAAGATTGTTGCTTATTTAGTACCGTTAACTGGATTAATTCTGGATTATATTTATGCTCACCGTCAATTAGAAAGAACTAATCAAGAATTTTTTCATGAAATATTAGAACGTCAACAAGCAGAAGCGAAGCTAAAAGAATTTTCTCAGCGTGAAGATTTGCTCAGAAGTCGTTTATCCAGTCAAATTACTCACTCTCTTGAACTAAGCGATATTTTCAAGAATTGCGTTAAAGAAATTTATGAAATACTAAATTTAGACTACTGTAGCTTTTCCTGGTATGACTGTAATAATCACAATTATAACTGGGATATCGTTTCTGAAAGAGTAAGTAAATCGGAATTTGCTATTTTTTCAAAGTCGCATTTTACCCAAGATACAAAATGTTTTTTAGAAAAAATTATTAACTCAACTAATCAGACGATAGACAATATCTCCGAAATCAACGCACCAATTATCAAAAATATTTTTGGCGATAATAATTTAAATTCTGTTTTGATTCAAAATTTTACTCATAATTCTGGAAATGTCGGAATTATTTTGTGTGCTTGTAGCAATCCACGTTCTTGGACGCAGGAAGAAATCGAATTAGTTAAACAAGTCAAAGAACAACTAATAATTGCTCTCAAACAAGCACAACTCTACAATCAAGCTCGTACTAATGCAAAACAAGCTCAACAGGCTTTGCAAGATTTACAGCAGATTCAAACGCAATTAGTGCAAAGCGAAAAAATGTCAGCATTAGGTAATTTAGTTGCTGGAGTCGCACATGAAATCAATAATCCAGTTGGTTTTATAAATGGTAATTTACATCATGCAAATGAATATATTCAGGATTTAATTAGTCATTTACATTTATATCAGCAATATTATCCAGAACCGGAATCAGAAATTGAAGAAAACGCAGAAACAATTGATTTAGATTTTTTGCTAGAAGATTTACCTAAAATGATTGCGTCAATGAAATTAGGAACTGATAGAATTCAAGATATTAGTACATCTCTAAGAACTTTTTCCAGAGCCGATACTGATAGCAAAATTAGTTTCGATATTCATGCAGGCATTGATAGTACAATTTTAATTTTAAAGCATCGTTTGAAAGCTAATGATAAACGTCCGGAAATTGAAATTATTAAAAAATATGGAGATTTACCATCTGTAGAATGTTTTCCTGGACAGTTAAATCAAGTATTTATGAATTTATTAGCAAATGCAATTGATGCTTTAGAAGATTATAACGAAGGCAGCAGTTTTGAAGAAATTCAGGAAAAACCAAATATAATTACAATTTTTACAGAGCAATTAATCGGAAAAAATCAAATTGCTATTCATATTCAAGATAATGGCCCCGGTATACCAGAAAATATTCAAAAGCAGATTTTTAACCATTTATTCACTACTAAAGCTGTTGGAAATGGAACCGGGTTAGGTTTATCAATCGCAAGACAAATTGTAGAAGAAAAGCATCAAGGTTCGCTTGAATGTATATCTATTGTTAATTCTGGAACCGAGTTTATTATCAAAATTCCGATTAAAAACTGATTGTAGAGAAATTTACGCTTATCTTAATGTCAAGCCTGCACACCTACCTTCGGCTAGGTGTAAGAGGATGTTTTTGAAGCTATCAATTATACTCGAAACGGTTGATATCCCCCTAAATCCCCCGCTAAATTGGGGGACTTTAACCCCCCTTTTTAAGGGGGGGAGGGGGAATTATCCCAGGATTGCGATAAAAACTATACTTTTCCGCCCATCCTCTAAGGCAATATGGCTGTTCAAGCTCAAATATTAAAATACTAAATATATTTTCTACCACTTTAGATAAAATATCTATCTTAAGTATGAAGACTAAGCTGTATTAAAGGAGTTATTGAATTTAGATGAGTAATTAGATACTATCTAATCAATAAAATACGGAAAAAGAAAAACAGTAAAAATGCGGATTTATTGCAAGCGCGATTGAACTACTTAAGTAAATAAGGATAAATGAAATAAATTCCTATGGTAAATACTCCTCCATCTCGTGCCTCAGATTCTCAGTACAATGTAAAGAATCCTCAAGCAGAAGTAGAAGCTATTGTTGAAACTCCAGATTCCGATGCTGATATTGACTTGGAGTTTCTCTATACTAGGGATATTGAATTTCGTCAGGAAACCATTTATTTTATTGTTGTTGACCGTTTCCACGATGGCAATCCCAAAAATAATAAAGGGTTTAATTCGGAACTTTACGATCCAGATAGAAAAGAATGGGGTAAATACTGGGGTGGAGATTTAAAAGGAATTATTGATAAGTTAGATTATCTGAGAAACATGGGAGTTACAGCGATTTGGCTAACTCCTTTATTCGAGCAAGTTGAAGAATTATTTATTGAAAGTGCGGCAATTCATGGATACTGGACGAAGGATTTTAAAAGATTGAATCCCCGTTACATTGCACCGGATGACGAGCCTTCTTTGAATAAAACCCAAGATACTAGAAATACAGTTTTTGATAGATTAATCGAAGAATTGCACAACCGCAATATGAAGCTGATATTAGATATTGTGTGCAATCATAGCAGCCCCGATACCGGTGGTAGTAAAGGTGAGTTGTACGATGATGGAGTCAAAATTGCTGACTTCAACGATGATAAAGAGCATTGGTATCATCATTACGGTGAAGTTAGCGATTGGGAAAATGAATGGCAAGTACAAAACTGCGAATTGTCAGGTTTAGCAACTTTTAACGAGAATAATATTCAATATAGAAGTTATATCAAGTCAGCAATTAAGCAGTGGCTGGATCGAGGTGTTGATGCATTGAGGGTAGATACGGTTAAACATATGCCGATTTGGTTTTGGCAAGAATTTAACAGCGAAATGTACAACCACAAACCGGATGTATTTATCTTCGGAGAATGGATTTACAGCCGCCCAGATGACGATCGCTCTGTGGAATTTGCCAATAATTCCGGGATGACAATCCTAGATTTTGGATTATGCATGGCACTGCGACAAGCTTTAGGAACAAATGACGAAGCTGGCTTTTACTTAGTAAATGATATTTTAAAACAGGATTATCGCTACAATGGTTCGCGGGAATTGATAACTTTTATCGATAACCACGATATGCATCGCTTCTTAAGTCTTAACCCGGATATTGATAATTTACGCTTGGCGGTTGATTTCTTAATGACTAGTAGGGGAATTCCCTGCTTATTTTACGGTACCGAACAATATCTGCATAACGATACCAATGCAGATGATAACATCTACGGAAATAACGACCCCTACAACCGTCCGATGATGGAAAATTGGGATACTGAAACCGCTATTTATTGGGATGTGCGGAAGCTTTCGGGGTTGCGTCGTTTGAATCCTGCGGTATCGATGGGTAGTCAGTGGGAAAAATATATTACCCCCGATGTCTTCTGTTACGTGCGTCGCTACAACGGCTCTCGCTGTTTCGTAGCTTTAAATAGAGGTGATGCTGTAACTATAGAAGAAGTTGATACCGAGTTACCCGATAGAGAACATACTTGCGTGTTAACTGGGCGTAAATTTGAAGTTGTAGATGGAAAAATTATTAATTTAGAACTTGGTGCAAAAGAAGCGATAGTTATCAGTCATGTAGGGGAAAGATTGAAAGCGCAAACATTAGTAAGAGCGCAACTAAATGGAGTGCAAACCCAACCAGGTGAAAGACTAGTTGTAATTGGGGATTGTCCCGAATTGGGTAATTGGGATATCAAAAAAGCATATCCTTTGGAGTATATTAACTCAAATACTTGGTTCGCCGAAATCCCCTTTAATGAAAGCGCTGGCAAACTAATTAGCTATAAATATGTGATATTGCGGGAAGGAATTTCACCTTTAAGAGAAAACTTGTTAGCTCGTCGCTGGGTGATTGCCAGCGAAGGTACAGTTAAGTGGAGAGATACCTGGGCTTCGGGGAGAGAATCTTAACAGTTATCAGTTAACAGTAAGCAGTGAGCAGTTATAAAAAACGTTCGTAGTTGCGCTACTCTGCGAGAAAGCTTAGTCTAACGACTCACTTCGTGAACGCTTACAGCGCCAAATATGTAGTTCGTAGTTACACGCTTAGCGCTAAAGTAAATTCCTTCGTAGTTACACTCTAGTGCTAAGCTCAGAGTTTTGGCGAAGACGGCGCAACTACGAACTATATTCTTCAGAAGGAAATATCCGACTCAATTCCAACGAAGCATCTTCAAATCTAGGAATAGATACCGAATTATTTGGAAGAAAAATCTGCTTATTCAAATAATTAAATTCACCTTGATTATCTTGATAAGGTTGACTGTAACATTCAAGTTGACGAACTTGTAAATTAATAATCCAATAATAAATAATTCCGGTTTCTGCGTATAAAGTTAATTTGGTTGTTTGGTCATATTCTAAAGTAGAATCGGAAATTTCAATAACTAATAAAATATTTTCAACGTAGGGATGATGAGCAAGATAATCTTCATCTTTTCCCCTAGCAATAACTACATCTGGTTCGGGTTCGCTGTTATTTAAAAGCGTAATTGGATCTTGTCCGCGAATGACTGCTTTATCTCCTAAAAGTCTATCTAATTGACGGCAAAGAATCGAACTACATACACTATGAAATGTTCCTTTTGCAGCCATTTGAATCAGTTCCCCCCGAATTAACTCAATTCTATCTCCCTCGGCAAAAAAATCGAGTTCAATTAGTCGATGGTATTCGTCGATTGTAAATCGTTTTGGTGTGACAACAGTCATGTGGGGTTATGAATTACTGCTTTTAGTTTAAATTGTATGTCAACCCTAACGTCAGTAGTAACTTATGTTAATTTAAGAGTTATAGGACTTACGTAAAGGTAAAGTAATTGCGTCATTACGAAGTTATATACTTCTATTTTAGAATAGCAAAGATTTTTAAGATAAATGTCTGCCAAAGATAAGTTTCATGAATCTGTGAAAAAAGGACTTAAAAAAGAAGAATGGGTAATTACAAATGACCCTTTAATTCTTGAATTTGGTGAAGAAGACGAAGTTAGAATTGATTTAGGTGCAGAGCGGTTATTAGCGGCTCAAAAGAAAGATGAAAAGATTGCAGTAGAAATAAAAAGTTTTCTAAGTGATTCTGCTTTATCTGATTTTCATTTAGCATTAGGACAGTTTTTGAATTACCGTTTAGTTTTAAATGAAAAAGACAAAGAACGTATCTTATATTTAGCAGTACCTACTTATGCTTATGAATCATTTTTTCAACGAGATTTGCCAAAAGCAGTTATTAAGCAATATCAATTAAAATTAATTGTATACGACCCAGTGGAAGAGGTAATAGTAAAATGGATAAACTAGAATTCTATCGTCAGTGCATTCAAAAAATCTTAACAGAATACAGTAAATATCCGCCGGTAAATGGTGAAATTGAAGTTCAAACTATATTTGATACGAAAAATGACCATTACCAAGTTGTAGATTTGGGATGGGATAAACATCGTCGTATTTATAATTGCGTGATGCATTTTGATATTAAAGATGGAAAAATCTGGATTCAACGCAATCAAACTGATGATGTTTTAGCTGAAGAATTGGTAAAAATGGGTGTAGATAAGGAAGATATTGTAATTGGTTTGCAGCCGGAATATGTGAGAGAGTATGCAGGGTATGGTGTTGGTTAGAAAATAGAAATATTAAATTAAACTTTCACTTTAACAAGATCAACTCTGACAAATAAAGATTTTGGTAAATCTATTTGACCATTTTCGTCAACATATGGCATATAATCATAACTCGGCAACCAAGCATTTTGACTAATAAAAAAATCATTCACAAATTGTTTTTCATTTTTGACTTCATTATCGGAAGCATTTCTGATAGTACTTTTAAAGGAAAATAAGTAATCTCTATCTTCATCTTTTATATAGTCATTATAATAAGTTTGTAATTGTAAATCGAATTCTTCTCCCCTATACTCTGCTGATTCAGCCATTTCTTCAAAATAATCCAGACCAAAACTATAACCTTCTATCTCTACACCATTTCTGAAAAAAGTATATCCTTCCCAATCCGATGTATCTTCATATTCATAATAAATAGTATCGGTTTTTAAAATACGTGATGTTTTTTGAGGAAATTCCGATTGACAAACTCCATATTCAAACATCGTCCATTCATGACCAAAATATTGCCATACTAGATAACCGTAATCCGAACATTCTGTAGAATTATTGTAAACATCTTTGATAACAGTTGTTGATTTTAATTTAGCTAAGGTTGAACTAACTTCATCAATACCAGCTTTTACCAAAACATAACCAAAAGAACCAGGGTAATCATTTAAATCAAAACCGCGCTTATTTTCTATTTCTGATGCTTCCATAACCAGATTACCCAAAGAATTTTTCGTAATCGTCGTGCTTGCCAATCCAAAACCACGTTACAGTATTATTTTCAAGAATACCAAGCGCTCGATAGTTTCGAGTAATCCGTGCAGACCAAATATCTTCATCACTATTTATACATTTGAAATGTAAAGACGGATGAAAAGGATTATCTTTCCATAAATGATAAGCTTTTCTTGCACTTTGTCTAGTTTTTTTATCAAGTTCGCGATAACCTTCCCAAAAAGAAGGAAGCGTTGCTGAATTCATAGCTTGTCGTAATCCATTGGTTCTGATAAACCTTCAGCAATTTCTTGCTTAGCACGTTTAGCAGCAGCAATCAAATTTGATTCGGTTTTCTTAAAAGACTGCTCCCACTTTAATTCCTGTTCTAATTCTTGAATATATTCGCGAAGATGCTCTAAAACACGATTTTGTGCGTTTTCCGGTAGAGACTCTATCATTTTTACTACAGTAGCGATTGCTGGAGATGACATAACTATTTGTATTGACGACGGTTTGAGAAGACTTTAAATTGATGTGAATATAATTTTAGTTCAATTGCGGCAGTATAGTGAATTTTTCAAGCAACACCATAATCGGTATATTGACGTTTATAAGGAGCTTGCAAGCCTAACACAATATCTTCTCTAAGTACTCCCATTTCAACTAATTCCTCAGCAGGGTTTAAATCTGTCAAATTCTGTTGAAGCCAGATTTTTCCATCTTTAATATCGAAATGCATTACGCATCGATAAATACGATTTAACTCTTCCCAGCCTACATTCATCCACTGATAATGGTTTCTTTCCGTATCTAATATTAGTTGAACTTCGACTTCATTATTAGAAACGTCATCACTCGTATAACTAGTTAGTAATTTGATAACACAATCACGGTATTTTGCTATTTTATCCACCGTACAATTATCTCCTTTATAGGGTCATATACAATTAATAAAAGTTTGTATTCTTGTATTGCAGTTTGTGAAAATTATAACTGAAAAAAAGTTTTATATACATCCAAAGGAACTGCTAAATATAAAACTCGCTCAGGCTGATTATTATGCAATGCAAGACGATAACTAAGAAATTGTCCTAAAGCATTGTAAAAATCAGTAATTGCGGAAGGATTTAGAAAGCTTTTGATTTCAACAGCAATTTTTTCTCCCGCTTTTTCTGCTGCAATAACTTTTTCTGCCCCTAAGTCTATTCTAAAGTTAACTTCTCCAAATTTAAACTTTAATGGGTCATCTGTAATTAACCACTCCTCTTTTTGCAGAGCATTTTTAACGGATTCATGAAAAATATCTTTTGCAGACACTGGTAGAAAAAAGTAAAGATTTATTCAATGATTTTAAACTCTTTAATAGCTATTTTACATCTAAACTCTCTTCCCCTCTTCCTCTGCGCCCTCAGCGCTCTCTGCGGTTTATTACTCTAACTACCAACTACCCCAACTCCTCAAACTGCAACCAACACATATACATAGCCCTGGGTACATGAAAACAACCCTTCCACTTACCACCTTTCAAATTCAACAACACCTCACCGCGACGATTTAAATAACCAAACCATTCCCCATACTCTGCATCAGAAAAATGCGCCCATGCATATTCATGCATTTTCTGATACCATTGCCAACATTCCTTTCTGCCAGTTAAACGATAACCCATTGCTAAAGCTACTAAAGATTCTAAATGTACCCACCACAATTTTTGATCCCACTCCAACTGTTGCGGTGGATTTCCCTCAATATCCATGAAATAATACAAACCACCGTGCTTTTTATCCCAAGCAAAATCGATAATATTTAAAGTTACATCAACTGCTCGATTTATTAATACTTTATTGCCGCGACGTTGAGCAATATCCATCATAAACCACATCGCTTCTATACCGTGTCCGGGGTTGATTAATCTTCCTTCAAAACAATCAATATGAGAAGCATCGGGAGCCACATTTTCAAACATTAATTCCCATTGTTTATCGAGAAAATCACCCATTACTTCTTCTACAGTTTTATCTAAAACTTGTTGTAGCGTATCGTCTTCTAATAACCAAGCCATTTCTAACGATAAATTAGCCAAAATCATCGGTACTGCTAAAGATTTCATCACACGAGTACCGGGAAAAGCTTTGTTGTATTTACCTTTGGGATTTTCTTGACGACGTAAAACATTATTATAAGCCTGCAATGCAATTTCTTTTGCCGATTCTTCACCGGAAGCGAGAGCGTATTGACTAAAAGCCATTGCCGCGAAACAATCAGAAAAAATATTATAAGGTTGGATTAACGGTTTACCTTCGCGGGTTAGAGAAAAATACCAGTTACCGCCTTCATCTCTCCCGTTTTCAGCAAGAAAATTTGCACCATTTGCAGCAATTTTTAACCAATCTGCTCGTTTTTCTAACTGGTTGTATAGCATAGAAAACAGCCATAGCTGACGGTTTTGCAGCCAAATAAACTTGTCAGTATCGAAGACTTTACCAGTTCTATCCAAGCAAGTAAAATAACCGCCTTTTTCCCAATCTACTGAATGCTTTTCCCAGAATGGCAGCACATCATTGAGAAGAGTGTTTTTATAAAGTTGAGCCAGTTGCTGAAAATCGTACTCCATCGTTTTTACCCGTGTTTAAATTTCGATGGAGTAATTATCCCTTTGCTGGGAGGAAGAAACAAGTATAGCAATTTTAAATTATTGAAGCTAATGGTTCAATCCAATACATTCAAAACCTCACCCTCATTCCCTCTCCTTAGTAAGGATAGGGATGTCCGTAAGGACAGGGTGAGGTTAATTTTGTAACTATGAAATGTTACTTGTAAGCTTTTTAATCAATTTAATATAATTTAACAACGGAACCTTATCTAATTGAAAAAAGTCAATATCTATATAAAATTCTTTCTTTAAAATAATGAAATTAAGTCTTAAATTATTAAAATTACTAACAATAATTGCTTTGACTACTTCTAATATTGCTTGTGCAATTTCTCCGTCTACAACAGCAACCGAAACTTCAGCAAAACCTGTTGGTAAGCAAGAACAAGTTAATCAAGTAATCTTTACTTTATCGGGACATTCTCAATCTGTTCAAACAATAGCAATTACTCCTGATGGAAAAACTTTAGTTAGCGGCAGTAATGACAATACGGTTAAAATTTGGAATTTACAAACCGGGCAATTACTCAAAACTTTAGAAGAGCATGAAGATAGTGTCACATCTGTAGCAATTACTCCCGACGGACAAACATTAGTCAGCGGCAGTAATGATAATACAGTTAAAATTTGGAATTTGAAAACTGGCAAATTGCTACGTACTTTAAATCAAAATAAACATGAAGTTACATCAATAATAATCAGCCGGGATGGAGAAACTTTAGTTAGTGCAAGTAGAGATAATACTATTAAATTTTGGAATATAAAAAGCGGAGAATTACAACGCACCTTAAAGGCTCAAACCGTTTCCTTAGCTATAAGTGCAGATAGTAAAACTTTATTTAGCGGTAATTATGACGGCACGATTCAATTATTCGATACTGCTACAGGAAAACTGCTGCAAACACTAACGCCGCCTTTAACAAATCCCTATGCCCAAACTGAAAATGCAACTCCCGTTTCATCCCTTGCTATTAGTAACGACGGAAAAAATCTTATAAATAGCGCTTACGATGATAGCCATTTATCAATTCAAGGAACTAATAGCAATAATATTAGAATATGGAATCTTCAAACTGGAAAATTAACGCATGAGTTTTCCGTTGGAATTGGTGCTGTTGATTCTGTAGCTATTAGCCCGGATGGTAAAACTTTTGCTAGCGGTGGTTATGCCTATGAAATTAGTTTATGGGATGTAAATACGGGAAAAAAGTTACGTACTCTTTCGGCTAAACAAGGTGGAGTTAATGCTATTGCTTTTAGTCAAGATGGCAAGATTCTTGTAAGCAGTAGCGGTAATAAATCAATTAAGGTTTGGCGGTTGTCGAATTGATTCGGAATTACATTGATTTTAAACGCAGAGGAAAGCAAAGGTAAGCGCGAAGAGCGCAGAGTGTTTTTCTTATATGTAAAGTAGTTGCAAAATCTAAAATTTAATATCCAAAATCTATTGGTTTGTTTTTCCAAATACATCCGTTTCATGCTCGGAAGCTTTTTCAACTTCATCAACATAACCACACTTAGCATCGGGGAAAGCATCGCAATAATTCACATAAGGCTTGATATCTAATACTGGCGTGTTATCAAGTAAATCAATTCCTTCTACGTGCAAAACTAAACCTTCTATTTTGATTAATTTAGGGGCGCTAAGCCCGATGGGATTGGGGCGATGGGGGGCGCGAGTTGCTAAAGTTCCTCGGCGAATGCGCGGCCCGCGTGGAATAATTACAGTAGAATTCCAATGTTTATTCAAGTGCAACCATGCAATTACCCAAATCCGCTCGAAACCTTCCATGTCTTTAAGTGCTTCTTGGGGAATGTTATCAAAAAGTTCGATTTGTGCTGGTGCCGGTTGATAAGTTGACGGCGCGGCTTGAAGTTGCGACTGTCTGGGGGTTCCATGCCTTTCTTTATATGGCGATCGCACTATTCCGATGGGTTGTAAATTAATTTCGGTTGGAAAAGGGACAGTTTGAATGTAGTCTTTTGGGGGAAGCTTGGGCATGGAAATTAGTTTTTCAGTTTACGAAAAATTTTACCCTATGAAATTCTAGCGAGTGCGTAATACCATTTCTTTATAAAGCTGCGCCGAATTCAGCCCACGGAGGTGGGCTTTGTTTGGGTAGCCCCACTCTTCCAGAGTGAGGGCGATTAAGCGCAACCTCATACAGAATTAACATAAGTCTCGATCAAAATAAAAAAGCAAAATATTTGTTTTTAAGTAATTGCACGTACATTAATAATGTATTTTTTTCAATACAATAAAGCGATAAGAATCAAGTATTGAAAATTGATAAATTAGAAATGGCTATACTCAAAAATAAATTTACAGCTACTTTAGTTTGCGCTTGCTTGCTAACTTCTACCGTATTAACAACTAAAGCAGAAGCGGCTTCTGCAACAAATAGTATTTATCATAATGCCAAAACACAATTACCACCGGATTTTTACGCAGTTTATCGGATTGTCGATAGAATAGCACGTGCTAATGAATACGATACTCGTCCTTGGCAAATTGTCAGAGTTGCAAAATATGATACTCAAGCCTTTGCAAAAAATCCTAATTTGATAGCTATTTACAATGGTGCTTTGGAACAATTAGGTGGTGATGCTTCGGCTTTAGCCTGCATGATTGCTCATGAAATGGCGCATCACAAGCAACGGCATGAAGTTGTTGGTAAATTAGAGAAAGCAGAATTAATTGCTGAAATTAGAGAAGAAGCAATCGCAAAAGTTTTAAACAGAAGAAGAAGAAAATCTCCGGTTGCAGCAGTGGGTGATTTTGTTGTCAGAAGAGTAATTGGGGGAACTATCGGTACAGTTGTGAATGGTGTTTTAGATAATCGCAATAGTAGAAGATTTAGAAAGCAGCAAAGACGTATCAACGCAATTGTAGAGAAAAAGACGGCTGAATTAGAAGAAAATATTAGAAAGCAAAAGATTAAAGATGAATTTGAAGCCGATAAAGTTGCTTATCTAGCTTCTGTCAGAGCAGGTTTTGATAAACAAGGATGTTTGCGGGCAATGTCTGTACTTAATCGTACTTCGGGAGTCAAATTTGATGATAATCATCCCACTATTAAAGAAAGAATTACAGCAATTAAAACTGTCATGGAAAAGTTTGAAAGCAAAAGTTTAGTAGAAGAAGGAAAAGAGAATTTATTTCAAACTCAACCCTTAACTTACAATTTATCTGCAAATCAAACATCTTTACGGGTTAACTCCCGTCATGGCGCTTCGATAGGGGATGATATTGATAAATTATTTGGTAGTTAATTTTTGATTGAGCAAATTTTGATAGTAATGAAGTTAATCACATTACTTAATTACACGTAAAATAGAAAGCTTTCTCGTAAATGAAAATCCGCTTCTTGTCCACAATGTTCTACAGCCCAGTAGCTGATATTTCCATCTTTGTGTTTAATTACAGTCGCAATAGAAATATCAAAGTTTTCATTGACGGTAGTATCTAATTCATGTAAGTCTAATTCTAATCCTAAAAACAAAGCATTAGCATCTCGCAAAACATTAAATGGCAGCGAATGAACTGAATTTTCTAATTCCATTGTTTTTCGATAATCTTCAAATCGATAAACGTTCCAGTCTCCACTTGGAGAAAGATTAAATTCCCAATAATGACTAGAATAATGCCTTCCCAGAAAAAACTCAAAACATGTAGTTTCCCAAAGTTCATTTTTACGAATGGGGAGTTTTTCTGTCGGAGGAATTTCTATTTTATCTAAATCGCCTTTAAGTATATAGTGAACGGTTAAGATATGATTTTCTCTGGCTACCTCACCTGTAATTTGCAAATCAATATTTACAGGCTTGAATGACTGCAAAGAAAAATTATGACTTCTCATAGTTCCTAGAATAAATTTAATATTGGTCGAATTAAACGTAAAGATGCAAAAAATTCACATTTTTACCGCAATTACGATAGCATAATTCCGATTCATCTATTTTGCGCTTATAAATTAACAATTGAAAAAATCTAGTCAAACTTAATTTGCTTTCCTTGATATAATCTTCCGAATAGAACTTTCTTGCATCTCTATACTTTCAGTCAGCTTAAACTGCACCAAAGCCCTAGCAAGATTGTGTTCTGGATGTTTGACTTTAAAATAAACATTACCGGCTAAGTAATCTGTAAAGAATCGTAGCCCTAATTCAAAAGCAATCAAACGAATCGCATCATAAATATATAAATAGTCGTTTTCTTCAAGAAAATCTCGCGCTACTTCAAGATAGCCTCCTAACAGAGACTCACA
This sequence comes from Rivularia sp. MS3, assembly GCA_019192545.1. Taxonomy (GTDB): domain Bacteria; phylum Cyanobacteriota; class Cyanobacteriia; order Cyanobacteriales; family Nostocaceae; genus Rivularia. The sequence continues at coordinate 7,078 of JAHCMI010000043.1, read as the reverse complement.
TATATCAGTACTGAAACTCACCTTTTCCCAAAATTCGGTTTCTTCTCCCAAAGGATTGCAGCCAGAGCGCAAACAATCGCCAATATCGTAATGTACTAATCCCGGCTTGACGGTATCTAAATCGATAAGACTAATAGCTTTGCCATCACGAGTATCAATCATCACGTTATTTACTTTTGGATCGCCGTGAATCGGGCGTAAATGCAAACGTGATTGCATTTGAGCATTTTCTAATACATGCGCCCAATCTTTACGAGTACTGATGAATTTTAAACAATATTCTACTTCCGGAGATTTGCCAGTTGCAGCATACTGTATCAAAACATTTTCATACTGTTTTAAATAAATAGGTGTAATGTGAAAACCCGGCAGAGTATCGGCTAAGTTTTCTACAGGTAAATCGCTAATCAGATTGTGAAACATGCCTAGAGCGTAACCAACTTCACTCGCATGTTTATTATCTGCAATAGTATCAAAAGTTTCAGCATTATCGATAAAACCAATGGCCCGCCAAAACGAATTATCGCTATCGATAAAATGGTTTTGATTATTTTGAGTTAGCAACACCTTCGGCACTTCCCAACGACGATTAAAAGTCAGCGAAGTATCCTGTAATCGTTGACGCACGTGATTGCTAAACGTAGTCATATTTCGCATTACCAATACAGGTTCGCGAAATACATTTTGATTTATCCGCTGTAGTATAAAATGCTTTTCTTCTACAGAATCTAAAGTAACCAGAAAAGTACCATTGATGTTTCCATGACCAAATTCTTCTACCTGAATTACTTTTCCCGGTGTCTCAAATTGATTAGCAATATCAGTAAATTTATTTAAAGCCCTGCCTTGTGTATTAGCGTTCAAAATAGTTACCTGATGTTTAATATAATACCGTTACTTTAATTATATTTTCTCCTAAAAGAAAAAACTTTTGAATGGCCTTTATAAATATATATGCCTATAATGACTAAGCCAATATCAGTATGCAACATTATGAGATTAATTATGAAAAGGCTTGCAATCCTCTGCGGAGGCTACAATTCCCTACAATCAATCTCATAACGGTTTTACTTATAATATTATCGGTTCGGTAAACCTCATATACCGATTTACGGTAAACTTCAATACGAATCTGACTATAAACTCGTTACAATTTGATTAAGAAAACAAGTTAAGGAACCCAACAGATGCAAGAAGTTACATTTAATTCTGATAAGCGTAAACTGCTATCAAGTTTGTGTCATGGGGCGATTTTCTTTAGTACAACATTATTTTCTATCGGCGTTCCAATTGCCATTTATTTTACTTCTGACGATCCAGTAGTTAAAAGCAACGCTAGAGAATCGATAAATTTTCACTTCAACGTTTGGTTTTGGGCTACCGTAGTTGGAGTACCAATCGCGATTTTATCTTTTCTTACATTTGGACTTGGTGGAATCTTATTTTTCCCCGTAGTTGCCTTTGGATTTCTACTCCATTGGGGATTGACAATTGCAGCATTGTTGCACTGTACTTTAGGTAATGCGGATGAACCTTTCCGTTATCCGTTTATTTTTCGGTTGTTTTAAATCGCTTCAATTTTATATTTTGTTTTTGAGAAAGGATTGTGACGAGCAGTCCTTTTTTGTTGCGAGTAAGGAATACTAACAATATATTAGTTTGGACTTGTAACTGATAGACTTTGTTTATTTATTGAAAATTTAGAAAATAGCATTTTTCAATTGATTCTAACTCCTCTCCAAAACAGCGGAGAGGTTTATATTCCATCCAAATATTAAACGAATATTATATTTTTTAGACAACTGTTTACCTTGCAAAATACCCTATTAGCTTTAAATTCAATGGTTTTGCAGAAATAATATATAGTGAAATAAGTATGCCGATAAAAACGAATACGATAGCTTACTGTCGTCAACGCCGTGGTGATGCGATAGGGTAATTATGTCAAGATAAAAACTCAAGAATTTTGCAAATAAAAATCCTTGAGAATTATCTGGAAATACGATACTGCACAACTTCAAAACATGCAGGAATCGAAAAGTTAAAACTAGTAAAAACTACCTTACCTAAACTTAGCAATTGAAAGCTCCTAATCTTTATAACAACTAAAGTGAGTGATTCATTTTATCAAAACTTTAGTCACGGAGTTGGAAATTGAATGCTACTAAGGAAAGGTTTAGTTTAGTACTTCAAAACTGTACATATTCGCTTCAAAGGAACAGGAAATGAGTACATTATACGAAAAAATCGGCGGACAACCTACCATTGAAAAAGTGGTCGATGATTTTCATAATCGCATCTTGGCAGACAGCACCGTCAGCGGCTTTTTTGCCAAAACTGACATGGAAAAGCAGCGCGATCGCCAAATTGGTTTCTTTTCTCTAATTTTAGGTGGTCCCAAAGATTATAAAGGTCGTAGTATGGATCAAACACACAGCGGGATGAATTTAGGACAGCCACATTTTGATGCGATTACCAAGCATTTAAGTGATGCAATGACAAGCTCTGGAGTATCTGCTGACGACACAAAAGCAGCAATGGCAGCAGTTGAAAAATTGAAACCTGCTATTTTGAATAAGTAAATTATTTCTTAACCCAATATCAATATTTTGGGTAGATGGTGATTATTTTGCAAGGGTTGCGATCAGCAATCCTTTTTTTGTTTTTTGTCGGTTTTTATATTGCGTAGGTTGGGTTAGACACCAATATGAATTAGTTAATGATGAGAAATTTAGTTTATGGTGTCGTAACCCAACATCGATATTTCAGAAAGGGTTACGATAAGCATCGTTTTTTATTTTGGAAAATCGTGACTTACAATCTTTGAAGTAACTCATCATATTTATCATGGGAGCCAATCCAAAACCAGTAAATATGTTCATCTGACTCTAACAAACCCAAAACGCGATAATTAAGACTGATACGAGCAGAATAGATCGGTTGTTGTTGGCTCACTCTTTTGAACTGTAAGCTATTATGATAAGGATCTTCACGCCATAATTCATAAGCTTTTTCAGCTTGCTGTTGCACTGATTTTGGTAATTTATCAAGCTGCTTGCGAAAACTTTTAGTTACACTCGATCTCATTGTTTAACCTGGGAAGACATCATCAAGTGGAGAAGTTTCACCATCTGCGATTTCCTGTCTTACCATCTGCGCTAACTTATCCCATTGCTCATTAGTAGTTGTTGCAAAGCGCTTTTCCCAAGCTTGCTCATCCTTTAATTCCGCAAGAAGACGAGTTGCGATTGCATCTTGTTGAGATGCTGGAAGTTTTTCGATTTCTGCAACAACTTGGCGAAGTAGTTCAGTCATATTTTATGAGGTTTGGTACTAAATTGACTCACCTAATATTCTTATTTTAAAGTAGCGTTGGTTGATTTTTATATTGCGTAGGTTGGGTTAGACACCAATATGAATTAGTTAATGATGAGAAATTTAGTTTATGGTGTCGTAACCCAACATTGATATTTTGATGATAAATATTGTATATCTATATTGCAAGCGTTTAACCATCAGTAGCATATCAAGTTGTTTATTATTATTCCGTAGGTTGGGTTAGACACGACAATAAATTGGTTGATTACGAGAAAATGAGTTAATCGTGTCGTAACCCAACATTGATATTTTCGTGGAAGAAAGAACATTTTTTATTAATCTATTAGTGAAATTTACCGCTAAATGTAATGTTGGGTTACGACGGATTTTAATTAATTACATTTACATTCAATATTACTCGTCCGTCTAACCCAACCTACGAATAACTAAGCATATCTGTCCAATTAGAATACTTCTTAATAAGTATACAGATATTGATTTGCTCAATTATCTAGAAGCGCTTTCCCCATTCCTAAACTGTTCAAATAAATCAAAAAACTTATTTAAAGCATCTCTCTCATCTACGGAATTTAACAAAATAATATCGTTCCAACCGTAATAAGATTTAATCTCAAATCTTTCTTGTATCCAATCTTGAAATTTATAAAATTCGGTTTCTTCTTCTGTTTCGGGTAAACCTAAATCCCTTCTTGCTCCTATATATCCATCTAAAAATGAGCGTAAACGTGTAATAGAACATTTTCCTAAGTACATTCCCGGACGCTTCTTAATGGATTCCATCATTTCATAAAAATATTCTGTTTTTACTTCTAATTCAATTGTGATTCTTTCTTGCATCAAATATTTATTTAATATGCTCTAATTACTCACAAATTACGATGTTGGGTTACGACGGATTTTAATTAATTGCATTTATGCTCAAAATTATTTGTCCGTCTAACCCAACCTACTCAACTAACCCAAACTAGCTTTCAAATCACCCTTTGCTTTCTCCAATGCTTCCCCTAACTTACTAGCATCTCTACCACCAGCTTGGGCTAAATTTGGTCTTCCACCTCCTCCACCACCGCACATTTTGGCAACAGCACCAATAAATTTACCTGCTTGAACTCCTTTTTGATTAATCTCTTTACCAAATGCAGCAACTAAGCTGACTTTTCCACCATCCAACGGAGAACCCAATACAACCGCTGCATTATTACCGATTTTCTGCTGCAATCTTTCGGCTGCTGTTTTCAAGGAATCTGCGTCTACTCCTTCCATTTTCGCAACCAGATATTTAAATTCTCCTACCGATTCAACGGTTTCTAATAAACTGTCGGATTTTGCTATGGCTAATTGCCCGCTAATCTTCTCAATTTCTTTTTGAGCGTTTTTCAGTTCGGTTTGCAGCGTAGTAATTCTATCAGGGATTTCTTCTGGTTTAACTTTGAACCGTTCGCTTAAATCTTTGACTACATTATCCCTAACGTTGAGATAATCCAAGATTGCAGAACCGGAAACCGCTTCAATCCTTCTCACACCTGAAGATATCCCAGCTTCAGAAATTATCTTAAATACTCCAATCTCGGCAGTATTACTTACATGAGTTCCGCCGCAAAGTTCCATTGATACGCCTTGAAAATCGATTACTCGTACTTCGTCGCCGTATTTTTCACCGAACATTGCTACAGCACCTCTAGCTTTTGCTTCTGCTAAAGGTAAAACTTCAATTTTGGCAGAATGAGCTTCAGCTATCCAATTATTAACTTGTGCTTCAACTTGCTGTACTTCTTCCGGTGTCATAGCGCGGGGACAGTTAAAGTCGAAGCGCAATCTATCAAAGTTAACTAAAGAACCTGCTTGAGAAATTCCTTCATCGACGATTTTTTTCAACGCAGCTTGTAATAAATGTGTAGCGGTATGATTAGCTTGAGCGCGACGACGACAAGCGCGGTCGATTTGAGCGGATACAGAATCTCCTACTCGGATTGTACCGCGTTCGATGCGTCCGAAGTGAACAAAAAAGTCGGATTCTTTTTTTACGTCATCAATTCTTACCAGGATTCCGTCACCATTGATATAGCCTTTATCACCGATTTGTCCCCCGGATTCTGCGTAAAATGGGGTTTTGTCGAGAACTATTTGTACGTCGGTTCCAGCTTCTGCTGCTTCGGTGGAAATTCCTTCTAATAATATGGCTTCAACTTTGGATGTTGCTGAAAATTCGGTATAACCAATAAAATCGGTAACTTCGATGCTTTCTGCTAATTTATCAAGTTCGCCTTGTACGGTTAAATCGATAGTTTGATAAGATTCTCTACCGCGATTCTTTTGCTTTTCCATTTCGGCATTGAAGCCGTCAACATCAACGGTAAAATCTTCTTCTGCTGCAATTTCTTGAGTTAATTCTAAAGGAAAACCATAAGTATCATACAGCTTAAAAGAATCTTCACCGCTAACAACGGTTTTGTTTTCCTGCTTTAATTTATTAATAACTTCTTCAAGTAATTTCTCTCCACGTTCCAAAGTTGTCAGAAATTGAGATTCTTCCCTTTGCAATTCTGCTTTGATTGCGTCTTCTCGCTCCCTAACTCTGGGATAAGCACCTTCAGATAGAGTTATTGCTGTTTCAACAACTTTAGTTGTAAATTCTCCTTCAATCCCAATTAATCTACCGTGACGAACCACCCGACGAATCAACCGACGCAATACATAACCTCTTCCTACATTAGAAGCGCGGATTTCATCGGCTATCATATGCATTACAGCACGAATATGGTCGCCAATTACTTTTAAAGAAGTTTTGGTTTTCTCGTCGCTTTTACCATAATCAATTCCGGCAATTTCACCAGCTTTTTGAATAATCGGAAAAATTAAATCGGTTTCATAATTATTAGGAACCTGTTGGAGAATTTGCGCCATTCTCTCCAAACCCATCCCGGTATCAATATTTTTATTCGCAAGCGGGGTTAAATTACCATCAGCATCGCGGTTATACTGCATGAATACCAAATTATAAAATTCGATAAACCTGCTATCATCATCTAAATCAATATTTTCATCGCCGCGCTCTGGGTGAAAATCGTAAAAAATCTCAGAACATGGCCCACACGGCCCCGTAGCACCAGAAGCCCAAAAATTATCTTCATCCAATCGTAAAATTCTTGCTTCGGGTACTTTTATTTTATCTCTCCAGATAGCGTAAGCTTCCTCATCTTCGTGATATACGCTCACCGCTAATCTTTCCGGAGGTAAATTAAACACCTTTGTGGAAATTTCCCAACCCCAGGCTATAGCTTGTTCTTTAAAATAGTCCCCAAAGCTGAAATTACCCAACATCTCAAAAAACGTGTGATGTCGCTTGGTAACTCCGACATTTTCAATATCGTTAGTCCGAACGCACTTTTGAGAAGTAGTAGCACGTTTGAATTCTGGAGTACGCTGTCCCAGGAATATCGGTTTAAACGGAAGCATCCCCGCAATCGTCAGCAATACCGTAGGGTCTTCCGGTACCAGAGAAGCACTAGGAAGTTGTTGGTGTTCCCGTTGAGCGTAGAATTCAAGAAATTTCTGCCGGATTTGATTACCGCTGAGATATTGGGGTACAGACATGAGACAAGCCTTGATTAAGGTTAAGGGTTAATTGCAATTAAAACTATAAAATACCAAAAAAATCATGTATAGGGAGTGGGAATTGGAGAGGGGGAGATGGGGAGATGGGGAGATGGGGAGATGGGGAGATGGGGAGATGGGGAGA